>CANJCO010000053.1 GCA_947473045.1 Myxococcales bacterium | reverse complement strand
AGCAGGGTGTTGAAAAACACCCTGATAGTAATTGGCGAAGCCAATTGCGTGGGGTGGGGACCCCGAAAAACCGCGTTTTTCGGGGCGGGGAGGTGCATACCTCCCCGAGATGAAAGGCTAGCAGGCCGTTCTTCAACGGCCTGCTAGAGGTTCGCAAAGCGGATCGCGTCGGGTGGGGCCCCCGAAAAACCGCGCTTTTTCGTTGCGGGGAGGTGCGTGCCTCCCCGAGCTGAACGGCTGGCAGGCCGCTGTTCAACGGCCTGCTGGAGCCCAGCGATCAGGGCCGCATCGCGCGCCGAAGGGCCGAGCGGCCCACGAGCCAGCCAATGCGCGGCAGGTGGCGCAGACGCAGGCCGCTAGCCTCTCCGGCATAGATCGGCCGGACCACGACTTCCGCGATCGGAACGCGCGAGCGCGCGAGCGAGCCAAGCCAATCGTTCGGGTAGCCGTAGCCCGGCCAGAGCGCGGCGAAATCGAGCCGATCGCACGCCCAGCGCGCGATCGCCGTGTAGCCGCACTGGCTGTCGCGCACGCGTTGCCCGATCGCGAGGCTGGTCGCGCGCGAGAACACCTCCCCGCCGACGCGACGCCCGAGCGGCATGACGGCGGCATCGGCATGAGCGAATCGGTTGCCCTTGGCGTAGCCCGCCTCGCCGCGCGCGATCGGGGCCACCAGCGCTGGAAGATCGTCCGGGTCCATCTGTCCGTCGCCAGCCATCACCACGAACGCATCGTTTTGCGATCCGGCCTCGCGCAGCGCATGCCGGTAGCCGGTGACGATCGCGGCTCCGACGCCGAGATTTCGCTGGTGGCGAACCACCGAGACTCTCGCATCCCCCACACGCTCGGCAGCCTCGGACGTGGCGTCGGGGCTCGCGTCGTCGACAACGAAGGCCCGATCCACGAAGCGCGGCAGCCCGCCAACCACGGCGGCGATGCGCTCCTGCTCGGCGTAGGCCGGCACCACCACGACCACGCGGACGCCGAACAGCACGGACGCGCCTGTAGCAAAGGGGCGCCCCGCTTTGCTAGGACATCGGGCATCGTGAAGTGGAAGCTCGCGCTCGCAGCCCTCGCGTTGGCGCTGATTTTCATCGCGACGCGCATGATGCGGGTGCCGTTCGCACCCGGCGACACGCCCGACGGAGCCTACGGCCGGATCGCGAAGTCGCTCTCGGAGGGGCACGCGCGCGAGATTTTTCCCTACCTCGAGACCGAAGCGCAGTGGGCGAGCATCAGCGTTCGCGACGCACGCAAGGCGGCCTACGCCCGCGTGCTCAAGAGCTACCCGCAAGACGAGCGCGCGGCGCTCATCGCTGAGCTGCGACCGATGGCAGAGACCCTCGACGGCGAGGACGCGTTCGTCAAAACCGCCGAGACGAGGGGTTGGCTCGCGCGCCTTCGCAGAGACTTGTCAGGACCGAGGAGCCTCGAGATTTCAGGGGACCGCGCGACCGTCGTGACCGCTCGCGGCACCAGGTACGCGTTTCGCAGGCGCGACAACGGCATCTGGGGAATGACGATGTTCACTGCTGCGCTCGTGGCCGATCGCGAGAAGGCAACGCGGGACCTTGCGGTCGTGAACGCCGCGGCAGATGACTACGATCGGGCTCGAAAATAGGGGTTTCAGGTGGCTGCGCGACTATCAGCGCGCGGGCGCACGGCGCGCCCGGAGCGCCTCGGAACCGCGATCCGGCGAAGGCCCCGATCCGCACGGAAGCCCTGTTTTTCGCCAGCCGATCTCGGTCACCCGCCCGAACGCGTCGCGCGCGCCGTCCCATCCGGCGCGCAGCTCGTACACCTCAGCGAACCCTTCCGATTCCAGCATCTCCGCGGCGACCACCGAGCGAACGCCAGAACGGCAGCCGACGATGATCGGCGCCGCAGCGTCGAAGCACGCGAACGCGACAACCGCGAAATCAGGGTCTGCGACCGACAAGTTCCACGCGCCCTCGGGGTGCCCGGCCTCGAACTCCTGCTCGGTGCGAACGTCGAGGTAGACCACGCCCTTTTTCATGAGCGCAAAGGCCTCGCCGGTGGCTATCGAACGCATCACGATCTCCCTATTTTCAGTCTCATTTCGCGCATCGACCCGGTGACGCCAGCGCCCGCTCGGCGGCCGCGCGAACAGGCGCCTTCACGCTGGAGTCGAGCAGTGGCGCGAGGCGTTTGGCCAGATCGGCGGGGCGCGACGCCGACAGCCCGTCAAGAGCCGCCAGGGACAACGACAGCGCTTCGGGCGTGGCCGTGGCGGCGGCGCCCTCACCCGCGAGGTCGGTCAGCTTGTCGACGCTCGCAAGGTCGCACAGCACGCCGACAGCCCGAGCAGCCGCGACGCGCGTTTCGAGCGCTTCGTCTTCGTCGGCCAGCCGCGCGCGCACGGTGCCGATCGCGCCTTTCGCGCCGCGCGCAGCGAGGGACGCGATCGCGGCCGACCGCACCGGCGACGCGCGATCGGAGGCGGCGGCCGTCGCGAGGGCGCCATCCACGTCGGCCGAGGGGCCGGCCACGGCGAGGCGCTCGGCCACCGCGAGACGCACGAACGTCCACGCATCGGCCGCCAGCAGCTTCGCGAGCGGCGCCGAAGCGCGCGGCCCGCCTGCGCCTCCGGCAGCCGCCGCGCGCACGCGCGGATCGGGGTCGCCGAGCAGCGCCACGAGCGCAGGGATCGCTTCGGGGATGTCCGCAGCCTGCTCCGCGGCGCGCGCGCGTACGGACGCCTGAACGTCGCGCGTGAGCAGCGCAAGCAGGGTCGCGATCGCGGCTGCATCATGCGCGCGGGCCAGGGTCGCGGCCGGCCCGATCGCGAGGTAGCGCGTGCGGTCGTCAGGTGACCCGGCCAGCGCCGACGACAGCGCCGATGACGCGTGAATGCCCAGCTCCGCGAGCCTCGGCTCGAGCGCGCGGAGCAGCTCGATCTTCGCCTCCGGGCGCGGCGCCGGCCCGTCGAGCAGCGCGCCCAGTTTGCCGGCCGTGGCCGAGCGCGAAGCGAGCGCGAACGCCCTGCGCACCTCGGCCCGAACGCCAGCAGGCCCTTCGCCGAGTCCGCCGGCGAGGGCGTCGAGCGCGAGGCTCGGCGCCAGCAATGCCAGCAGCGAAGCAACCCGGCCGCGCGCCTCGAAATCGGAGCCGCGAAGCGCTTCGACGAGGGCCGGCGCCGCAGCCTTTCCGCACCGTTCGAGCTTGCTCCTCGCCTTGCGCGCCACGGTGGCGTCTGCGTCCCCGAGCGCCGTCGTGAGCAACGAGGCGATCGCAGCGCAGTCCGACGCCGACAGCACATCGATGGCGCGCGCGCGGCCCCGATCGTCGAGCGCGCGGTAGGCTTCGATGACCGCCGACGCCGACGCAGCGCCACCTCGCTTCAGCACGCTCGCAGCGGCCTCCGCGGAAGCTCCGTCGCCCGCGAGCGCTCGCGCGACAGAGGCCAGCGTCGCGCCGCCGGACTCGACCGACGCATAGGCCGAGAGCTCTGCGATCGACACCACGGGCCTGCTCAAGTTGCCCGTGTGCGCGTCCGCGAGCACGACTGACAAACAGCCTGAAATCATGGGCTGAGCGAAGCTGACTTCGTAGCCGGCTCCGGGATTTTGCCAGGCGTCCTGCGGAACACTGACCTCGTAGGTCTGCTCGCCTCCGACCACGTAGAACGTGCTCGGCGACGCGCCCGACGCGAGCGGCGAAGGCGGGGCGATCGTGAGCACGAGCCGCGAAATCGGGACGTCTGCGGGCAGGGCGAACGAAGCGAACTCGCCCCGGCCGATGCCCGATCGCGACTCGCTCCACACCGTGGCCGGATCGCGATCGATGAGGGCTTCGGCTGCGGTGCTCGAAGCGCTCGACGCCGGCGCCGACAAAAGCGCCCCAAGGGGCAGCGGGGACGCCGAATTGAGCCTGATCGCAGCCACGCGAATCGCGGCGCGCCGCTGCGCCAGGGGCAATTGCTGCACAGCCGCGGCGAGCAGCGAAAGCGACGCCGCATCGAGCACGCGCGTATCGCCAAGCGTTGCATTCTGGCCGCAAATTCGGGTCGCCTCGCTCGCCTCCCCCACGACGACGAACCGGGCGCCGTCGTCGCCTTCGAGCACTTCGACTTTCGTGCCCGCGCGGCTCCCCGTCTCGCCGCGCGTGAAGCCGGTGATCCCAGCGAAGGCCACGGGCGCGTCGGCCCGAGGGACCACAAGGGCCTCGAAGGCGATTTCGCCGCCCTTTTCCGGCAATTTCAAGTGTATCGCGCTGCGATCCGCGCCGATCGGAACGACGTCGACGATCACGTCCGGCGCGGCGGGGAGGCGCGAAGGGGCAAGGCCGATCGCCAGCGTGGGACTCCCCGGCTCAATGGGACACGGCCCCTGAGGACACACGCGGTAACGCACCACGCCCGCGGCCAGGTCGACCGCGACCGACAGCGCGGAGCCCCCGGCCCGTGCCACGATCTTCGCCTCGAGGGCTGCGCGCGCCGGCTGGGGCCACGCGAGGGCTGCGGCGACCGCGTACGCGGCCAGATGCGTCCGTTTCATGCCGCGAACGATAGCGCCTCCTTCGCCGATTGTTTGGCCCCATCGCGAGCGCCGTGTCATTGCCATGCGCGATGCAGAGGCGACTCGCGCTCCTGGGTGCCGTAGCCGTGCTGGGGGCTGTGTTCGGTATGTCGCGCTGCAAGCACGGCGCCTCACAGGTCGCAGACGCGGTCTCCTCCGCGCGCGCGGTCGACGCGCCGGCCGCCGCCCAAACCGCCGCTGCGCAAGTGGATGCGGGCCCGCCGAGCACGCGCGAAGAGCTGCTGAGAGGCCTCGAGTTAAGCCATCTCGCCCTCGGAGACGACGGCGCGACCTCTCCGCTGCCGCAAGGTCGAACCGCGAAGCTCACGCTCGATACGCGCCTGCAGAGGGCCGCCACCAACCTCATGCAGCAGCACAAGCTGCCCGAGGCTGCGATCGTGATGGTGAACCCGAAGAACGGCGAAGTGCTCGTCTACGCGAGTCACATCGAGGGCGCCCCTGCACGCGACTTCTGCGCCGAGGCAAAGGCGCCGAGCGCGAGCGTGTTCAAGGTGGTCACCGCGAGCGCCCTCGTCGAGCGCGCCGGGCTCTCCGCCGACACGAAGCAGTGCTACGCCGGCGGCGGCGAGCAGCGCCTCACGCTGGGCGATCTCGAAGACAACACCGCGCGTGACCGGTGGTGCCCAAGCCTCGCCACTGCGCTCGGCAAGAGCACCAACACGGTCTTCGCGAGGCTCGCGAGCAAGCACCTCAGCGCCCATGACCTCGAATCCACCGCACACGCCCTCGGCTATGGCGAAGCGCCGTCTTTCGATGTGCCCGTCGAGGCGAGCCGCCTCTCGCTTCCCGACGACAAACTCGGGTTTGCGCGCACCGCCGCAGGGTTCTGGAACAGCACGCTGTCTCCCCTCGAGGCCGCGTCGCTGTCGGCGACGATGGCCCACGAAGGCGCACCCATGCGGCCGTTCGTCGTTCGCGAGATCGTCGACGCGAGCGGCGCAGCGATCGCCGGCTTGCCGCCGCCCGAGCCCATGCGTCGCGCCATCAAGCGCGACACCGCCGCGGCGGTAACCACGATGATGGAGCACACGATCAGCGAGGGCACGTCGTACCGATCGTTCCACGACAGCCACGGCAAACCGCTGCTGACAGGCAAGTCTGTGGCCGGCAAGACCGGCACGCTGAACGATCCCGATGGTCAGCACCTGTATTCGTGGTTCACCGGCTTTGCGCCCGCGCATCCGGCGCCTGGAGAGGCGCAGATCGCGATCGCGGTGCTCGTCGTCAATCAGCCAAAGTGGCACGTGAAAGCCAACTTCATCGCGCGCGAGATGCTCCGCGCATGGGCAAAAGAAGGCGAGTCGAACACCGGCGCAGTCGCCGCGCGCGCGAAGTGACTCAGCCCGCTGCGACGTAGGCGACGAAGCACCTACGACAGCGCGCCTCGTAGGCCGCCGCTCCGCCGACGAACAGCTGGCCCTCGCTCGCCACCAGACGCTGCGAGCGCGAGGCTTCCGCGCCGCATTGGGCGCAGACCGCATGGAGCTTCGTGACGTATTCGGCGACGGCCATCAGCGCCGGCATCGGGCCGAACGGCCGCCCGAGATAGTCTTGATCGAGCCCCGCACAGATGACGCGCGCGCCGCGGTCGGCGAGCGTGGTGACGACGTCGACGATGGTCGCGTCGAAGAACTGCGCCTCATCAACGCCCACGACGGACACGTTCGGGCCCGCGAGGTCGAGCATCTCGCCCGCGCTCGACACGGGCACCGCGTTGGCGCAGGCGCCCTCGTGCGTCACGACCTTCACCTCGTCGTAGCGGTTGTCGACGCGCGGCTTGAACAGCACGACCGGCAGGCGCGCCAGCTCCGCGCGCTTGATTCGCCGCAGCAGCTCTTCGGTCTTGCCGCTGAACATCGAGCCGCACACCACTTCGACGCACCCGGTGCGTGCCCGGGAGAGGTGCTCCCCGGCGGCATCCGGTCCGCGCTGCCCAACGCCGGGTGACGCGGGAGCGAGCGACGTGGCCGTTCCGCGATGGAGCGAGTGATCGTTGAGAATCGGGCGCGACATCGGTGGGTCCGCGTTACCCGACGCGGCGCCAAATCGAAAGCGCCGCGAGCGAACCCGAGGTGCTGATCAAATGCTCACCATCCCGGGGCCGCCGCCGAAGTATTGAACGCGGTCCCCGCGCGCGCAGTAGACGGACGACACGTCAGTGCTAGATTGAGTCTGTGGACGTCGTATTGCGCAAGCTCGGAAAAGGCGCGCGGGCGGTCGCGGGGAGACTCGTAAGAGCGCCGCGCAAAGGCTCCGTCGTGGTCATCGAGTTCCCCGACGGCATGCACGAATACGTGACCACACCGGTGAAGCGCGTGCTCCGAATCGCCGGCCGTGAGGTCTTCTACATCGAGACCGCCAACAGCCGCTACCGCCTCGAAGTGCGGGGCCGCGAGCACGACGTGGCCGAATCGGCCGGCTGAGCGCGGCGGCGCGTCGCAACTTCCTTGACGTGCGGGAGCATGAAGCGCCATGGTGCCGGTCCTCTCGCGCGCCAGGCGCGTGAGCCATCACGACGAGAAGAGCCATGGGAAATTTCGACCGCCGAAACTCGATGAAGATGCGCCGCCGTAAGGCCCAGTCCGCCAAAAAGGCGCGCCTCAAGCGCGTCGCTGCCGAGAAGGGCAAGGCGCGCACCGGTACGACCAAAAAGACCACGAAGAAGGCCGCCAAGGTCTGAAGGCCCGGCGGGTCGGCGTGCGATGTCGCGCGCCGGCCCGAGTTGCCTCGCGAAGCTCAGCCTCACGAAGCTCAGTCTGCTGCGCCGATCCGTACCGTCGGAAACTGTGCGCGCGGCTTGGGGCCATCGGGGGAAACGGGCTCGACGCGGTCGCCAAGCAGGCCAAAATCGCCGCTCTCGCGCTCTTCGCGTTCGAGGAGCCACGTGCCCTTGTGGTCGTGCCACTCCTGCCGAATCGTGGTGACCTTCAGCTCCCCGCTGTCGACGCGATACCAGGAGACCTTCACGCCGACCGCGGCGATCTCTTTGCTCTTCATCGACAGGCCGGCCAGCTCCGTGTCGCCGATGCGGACGTCGCCACCCCACGCGCGGTGAACGCGCTGAAACGCCTCGCGGTACTCGGGGGCGACCGTCTCGCTCGCGAGGTCGAGTCGACCAAAGCGGGCGTTGACGTTGAACTCATGCGCCGTCTGCTGCACGAGCGCTGCGCTCGTCGGCTGACTGATGCACGCGAGCGTGGAAGCAAAAGCGATCGCGACGGCAAAAAGGCGCATGGCGCGCAATCTACGCACCGGCTCCCCCGCTGCCCACTTTTCTTCGCTCAATACGGCACCGCCGCCAGCACGTAGACTTTGTCGGTGCCGAGGCTCGCGAGACCGCGCGCGTATCCGAGGCGCATCGTGAACGGGACGAAATAGCCGACGGTCATCTCCCCCCACAGCTCGGCTCCGACGCCGGTCTTGAACAGCGCAGTGGCGGCATCGTCGAACGCGCTGCCGTAATCGACGAACACGTTTCCGCTCAAGCGGTTGAACATCAGCGGCAAGGTCGAGGGCCCGCGATCGACGTTCACGATCGGAAATCGGTACTCGGCGTTGAAGAGCGCCACGTTGCGCCCGGCCTCGACGCCCGACGGATAGCCGCGCAGCACCACCCCGCCCTGCTGCAAAAACACGCCCTGCTGGAGCAGGGTTCGCACCGTGTCGGTGAAGGGCACGTCGACGAACCCGCCCACGAAGAACGCCGACCCGGGAAACGATCCGCCGCTGGTGCCCGACGTCACGTGCACTGCGAGCGAGTGATGCCGAAGCCACGGCATGAGCCAGTAACTCGACAGATCGGCCGAAGCGCGAAAGCCGCGGTAGTCACTGCCCAGCGTGGGATGCGACAAATCGAAATTCGCGCTGATCGACAGCCCTTTTTCGGGCCCGACGCTCCACAAGAACCGCTCTGCGTTGCTGTACGACCAGCCTGCGCGGAGCATCGTGGCGAAGCGCTGCGCAGGGATCGCGGGCGTGGCGTACGGATCGATATGCGCGGCATCGAGCGGCAGATTCGCCCCCGTTCGCGAGGCGTCGAACGCGACGCTGAAGGCCTGGGCGTCGAACGCGCGCGGGATGCTGTACGACAGGCCCGTTTGCGCGCCGATGGCTTCCTGCACGTACGCGGGTTTGTAGTCGCCGATCGCGTAGCCGCCCCCCGGCGCGATCGATCGGTAGACGCGGGTGCCCCAGTCGAACGGCAGGCGCGAATAGGTGTAACTTGCATCGAACTGCGGCTCCGGCCGCTCGATCTCCACGTTGAGCGTCGCCGAAAGCGCGTGGTGCGCCGCCATGTCGTGGCCCGCCACCGCGATCGAAAACGCCTGCCCGAAATTGCCGGGCTGCGTGTTGAACGCATACTTGCGCGGCGCGAGCGTGTGCAGCGGGTTGTACGGCGCGTCGTGCCAGTCGTGCAACACCGGCTCGGGCTGTGGCGGCGGACGCGTGTCGACGTAGGGCAGCGCCGCGAGCAGGCGTTGCTCGTCGAGCGCAATGGCGAACAGATCGTAGCCGGCGTGCGTGTAGCCGGTGTAGACGACCGATTTTCCGTCAGGCGACACGGCGGGCTGCATCGCACCGGTCAGCGTGTTGGTGAGCTGAGAGGTCTGCCCCGTGGCGAGCTCATAGACATAAATGTTCATCACGCCGGAGCGGTCGGAGTGAAACAGCAGGCGCTTGCCGTCGGGCGAGAAACACGGCCCGCCGTCGATCGCGCGGTCGTGCGTAATCTCGCGGATCGAGCCGTCCGCGGTGTCGACGATGCGCACGTCGCGAAAGCCGCCGTGGGTCCAGGAGGCGTAGGCCACGTGACGGTTGTCGGGCGACCACCGCGGCGCGTACGCCTGATCGTAGCGCTGCGACGCGGCAAGGGTGCGCACGCCGGACAGCTCCCCCTCGGCCGTGAGGTCGCCTGTCTGCAGCGTGGTCGTCCCCCGCGTGTTGGTCACGAACACGACGCGGCGACCGTCGGGTGAGACGTCAGGTGACGTGGCGCGGAAGCCGTTGCTGAGGCGGCGACGCTCTCCGCCCAGGCCCGAGGGGCTGATCGCGCCGGCCGGCAGCGAAAACAGGTCATAAAATGAGTAGCGGTTGCGCGTGACGTCGACGGAATCGAAGACGGCTTCGCCCCGGGGCGTGAAGCTCACCGTCGAAGCGCCGCTGGTGCGAACGAGCAGCTCGGGGCGATCGGGCCGCGCGCCCACGATCTCGCCCGCCGGGCCGCGCGCGAGGGGAACGCGGTAGAGACCGGCCGCCTCGTGCCCGTCGTCGCGGAAATAGACGACGTCTCCCGCGGCGCCGCTCCACGCCCCCTTCGGGATGAAGCGAGCCGTTTGCGCAGTTTGCCCGCCCCGCGTCAGGCGCGTTCCCTCGCGCAGCCCGCGCGCGCGAATCGCGTCGGCCTGCTTCCCAAAATCGCGGCGCATCGTGGCGATCCAGCCCGCGTACAGGTCCTCGAACGTACGGCCGGTGGCGCGCCGCACCGAGCGGTTGATCGCGTAGGGAATCACCTGATGCGCGTAGTCGTCGATCATCGAGCGGATCGCGTCTTCGCCGTAGGTTTCGGCGATCCACTGCATGAAAAACGAGCCGTAGAGATACCAGAGGTTGCCCTGAGGCCACCTGCGCACGTTGCTCGAAAACACGTCGAGCGGCGCGACGTTGTCTTCGAGCACGTCGGCGCGCATGTACATGTTCCAGATCGAGCTGCGCAGGCGGCCACCGCTCGTGCGCGTCGACTCCTCGTAAACGGCGAGACCTTCGAGCATCCAGCGCGGCTCGACTTGATTGGGCGCGAGCGTCTTGCCGACCACCGCGTTGACGATCGCCGGCACGCCGCGAATGTGATCGGTGTGCAGAACGTGCGTAAATTCGTGGGTAAAGAGCGCCTCGTACCAGTCATCGACGTCGCCCAGCGGAGAGAGATCGTCGGGCGCCGTCGCGTAGAAATGAATCGAGTCGAACGGGAGCGCCGTGGCGAAGGCGTTCGCGCTCTCCGATTCATCGACCACCGACAGCTCGACACGCTCGCTGGGCGGCCAGCCGATCGCGGGCACCATGCGCGCGTAAATCGCCTCGCCGTGATCGGCGAGACGCTGCGCGATTTCTCGCTCGCCGACGTAATAGCTCACGCGAAAATGCGGCGTCTCGATCGAGCGCCACTCCTGAGCCGGATCACCGGCGGCGCGCGCCGGCGAGGCCACCGGGACCAAGCACGCGGCGGCGACGACCACCGCGAAATTGCGCACGTTGCGAGCGAAGAGCACGAGGCGCGCAGTGTACACGTGCGCCGCGGCGGGGCGCGGATCGTTGCGGGCCTGCGACTTGCGTGAGAAACTTGAGCGTATGCGCTTGCGCTTCGGGTCACTGGTCGTTGCGGGGTCGTGCCTGGTGTTCGCGCAGGCCAGCGCTTGCGGCTCGAACGGCGATGGGAGCGATGCGGGCCTGGCCGACGCGGCCGCCGATGTGCGCCCACCGAAACCGACCGTGAAGGACGCCTCGAAACCGCCTCCGCCCGATTCTCCGTACGTGCCCCAAACGGCGAAGTGCGTGCGCGACGGCGGGGTCCCCGAGGCATTCACGGCCCCGGACGCGAGCTTCGACGCGGCGCACCCGCCGTCTCCGCAAGTGCTCACCGCCGGCGGCCCGGTGCTCGCCCTGCCCGTGTTCGTGCCGGTGACCTTCGACGGAGACGAGCATCGCGGCGAGGAAGAGGACTTCCTCGGCTCGGTCGGGTGCACCGACTACTGGCATCAGGTAACGCGCGATTACGGCATCGGCGATGGCGTGGTCGGCCCCGCGGTGCACCTGAGCGAGGCTGCGCCGTCCGATATCTCCGACGATCAAATTCAAGCGTGGCTCACCGCGAAAATACTCAAAGATCCGAGCTTCCCGAAGCCCGATGACAACACGCTTTATGTGCTGTTTTATCCAAGCAGCACGAGCATCTCGCTGCAGGGCGAACTGAGCTGCGCTTCGTTCGGCGGGTATCACAACTCGATCGACGTGCAGGACCGGGGCGTCGCCTACGCGGTGATCCCCGATTGCGGCTCGTTCGGCGCGCTCGCCGGCATCGATGCCATCACGTCGACCACCAGCCACGAGCTGGTCGAAGCCGTCACCGATCCGCTGCCGTACCCGCAGCCCGCCTACAACCTGCCCGAGCCCGACGGCCTCGGCTTCGCGCTCGCGGCCGGCGGAGAGCTTGGCGATATGTGCGAGTTCAAGAGCGACGCGTTCTTCCAGCCCGCGGGCTACCCGTTCTTCGTGCAACGCTCGTGGTCGAACTCCCGCGCGTTCGCGCTCGAAGACCCGTGCGTGCCCTCGCTGCCTGGCCCATTTTTCGGCGTCGCGCCGCGACCGACCGACATGCTCCGCTTCGACATCGGATTGGGGCCACAATCGGCCCGCGGCGTGATCGTCAAGGTCGGGCAGCAGGTCACGATCGAGCTGCCCGCATTCGCCAACGGCCCAGTCGCGCCGTGGGGCCTGACCGCCTTCGACGCAGCGAAATTCCGAGGCGGCAAACCCGATCTTTCCCTCCAGCTCAGTCAGTCGACCGTCAAGAACGGCGACGTGGCCAAGCTCACCATCCTGCGCAAAGCGGACAGCCCTTACGGGGTGAGCGCCTTCGGGCTCGTGTCGACGGGCGCCGGGCGCCAGACGTACTGGTGGGGGCTCGTCGGCCAGTAGCCGCGCAGATCAGCCGCGCTCGGTGGCCTTGATGCTGCTCAGCCGATCGTAGTGCCGATAGCCGAGCTTATCGAGCGCGGGACGGGGCGCGAGGCCGATGTCGACCAGCGTCTTGATGGCGTACGTGCCGGCGAGGACGGGGGGCGCGTAGGCGGCGATCGCCTGCGGCGTTCGGAAGGGAGCGAGCGGGAAGAGCAGCTCGTTCGGCGCCATGTGTACGAAGTGCGCGCTCGACAGGCGCGACCAGCCCGCCACTCCGCACGGCGTGACCTCATGCGGCGTCGCGAGGAAGCGGCCGCCGGTCAGGATCTCGAGCTGCTGCCCGACCTGCGCAACGAGGCACCCCTCGGGCGCCACGCCCCGCACCCGCAGGCCCTGCGGATTCTCCGGCGTCGCGCGCGTGCGCAAAAATAGACCACTTTTGTCGTCCGGACGCGCCGATGGCTGCCCGGCCGGATCGTAGAACTGACCGCCGGGGAGCAGCGTGAGCAGGTTGAAGTCGGTGTGCTCCTCGCCCCAGAGAATGCCGGAGCCGATCTGCGCTTCGTCGAGCGGCAAGTAGTCGAGCACCCGCGTCACGTGAGCGCCGCCCTCGACGGTTCGCGTGAAGGTGTCGTCGGCGAGATCGAGCGCGCGCGCCGCTGCAATCAGCAGCTGCAGCCCCGCGTCGTGCAGCGCGTGGCCGAGCTTGAGGTATCCGTCCTCAAAGCCGGCGACTGGCGGATCGGGCCAGACGTTGTGCGGGTACAGCTCGGGATACTGCGCCGCGTAGCCCTCGTCGCGCGGGTGCGGCGCCGCAAAATAGCACTCTTTGAAATCGGGCTGACCGCCCGCCGCGACCGCGGTCTCGGTGTTCGGAGGGGTCCATCCGCGCTGATGCCAGTCCGACGCCCGCAGGCACTGCTGCTTCTGCTCGGTCGGCCGCGCCACGAAGGCGCGAAATGCGTCGTAAAATGGGCGCAAACCAGCGCGATCGACCCCGTGGCCCGCGACGTAGACGAGACCATAGGTGCCGAACGCCTCGCGCAGGGCCGCGCTCGCACGCGCGCGGGCCGCGGGGTCGTTCGAAGAGACATCGTTCAGGTCAACGGTCGGGATGCTCAGCTCAGACATGGTGCCCCAACTTCGCACGGGTCCCGCCCGCCGTCATCGGTACAGTCGCGAGGCCCCCAACACGCGCTCGGCGCGAAGGCCGCTCTGCGCCGCGTCCGGCCCTCGCGCAAGGGTGCAGCCCAGCCGTCGTGGGGCAGGTCGGGCCCGCCGACGGGTCGCACAAGGCGCGCTTGCGCGTCACCGGGCGCGCGAGGCGCTACGACGCCGGAACGTCGCAGAAAGCCGATGAAAACTCGCGCTCGAACTGCTCGGGCGACAGGTTCGCGACGGCCGCAATGCGCGCGAGCGCGGCGCGGTCGAGCAGGTCGGTTTGGCCGAGCCGGAGCATGAAGGCGCGCGCGATGGCGTAGCGCTCGCTGTGCAAATCGACCATGCGTACCCGCATGCGACCGGTCGCCGGGTCCATGATGTCTGCAAACGGAATCGGCTTGAAACGGCCTCCCTGCATCGACACGAGCGCGCCCGAGCCGCCCTCAAGAATAAAGCGCGCAGCCGAGTGGCCCAGGTCGCGGCAGTACTCCATGTCGCTCGCCACAGGGTCCGCGCAGCGAAGCTCGTAGCCGATGTTCTTCGAGACGATCGTGACATCGACGCCCAGGCCTTCGAGGCGCGCCCGCACCGCCGCCTTCACGATGTCGCCGAAGTTCACCTCGGCCAGCCGAATGTGATCGTGCGCGTCGCGCTCGACCCGCGACAGGTCGGCGAGGTCGCTCTCGGGGAGGATCTCGACGAGCCCTTCGGCGAGCACCGCAACGCCATCGTGCTTGCCCTGCGCGAGGCGCTTGATGATCGCGCCTGCGAGGGTGTCGACGATCGTCGACAGGCGCGCGCGCGCTCCTACGAACTCCTCTGGAATCAGAGTGATCGTCGCCGCCGCCGCCTTGCCGATGCCGAGCGCGAGGTGCCCCGCCTTGCGCCCCATCGCCACCACGAAATACCAGCGCGCAGTCGTCTTGGCGTCGACCATGAGGTTCTCTACAATGGAAACGCCCACGCTCCGCGCCGTGAGGTAGCCGAAAGTGTTTACCTCCGGCGGCAAGTCGAGATCGTTGTCGATGGTCTTTGGAACATGCACCACGCGCAGCTTCCCCGCCGAAGCCAGCGCGAGCCGATGCGCGCTGTAGGCGGTGTCATCGCCTCCGATGGTCACGAGTTTGTCTACGCCGAGCGACGCGAGCGACGCGAGGGTGCCAGCCATGTGCTCAGGATGTTTCGTCGGATTGGCGCGCGAAATCCCGAGGAACGAGCCGCCGCGGTAGTGAATTCGCGTGGTGCCGGAGATCTCGAGGGGGACCACGCGCGTGGTGTCGCCGGTCATGATCCACTTGAACCCGTCGCGAATGCCGACGACCTCGACCCCCGAGAGGCGCGCTCGGATGACCGCGGCGGCGATAACGCTGTTGATGCCGGGCGCGGGCCCTCCCGCGACGACAATACCGAGCTTGCTCATGTGTAGACCCCCATTCTATGAGACTCACCATGCTTAGCGAAGACCAGTCGTTGCGCCCGCGAAAAACAGGCCAGCCCGTGACGCTCGCCGTCGGCACGATGAACTTCGGCAAGCGCACGCCCGAGCCGGAGGCGGCGCGCATTGTGCGACGCGCGCTCGATCGTGGCCTCACCTTCTTCGACACCGCCAACGCCTACAACGACGGCAACTCCGAGCGCATTCTGGGCCGGGCGCTCGGCGCCGAGCGCAACCGATGCGCAATCGCCACCAAGGTCGGTTTCGGGCGCAACGCAGGCAAACCCGAAGGCCTCGCGCCCGAGCGCGTGCTCGCCGCGATCGACGAGAGCCTCGAGCGCATGGGCACCGACTACGCCGACGTCTACTACCTGCACGTCCCCGATCCGCGCACCCCCATCGACGAGACGCTGTCGGCGATGAAGCAGGTGCTCGACTCAGGCAAGGCGCGGGCGTGGGGCGTGTCGAACTACGCTTCGTGGCAGATACTCGAAATGATGCTCATCGCGGACCGCATCGGCCTGCCGAGGCCGGCCGTCTCACAGCAGATGTATAATACACTGATACGCCAGCTCGACGTCGAGTACTTCAAGTTCGCCACGCGCTTTGCCATTCACACAACCGTCTACAATCCGCTCGCCGGCGGCCTGCTCGTCGGGCGCCACAGAGAAGACGGCACCACGCGCGGCGGTTCACGATTCGACAAGAACACGCTCTATCTGGGCAGGTACTGGACCGAGACCTTCTTTCGCGCGACCGGCGATCTGCGCGCCATCGCCGACTCCGCGGGCATGGGCTTGCTCGAGCTCGCCTACGCGTGGCTGGGCAGCCGCCCGGGAGTCGACTCCATCCTCGTGGGTCCGGCCACCGCGCAGCACCTCGACGCCGCGATCGATGCATGCAACCTACACCTTTCTCAAGATACGCTCTCGCGCGTCGACGCCGTTCAAAAGGCGATCACCGGCACCGACGCGAGCTACGCGCGATGATCGGCCTGCGGGCGCCCGTCGATTCCTACGACGTGAGCGCGGCGATCGCCGAGTACCGCGCGCGCGGGTTTGCGCGGATTTCCGGCGTCGCGAGCGATGAGACGCTGGCCCTGCTGCGCGAGCGCGCGCAGCAAATCATGCTGGGCGAGGTGGTGCACGAGGGGCTGTTTTTCCAGCTCGACGGCGCCACCGGCGAGTACGAGACCCTCGCGTTCGGGCGCGGCTACGAGGGCCCGTCGCTGAGCTACCGCAAGATCGAAAAGCTCGAGCGGGACCCGCTGTTTCGCGCGTGGATCGACAACCCGCTGTTCGAGCACATCGCGGCGCAGGTCATCGGCGGCGACATCGTCAGCTACCGGTCGATCCTGATGAACAAAGCGGCCCAGGGCGGCACCATCCTGCCGTGGCATCAGGACGGCGGCGCCTTCTGGGGGCTCGATCGCGATCCCGAGCTGCAGCTGTGGACAGCCCTCGACGACGCTCCGATCGAAGCGGGATGTGTGGAGTTTTTGCCGGGCAGTCACCACCACGGTCTCGCGCGACCGCTGGGGGGCATGGTCACCAAAGAAATGGCCGCGAGCGTCGATGCGGAGGCTGGGGCGATCGCGATGCCCGCACGCGCCGGCGACGTGATGCTGATTCACAACTACGTGTGGCACCGGTCGAACGTGAACCGAACCGAGTTCGCCCGCCGCGCGTTTTCGGTGTGCCTCATGAGCGCGAGCACTCGCTGCGTGCGAAAAAAGCACGCGCCGCGCGTGTTTCCGCCCGCGTTTCAGCGATCGTGACGCGCGGCGGTCAGGCGGCCGGCGCGCCCTTGTCCTGCGCCGCCCACTCGGCGCGGATACGACCCGCCACAAACAGAAACGGAAACGACAGAAACAGCCCCGCGAAGCCGAACACGTGCTCGAAGGCGAGCAGGCTGACGATGAGCACGAAGCCGGGCAGGTGCACATGCCGCGCCGTGAGCCGCGGGTTGAGATAGTAGGCCTCGATTTTGTGGAGCAGGAAGGTGAGCCCCACAAAAATGCCGACGCCCATCCAGCCCTTCGTTTGGTAGGCGAGCACGCACATCACCGTGCCGGCCACGAGGTTGCCGATGACCGGCACGAGCGCCGACACGAAGACAAGCACCATCAGCGGAACTACGTGCGGAATACCGAGGAGGAGAAGCACCGGCATCGTCGTGATGGCGTTGAACGCCGCGACGATAAGCTGAAGCTGCACCGTGACGGCCACCGCGTCGGCGACGTGCTCGAACCAGCGCACCATCGTTCCGATGAGCGAGCCCTCGTCGAGCGTCGCGCGAAAGGCCGACAGCTCGCGGTATTCGAGCCGGTAGACGACCGCGAGGATGAGGCCGATGGTGGCATAGGCCAGCGTGTGTCCGAGCGCCGCGGCGACGTGCAGGGCCTCTTGCGCGTGGTGCTGGGCCGACTCGAGCACTTTGTCGGCGTCGGGGAGGTGTGATTTCACGCTCACAAACAGCTCGCTCGAACGCATCGCTTCGAGCTTCGACGGAAAGCCGTCGCGGGCCGCGATGATGCCGTGGGCGGCCCGCTGCGCGCCGAGGGCCAGAGCTCCGCCGAGGAGCACGAGAACGCAGCCCAGCACAACAACGAGCGCGCTGCGCGGGCCGAGCTTCGCGCGGGCCTGAAGGTGCTGCGACGCCCAGCCGAGGGCGCGCTCGAACGACACAAAAAACACGAGCAACAGCAGCAGCGGCTTGAACGCCGCGAGCACGCAGGCAAACAGGGAGACCGACAGCACACGCCGCGCGGTCACCTCACGGAGCAACTCTCCCAGTCGGTCACGGTGGGTCATGGCGATGATCTCCCAGTATTGCAGCAGGGCGACCCGCACCGCAACCAGGCGGCGAACATCACGCCGGCGCCCGGTCACGGCCGCGCAGTTGCCGGCTCACCGCGAACACCAAAATCGGAAGTGTCAGAGAAAGCGACAGCGCAAACGCGGCCACCCGCTCCATTCCGCCGAGGGAATGATCGGCGCGCTCGATGAGCAGTCGCGACGACAAGATCGCGCCGCCGGCCGACGCGATGTGCTGCGCGCTCGACTGGAGCGATTGGTAGGCCGCTCGCTCGTGCGGCCGCGCTACCATCGTCGACACCGTGTTCATCGCCACGTTGCGCAGCGCCTGGGAGAGCATGAAGCCCACAAAAAAGGCGAGCGCGGGAAGATGTGGAGTACCCGTCGCGCACCCGGCTCCCACGACAATGACAAATCCGGCTGTGCCTACCGCGGAAACGGCGGTCGCGCCGAAGCGATCGACCATGCGGCCCGTGACCTGCATCGCCACGAAACTCACCGCGCCGGCCACCAGATAGAGCATCCCGAGGCCGTCCCGGGGGTATCCGCCGTTGAACTGAAAGTAGCTCGAGAAGTTCGGGATGAGCGAGAAGCTCGCGGCCATCGCCGTCGCCACCATGAGCAGCGCCAGCAGCGACGAGGGCTGCTGCGCGGTGCTTAGAATCGACGCGTGCGGCGCGTGACCGCTCGCGGCGCGATCGAGGTGTCCGCGCACCGGCGGAAGCAGCGCGACGGCTCCCATCGCCACAACCAGCCCGATCGCAGCGACCGCGAAGAACGGCGCGCGCCACCCGCCGAGGCGCGCCAGCTCGAGACCGGCCGGCACACCAAAGACCGACGCCACCGAGAACGCTCCCATCACGATGCCCATCGCCCGGCCCCGGCGCTCGGCCGGTACCACGTCGCTCACGATTGAAACGGCGATCGCGGTCGCCGGACCACCGAAGGCGCCCGCAACGACCCGCGCGGCGATCAGCGAAGGCAGACCCGTGGCGAGCCCGCCGCACGCGGTGCCGATGACGAGCCCGAGCATCGCGACACCGAGCGCCTTGCGGCGATCGAACTTGTCGAGCACGAACGCGCCCACCAGCCCCGAAACCGCAGCCGCCGCCGTATAACTGCCGCCGATCACACCGAGGCTCGAGGTCGGGATGCCGAGCGCCCGGGCGAAGTCAGGCCCCAGCGGCATGACCATCATGAAGTCGAGAATATTGACGAACTGAACCGCTGCCACAAGCAGCAGAACGCTGCGCTCTGAGCGTGTATTCTGCACGCAGTTCAGACCTTCTCGACGCGCACGGAGCCCATGAGGCCGGCGGGCTTCACGAGCAGCACGACAATGAGCACCACGAAGACGAGCACGTCGACGCCTCCGGAGTAGTTGGTGAGCTTGACCATCTCTCCCAGCACGCCGAGCAGCAGCCCCCCGAGCATCGCGCCCGTGATGTTCCCGATTCCTCCGAGCACCGCGGCCACGAAGGCGCGCGTACCGATGACGACGCCCATCATGGGGTAGACCTGTGACTGGTCGAGGCAATAGAGAACGGCGCCCACGGCGGCCAGGCTCGACCCCAGGCCGAACGTCGTCGCGATGACGCGACCGGTCCCGATGCCCATGAGTCGGGCCGCTTCTTCGTTCGAGCTGAGCGCGCGCATCGCCTTGCCGAACCAGGTGCGCTTCACGATGAACTCGAGCAGCGCCATGACAGACAGCGACACCACGAGGATCGCCACGCGCGAGTACGACATCTCGGCGCCCCCCAGGTGCAGCGCGCCGGTGCCGAAGAGCGACGGATAGGGCCTGAACTTAGCGGTAAAAAGCAGCTGCGCGAGGTTCTGCAGGAGCACAGAGACCCCGAGCGCCGTAACGAGCGGAGTGACGCGGACCAGCGGACCCCTGCCTCGCCCGCGCAGCGGACGGTAGGCAGTGCGCTCGATGATGACGCCCATCAGCGCCGCGGTCGCCATCGCCACGATCGTCCCCGCCACCCCGGCGACGATCGGGTGGTCTGCGCCTCCCACCGCTGCGATCACAAATAGGCCCAAGTAGGCGGCCATCATGAACACTTCACTGTGCGCGAAGTTGATCAGCTTGAGCACGCCGTAGACCATGGAGTAGCCCAGCGCGACCAGCGCGATCATGGCGCCCTGCGCGAGGCCCGTGACGAGCGCTCCGATGACCTTGTCCATGTCGTTTTCTCGCCTCGCGATCAGTTGGCGAGGAGCTGGCTCGCGTAAGCGAATTTCTTCGACCTCACCTGCACGACGACGATCGGCTTGTTGGCGTTGTGCTCTTTGTCGATCGTGAGTGAGCCCGTCGCGCCCGCGAAGCCTGAGGTGGCGGCGAGCGCGACCTTCACAGCTTCGGGCGTGGGCTCGGTCGCCCGACCGATCGCGTCGAACAGCAGCGAGGCCGCGTCGTAGCCCTGCGCCGCGAGGCTCGACGGATCGTGGTGGTATTTCGCCTTGAACGCCGTGACGAATTTTTGCGAGTTCGGCCACGGGACGTCGGGCGCGTAGTGGTTGGTGAAGTAGGCGCCCTCGAGCAGATCGCCCGCGCCCTCGATGAGATCGGCCGAGTCCCAGCCGTCGCCGCCCACGAAGATCGAGCCGGGGATGCCCGTTCCCTTCGCCTGCCGGGCGATGAGCACCATGTCGTTGTAATATACAGGTGCAAAGATGATGTCGGGCTGCGCGCCCTTGATTTCCTGCAGGTACGTCGTGAAGTTGGTCTCGCCCTTCTGGTAGCCCTTGTCGATCACGATCTTGCCGCCCTGCTTTTCGAAGCTGGCCTTGAAGGTCGACGCGAGCCCTGAAGAGTAGGTGTCCTGCGCCACGAAGAAGAGCGCTGCCGTCTTTTTCTTGAGCGTCTCGACCACGAAGCGGGCGGCGACGTCACCCTGCTGCGCATCGGTAAAGCAGGTACGAAACACGTATTCGCGGTCTTTGGTCACTTCGACCGCGGTCGACGACGGCGTCACCATCGGGACTTTCTTCTTGTTGCACACGAGGCCGCCCGCCATCGACCGGCTCGACGCGACCTCGCCCAAAATGGCGATCGCGTGATCGCGGTCGATCAGCTGCTGAACCTTGTTGGTGGCTTCCTGCGTGGTCGACTTGTCGTCCTCGTAGAGCACCTTGACGGCCTTTCCCTTGATGCCGCCCTTCGCCTTGAGATCGTCCATCGCGAGCTCGATGCCATCCCGGGTGTCGGTGCCAAATGTGGAGTCTGCACCCGACAGCGAGAGATAGGCGCCCACCACCAGCTCGTTCGACTGCGATTTGCAGCCTTGGCCAAAAGCGACGACGCCCATGGCCGTGGCCAGGGTCACAACAACGAAATTCCTGCGATTCACCATGGATTCCTCCGGCACAGCCGCGCCCGCTTCTAGCACGGCATGGTCGCTCGCAGGTGGCGCGTTACGCGTCACGCGGGCACCGGCGGACAGGCTTGCCGATATACCGGGCGCAAAGTATGTAGGCCTCATGCGTAACATCCTCATCGCTTCCTCGCTCTTCGCAGTCTCTGCCCTCGCGCTCTTCGCTTGCAGCGGCAGTGACAACACCGCGACGCCTGCTGCCGACGCCGGCACCGACGCGCCCAAGGTCAAGCCCGACGCCAGCGCCGACGCCGGCACCGACTCGGCTGCCCCGAACGTGAACATCTCGGGCACGACCGAGATCTCCGTCATGGTCGTCTCCGGTTCGTTCGGCTACCCGAAGTCCGGCGCAGACAAGGGCACGGGCGTCGACGGCGCGGATGCGCGCATCGAAAACGCCGACGGCTCCGGCTGGCTCGAGGGCGTGACCGACGCGACGGGCAAGGTCACGTTCAAGGTCGACCTCGCCAAGGGTCCCTTCGACATTACGGCGGCAAAAGCCGATCTCGGCGCCGCGTCGATCGTCGGCGTGAAGGCCGCCGCCGACGTGGCAGGCAAGTCGCTGTGGCTGCCGCAGCAGCTCGCCACGAAGGAATACAACATCACGGGCGCCATCTCGAACGCCGGCGCGACCAACTCGGTGCAGCTCGACTGCGCCTGGTTCGCGACCGCGTGGCTCAAAAACGGCGGCTCGGCGGTCAAGAACTACTCGACCAAGCACGTTTGGGTTCAGGACGACCAGGCTCCGGTCAACGTCGCAGCCCTCGAAGTCGACCCGATGAACAACCTGGTCGACGGCGTGTGGACGCCCACCCAGACGCGCACGCAGGGCACGATGGTCGCCGACGTCGACTTCAGCAAGAACAAGATCGCGATGCCGATGACCGCGAACATCACGCTCAACCTGCCCGCGAGCGGCCAGCTGACCGGCGCGATGATCGACGCCGTCGGCGACCTCACCGGCGCCACGGGCCTCGGCCCCTGGACCAACTCGACCGTCGCCAAGAGCGTCGGCCAGAGCGCGGCCTACGTCGGCATCGGCGTGCTTTCGTTGCCGGCGAGCGGCGCGTCGAAGTTCAAGGTTCAATACCTCGGCGGCGACCTCCAGCCCGACTACGCCACGGCGTTCATGTACAAGAAGAACAGCGGCAACGGCCTGTCGATCCACGTCAAGAAGGCCGATCTCGTCGACGGCAAGCAGATCACCATCCCGACCATGTCGCCGATGAGCATCACCGACTCGGCCGGCGCTGGCCCCGGCGGCAGCGACGCGGGAGCCGGTCCCTCCGACCTCAGCGACTCGTTCATCTCGTTCGACGGCTCGGCCGCCGACTTCGTGGGCGTGTCGATCAGCGAGAGCAACGCGGCGAGCAACAACCGCACGATTTGGTCGCTCCACTTCATCGGCAAGACCGCGACGAAGAAGAGCGTCCCGCACCTCCCCTCGAAGATCGCGCTCACCGATCTCACCGGCGCTTCGAGCGTCATCCTCGGCATGGCCGCCGGCAAGGGCCTGACGCTCCCGACCGACTTCGCAGCGGGCCAGGGCGGCGGACAGCCGGCCGACTTCGCGTTCGACTACTCGGTACAGCTCGGCGCAAACCGCTGACCCGCGCGCGCTGATCACCGGCGCGCAAGGCGCTCGCCCCCAGTTGTGGGGCGGGCGCCTTTTTTTGTGCTCGATTCGGCCTGTTTTCGCGGCGACCCTTGCGGCTTGCACGCATCGGGCTAAGAGGTGTCGCAGCTTGGTATCCCGCGCAACTGAAGCCGTCATCCGCCAGCGCCTCGCCGACGAGACCGGCAGGCTCACCAAGCACGCGCCCTTCTGCGTAGCGCTGACCTATCCGTCGGCGTACGGCGCCGCGATGAGCTCGCTCGGCTACCAGCGAATCTACCGCGCGATCATGGAGGCGCCGGGCCTTTCGTGCGAGCGCGTCGTGCTCGACGACGAGGCCGAGCGCGACATCACCGCGCAGGCCGCGCCGGTCAGCTACGAGTCGCTGCGCGAGCTGTCGGAGTTTCCGGTCATCGCCGTGAGCGTGGCCTACGAGCTCGAAATCGCCGGGCTCGTGGCGATGCTCGACGCCGCGAAGATCCCTGTTTTTCGCCGCGATCGCGACGAGCGGCACCCGTTCGTGCTGGCCGGCGGCCCCCTCACCTTCTCGAACCCGCTGCCGCTGGCGGGCCTCGTCGATGCGATCATCATCGGTGAGGCCGAAGAGCTCGTCATCGACGCGCTGCGCATCCTCGAAGGCACGGCAAACAAGGCCGATCGGCTCGCCGCGCTCGCAAAACTGCCGCACGTGTTCGTGCCCGAGCTTCACGGCGACGTGCTGCCCGAGGTCGCCAAAGTACCCGACGCGATGATCCCCGCGTGGGCCCCGATTCGAACGCCGCACGCGGTGCTGTCGAACATGTTTCTCATCGAGACCGAGCGCGGCTGCTCGCGCATGTGCACCTACTGCGTCATGCGCCGGTCGACCAACGGCGGCATGCGCCTCGCGCCCATGGAGACCATCCTCGGCCTCGTGCCCGAGGGCGCAACGCGCGTGGGGCTCGTCGGCGCCGCGGTGAGCGATCACCCGCGCATCGTCGACATCGTCAACGCCCTCGCCGATCGCGACATCGAGGTCGGGTTGTCCTCGCTGCGGCCCGATCGCCTGAGCGATCCCTTCGTGGCGGCGCTCAAGCGCGCCGGCACCCGCACGCTCACCACGGCGATGGACGGTCCCTCGGAGCGCCTCCGCGTCACGCTCGAGCGCAAGGCGAAAGAAAAACACCTCGAGCGCGTAGCCGAACACGCGAAAAAACACGGCATGGATCGCCTCAAGCTCTACTTGATGATCGGCCTGCCAACCGAGACCGACGAAGACATCGACGAGTGCGCCCGGTTCACCACCGAGCTGTCGAAGATCATTCCGGTGTCGCTGGGGATCGCCCCGTTTTGCGCCAAGCGCAACACGCCGCTCGACGGGGAGCCGTTCGCGGGAGTCGAGCTGGTGACCGCGCGGCTCGATCGCCTCAAGCGCGGCCTCAAGGGCCGGGCCGATGTTCGCTCGACCTCGGCAAAATGGGCGTGGGTCGAGTACGTGCTCGCGCAAGGGAGCGAAGCCGAGGGCCTCGCGCTCGTCGACGCCGTGCGCGCCGGCGGAACATTTGCAGAATACAAGCGAGCCTTCCGCCAGCTCCAAGCGCGCGACGACAAGCCCCGCCGCCGTAGCCTCGCCATCGCGCGCGTGTGAGGGCGGTGGCGCTCGGGCGCGTTTGCCCCTATTGATCGCGGCATGGCCGACGCCAAGAGCAGCCCCATCGCCGCGGCGGCCTACCTCGCGTTCGTGGCAGGCGCCGCGATCGCCGTCTACAGCTTCGTGAGCATCGCGAAAGACGGAGAGCTGCGCCGCAACTGCTCGGCGATGTGCCTCGTGCGGCCCGCCTACGCTGGAACCGATCGCAAAGCGCCGAGCTTCACGCTGCCCGACATGAACGGCAAGCCCGCGTCGCTCGACGCCTACCGCGGCAAGGTCGTCGTGCTGAACTTCTGGACGAAGACCTGCGGCCCCTGCATGCAGGAGATGCCCGAGCTCGCCGACCTCACGCGCGTGCTGCGCGATCGCGGCGACGTCGCGGTGGTCACGATTTCCGCCGATTCGGGGCCCGACGACGTACGCGACACGCTCGCCGCGGTGCTGCGCGGCAAGGAGACGCCGTTTCCGGTGCTCTTCGATCCGGACCTCAAGGTCATCGGCGACAAGTTCGGTACGCACTTGTTTCCCGAGACCTGGATCATCGATCAAAAGGGCATCATTCGCGCGCGCGTCGACGGTGCGCGCGCGTGGTCGAACGCGGCGGTCGTCGAGCTGGTCGATGATCTTCGCTCCGGCGGCTACTGCCCTGTGGACGTAAAAGACAGCCATACGACAGGGCGCGGCGCGCGCCTGTGCGAAGAGATCAACGGCGGCAGCTAAGGTTTGGCGTGCGTGCGCGCAAGCGGACTGCGCTGCGCGGCGTGACGCTTGCGGAACGAGTCGGCGCGCGCGTCTTCGAGAGCGCGACGATCGGCGTACGGCTGCGGACGGTCGGAGGTCTCGCGCAGGTAGGCCGTCATGTCGACCACGTCGAAACCCGGGCGCGAGGGGCGCGACGGATCGAACTTGTTTTGGTCGAGCCATTCGAGCAGGCGACGCACAAGGGTGACGGTCGAGCGACGCATGTCGTGGAGCAGGACGATGCCGCCCCCGGCAAATTCGAGCTGTTCCTCAATGCCCGCGAGCGAAGCACCATCGCCCAAACCCTGCTCGCTGCCGGCCGCGATGCTCCACATCACGAGCTGTTGACCGCGCGCCCGAAGGTGCGCCTCGGCGAACGGATTGAGCTCCCCGTACGGCGGCCGAAACAGCGTCGGCGCTTTGCCGGTCGCCCGAAAAACCGCGTCGATGCCGCCATCGATCTCGGCCTCGGCCTTCGCGTTCGGGAGATCGGTGAGCGCGCGGTGATGGAGCGTGTGACTTCCCACCGTGTGGCCCTGCTCCGCGGCGGTGCGCGCGATCGCTCGCGCCTCGGTCACGCGTTCCGAGCTGCCCTCGAGCGCCTGCCCGACGAAGAAGAAGGTCGCGTGAACGCCATGCTTTTTCAGTAATGCGAGGATTTCCGGGGTGCTCTCGCGCCGCGGTCCGTCGTCGAACGTGAGCGCGACCGGGCGCCTGCCGTTGCCGGGCGACGGCGCCGGACCTTCCGCGAGGAGCCAGGCCCGCTGAAGTTTGCACTCGGGATTGTCGCTCGCGGGAGGCGCAGGATCCGGCAGCAGCGCGGCGTCGACGGGCGGCGGGGGATCGACGTTCGCCGGAGTAGAGACAGGGTCGCCCGCGAGGCTCGTCGCGAGCGGTCGCGCGGCCCGCAGGCGCACGCCGAGTCCGCCGATCGCCGCGAGGGCGACAGCGATCATCAGGGTGCGCGCGAGCCACGGGGACATGAGATCGGCGCGATCGTACGAAGCCCGGCGCACGGCGGCCAAATTCGCCGTGGGCGGGACAGGCTCAGACGCGTTTCGGCGCCTCGGGGCGCAGGATCCGGAGCGGCGGCTCGGCGAGGTATTTCGCGACCGCCGCCTCGCGCGCGGCTGAAAGTAACGCGAGCGCGTGAGCGCGATCGGCGACCGGCAGGCTGCGCGCCCGTGACACGACCTCACGCGCCACGTCGAGATCGTGAATCTCACCAAGGCGTTTTTGAAACTTCGCGGCCGGAGCGCCCAGCGCCGCCAGCTCGGGCGCCACGGCCACGGCGAGGATCTCGGCGGCGTATCGAAGCCCCTTGTAAGCGATGCGAAGCGCATGCAAACCAACCACGTCCGCAGGCGGCGTGCCGGCCAGCTTCGCCACGCGCGCGAACGCCCGCGCCACGCTCTTTTTCGAAAACCGGGTGAGCTCGATGTCCTTCGACGGCTCAATCGGAAGCAGGAGCAGCGCGTGCAGGCGGGCCCGGGCACGGTCGAGATCTCCCGCTTCGAGGCCCGCGACCACGCCGCGACGCAGCCGCGCTTCAAGCGCCCGCCGACGGCCGATCCAGGTGGCAAACTGAGCGTCCGACAGACCGAGCTCGGTCACCGTGTCGTCGAGGACCTCGGCATCCCGAAGCGCCCCGGTCGACCGGTGAATAACCGTGTATCCTGCACGCACTGCGTCGGCGTGAAAGCGGCCGAAGACGGGCCGCGCGAGCTTGAGGAGCACGCGCATCCGGCGAATGCCGACCCGCAGGTCGTGCACCGCCTCATCGTCGCTCGACCGCAAAACGCGCGGGAGCGCGCGCGTGATTTCGCGGTCTGTGGCGCGCAACGCCCGCACAACAAACGGCCCCGATCGTCTCACGATTGTCATGTGCCTCCATCTCCCGCGACGGTCACGACCGTCGTCGGCTTCACGCCATACGCCCGAAAAAGCACGCGACGAACGGCGGCCCGCACCGACTCGCGACGCGACTCACCGTCGCGCGAGGCGCTCGCGTCCCATGCGTCTGCCGCTTCGCGCTCAGCCTGCGCGACCGTCCGCCGATCGGCGCTCTCGTCGAGCACGCCGCGCGTCGTCACTACGGCTCTTGCCGCCTTTCCGCGCGCAGCCACGATGACCACCACCGCGACGCCTTCCGCGGCGATCGCGCGCCGGTCGCGCAGCACGCCCGCGCCGAGCGACTTGCCTCCCGCGCAAAACGCGCGCCCCGAGTGCACGCGGCCGACCTTGCGCACGCCGCCGGCGCCGAGCTCGGCGACGTCACCGTTTTCGAGCACCAGCGTGTCGGCGACGCCGGTTTCGCGCGCGAGCGACGCGTGGCGATGCAGGTGATGCAGCGTGCCATGCAGCGGCACGAACGAGCGCGGCCGCACCAGCTCGAGCATTCTGCGTTGCTCCTCGCGGTGAGCGTGGCCGCTGGTGTGGATCGAGCGGTCCGAGCCCCACGAAACAACGTTTACCCCCGCGCGGTACAGGTCGGCCATCACAGCCTGCACCTCGTGCTCGCTGCCCGGGATCGCCCGGCTCGACAGGATCACCGTGTCGCTCGGGTCGAGCTTCATGGCGTGCTCTCCGCGAGCGATGCGGCTCAGCGCTCCACGAGGTTCTCCCTGCGTTCCGGTCGCCACCGCGAGCACGCGATTGCGTGGCAGCTCGCCTACGCGGTTGGCAGGCCAGATCAAATCGCTCGGCCACGACAGATAGCCCGTGTCGCGGGCGACCTCCAGGTGCCGCAGCACGCTGCGCCCCATCGGCACGAGGCGCCGCTGCGTGCGCCGCGCGATGTCGCCGAGCAGCCGCAGCCGGTGCACGTTCGACGCAAACAGCGCGACCACCACGGCGCCCGGCGCCGCCGAAATTCGACTAAAAAGCGCCTCGCCGATGTCGCGCTCGCTGGCGGTGGTTCCGGCAGCATCGATGTTGGTCGAATCCGACATCAGCAGCGACACGCCTTCGAGGCCGAGCTCAACGAAGCGCTCCTCGTCGAACAGCTCGCCATCGGGCGGGGTCGGATCGAACTTGAAGTCACCCGTGTGAATGACCGTTCCCGCGCTCGTCTTGACGGCCAGAGACGTGGCGTCGGCGATCGAATGCGTCACGCGAATGGGCTCGACTTCGAACGGGCCCACACGAAACTTGTGCCGCGGCGCAGTGGTCTCGAACCGCGCATGCGACAAGATCTCGTGCTCGGCCGCGCGCCCTCGAATGAGCTCGAGCGCATAGGGCGGCGCCCAGACAGGAACGTCGAACCGACGCAAAAAATAGGGCACCGCGCCGATGTGATCTTCGTGACCGTGGGTAATCACCAGCCCTGCGATCCGGTCACGGTAGGCTTCGAGCGCGCTGAAATCGGGGTGCATCACATCGACGCCGAACTCGCGGAGCCCGAAGGTCACGCCGCAGTCGATGAGCATGAGCTGACCGTCCTGCTCGAGGGCGAGGCAGTTCATGCCAACCTCGCCGAGACCCCCGAGCGCGAACAACCTGACCGACATCGTCTCGACTAGTAGAGTACCTGACGTGCGGCGCAAAGCCGCGTGCGCTGCCAAATGCGGCGGGCACAAACGTGCTAAGGGCCAGAGGTCATGGCAGCGCTCAAAGATCGGCGCTTTTTGATCGTCACCGGCAAGGGCGGCGTCGGAAAGACCACCGTCGCAGCCGCGCACGCGGTCGCGCTCGCGCAGAGCGGCAAGCGCGTGCTCGTGGCCATGTGCAACGCCAAAGAGCGGCTGTCGGCGATGCTCGGCTGCGACCTCATCGGCGCCGACGTCATGCGCGCAGCTCCGGGCATTTGGGCCGTCAACATGGCACCCGAGCAGGCGCTCGAAGAATACGGCGCGCTCGCCCTCAACTCGAAGATGCTCTACTCGGTGCTCTTCGATAACAAATACGTCCGCACGTTCTTCCGGGCGGTGCCAGGGCTGCAGGAGTGGGCGCTGCTCGGCAAGGCGTGGTGGCACACCACCGAGACGCTGGCCGACGGCTCGCGAAAATACGACGTCGTCATCCTCGACGCGCCGGCCACCGGCCACGGGCTCGACATGCTTCGTGTGCCGAAAGTCATCGTCGATATCGTTCCGCCGGGACTGCTTCGCCGCGACGCCGAGCGCGCCTGGAACATGTTTCGCGATCCCGACGCGACCGGCGTGGTGCTTGTGACGCTCCCTGAAGAGATGCCCACGACCGAGACACTCGAGCTCGCGCGCGCGCTCACGGGCGAGCTCGATCTTCCGATCGCGCAGGTCGTCGTCAATTGCGTGCTTCCTCCCCTCTTTTCCATCCAGGAGCGCGCCACCCTGGAGGCGGCGGCGCTGCAGCCGGTGGTCACCCGGGGCGACGCCGCGCTCGTCGCGGCAGCCATGCGATCGGTCCGCGAGCGGGTGCAGGCCGAGAGCCTCTCGCGGCTCGCAACGGAGCTGCCGATCGCCCCGGCGTTTCTCCCGCTGTTGCTCGAAGACGCCGCGACGCCGAGCGCGATCCGGGAGCTCGCCAAGCGCATTTAGCAGGGCTCCCGGCCGCGCGTTGACACGCGCACCGGCGCGACCGATCCTCCCGCGCCGTGCCCTTCACCTACGAGTATGCCCGCCCTGCCGTCACGGTAGACGTCGCGATCTTCACCATTCGCAACAGCGAGCTCACTGTGCTGCTCATCAAGCGCGCGCACGCTCCGTTCAAAGGGTCGTGGGCGCTCCCCGGAGGCTTCGTCGATGAGAGCGAGAGCCTCGAGCACGCTGCTCTTCGCGAGCTGCAGGAAGAGACGAGCCTCACGGGCGTGCGCCTCGTGCAAATCGGCGCGTTCGGCGATCCTGGACGCGATCCGCGGGGGCACACGGTGAGCGTTGCGTTCCTCGCGTTCGCCGTCTCGGCAGGGCGCCCGGCGCACGGCAGCGTGCGCGCCGGCGACGACGCTTCGGCCGCGGAGTGGCACTCGGTCGCGGCGCTGGAGCGTGCCGCCGCTGGGCGACGACGCGTGCGCCTCGCCTTCGATCACGCCGCCGTTCTGGCGCGATCGCTCGAGGTGCTCCGCCATGAAGCCTCGCAGCTCGGCGTGCGACGCGCGGTCGACTTCGTGCCGCCGCGCTTCGCGCTCAGCGAGCTGCAGCACGTGTACGAGGCGGTGATCGGACACGCGGTCGACAAACGCAATTTCCGCGCGAAGCTCATCGCCGACAAGACGGTCGTGGCGATCGAGACCGAGCAGCGCACCGGCCGTCACCGCCCCGCTCAGCTCTACCGGTGGGCCGAGCCCGCGCCGAGGCCCGAGCCTGCTCCGAAGCCCGAACCGGCCCCGAACAAGCCCGCGCCGGCGAAGTCCCGAAAAGCAGGTGCGAAGGCGCCTGCAAAAAGGGCGGGCGCTAAAAAACCCGCCGCGGCCCGCCCGCGCTCAATCAGCGCGGCGAGGGCGCAGCGCGCGCGCGCGAAGACCTGATCGCGCAGCCCCATTGACGGCGGAGCGAGGCGCTCTAAGCTGCGCATCCCACTCTCACCGAGGTTTCCCACGCATGGCCTACGAACTGCCCCAGTTGCCCTACCCGTACGACTCCCTCGAGCCGCACATCGACAAGGCGACGCTCGAGTTCCACCACGACAAGCACCACAAAGGTTACGTCGACGGCCTCAACGGCGCCCTCGCGAAGCTCGATGAGGCCCGCAAGAGCGGCGACTTCGCGCTCCTTCAGCACTACGAGCGCCTCGTGGCCTTCCATGGCGCGGGCCACGCCAACCACGTTCAATACTGGGAAAACATGGCCCCCGCGGGCAAGGGCGGAGGCGGCGATCCCAGCGGCGCGCTGGCCGATCAGATCGCCAAAGACTTCGGCTCGTTCGAGGCCTTCAAGAAGGAGCTTACCGCTGCGACCGTCAGCGTCGAAGCCTCAGGCTGGGGTCTGCTCGCGTGGGAGCCCCTCGGCAAGCGCCTCATCACGATGTCGCTGCTCAACCACCAGAACGCGTCGTTCGTGGGCGCGGTGCCGCTGCTCATTTGCGACGCCTGGGAGCACGCCTACTACTTGAAGTACCAGAACAAGCGCGCCGACTACGTCGCTGCCTGGTGGAGCGTGGTCAACTGGGCCGACGTCGCCCGACGCTTCTCGGGCGCGACGCACACGCACTGACCGTCGCAGAGGCGACAAAAAAGGGTCTGCGCGAGCTGCGCAGGCCCTTTCGCCTTTTGTGGCCGCGCGTTATGGCCGCGTGAGCAGCTTGTCGACGAGCGATCGGGAGTGGCCTTCGAGCTCGCGAAACACCACGCCCATGCCGTCTTTTTCGACGCGCACGACCTCGCCCACGCCTTCGATCGTCTCGATGTCATCCATGATGACGGTGAACCGCAAGTTGACGCGCGTGCCGATTTCGAGCGGCGTTTGCGACCGGATGAACACACCCGAGCGCGAGATGTTCGTCACGTATTCCTGAATGAACGCGTCGAACGACTCGAACTCTTTGTTGATCGTGACCCGCTCTTCGGAGCGCTTCGCCTCGTCGTTCATCGCGCCACCCTAACAGAATCCGCCCATGCGCTCCCGCACACTCACTTGCTGCGCTGGGGGGTGGTCGCGTTCGGATTCGGCGGGGTCTCGCCGCCAGAGCTCGCCGGATCGCTCGAACGGTGCCCAAGCAGGCTCGCGCAAGCGCACCCGGCGGCCGCGATCGCCGTGCCGGCAGCGACTTCGTGGTCATCGCCGGGCGTATCCGATGGCCTCGCGGCGCGCTCGTTGTCACAGCGCACAACGCCTTCCGCATCGGTCGTGCACGCGTAGACGCGCGATCGCTCGCAGCCTCTCGCCACGTAGCGCGCGACGTTTTTGCGGTCTGAGGTCGAGCTCTCCAGCCTCACGAGCGACTCATCGCAGTCGAGGTCGCGCGCGGCTACCGGACGGATCTGCGTCTCGTCCATGCGCACGCCGTAGCACGCGAAGAGCAGCGCTACGGCGGCGAAGGCCCCGCGAAACCGGTGACTGCGCATACCTCGATTGTACGCGCGATCGCCCGGCTACTTGCCCGCGAGATCGAACTGCTCGAGGTGGTACTCGGTGCGCGGAATCACCGTGATTTTGCGCATGAACTTGTTTTCTGCCGCAGCGACCGCGTCTTTTTCGTCGCCCATGAGCACATCGGCGACCGCCGGGTGCGCGTGCACAACCACGGTGTAGCCCGGCAAATCCGAGTGCCGGCGACGCAGCTCGCGGAGAATCTCGTAGGCCACAGTCTCTTTGCTCTGAAGCTGGCCGGTGCCGTCGCAATAGAAGCAAGGTTCGTTGAGCGTGCGCCCAAGCGACTCGCGGGTGCGCTTGCGGGTCATCTCGATGAGGCCCAGCTCGCTGATGCGGTTGAGCGTGGTCTTGGCTTTGTCTTTTTGCAGCAGATCTTCGAGCGTGCGCCGCACCTTCTCGCGGTTCGCCGACTTTTCCATGTCGATGAGATCGAGGATGATCAGGCCGCCGATGTTTCGGAAGCGCAGCTGGTAGGCGATCTCGTTGACGGCCTCGAGGTTCGTCTTGAGGATCGTCTCCTCCATGTCCTTGCTTCCCTTGCCCACGAAGCGGCCGGTGTTCACGTCGATCGCGGTGAGGGCCTCGGCCTGATCGATGATGAGATGGCCGCCGCTCGGCAGCGGAACCTTGCGCGACAGGGCGCGGGCGATCTCGTCCTCGATGCCGTAGGCGTCGAAAATGGGCTCGTCCTCCGTGTAAAACTCGATGTCCTTCACGCGCTCGGGCGCGAACATCTCGACGAATCGGCAGACGCGCTCGTGCTGCGTCTTGTCGTCGATGATGATCTTGTCGACCTCGTCGGTGAACATGTCGCGCGCCGTCTTGAGCACGATGTCGAGCTCGGTCATCAGCGCGTGCGGCGGGCGTGCCCCTTCGCGGTTTTTGGCGATCTCGCCCCACAGACGCACGAGGTAGCCGACGTCGGCCTTGAGCTGCTTTTTGGTGAGGCCCTCGGCGAGCGTGCGCACGATGAGGCCGCCAGT
>CANJCO010000052.1 GCA_947473045.1 Myxococcales bacterium | reverse complement strand
CCATCACCGAACCTTGCCCGATGTGCGCGGCCAAGTTTCTCGTCATGGGAGGCACCAAGGCCAAGCCGACGATCATGTGCGCCGACAAGGCGTGCGGCTACAAGCGCGCGGTCACAGCGCCCGGTGACGCGGAGCAGGCAGCCGTCGCCGAAGCAGGAGCCTAGCGCGGCATGCGGCCCGCCTCGGCTCTCTCCATCGCGGCGCGAGCATGAGCGCGGGCGCGCCGAACTACATCACGCCTGAAGGCGCGAAGAAGCTTCAGGCCGAGCTCGTGCGCCTCCGCACCGGCGACCGTCCGAAGATCGTGGTTGAGGTCGCTGACGCGGCAGCGCAGGGCGATCGCAGCGAAAATGCCGAGTACATTTACGGCAAGAAGAAGCTGCGCGAGATCGATCGCCGCATGCACTGGCTCATCAAGCGGCTCGAGAGCGCCCACGTCGTTCATCCGCGGACCGACGCCACTTCGAAGGTATTTTTCGGGGCGATCGTTGACGTCGAAGATGAAGAGGGGCACTGCGCCAGCTACCGCCTCGTGGGCGAGGACGAGATCGACCTTTCTCGGGGGTGCGTGAGCTACAAGTCCCCTGTCGGCCGCGCGCTGCTCGGCAAGAGCGAGGGCGATACCGTTCGTCTGGTGCGACCCAGTGGCGAGGTCGAGCTCACCATCAACGGCGTTCGCTACCCTACTGAACTTTGACGGCGCCTTCGGTCAGGTCGCCCTGATCGTGCAGCCAGAACTTGTAGGTGCCCGTGGCGTTGATGGCGCGCGCAGTTGCGTTGAACTGATCTTTTTGCGTCAGTGCGTTGCACACGCCGTTGTTCGAGGGGTCGTGCGGAAAGCCCTGATTCATGTTCGACGCGTGAATGCAGTGGCCCGATGAGTCTTTGTTGAGGAACTTCACGACGATCGGCGCCGCGCTGAGGTTGGCCGTAGCGCTCACGACGATGGGGAAGTCGCCGAACGCCTTGGTGCTGGCGTTGCCGGGCGTGCCTTTCATCGCGTCCACGTTCATCGGGATCGCGATGGTGAGCACCGGCTTGACGTTGAGGGTGAGCGGAGCGGTGGCGGTCGTGGCGCCCGACGTGGCGACGACGGAGAGCTTGATCGCGCCGCTGATCACGTCGCTTTTTGTGGTGAGGGTGAGCTGCGCGCTCGCTCCCGTGGTTCCGCTGACGGTCACCGATGACTTGTCGAACGAGGCCGTCACGCCAGCGGGCAGGCCCGTCACGCTGAGAGAAACGGCGCCGCTGAAGCCAGTCGGCGCGACGGTGACGAGCAGAGGTTGGGTCACGTTCCGCAGCTCGACGTCAGCCGACGGTGAGGCCGTGAGCACCGTGAAGGAGCCCGATTGGGGGTTGCCGCTTCCCGGCTTGGGCGCGCCTGCGTCTGCCGCTGCTCCCGCGCCGCCGCCCGAAGAGGCGCTGGGCGGATTCGAGCCGCCGACGCCGTGCCATTGCTCGGCGGTGCTGACGCTGGCGTCTCCGCAAGCAGCGAGCGAGGCGATGCAGAGCGCGGCGAGGGAAAGGCGCAAGGCGGACATGCAACCCATCAATGCAAACGCGCGGCCAGCGGACGACTCTCGCGAAAACCTTGTAAAATAGGCTTTTTACCCCGCGTCGAAGGCTGGCTGGTGTCCGGGTGGGCCAGCGCGGTGGGTCAGCTGCGATCCACGCGCGCGGACCGACTTCGGCGCCCCAGGCCCGCGAGCGCGAGCGCGAAGAAGGCGCCCAGGCTCGTAGGCGGCGGAGCTGCGCTTGTTGGCACCGAGCATGCGCAAGCGCGGCCGGGGGCAGGGGCACGAGCGTCGGCGGGCGGGGAGGGCGAGCGCGCGGCGTCCGGCTGCGAAGGCGGCGCGTCGAGCTCTGGCGCCGGCGCAGACACCGCCGCGAGCGTCGCGTGCATCTGCGCCCACGGCTCGCCGTCGCATCGCGCTCCGGCGCCTGCGTCGCAGCGCACCGGGCCCTCGACATCGGAGAAGCGGGCCAGCGGGGCCACGGTCGTGCCGTCGTCATGGCTTACGCCCACCGCGAACCCGTCCGGTCGGAAGGCCTCGGAGCACGCGTAGAGCGTGTTCGCTGCGTACGCGAGGCAGTAAACGACCAGCCTGGCGCCCTGCGTGAACGTCTCGCCGCCATCGCGCGATCGGTAAATGCCCTGCTTTGGATCGGTCGAGCCTACCCACACGCGCTGTCCGTCCGGGCTCATTGCGAAGCCCTGCATCGCCCCGTCGAGGTGAAGCGCCAGCCGAAAAGAGGCCCCGCCGTCGCGCGACACGATGAGGTCGCTGCCGCTTTCGCCGAGCGCGCGAATGAAAATGTGGTCGGGATCGCGCGGATCGATCGCGGAAAGAAAGAGCCGACCTTGCGCCTCCAGCTTCGGGTGCAGTTCGCGCAGTGTCGCGCCGCGATCGTTCGAGACGAACAGGTGCGGCTCGGGTGATGCGCCGACGCGTATGCCAGTGGCGTAGACGCGGGAAGGCCGGCTTGGCGCGGCGTCGAGCGTGTCGATGTAAACGCCCGGGAGCCCTGCGCCCGCCGGCGACAGTTGCCCGGCTGCGTTGCGCACGCGCACCGTTGCCGGTTTCCCGGGGGTTGAAAGCGCCAGCATCAGGTCGCCGGTGGTCGTCACCGACAAATCACTGACGAGCTCGCCGGCCAGGGTTGTGTGCATCGTGCATCCGTCGGCCGTCGTCGCCAGTCCCTCGGTGAGCCCCACGACGAGCTCCTGATGCGGCGCGATCGCGATCGGCGGATCCCACGAGCCCGAAAAGCCCATGGCCTGTTCGCACAGCCACCGCCAACGCTGGCCGCCGTCGGTCGACGCGATGACGCCGAAGGTGGCGCGCAGAAACATGCGACTGGGATCGGTGCGCGAGATGACCAGTTGCTGGGCGCGCGGGAAGCGGCCGTTCGCCTGCGCAGGCGCCTCGGCGTATGCTGCGGCGAAGGTGAGCGACAGCGCTGCGAATCGAAGGGCCAAGCGTGGCACCCCACGGCTATATCGTGCGATGGCCGCGCTCGTCTTGCTCTCATGCGCAAAAAAGCCAGAAGCGGCCGCCGATGCGGGCGCGCGCGCTGCGCTGCCGATCGCCGCGAGCCACGCGGCGTACGTGACCGACAACGGCTCCGACGACGTCGCCGTGATCGATCGCGACGGCGACGCGGTGATTCGCGTGAACGTCGACGTCGACCCTGCCGCGCACGAAGCGCCGCACCACCTCGCGATCGACGCGCGAGCAGGGCGCGTGTTCGTCGCGCTCGCGTTTCCCCCTGAAGCGCGGGCCAACCGGGGAAGGCACGCAGGCCACGGCAGGGCCGATCGCGCGGGTGCGCTCGTCGCGCTCGACCTCGCGTCGCTCGGCGTCGTTGCGTCCGCGGAAACCGACGAAAATCCAGGCGATGTGGTGCTCACGCGCGATCGCTCGCGGGTGCTCGTCACGCACTTCGACATGCAGCGGGCGATGCGCGAGGCGGCCGCGGGCGCGGTGCCCTCGAAGATGAGCGCCACGCTTCAAGTCTGGGATGCCCGCTCGATGCGGATGCTGGCGTCGAGGGCACTGTGCGTGGCCCCGCACGGGGTGCTGACGACGGCGTCGGACGCGCTCGCGATTGTGGCCTGCTACGGCTCGGACGAGATCGCGCTCGTCGACCTCACGCAGCCGTCACTGCCGGTCTCGAAGGTGCCGGTCGGGGGCTCGCCCGGCGTCCTCGGTGCGCCGCGGTACGGTCCCTACGGCGTGGCGCTGTCGCCCGATGAAGCGCTGGTCGCGGTCGCCGATCTCGAGAGCGGCGATCTGCGCGTGCTCGACGTGGCGTCGCGGGCGATGGTCGCGTCCAAAACGCTCGTGCTCGGCGGTCGCGCGATGATTCCGGAGTTCGTGGGCGCGACCTCCGTGCTGGTGCCGCTGCAGGGACCGGACGGGCTCGTGCGCGTGAACCTGGCCTCTGCAACCGTCGAAAACCGTGCACAATACACGGGAGACGCGTGCCGCAACCCTCACGCGGTGAAGCGCGCGCGCGACGGCCGTGTTTACGAGGTGTGCGAGGGCGACCATACGGCGAGCGGCGCGCTGCTCGAGATCGACCCGGTCACGCTCGCGACGAAGCATCGTTGGGCCGTCGGCGTCTACCCCGACGGAGTGGCGTTCGCGGAGCCTTAGGCTCCGTATTTTGCGACGATCGCCCGGGCTCGTTCGGCGAAGCCCGCGAGGTGATAGCGCTCGAAATCAGCCCAGGTCGTGAGCGAACGCGTGTCGACCACGCGATCGACGAAGACCTTGCCGTCGAGGTGATCACACTCGTGCTGGAAGGTGCCTGCTGTCAGGCCTTTCACTTCGAAGTCGAGATCGGCTCCGTGCCTGTCCCAGGCCCTCACGCGCAAGTGCGTGACCCGCGGCGCCTCGCCACGCAGGTTCGGAACCGACAGGCACCCCTCGTAGTTCAGAAACGTATCGGTGGTGAGCGGGGTGAGCTCGGGGTTGACGAGGATCGTGAGCGGGAAGTTGGGCTTGTAGGGGTAGCGCGGGTTGTCCTTCACCCAGATCGCGCACACCCGAACCGGACGGTACACCTGCGGCGCGGCGAGGCCGGCGCCGCTCGCGTCGATCATCGTCTCGATGAGGTCGTCGATGAAGCGCTGCGTGTCGGGAGAGCTGAGCTCTTCGCGGCTGAGAGGCCGCGCGATTTCCCGCAGTACGGGGTGCCCGAGCGTCGCAATCTTCAGAATCGCCATTGCGCGTGATTCTAACAGGAAACGAGGCTTACCGCTTCTCGGCGAGGATGAGCGTACGCGGCGACTCCGCCCCAAAAAATACCCCGGGCGTGGCCGTTCGGCCGCTCACCTCGGCGATGCGGAAGCCCTGATCGTGCAGGAGCTTGCCGAGCTCGTGCAGCGAATAGACGCGGATCGAGTACTCGATTTCCTTCGAGCGACCGTCGTCGATCATCATCGTGCGCTTGACGCGCATCCGACTGGTAATCCAGTCGATCTGCATCTCGTCCATGCACACGCAGCCGTCGCCCTCGAACCAGACGAGCGACGGCGCGTGCGAGGCGATGAAGTCGCGGTTGACGACGTCGAGGACGAACTGGCCGCCGGCACGCAGGGCGCGGTGCACTTTGCCGATGACGCTCGCGTTCTTCTCTTCGTCGAAGAACCCGAAGCTCGTGTTCCAGCAGTAGACGCCGTCGAATGCATTTTCGAAAGGCATCTCGCGCATGTCGCCTTGCACGAAATTGAGCTTCTGGTCGCGGTCCTGCGCCTCGTCGGCCGCGCGGGCCAGCATCGTGAGGCTCAGGTCGAAGCCGACGGCCTGGTAGCCGCGCCTGGCGAACTCGATCGCGTGGCGACCCGTGCCGCAGGCGAGATCGAGCATGGTGCCGCCCTTGGCCACGCCCAGGCTGTCTTCGATGAAGTCGACCTCGGTCGCGATCTGCTCGTCGGAGATCTTCGCCATCGCGCGCAGATAATCTTCGCCGAACATCTCTTCCCACCACGCGCGCGTCTTGCGACGCTGCGAGGCGTCGGCGACCGACGGCGGCGAAGGGGTGGGCTGGGAGCTTGACGGCGCTCTTTGCGCGGGCGGAGGAAGCGGGGGCGCCTTGCCTTCCTGCTTCGAGTTGGGCGGCAGGCTGGGGCGCGCCGGGGGCGTGGAGGCTGGGCGCGCGGCGCTCGCGCGGGCCGCGATCGGCTCCTCGGTCATCACGTCGTCGGCCTCGAGCTCGGCGACGTCGCCCCGCGCGGATTCGCGCTCACCTTCGAGTGCGTCGAGCGCCCTAAGCGCAGCCTCCGCCGCGTCGTCGCCCATCGCCGAGGCCTCCGAGACAAGCGTTGCGTCGGCGCTCAGCTCGGAGGGAATGGCGGCCGCTCGCGGGATCGAAATCGGCACGTCGGCGCGTGGCGCGGGGGGCGGTGAAGAAGCTGGCGCGAGGCGCTCGGCCGCTTCGGCGGTCATCGCTGCGACGTTCGCCTGACTCGCGTCGGCGTCGAACAGGAGACTCGAGCTGAGCGCCGCGATCGGCACCTCAGACGTGGTCGCCAGGTCGTCGACGGCCTTGGCGGCGCTTCGCATCTCGGTGGTCATCGACAGCTCATCGACCGAGATTTCGACCGAGAGGTCAAGCGAGCTGTAGGCGCCGGGTGACGGAACCGATTTGTCCGCGACGCTCGGCTGGTAGGGAGTCCAGCTGTCGTCACTCGCCGCCGGAGCCGGAGCCGGCGCGTCGGCGGAACGCGGCGGCGGTGCCGATCCGCCCACGTCGATGATGCGCATGGGCATGATCGGGACATCGTCGGGCGTCGCCGCGGGGCTCGTCGCTACGTCGCGCGGGGCTTTCGTAGACATCGGGACGTAGGCGCCGATCGGCGTAGGCGTGGGGCGCGCGACCTCGTCATCGGGGATGCGAAGCGTCAGCTTGCTGCGGCTTCGTCTCCGCGCTGCGCGCTCGGCGGCCGCGTCGGGCGAAGAACCGGGCGACAGTCCGTCGTCGCTGGAAGGCGCGCCATGGGCTCCGTTTTTCGTGTCGGGCAGGCGTTCGTCGCTCATTCGCTCGTCCCCTTGCTTCGGGCGCCGTGGCCCTCATGACGTGCTTCGAGCAGGCCGCGCCCGTATTGAATGGGGCCTTCGCTGGCGAGCCAACGGCCCGCAGCTTGTGGCTCGACGAAGACCACCGCGGTCGAGCCCAGATGAAAGATGCCGAGCTCGTCGCCGCGCTCGATCTCGAGGCCGGGGCTCATGCGGTGGAGCCCCAGCGGAACGTCCTGAGCGTCGATGCCGGTCACGGTAATGCGGCCTACGACAATCGCGGCGACCATCACGACCGTCACGCGTCCGAGGCCCACGTCGTCGGGGGTGTCGATGCAAATCGCGACGCGCCGGTTGATGGCGAAGAGGTCTTTGACGTGGTCGATGCCGATCGCGTTGACGGGATAGTAGTCGCCTGGAAGGCTCCTGATTTCGGTGATTTTGCCGCGAACGGGCGAGTGGACGCGGTGGTAGTCGCGCGGAGACAGGTAGACCACGCACCCTGCGCCACCCTCGTACCGGCGCGCCTCGGTCGCGTCACCAACGAGCTCGTCGACCCGGTAAGGGCGGCCCTTGACCAGGAACGTCGAGGACGACGAAATCGGTCCCATCGAATCGACGCGGCCGTCTGCCGGGCTCACGAGCACGCGATCGTCGCCTTCGAGCGGTCTGGCGCCCCCGCGCAGCTCACGCGTGAAAAACTCGTCGAAACTTCGCCAGCCTTCGGTTTTTCGGCACTCGGAGGTGTCGATGTCGTAGGCGCGCGAATAAAGGCCGACGACCGCGCGGCCGAGCGGGGCGGCCCACGCGTGATCGGCGAGTGCGCCCATGGCGCGGCTCACCCTCCGACGCGGCAGGACCCGGAGCAATTGTGCGGCAGCGTAGGTGAGGGCGCTCATGAATGGCTTCTTGGGGCCGCCGTAGCGGGCTCGTGCGGTGAAAAGCTTCTTCGCGCGCCGACTTCGCGCACCGTGGGTGCTCAAAATACCTGCCCTTTCGGGACGCGGTCAATCTCGCCCGCAGAAATGGCGCGACGCGCCTAGTTTCTGCCGAGATCCGGCTCCGACGCGGCGCGGGCTGCGGCGCACAGCGCGCTCGCGGGGGGCGACAGGGCGGGGGCGGCAGGGGTGAGGCTCCGGCAACTCGCCTCGATGGAAAACGGATCTTCGCCGACGGCTTCGATGAACGACGGCTCCGATACGGCGGCGTCCCCGGCGCTCTGCGCGAGCCGTCCGCGCACGGCCCACCACGGCCCGTACGACCCGGCCACGCGCACCGGATCGGCGACGCTAGCACGCGCCAGCTCGGCCGTCGCGGCGCGTTCGGTGACGCGGGCAGTCAGATACGCAAACGAAGGATCACGGGCTACAATCGGCGACCTCGCGGCCTGCGTGAGCTCCGTTTGTGCCTCGGCAAAGTGTTCGCGGCCGAAGAGCAGTTCGGTCAGGCGCACGCGATCGCGCAGCGCGGACAGCGCTTTCGGATCGACCGACGGCGGGTCGAGGCCAGGCACGGGCTCGCTCGCGCGCTTCATGATCTCTGCGCGCCATTTGGTGTCCCACCCCGCGAGATCGCTGCCGCTGGCGACTTTGAGCGCGTCATCGACGTTCTTTCCGCCGCGGAGCTCGGCGAGCAGCTGCTTCAGCGCGGCGTCTCCTGCCGTCGTTGCATAAAAGCGCACGAAGCTGGTGACCTCTGCGAACGCGGCGCTCGCGGCCTCGGCGCTTGGGAGCATCGCGATCGACGGCCCGAGGTTACCGAGCGGAAGGTCGAGCTTCTTGTCGATGCCCCGGCGCGCGACGGCGTCTGCCGAGGGTCGGTCGTCGAACGGCCCGGTGGCCCTCCAGCGCACTTCCTCACGCTTTGCGAGGCCCTCCTGGAGCCATAAAGGCGCACGATCGACGGTCAGCCGCGTGACGGCGAGGTGCGTGAGCTCGTGTGCGAGGGTGTCGCGCCACGCATAGCCGTGCTGGCTCGCGCGTGGTGAGAGCAGCGTGACACGGCCCCATTTCGCGACGGCGACGGTTCCGGTTGTCTGCGCCGACTCGTAAGGCAGGCCGGTCATCGCGCTGAGCGACAGGAGATCGCGTACGACGATCACGCGCATCGGAGCGGGCCACGTGACGCCGAGATCGCGTGACAGCGACGTTCGCGCCTTGATGATGGTTTCGACGATGAGCGGGGTCAGCGCCCGATCGGCCTCGTCCTGATACCGAACCACCACGCCGCTCGCGTCGTCGCGATCTTCAACGACGGCGGCGGTGACCCGCGCGCAGCCCCGAGCGATGTCGAGCAGCATGCTGCCCTCTTCGTCTTTCGCGAGCGCGAGGGGCGCAAGCGCGGACGCCGCGGCATCGCAGTCGGCCTCGTAGAGCGCGAGGCGACCCCGCTCGCGCGGGATCTCCGGGGCTTCCGAGGGTTGACCTTCGAGCGTGCGCCTTGCGTCTTCGAGGTCGAGGCCGAGGATCATCTCGCGCGCCCGCGCCGCCTGCAGCAACGAGAGCGGTGACGCGCCTCGCGAGGGCGCCACCAAAAGCGTGCATAGTGCACCCAATGCGAATGCAGTCGCTGCGGTGTGCCTCATCGGAGCAGTCCCTCGGCGTAGCGCTTGATCGCGTCGCGTTGGCGCGCGCTGCCCGGCTGTGCGAGCCCTTTGACGACACGTCTGCGAAATTCTTCCGGGCCTTTGTGCGCGTCTGCCTTCGGGATATCGGCGCGCCCGGCGGCCCCGTCGTCTCCCTCTGCCTTGCCCTCGCGGGCGCGGTCGGCTTCGTCCTGGCCGTCGTCCTGACCGAGCGCCTGACGCGCGGCTTCGAGCTGTCGTTGCGCGTCGTGCTGCAGTCGCATTGCGAGCTCGGCGTCGCCGCGTTCGAGCGCGCGCGCCGCGTCGCGGGCCAGCTGTTCAGCCTCACCGAGAGCGTCGATCGCCGGCTCAGGAAGCGAACCTTGCTCGCGCGCTTTTTCGCTGAGCTTGCCAGCGCGATCGGCCAGCTTTTCCTCGCCGGCGCCGCTCTTGCGCAACTCGCCCCCGGCGCGCTGGGAGGCCTTTTTTCGAAGCTCGTCCAATTGCTTCGCGGCCCAGTCGACCTCAGGTTCCAGCTTGCGCCGGGCCTCTTCGATCCTGGCGCCGGCGCGGCGCGCGTCGTCTTCGAAGTGGCGCGTGCGTTGCGCGATTCGCCGCGCCTCGTCGAGTGCCTGCAGGGCGCTGCGACCACTCTGTACGGCGTCGGCAGGGTTTCCCTGTTCGAGGGATCGGGCCATCTGATCGGCGAGCTCTTTAGAAGCGGCGCCTTTGCTCGTCCACGAGTCGCTTCCCGTGCCGATGGAGGGCATCGCGCCTAGCGCCTCGCGTACGGCCTTCGCGTGTTCGGCCGCGTCGTTGCGAAGCGCATCGAGGTCGTCCTGGCTCTGGGCCTGACTGAGCGCGCGCTCGACATCGCCGATCGCGCCGGCGTGCTCCTGCGCCAGGTTTTCGAGGTCCTGCGCGGCCTCGTTGAACGCCCGTTCGGCCTCGCCGCCGCCTTCGTCGCTTCCGCCGCCCGCCGCCGCGCCCGACTCTCCGCTCGCGTGGCCGCTGCCCGAGCCTTTCGCGCCGAACGACGGATCCGGTTGGCGCAGTCGCGCGGCGAGATCCCGCGCGGCAAGCTCGGCGTGCGGCCAATCGCCCGCGGTGCCCGCGCGCTCAGCGCGCTTGAGGGCCGCGCCGACTGCGCCGGACAGATCGCGCCCGAGCACACCCATCGCAGCGAGCTGCCTTTGTCCGCCGCCGAGGACGATGGACGCGGCCGAGAAGCGCTGCCCGCCGCGCTCGGCTTCGCCCGCACGCTGCGATTGCGCCGCGCCCAGCCCCAGATCGTCGGCGACCTCGACGAGCTGTTTCGCCGACGATCGGGCGTCCCGAAGGCCCTGCCCGCGCATGACGCCGTCGACCACCAGCGTCATCGTTTCAGTGGCCTTGATGAGCGCTGCGTGGGTCGCCGCGGTCGGCGCCCGGACCTCGGCCCGCATCGCCTCGTCGAGCTTCTGGGCTTGCGCGCGCAGCAGGGCCCGCACGCGTCCCGCGATCGTGACTCCTGCGTACGACGTCGAGAGCGTCTCATCGAGCAGCAACCCGTTTTTCAGGTGTTCGGCGTCTTCTTGGTCGGTCAGCGCCCGGCGCGCCGCGGGTAGCTGCGGCAGCGCGTTTGCCAGCACATGCGCGGTGGCATCGACGTAGGCATCGCGCAGCGTCCGCAGCGCCGCGAGCCTGCGGGTCTCCGGCTCGCCCACGTCGGGAGGAATGGCGGTGATCGCGGCGCTCGCCCCCCACTTGGGACCGGTGATCGGGTCGTTGTCTTTGGCTTCGACGACGATCGCGATCGGCGCGTGGCTCTTCTTGAAGAACGCGTCGCTTGCTTTCAGGACGTAACCGCCGCGGTCGCTCAGTGTTTCGCCATCGAGTTTGGCGAGCACGCGGCGCTCCTCGCGCGCACCGCTGCGCAGCACGAGGTGTACCTCGCGCAGTCCGTGGTCGTCGGTCGCGCGGTAGCGAATTTCGACGGGGGCGGCGCTCTCGACCAATTTCAGCTGGCGTGGTGCCCCTTCGAGCTCGACGACGGGCGAGAGGTCGGACAGCGATTTTACGGGCGTCGTGTCGGCGTCTTCGATGCGCACGTTTCCGAATCGCGCCACCACGCGCAGCTCTGCGCTCCGCTCGAGCGGCCATCGGGCGATCACTTTTCCGGCGCCGTCGTCGACGAACGGCACCTCGTCGACTCCGTCGTAGAGCGCGAGCTTGCGGCCCGCGTGAAGCGGCGCGCCGCGAAACGAAATGACCGAGCCGCGCGGAAGCTGGGCTGCGTCGCCGAGGCGCAGTCTCCGTTCTTCCTGGTGAAGGTAGTCCGGTGGCCGCGCTGTGAGCACGGGGTTATCGAGCCAGGGCATGCCCACCGGCGCGGCGCCGCTACGGGCGACGATGATATCCATGCCTTCGACGACGCCCCACGGATTCGACGAGATAGCCGCGATCGTGGCCACCGTCAGGGCGAGCGCGGCAAGCCCGAAACGGCGCGCGACGCGAGTCGCTTCGCCTGCGATCGCGTCGCCAGGAAGCGCGGCGAGCGCGCGCGCGACGTGGAGCCGCGTAAGCACGGGCGAAACCGACCCATCGGCGGGCTGCCCATCCGCGTCGAGAAGCGAAAGGGCGCGCTGGGCTCTCGCGGCCTGCTCGGGCATCGCGCGGCCGGCGAGCCGATCGATGATGCGGCTCGGATCCATCCAGATGCGGCGCTCGCGCAGCAGCATGACGGCGACGGCGGCTGCGGTCAGAACCCCGGCCGCGATCGCGCCGGCTCGCGCGCCAGCCGTACCGCGGCGGGCGAGGAGCATGGCCAGCACGAACACGAGCGTGCCGAGCGCCGCGATCGCCCGCGCACGCGGAACGCGCAGCGTCGCACGCCACAGGAACGTGAAGTTACCGAGAGCGTCTTCGACGTCTCGGCCGAGGTCTCTCTTCTTGCGACGATCGCGCGGTTTGCGCACGGCCCCACGGTAGCGCAGTTCGCGCGCGCCTCAATGCGCTGGTGGAGGCGGCAGCCCCGGCAAGGCCGTCGGGAGCTGAAATGACGAAGGCAGCGGGAAGATCGGAAACCCCCCGTCGACGCCGAAATTGGGCATCGGAAACCCCTGCGGAAACGGAAAAGTCGGGGGCCCGACTTCCGGGTTGGCGGGGCTTACCGTAGCGTCGGCACCGCCTGCATCGCGCGCGGTGACCGGGGCGTGGGGCGCCGCGGTCGGCGTGATCGTCGGCTGTGATGAACGGAGGGGCTTCAACGGATCATCGTCGACCGGCGGCGTTGCCGTCGGTGCGCTCGGCGCAGCATCGACGGCCACCGGGACGGTCGGAGTTTCGGCCGCGGGAGAGCCGCCCTGAAGCGAAGCGTAGACAATCGCACCTCCGCCGATGAGCAGCAGCAGCGGGCCGCCGATGAGCAGCGTGCGGGTGCCGGCTCCTCGGGTGCGCGGATGCTCGCGCCGCGGAGGCAGGGGGAGCGCTGAACCCTGGGAAGACCCCGGGGCGCCGTAGGGGGCGACAGGTGCGGGGGCCGGCGAGAACGCGATCGGCGCGGGGCCGGGGTAGGTCGCTTGCACAAGGCCGCCGGCCGGGGCACCGATCGTTGCAAACGCGGGGGGCGCGCCCGGTCGGGGGTCGAGCGCCAGCGATTCGAGCGCGAGGCGCATTTCGGTGGCGCTCTGAAAGCGCAGCTCCGGCCGCGGAGACATCGCGCGATGGCACAGCGCAGCCAGCTCGGGGGGCGTGCTGGGCGCCGCCGCAAGAAGCGGCACGAGCTCTCCACGCTCGACGCGCGTCGCGACGGTTCGGGCGTCGTCGCCTCGGACGGGACGAACCCCGGCGAGCAACTCGTAGAGCATCACGCCCAGAGCGTAGAGGTCGCTGCGTGCGTCTGCCTTGTCGGCGGAGAAGGCCTGCTCCGGCGCCATGTATTCGACGGTACCCATCGCCACGCCTGCGAGCGTCAAGTTGCGGGCGGCGACATCGATCTGCCGCACCTTCGCGATCCCGAAATCGATGAGCTTGAGCACGCGCCGCCCGCCGACGTTCGTAATGAAGACATTCTCGGGCTTGAGGTCGCGGTGCACGACGCCGACCGCGTGCGCGGCCTCGAGCGCCGCGAGGATCTGACAGCTGTAGTCTACAGCTTCTGCCGCGGGCACCGTGCGCACGCGATCGAGGAGGCGCCCGAGCGGCTCGCCGACGAGCAGCTCCATCACGAGGTACGCGACGCCGTCGGGCGTCTGGTCGACGTCGAGCACCTGCACCACGTGCGGGCTCCTGATCTGCGCGGAGACGCGGGCCTCCTGAAGAAATCGCTCCGAAATGCCGGGCCGCCGAGCGAGCTCGGGATGCATCACCTTCAGCGCAACGCTCGTGCCCAGCCGCTCGTGCCGGGCCTCGTAAACGGCGCCCATCCCGCCATCGCCGAGCAGGCGGAGCACGCGGTATTTTGAGGCGATGACGGTGCCAACGGGGATCAGAGCGACCTTCCTGTTCATGCGGAGCGCGGCCGGTCGGGCCGTGCGCCAAGCGTACTATCCTACCATGATGGGCACTTCCCGCGCGCTTCCGCTTGCACCCGGCGACCGGCTGCGAAAAGGTGCGCAGTCATGAGTTTCGCGCGTTCCGCCATCCTCGGCGTTGGCCACTACGTTCCCACGAAGGTCGTCACCAATCACGACCTCGCCAAGCTGATGAGCACGACCGACGAGTGGATCGTGCAGCGCACCGGCATTCGCGAGCGTCGGTACATCGAGCACTCCGGCATCGGCGCGAGCGACCTTGCGATCCCCGCGGTCGACATGGCGCTCGAACACGCCGGAAGACGCCGCGAAGACATCGACGCGATCATCTTCGCGACGCTGTCTCCCGACCACAATTTCCCGGGCGCCGGCTGCTTTTTGGGCGACAAACTCGGCCTGCACGGCGTGCCCGCCCTCGACATCCGCAACCAGTGTTCGGGGTTTCTCTACGGGCTGTCGATCGCAGATGCGTGGGTGCGCGCAGGCGTCTACGAAAACATCCTGCTGGTCGGCGCCGAAGTACACTCTACGGGCGTCGAGTTTAACGATCGCGGCCGCGATGTCGCGGTGCTCTTTGGCGATGGCGCGGGCGCGGCGATCATCGGTCGCGCCACCTCCGCCGAGCAGGGCATCCACGCGCTCAAGTTGCACGCCGATGGCTCCGGCGCGAAGGACCTCTGGGTCGAGGCGCCGGCCAGCGCTTATGTTCCGAGGCTCACGGCCGAGATGCTCGACGCGGGCAAACATTTTCCGGCGATGAACGGCAAGCAGGTGTTTCGCTGGGCCACCGAGAAGATGCCGGAGGTCGCGCGCGAGGTGCTGTCGATCGCGCAAATGGGCACCGATCAGGTCGACCTCTTCGTCCCGCATCAGGCAAACCTGCGCATCAATCAGTTCGTCGGTCAGAAGCTCGGGATCGCCGAGAGCAAGACCGTGCACAACATCGAAAAATACGGCAACACCACGGCCGCGACGATCCCGCTCGGGTTGTCTGAGGCCTGGCGCGAGGGCCGGTGCGGGCGCGGCTCGCGGGTGCTCATGGCGGCGTTCGGGAGCGGCTATACGTGGGGCGGCGCGGTGGTCATTCTGTAGGCAGCGCGCGAGGTGCGTTCCTCGGCGTGGCTCCCCGCGCGAAGGCTGCGCGGGCGAGCTGGTCGCACAGCTCGGGGAACGAAATGCCCGCGGCGAGCGCAGCCTCGGGAAACAGGCTGGTGGGGGTAAAACCGGGCAGCGTGTTCACTTCGAGCAGGGTGATGGCGCCTGCGTTGTCGCCGTCGCCCACCACGAAGTCGGCGCGCGACAGGTCCCGGCAGCCGAGGGCGACGTGGGCGCGCACGGCCAAATCGTGCACCGCGCGTGTGAGGGCGTCGCCGAGCGGCGCAGGGCACAGGTGCTCGCTGCGCCCGGGTCCGTACTTCGCAGAATAGTTGTAGAATGCATCTTTTCGCGAAACGATCTCGGTCGCGGCGAGCGCGCGCGGACCGTCTCCCGCGTCGAGCACGGAGCAGGTGATCTCCCGCCCGCGCGCGAACTGCTCGACCAGCGCGACGGCGTCGAGCTGCCAAACTTCGGTGAGCGCTGCGGCCACGGCTGCGTCGGGCATGCCGGGTTCGATGCGCGTGACGCCGATGGCCGATCCGCTCGCTGCGGGCTTCACGACGATGCCGCCCCCGAGCTCGGCCCTCGCCCTTGCGGCGGCGCTCGTTGCGTCTCCGCGCGCGATCGCGATGCCCCTCGCAACCGGGAGCCCGACGCTCGCGAACACGAGCTTCGCGAGCGGCTTGCTCATGGCCGCAGCGCTCGCGAGCACGTTCGACCCGACGTAGCCGATGTCGAGCACTTCGAGCAGCCCCTGCAGCGATCCGTCTTCGCCGAGCGCCCCGTGCGCGACCGGAAACGCGACGTCGAATTGACCTGAAAGCAGGGAGGCCGCGAGCGCGCGATCGAGCTCGAGCGTCGTTACCTCATGCCCCGCAAGCTTGAGCGCGGCCGACACGCCTGCGGCGGACGCCCGGCTCACTTCGGCCTCGACCGAAGCGCCTCCCGCGATGACGGCGATCTTCATTCGGGCTTCTTCGACAGGTCGACCAGCTCGATGCCAAGGGTGAGCGACACCTCGAAGATCTTCTGATCGCGGTAGAACTCGCCGAAGCTGATGCGACGAATTCCCGAATTGACGATGAGCTTGAAGCAGTTCCAGCAGGGCGAGGCCGTGACGTAAATGCCCGCGCCGCCGATGCCTGCGCCGCTCATCGCGGCCTGTGTGATGGCGTTGGCTTCGGCGTGCACGGTGCGAACGCAGTGGCCGTCTTCCATCAAGTGCCCGGCGTCGTCGCAGTGCGGCAGACCGCGCACCGACCCGTTGTAGCCGGTCGCGAGGATGTTGCGGTCGCGAACGATGACCGCGCCGACGTGCTTGCGATCACAGGTCGCGCGCGTGGCGACTTCGCGCGCGATGTTCATGAAATACTCGTCCCACGACACACGCGATCGGCTCATGACGCTGCTTGGTAGAACGCGACCGCGCCAGCCGCAAGGGATCGAAGCGGGCGGGAGCGGGGTCAGTCGCCGGTAACGAACACGACGTCGACGCGCGCGTTACGGCCGCGATTTTTCGCGTCGCCAGGGTCGACGATCGGCGCGCGGGTGCCTGCCATTTCAACGCCCACGCGATCGGATCTCGCTCCCGCAGCGACGAGGGCTGTACGCGCGAGCTCGCCGCGCTCGGAGCCCGGAGGCTGCGCCGACGCATCGTGAACAACGATTTGGACTGCGATCGCTGCGTGCGCGGCGGCCACGCGGCCGAGCGCGGCAAGCTGCGCCTGCGCGTCTTTCGAGAGCGCCTTGCCGGCGAACACGTCGCGGAGCGTTACGACGATGCCCCGCTCGTCGCGCACGGGCGCTACTCCGGCCGCAGACAGCTCGGCGAGGAGCGGATCGGCTGCAGCTGACACCGCGCCGGCCTGAGCGCGGCGCGCCGCGGTGAGCGATGCGAGGCAGCTGGCGCGCTCTCGCGCGGCGGCGTCAATTGGAGCAATTTTGGGCGCGGCAGCGAGCAACTTGTCGAGCTCGTCGAGCTTCGCACGTTCGGCGTCGAGTCCGGACGTTGCCGGATCGATCAGTGTGGCCGCGCCGCACAGCAAGCGCGCGGTCTGGGCGAGTGAGCGGGCCGCGGACAGGCGCGCGGCCTCCCGGATCGGATCGGTCGCGCCGCTCGCTTTCGGAGCAAGCGATTCGCGCGCGAGAAACAGGCGGCGCTCGAGCGCCTCGCCGCGCGCGTCTGCGGCCACGCGTTGCGTGTCGAGACTCTGGCCCTCGGTCTCCGCCTTCGCCAGCGCCGAAGACGCCTCGGCAAGGTCGAGCGTCGCCCGCGCAGTGCGCGAGAGCATGAGCGCGCGCTGGTAGAGGGCGATCGCGCGCTCGGCCAGCAGCGCCGCGCCCACGTCGTCGCCGCTCTCGCGCGCGCTTCGCGCCAGCGCGAGCATCGCGTTGGCTTCGCCCAGCGCCTGCGGTGCCAGCTGCTTCGAAAGGGCGGCCGCCGGGCTCGTGCTGGTTTGCTCAGCGCGGGACAGCGCCGGGACCGTCGCGCGCTGCCCCGCGCACGCCGCCGCCGCCGTCGCGAGCACCATCGCGCCGAAGCTTGCGCGGCTCACTTCGACCCTGCTTTTCGCGGAGCGGCCCCTGGCGGAGCGCTCGGATCGGTCTTGCTTCCGCTGTCGCGCGGTCCTGCGTCGGCGCGGGCCTCGGCTGCCGCGACCTCGGCGGTGAGTCTCCCGTTTTCGGCCAGTCGTTGCTCGAGCATCGCGCGTGCGCGGTGGGTTTGCGCGCCCGCGTCGCCTGCCGCAGCGTGCGCGATGGCGGCCTTCTGCTCGGCGGCCGTCGCACGCGCCTGCTCTTGCGCGACCACGGCCCAATCGTGAGCGAGGGCTTCGGCGAGCCTCGCGTGCACGTCGTCGCCGGCGGCCTTCATGCGCGTTGCCCGATCAAGCGCGAGGCGCGCTTGCTTTGCGGCGTCCGCGACCGACTCTTTTGTGGCCGGGTCGCGCTCGAGCTCGCTGAGTGCCGCTTCCGTCGAGGCGCGATCAACAGGCGAGGCCGCGAGCGCCACACCTGCCGCAGGGGCCGCGGTCAAGGCGATCGCGAAGGCCGCGCGAAGGATCGTGCGCATGACGATCAGTAGGCCACGCCCATGAACAGGCGCACGGTCTGGGCGCTCGACAAATCGAGTGCTCCGACGCCTGCGGTGGTGGCGGCGGTCTGCTCGCCGGGAAGGTAGTTGAGGCCGCCGAGCGGGAAGAACACGCCGTATTGAAGCATGCTGTAAAAGCCGCCGATCTTGGTCGGGTCGTCGTTGAACGAGCCATCTTTTGCCTGAAAATACAGCGAGAGATCGAGCTCGACGCCCAGGTCGCGCTTGTGGCCGGGCGTCTGCACGAACTCGCTCGCGCGGCTCCAGATAATCGCCGCGGTGCCGCCGAAGCGCTGCCCGTTCGCGTTACGCAGGAAGTCGTAGTCGACGCTCGGGCGGAAGTAGTAGGCGCCCTCGACCCGCGACAGGATGTGCCGGAAGAAAATGAGGTCGACGCGGTAGTCGGGGTTGAAGTGAAACGTCGAAATGGGGCCGGCGCCGTTGCGTTCGGGCTGCAGTCCGTTCGCGCCCGGGTTGAGCCCGTCGACCCACGGATCGCCGCTCGCCCAGCCGAAGCCAAAGTTGAGGTGCAGTTTGTCTTCGACCGCGAGGTATTCGGCCTGCGCGGTGAGGCCGAACTGCTGAATCGGCGTGGCGGCCTTCGCGTTGATCGTCTGCACCTGCGCGGCGCCGTAGATCATAGCGCCTTCGGCCTCGAAGCGGAACTTGCGATAGAGCACCTGCAGCCAGACGTCGGGGATGAGCGCCCAGGCCCTGCGGGCTTGCAGGTTGTTGTTCTGTCCGCTGTTTTGGGCGTTGTAGTCGGTCGTGATGGGCGTTTGGCCCTGCACCACGTCGAGGTACTGCGAGCGGTAAAGCGTGAAGACGCCGCCGTTGACCACGAGGTTGCCCCGCGCGAGCGAGAGCTTCTGCGCGTCGGGTGCCGTGCGCCGCGCGATGGCGAGGCCCCACTGGTTGACGTTGCAGAGGTTGCAGGTGTTGTACGCCTGACCGCCGTAGGTGTCGTAAGGGGAGGCCGACGTCGGCCCGCTGTTGACGAAGTCCCACATGCCCGCGAAGTAGAGGTCGAGCGGCTTGATGCCGGTCACGAACTGAACGCGATCGCTGGTGGACTGGTAGTCGGAGTCGATGCCGTCGCCCGCGTTGGCCAGCATGCCGAGGCCCCACTGGTTGGGCATGCGGCCGAACCGCAAAAGCCCGACCGGCGTCATGTATTCTGCATATGCGCGCTTGACCGCGATGGAGTTCTGCCAGCCGTTGACGCCCGCGGTGGGTGTGCCCTGCGTCGTGGCGAAGCCACCCAGCGGCGCGTAGCCGTTGTAGCCCGCCGGGGCGTAACCGGTGCCGTTGCCGCCTGCGCCGCCTTCGTTTGGCTTGATGGCGTACGAATCGGGGGTCGATCCGAGCACCACGTTGTCGAGCATGTCGATTTGCGACATGATCCGGAGGTTGTCCGAGATGTGGAGCTCGGGCGCGATGCGAAACCGCAAATTCGCGCCCGATTGCGTCTTGTCCTGGCAAAGGTCGGTGTGGCTGTCGCCGCAGAGCGAAACGTTGTGCGCCGTACCATTTTGCGTGGAATACGAGTTGTCGAGCGGCTGTCCCCAGAGCGCCTGCGAGTCGCCCGGGCCGTTGTGCCGGCCGAGCGCGAAGTTTTGAAAGAGCTCGGCCCGCGTGCGGAAGTAGCCGTGAATCTCGAACACCGGCCGGGTGCGTCCCCACCAGTCTTCGCTAAAAATTTCGCTCGGCTTCGACGGAATATTGCCGTCGCTGGTGGGCCGTTCGGCCCCTTGTCGCGCGAGGTCGGCGGCGTCGCGGGCGGGGCTCGGCGGCGTCGCGATCGCGGGCGCTGCGGCGCTCGCGCCGGGGTTGGCCGTCGGCATGAGGGGCGCGCTTTGAGGCGCGGTCGCAGGGGCAGCCGGCGCGGGGTCGGTCGACTGCGCGTGAGCGCGCGAAACGAGCAGCGTTGGCGCGAGCAGGGCTGCGACCGAAGCGACGAGGCGAAGGCGACCGGGGCGAGAGCACGCGAGCATCGACGGCGCTTCTAACACGCCGCCCCGGTCGGATGAAACCTCGTTAGTTCCCTCGGCCGCCGCCCAGCGCACGCGTTCTGCGCGGTGACGGACGCAGGAGGATCGCCGCCAGGAAAAGGCAGCAAACGAGCGCGAACCCGGCAGCGAGCGTGGCGCGCGGGTGATGGACCGCGGCGAGCATTGTGGTGAGCCCGGCCGACGGAGATGGCCGGGGGACGTGCGAACCGGAAATAGATGCATTTTGCACCCATCGGTCGCAGCGCTGCGCGTCGCCGTCCGAGCCCGCACAAAGCGCGAAGCACGCGTGCAGGGCGCCGGGGGACTCGGTGAACGCCGTCATCGTGCGCGCGCGCGTCCCCGCTGACGTCAGGCTGCGCGTGGACACCGACGCTTCCGCGCCGCGGGCGACTTCGCGGAGGCTAGCGTCGTGGCCGGCGCGCGCGGACGTGCTGGCCGCGATCTCGGCGAGCTTGTCGTGAATCAGGCCGTCGACCTCCTCGGCGTACCCGGCGGTTTCTGCCCGAAAGCACGCGGAGACGGCCTGCGTCGCGCAATCGGACGCGGCGCAACCTGCGCGCCAGTGCTCGAGCGTGACTCCCGGCGCGAGCGCGAACGGGGGCGGCGGCAGCGCGCGCGGGGCCTCGCTGTATCCAGGGGGAAGCGCCGGCTCGACGCCTGTGTCAGCCGCCGAGTTCATCGAGGAATGCCTCGATCTCGGCCTTCATTTCGAGCAGCGCCTCGCGTGCGATCGGCGACGTTGAGGGCGGGGCGCTGGCAGCAACGACCGGCGCCGCTTCGGCGTTCGCGACCGCTACCGTCGCGGCCTCGACCCTGGCCGCCCGCTCTGCGTCGAGCGCCGCCTTGCCGGTGAGCAGTTTCTTGCGCGCGCCGGCGATCGTGAAGCCTTCGGAGTAGAGCAGCTCGCGCACGTTCATGAGCGTTTCGACATCGCGGCGCGAGTAGACGCGCTGACCTCGCGCGCTTTTGGTCGGCCTCACGCTGCGAAACTCGCGCTCCCAGTACCGCAGCACGTGAGGCTCGACGCCAACGAGCTCGGATACTTCTCCGATGCGGAAATACAGCTTGGCGGGCAGGGCGCCCTTCTCGAAGGCCATTGGGCTGCGGGTTACCGTTCCACGTGCGACGCTTGCGCGCTGCTGCGGGGATTGAGCGCCGCCTTGAGCAACTGGCTCGCCTTGAACTTCAGCACTCTGCGCTCACTGATCTCGATCGCGTCGCCGGTCTGAGGATTGCGGCCCGGACGCTGGCGCTTGTCTCGGAGCACGAAGTTGCCAAACCCGCTGATTTTGAGCTTTTCGCCGCGGCCGAGCGTCTGCTTCATCATGTCGAACACGAGATCGACGATGTCGGCGCTCTCCTTCTTCGAGAAGCCTCCGACGCGCGTGTAGATAGCTTGAACGATTTCTGCCTTGGTCATCGTGGACCCCTGATGCTTGAGCTTACGCGCAAGGCGGACCGAAATGGAAGAGCCCGGGGCAGCGCGAGGCAGCTCCGGGCTCCGGTTTCGTGGCGCTTGCGGGTCGCGCTCAGGCAGCGAGCTCGGTCACGCTGTCGTCCGCGTCGGGCGCAGACGGCGGAATGCTGCCCTCGGCGAGCTGCGGGGCGGCCGCGAACGCCTTGCGACGGGCGAGCTGCTCGGAGGCAACGAGCGAGGCCACGTAGCCGTATCCGAACGTGAACAGCATCGCGAACGGCGTTGCGAACCAGTGGCCCGTCTCGAGCGAGGCGACCGTGCTGGCGAGCGACACGAGGCAGAGGGCGACCTCGATGAGCGGGAGGTCGGCGCGCGCGCGGTAGCGCTGAAGACCGTTGATTTCGCCCTTTTTCGGGGTGCGAACGAACTCGCCGGCCATGGACCGAAGGCCTTCGAAGACGGCCTTGCTCAGGTGCGGTGCGAGGCCCGCGCCGAGCGCGAGCAGGGCGGGGAGCTGCTTGAATGCCCCGAGGCGCGAGCGGCCCTGAGCCGACTCGGCCATCGCGTAAAACGCGGCCAACGAGCCGGTGGTGCCGATGCACAGCGGCAGGTCGATCATCAGCATGGTCTGCGGGTTGGTGGCCGGCATCAGAATGAGCGCGGGCAGCAGCAGCACGCTGAGAAGCACCATCAGCGGATAGGCGAAGTGCGGCGTGAGGTGAAAGAAGGCCTCGATGCGCTGCGGCAACGTCAGCTTGGCGGTGAACACGCGCTCCATCAGCTTGCGCGAGGTCTGCACGGTGCCTTTGGCCCAGCGGTACTGCTGCGCGCGGAAGGCGCTTACGTCCTCGGGCAGCTCGGCGGGCGTGACCACGTCTTCGCGGTAGATGAACTTCCAGCCGGCCATCTGCGCGCGGTAGGAGAGGTCGAGGTCTTCGGTGAGCGTGTCGTGTTGCCAGCCGCCCGCCGCGTAGATGGCGTCTTTGCGCCACATGCCGCCGGTGCCCGAGAAGTTGAAGAGCCAGCCCGCCGCAGAGCGCGCCCGGTTTTCGACGAGGTGGTGACCGTCGAGCATCAGGGCCTGGGTGCGCGTGAGCAGCGAGTGGTCGCGGTTCATGTGGCCCCAGCGAGCCTGAACCATGCCGATCGTCGAATCGGCGAAGTGCGGAACGAGCGCCCGGAGGAAGTCGGGCTGCGGCAGGAAGTCGGCGTCGAAGATGGCGACGAGCTCGCCCTTGCAGACCTTCAGGCCGTTGTCGAGTGCGCCAGCCTTGTAGCCCGTGCGGTCGACGCGATGAATGTAGACTACATTTAGATTTTCAAAGCCCTCGGTGTCGCGGAGGCGGCTGATGGCGGCCCGCGCGATCGACCCGGTCTCGTCGGTCGAATCGTCGAGTACTTGAATTTCGAGCTTTTCGTGCGGGTAGTCGAAGCGCGCGACGTGGTCGAGCAGGCGCGCCGCCACGGTGGCCTCGTTGTAGAGCGGCAGCTGCACGGTGACGAACGGAACGTCTTCGGCGCGCGCGTTCGCGGGGAGCGGCGGTGCGCCCTTTTTCACGGCCTCGAGCTTTTTGCGGTAGCGCAGGCAGGTCAGCACGAGGTGCGACCTGTGCACGCCATAGCTCGCGAGCAGGAGCAGGACGAAAAAGTACGCGGCGCAAAGGACCGTCTGCATGGCCGGGCACCTAAGCATTCGCCGCGGGCGCGAATGTCACCGACTTGTAATTCGTTGCACGCGTTTGTCGGCGCAGCGCGTCAAAGCCTGCCGGTCGAGCGCCTCCGCTCAGTCTTCGTGGCGATGGCGGCGGCCGACGTCGTGGTTGTACATGGCGACCACGCCGAAGGTGACGAGGTAGTGGGTGAAGTCTCCCGCCGAGCCCGCCGACAGGTCGACGCGCGGCAAGAAGAGGCGAACGGTGTCGCCGATCTTGAAATGCAGCCCGGCTCCGACCAGCGCGTCGGCACCGCCCCGCCGGAGCGACGTTCCGGTTGCGTCGGCGAGGCTGATTCCGCGGTAGGCGACGCCCAGATCGGCCGCGAAGCCAAAGCCCTCAGGGTTCGACAGATAGCCGCCCCGCACGCCCAGAAGCCACGACGAGACGCTCTTTTGGCTCGCCGCGCCGGAGCTGAACAGCGCGAGGTCGAACAGCGCCGTGCCGTAGAAATGAGAAAGAAATCGCGCGCCGCCTTCGAAGCCGAACGTGCCCGCGGGGCCGACCGGCTCGCCCACGCTCCCGCCGACGAGCGTCGCCCCGGCGTGGATGCCGCCGAAGATGCTGAGGTCCAGCGGGCGGGGCTTTGGGGCCACCGGCGCGTCCGGTGGCGGCAGCTCGTTGGACTCGGGCATCGCGGGGACGCCAACTGCTCTCGGGGCATCTTCCGCGCGGGCGATCGAGCTCGCTGTCAGCAGGCCCAGGGACGCGATCGCGCAGGCGACGCGGGGTCGAAAAAACGCTGCTAACGCGCTCATCATAGGCCCAAGCTAACGCAGTTCGCGCGAGCCCTGTTTGCCAATTCTTACGGGCTGGCAGGGCGCTCGAAAAACACCCTGATAGAAATTGGCGAAGCCAGTTGCGTGGGGTGGGGACAAGCGAAAAACCGCGTTTTTTGGGGCGGGGAGGTGCATGCGTCCCCGAGATGAAAGGCGAGCAGGCCTGCTAGAAACCGGGCCCGAGGTCGGCGGGCCTGGGGGGCGTCGGCGGACGCGCGGGGTACGTTGCGACCGGCGCAGCGCTTGATTTGGGGGCGGCCGAAGCCGAAGCGATCGCGGGGGGTCGGGCGCTCGCTGCTGCGGTCGCGCGGGGCGGCCAGACGGGTCGGGCGGAGGCGGCGGGCGTCGCCGGAACGAGCGCCGAGGCTGGCGGGAGCTCAGCGACGGCAGTCGGCGGGGGCTGCGCGACCTCGACAGACGCCTGCGAAGGGAGAGCTGCTGCGGATGAAGCGCCGCGCGAGGTCACGTCGGCGTGGCTCCCAGCGATCTTGAAGACCGCGAACGCGACCAGTCCGGCCCCGAGAACAGCGGCGCCAAGTGCAGCAAAAATCAGGCCCTTTGGACTGTTTTTGGCGGGCCCGTTCGAGGCCGTGAACGACGCGTTGGTGCCTCCGTAGGCGGCGGGCGTCGCGCCGTTGGGGACCTGCGTCGGACCGTAGGACGCCGCCGCACTGCCCGGCTGACCCTGCCAGCTCGGAGCGGGGGTGGCCTGAGGCGATCCGGTGCTGATCGCCGGGGAAGTTGCCGGGTAACCGAACGCCGCGGGCGTGGGCGGGCCACCCTGAAGGCTCACGCCGCAGGCCATCGCGAGCGACTCCGACAGCTCGCGCGCGCTGGCAAACCGCATCGCCGGATCGCGGTCGAGGGCGCGGGCAATCCACGCGTCGAAACCGGCGGGAACGCCGGCCGCGATCCGCGACGCGACGGGCGGCGGTGCAGTGCAAATCTTCACGAGCAGATCGCCCAGCGACGCTCCGTCGAACGGCAGCTGTCCGGTGATGCAACGGTAGGCGATCACGCCGAGCGCCCAGAGATCGCTCCGCTGATCGATGTCGCGCAGGCCCCTCGCTTGCTCGGGCGACATATAATAGGGCGTTCCGAGAACTGCGCCGGTCTTCGTGCTCGCGCTGAGCTGATCCTTCGGGTCCATCATCTTCGCGATGCCGAAGTCGAGGACCTTGGCGATCTCGGAGTCTTCGTCGGCGACGATGAAGATGTTCTCGGGCTTGAGGTCGCGGTGCACGATGCCCTGATCGTGCGCGCGGGTCAGCGCCCTGCAGACTTGCTGGAGCACGCGAACCGTCTCCGCGACGCCGAGCCGCCCGAGGCGCTCGAGTCGCTTGTCGAGGGGCTCGCCGACGAGCACCTCCATGACGATGAACGGCATGCCGTCCTGCACGCCGAAGTCGAAGATTTTGATGGCGTGCTTGCTGTCGATTTTCGCAGCGGCGAGCGCTTCGTTGCGGAAACGCCCGAGTGCCTCGGCGCTCGTGGCGTACTGCGACTCGATGAATTTGATGGCGACGCGCGTGCCGAGCTCGACGTGGCGGGCCTCCCACACCGAGCCCATTCCGCCCCGCCCAAGGAGGCGTTCGAGCGTGTATTTCTCGGCAACAAGGCCGAGCGTCGGCGGATTGGGCGAAGGAGAGGTCATGGTTTCGGGCTTCGAGACGGCGTAGTGGCGCCACGCGTGAGTTTCAGTTGGAGCGAAAGCGTAGCGCGCGCGTCCGGGCTGTGTCCACGCGCGCTCCAATCGGCAAGCAATCGCTGCGCCAGCTGGGGTTGATGCGTGATTCCGTGCGCGTCCGGCGGCGGTGTGACCGCAGGTTGACGGCTCGCCGCGACGCCGCGATCGCTACGGCCGGCGCTCGCGCATGATAAGCCGGCACCCCATGCAGACCTCCCCTGAGCGCGCGGAGCTCCCGCCGCCCGGCGCCCCCGGCGTGCTCTATCTGATCGACCTCTCGGGCTACGTCTACCGCGCCTATCACGCGATCGCGCCGCTGTCGTCGAGCCGTGGCGAGCCGACCCATGCGGTGATGGGGACTGTGAACATGCTGCAAAAAGTGGTGGTTGACCGGCGCCCCGCGCTGCTCGCCGTCGCCATGGACTCGAAGGCGCCGAATTTTCGAAAGGCCATAGACCCCCGTTACAAGGCCACGCGGCCGCCCGCTCCGGCGGACCTGAGCCAGCAAATGGCGCGCTGCGAGCAGATCGTGCGCGCGTACAACATTCCGGTGTACGAGCGCGCGGGCTTCGAGGCCGACGATCTCATCGCGTCGGTCGTGGCGCGTGCGACCCGCGAGGGGCTGCGCGTGGTCATCGTCAGCGCCGACAAAGACCTCATGCAGCTCGTTCGCGATGAGGACACCCAGGTCATCATGTGGGACTCGATGCGTGACCGTGTGTTCGGTCCGATCGAGGTCGCCGAGAAGATGGGAGTTCGTCCCAGTCAGGTTCGAGACTACCTGGCCCTCGTCGGCGACTCGAGTGACAACGTGCCGGGCGTGGCGAGCGTGGGGCCCAAGACCGCGTCCGAGCTCCTCGCGACCTACGGCTCGTTCGACGGGGTCTACGCCCACAGGGCCGAGATCAAGCGAACGAAGCTGCGCGAGGCCCTCGAGCTGCACGAGGCTGACGCGCGCCTGTCGCGTCAGTTGGTCACGCTCGAAGTCGATCCGGAACTGCCGTGGGATGCGGCTCAGCTCGCGTATGGCGGCGCGCACGAGGACGAGCTCAGGAGGCTTTTTGTGGAGCTGGAGTTCACGCGCATGGTCTCCCAGTTAAAGCCGCCAGCGCCTGTGGCCCGCACCTTTCGCTTCGTGACTTCAATTGAGGAGGTCTCGCGGCTCTCGGCTTCGGCGCAGGCTAGCAAACAGCTCGCGCTCGGCCTCGCGCTCACGGGCGAGGATCCGAATCGCGCGGAGATCGTCGGTGTCGCCGTGTCGACCCGGGCCGGGGAGGGCGTGTACGTGCCGGTATCTCACAGGTACCTGGGAGCTCCACAACAGCTTGGGTGGTCCGACGTGCGCGCGGCGCTCGCTCCCGCGCTCGGTGACGTATCGGTCACAAAGATCGCGCACGACCTCAAGACCGTCGAAGTCGCGCTCGCGCGCGCCGGCGCCGAGATCGCAGGGCCTGTGTTCGACCCGATGATCGCGAGCTATCTCCTCGACCCTGAAGCCGACCATTCGCTCGGAGCGATCGCCCGAAGAGAACTCGATCTTACCCTTCCGGATCTGGAGGCGCCGCCGCGGCGGGGCCACGTTGTGACCCCGGTCGACATGCTCGACGTCGAGAGCGCGACGGCGGCGTTTTCGGCGCGGCCCGAGGCCAGTCTCGCGCTCGCCCTGCGCCTCGCGCCCCGCCTCGACGCCGAGGGGTTGGGGAGTCTGTGGCGGGACGTCGAGCAGCCGCTGTCGCGCGTGCTGGCACAGATGGAGCTCGCGGGCGTTGGCGTCGACGTCTCGGTGCTCGCCGAGCTGAGCAAACGCGCGGAAGGTGAGGCTCGCGCGCTCGAACTGGAGGCCAAGCGCCTCGCGGGGCGCGATTTCTCAGTGCGATCGCGAGACCAGCTCGAGGCCATTCTGTTCGACGAGCTGAAGCTTCCGGCGTTGAAAAAAACGCCAAAAGGCGGCCGCTCGACCGACGCCGAAGTGCTCGAAGAGCTCGCCGAGCAGCACGACCTTCCGCGGGCGGTGCTTGAGTTTCGCGAAATCGACAAGCTCAAGGGCACATACATCGATGCGCTTCCGCGGTTCGTGAACCCGAAGACCGGGCGCATCCATACGCGATTTCAACAGACCGTCGCGGCCACGGGCCGGCTGTCGTCGACCGATCCGAACCTGCAGAATATTCCGATCCGGACCAAGCTCGGGCGCGAGATTCGGGGAGCGTTCGTCGCGCCAAAGGGACACGTGCTGGTGAGCGCCGACTACTCCCAGATCGAGCTGCGCGTGCTCGCTCACCTTTCGCAGGACGCGATGCTGCTCGAGGCCTATCAGAAGGGCGATGACATCCATGCCCTCACGGCGTCGGTGGTGTTCGGCGTGGCGCGCGACGCGGTGACCTCCGACATGCGCCGGCAGGCCAAGACCATCAATTTTGGCGTCATCTACGGGATGGGGGACGCAGCGCTGGCGCGAAACCTCCGAATTCCGAAGGCCGACGCAGCGCGGTTCATCGAGGCGTATTTTACCCGCTATGAAGGCGTTACGCGTTTCATGAATGCCACGGTCGAGCGCGCGCGAAAGGGCGAGGCGGTGACAACGCTGCTTGGCCGCCGGCGGTTTTTGCCCAACCTGCACTCGGCCAACCGCGGCCTGCGCATGGAGGCCGAACGTGTCGCGAAGAACACGCCCATTCAAGGAACGGCGGCCGATATCCTGAAGCTCGCGATGGTGGAGCTTGGGCGGGCCCCGGTGGTTGCCGGCGCGCGCATGGTGCTGACGGTACACGACGAGCTCGTGTTTGAAGTTCCCGAGGCGCTGGCGGAGGCGGCCACGCCGCGCATCCGCGAGGCCATGGAAGGCGTGATGAAGCTCGATGTGCCGCTGCTCGTCGAGGTGGGCGCCGGCCGGGACTGGCTGGCGGCGCACTGAGTTAGCAGGGCGCGCGAAAAACACCCTGCCAGGAATTGGCGAAGCCAATTGCGTGGGGTGGGGACAAGCGAAAAACCGCGTTTTTCGGGGCGGGGAGGTGCATGCCTCCCCGAGATGAAAGGCTAACAGGCCGCTGCTTCAACGGCCTGTTAGCCGCCTGAATAGTGGGTCGCTACGGCATATGGGAAATACAGCGCAAGCTCGATTGCGATGACGATGATCGCCAATTGGTTGAGCTGATTCCAGCTGAAGTGCCGGCTCCCGACGCGAAGCCGGTATTCGGCCATCGACGGCGTGCCCATGGTGCGCAGCAGCGACGTCATCGCGGGCAGCAGCATGGCCAGCGAGAAGCGATTGCCCGCCGCGATCGCGCCGTAAAAACCGAATAGCAGCGCGTGGGCCGCCAGATAAGGCACGACGAACCACGCGAGCGAGTCCGCCCCGCAGCGCAGCGCGCGGGCGCGCAGGCGCGGATGTTGAATGAAGACAGTGGCGGCGAAGCCTCCGTAGAGCAGCACCACGGGCGCGTATCCGTGGGAGACAAGCGCATTGCCCGCGACCTCGGCCAATCCCCGGATCTCGCGCTGCGCGATATCGACCAGCCTGTGCGAGCCGAGGTAGTTCGCGGCCGACGGAACCTGACTCGCGGGGAGCTTCCAGCCCTCGAGGTTGAGGTGCAGCTGTGACTCGAGCGCCGTGTACTGCTCCCAGGAGTCACACCACATCACATACGCTGAGCTCATGTTGTGGAAATACCCGCCGAAAATGAGCTTGCTCGTCTGCAGGTACGGATAGGCCACCGCGAAAAAAACGCCGAACGCGGCCGGCGGCGCGAGCAGCGCCCACGCGTGGCGCGGGGCGCGCGTGCGGGCCAGCAGCACGAGCTGACGCAGAGTGAACGTCGCCGCGAAGACGTAAAACCCCACCAGCGCCGTACCCTTGACGACAAACGCGGCCGCGAGCAGCAGGCCCACGACCACGGCGCCGGCGACGCCCGGTCTCCGCCACAAGTTCGCCATCGCCACGAACCCGGCGAACAGGCACGCATACGACAGCAACTCCGCCTGCACGTAAGCCGCGCGAAACGAAAAGACGAAGAACACCACGAGCAGGGTCAGCACCGTCGCTTCTGCTTTGCGGAGGGTGCGCCGCAGCAGCACAATGACGGCGAGGGCGCACGGAACCGACAGCCCGATGCAAACGAGCTTCGCGCGCTCGAAGAACGCCGACTGCGGCTCCCCGGCGTGATGAAACAGGGCGAGCAGGCTGGGCAGCGCAGGCATCTGCAGGCGATTGCCGACCGCGGCGAAGTGCGAGTCGTCGACGCTCGCGGCGTAGGCCAGATACGAGTCCTGATCGTGGCGCGTGGCATCGACGTTGACCCATCGCGCCTGCGCGAGCGCGCCGCACACGTACGCGACGGCGAGGAGCGGGACGACGAGCCAGATGCGCGCGAGCTTGGGCATGCGTGCGGCCACCGATATCACGTCGCGCCGGGGCGGGCCGGAGGGTGTTCTCGCGCGCTGAAGGGTACTAACGTGCTCGGGCCCGATGAGCACGCCTACGCCAGTTGCCAGCCGGATCGCCGCGTGGAGCGACGCGCGCGTCGCGACCGTGGCCGGCCTCGCGCTCTTCGCGCTGGTGGCGTGGCCGGTGGCGCTCGTCGACTGGCCCCCGCTGCAGGATCTGCCCAACCACCTCGCGACCGCGGTGGCGCTCGACAGGCCGTCGGAATATGCCGATTACGTCTCGAACGGCTATTTCAAGACGAACTCGGCGCTGTTTGTTTGGCTGGTGTTTGTTGGGCGAATCCTGGGGCTCAAGGCCGCCGCCAAGCTCTTTGTGCTCGGCACGCTCGCGGCCTCTGCCCGCGCGATCCCGCGGCTCGTGCTGCGCTTCGCCGGTCGGGCACGGCTCGCTCCGGCGATGTTGCTCGCGTGGCCGATGGTCCACAACTGGTTCGTGTGCATGGGCATGCTCGACTTCGCGTTGGGCGTGGGCCTCGGCTGGGAGCTGCTGCTGGCGCTCGACTCGAACCTCGCACGACCCTCGCCGCGGCGCGCGCTCGTGGCGGCGCTGCTGGCAATTGTTGTATGGTACACGCATGCGTTCGCGGTCGTGATCGTGGGGTTGCTCGCCTTCATCGAGGCGGTGCGCAGGGCGGGCTGGCAGGCGTCGTCGCGCGCGGCGCTGGCGCTTTGGCTGCCTCTGGTTCCGGCGGCGGCTTTGACGGCGTGGAGCGCGCTGGCGCAGCTGCACGGCGGAAGCGGCGCGGAGTCTTCGGCGTGGATTCTGCGGCCGCCCTGGGAGCAGGTCTACAACGCGTGGGCGCTTTGGATGTGGGGGTTTTCCCGCTGGAGCGCGACGAGCCTCGTGGCGACCGTGGCGCTCGCCGCCTTCGCCGTGCGCGGCCGGAAGTCGGATATTCGCTTCTTTTCGTGGCCGGCGATCATCGTCCTTTCGGCGCTCTACTTCTTTGGTCCCTATCACGCTGCCAACTGGTTTTGCGTCAACGCGCGGCTGCTTCCGGCCCTGTGGATGGCGGCCCTGCTCCGGGTGCCGCCCGCGCTGCCCCGGTGGCTCACGCGCGCGCTCGTGGCTTCGGCCGCCCTGTATGCGCTCGGCCTCGGCTTTGATTACGTGCGGCTCGGCCGCGACTGGCGACGATTTACCGCGGCGGCCGCTGCGATACCCGAGCACGCAAAGGTGCTTCCGCTCGTGTTCGATCGCAAAGGTTCCGGCGAAAACACCTGGCCCATGCTGCACGCGTGGGGGCTCGTGGTGGTCGAAAAGCACACGACCGCGCCGCTGCTCTTTGCCCACTCGCGCTCGTTTCCGGTGAGCTACCGGCAGCAGCCCTCCGAGCAGCTCAACCAGCTTCATCTCGAGGTGTTTCCCGAGGGCATGCGGGATCCCGCGGCGCTGTGCGGCGAGCTCAAGCTGCGCGGCATCGTCGCGCGCGACTGCGACGGGCTGTATGCCCAGCTGTGGCGCGACTTCTGGCTTGAGGCCGCCCCTCTCGGCGATTACCTGCTCGTTTATGGCGCTTCAGCCGAAGCGATTGCCCAATTGCCGCGCGACTACGCCGAGACGTGGCGGGAAGGTACTTTGGTTATTTACGCGCGTTCTGTCTCCGCGAAATAACCAAATCACGCAGGTGCGTCTCCGCAGCCGTCGCGCCGGTTCAGGGGCGGGGCGAAGCGCTGCGATCGGGCTGAAGCGGGCCCTTGCGGCGCATCTCGGTGATGGTGACGTCGATGCGGCGCCCCGCCGCCAGCGCGAAGAACGCGCTGCCTTCGCCGCCCGAGAAGCTTCCTCCGAGCGCGAACACGTCGCCGTGCAATCCGTCGTGCACTTCGTCGGGAGAGACGCGGCCCGCGATGCGAAGGCGCGTGACAGGGGCGGCCGCGGTGAAGCTGCGCGCGCGGATGAGCGCGAGCGTGCGATCGACCGCTCGCTGCAGCGCGACTCCGGCGTTTCCCGAAACGGCGGCGTCGACGAGCACGCCCGCGTCGTTGATCGACAGCGCGACCTCGAGGACGCCTGCGTCTCCAAGCGGCGCGCTGAGCCACGCCTCATCGCCGCTCGCGGCCTGCGGAAGCGCGCGCGTGAACGCGACGGCGACTTGCACGGCGCTTCGGTCGCCGGCCGCGCCGTACAGCTCTGGGGGACCGTGAGGCTCGGCACGATCGGCGTCGGTCGACGAAGTTGCATGGGCTGCCGCCGGCGCGGAGCGGCTCGTGGCGGGGGCCGGGGCGAGGCTCGGGAAGGCGTCTGGCGAGACCGGGGCCGCCACGCGGTCGGCGGATAGCGACTGCGCGGCGCTCTCGGGAGCAGGCAGCTCGAAGGTGTCGCCGGCGAGCGTGGCCGCCGCTTCGTCCTTCGGAGCGTCGCTACGCGCGTGTGCGTGCACGCCGCGTTCGACGGCAAAGGCGCCCACGGCTGCATGCAGGGCGAGTGAGCCGGCCAGGGTCAATACGAGAGCGCGCCGCATGCATACCCAGGGTCGCTGACACATTGCGCGCGCGCAAGTTCCCACCCGCGTTCGCGGAGCCTTCTAATGCAGCTGAAAATGGCGCTACAAGGGAAATACCCATGCGAATTCTCTCGGGCGTCCAGTCGTCAGGCAAGCTCCACCTCGGCAACTATTTCGGCGCGATTCGGCAGTTCATCGAGCTGCAGAGCGAGGGAGAGGCGCTGTATTTCATCGCGAATCTGCACGCGATGACGACCGTGCGCGATCCCGTCCGGATGCGCGCGCTCACGTTCGACGCGGCGCTCGACTTCCTCGCGCTCGGTCTCGATCCGGAGCAGGCGACGCTGTTTCGACAGTCGGACGTGCCGGAAATTCCCGAGCTGTTTTGGTACCTCTCTGCCATCAGCCCCATGGGCCTGCTCGAGCGCGCCCACTCGTTCAAAGACAAAGTGGGCAAAGGCATTTCGCCTGATTTGGGGCTGTTTACCTATCCCGTGCTCATGGCGGCCGACATCCTGCTTTACGGGTCGGAGGTTGTGCCTGTCGGAAAAGACCAGGTGCAGCACCTCGAGATGACGCGCGACATCGCGACCAAGTTCAACCTGGCCTACGTGCCCGGCTACGATCCCAAGCGCGACGAAGACCCGAAGACCCGAAAAGTTGAAGGTATTTTGCGTCTTCCGGTGGCGCGCGTGCAAGACGGCAGCGCCTCGGTTCCCGGCCTCGACGGGCTCAAGATGAGCAAGAGCTACGGCAACACGATCGACCTGTTCGCCGACGACGCCACGACCAAGAAGCGAATCATGGCCATCAAGAGCGACTCCACACCTGTGGAGTCTCCCAAGGATCCGGACGCGACCCCGGTTCGCGCGCTGCTGGCGCTTTTTGCCTCCCCTGACGAGCTCGCGGAGATCGACCGCTCGTTTCGCGAAGGAGGAAAGGGTTACGGGCACTATAAGGTGCAGTTGCTCGACTTGTTTCACGCGCACTTCGACGCGGCGAGGGCGCGCCGCAAGCAGCTTGAGCAAGATCCGGGATATGTTGAGGGCGTGCTCGCCAGGGGAGCGGAGCGGGCGCGCGGCTATGGCGCGCCGGTCATCGCGCGATGCCGCGAGGCCGTTGGAACGCGCTGACGGAGCCTACTTCGGCGTCGGCGCGCGAGGCGGCCTGCCTGCTGCGTAGGGCGGGGGCCATGGCACGTCGACGCTCTGCTCGGCGGCCGCGTGCAGCGTAAAGTGCGGGTCCGACAAGTGCGGCCTCGCGACGGCGCACAGATCGGCGCGCCCTGCGGCGATGATGGTGTTGATCTGGTCACCGGTCGCGATGTTGCCGACGGCGATGGTCGGAACGTCGGCCTCATGGCGAATGCGGTCGGAGAAGCGCGTCTGCCACATGCGGCCGAACACCGGCTTGGCGTTGGGAGTCGTCTGCCCGGTGGAGACGTGCACGATGTCGACGCCGCGGGCCTTGAGCATGATCGCGAGGGCGACCGACTCTTCCTCGGTGAGGCCGCCTTCTTCCCAGTCGATGGCCGAGATGCGCACCGACAGCGGTTTGTCTGCGGGCCACAGCGCGCGGACGGCCTCGAGCACCTCGAGCGGAAACTTCGCGCGAGCGGCCAGCTCGCCGCCGTATTCGTCGGTGCGAACGTTGGTGAGCGGCGACAGAAAGCTCGCGAGCAAGTAGCCGTGGGCCATGTGCACTTCGATCATGTCGAAGCCGGCCTCGAGTCCGCGCAGCGTGGCGGTTCGGAAATCGTCGATGACGAGGTCCATTCCCTTGCGGCTTAGCTCCCTCGGAGTCTGACTGCCGGGTTTGTAGGCAATCGGTGACGCCGAGACGATTGGCCAGTTGCCGCTCGCGAGCGGCTCGTCCATGCCCTCCCACATGACCCGCGTCGACGCTTTTCGGCCTGCGTGTCCCAGTTGGAGCGCGATCTTCGCGCGGGAGCGGGCGTGCACGAAGTCGGTGATGCGCTTCCAGGCGGCAGTTTGCTGCCCGTCGTAGATGCCGGTGCAGCCCGGGGTGATGCGGCCTTCCGCCGAGACGTTCGTCATCTCGGTAAAAATGAGCCCTGCGCCGCCCAGCGCGAGGGCTCCGTAGTGAACGAGGTGAAAGTCGTCCGGGACTCCGTCATGTGCAGAGTACATGCACATGGGAGACACCACCACGCGGTTTTCGACCGTCATTCCGCGCAGCGTGATGGGGGTAAACATGGGAGGTCGCGTGAGGTCGGTCTGCCCGGCGCGCTCGGCAAACTCGCGCGTCACCGCGGCGACCAGCGCAGGATCGCGAAGCCTGAGGTTCTCGTAGGTGATTCGCTTGCTGCGGGTCATCAGGTTGAACGCGAACTGCAGCGGTGTTTGGCGCCCGTAGTAGCGCTTGACGTGCTCGAACAGCAGCGTGCTGTCGGCGGCGACGCGCTGCAGGCGCGACGAGCTCTCCTTGCGCTCAGCTTCGTACGCGCCCAGCGCCTGCTGCAGGTCCGGGTGCGCGTCGAGCGCGCCGGCGAGCGCGATGGCGTCCTCCATCGCGAGCTTGGTGCCCGAGCCGATGGAGAAGTGCGCGGTGCGAACGGCGTCGCCCATGAGCACCACGTTATCGAAGTGCCAGTGTTCGTTTTTGACGGTCGGAAAGCGCCGCCATTCAGGCTTGTTGACGAGCAGTTTGTGGCCGTCGAGGTTCTTCGAAAACAGCTTCTCGAAGTAGGCGAGCATCTCGCCGGTGCCCATGGTCTCGAGGCCGGCGCGCTGGAAGGTGGCTTCGTCGCACTCGACGATGAACGTCGAGCGCGCGTCGTCGAACGGATAGCCGTGCACGGTAAAGATGCCGTGCTCGTTCTGCTCAAAGATGAAGGTGAACGCGTCGAAGCGCTTGTCGCTCCCGAGCCAGTTAAACCGACACGCGCGCCAGTCGATCGAAGGCTTGAACCGATCGGCATACCGCGTGCGAACTTTGCTGTTTACGCCGTCGGCGCCGATCAGCAGATCAGCCGAGGCGCGGAGCGCGTCGATGTCGTCGACCTCGCGCTCGAACTCGAGGCGCACGCCGAGCGCTTCGCAGCGCTCCTGGAGCACGTTGAGCAGCTCTTTGCGGCCCATCCCCGCGAAGCCGTGCCCGGTCGACCGAACGCGCTCGCCGAGGTAGAAATTGTCGATGTCGGTCCAGTGCGCGAACCGCGCCACGATGGCGTCGTGGGAGGCTTTGTCGGCGGCCTCAAACTGGGAGAGTGTGTCGTCCGAGAAGACGACTCCCCAACCGAACGTTTGATACGGGAGGTTTCGCTCGTACAAAACGATGTCATCCTCCGGATGGCGCTTTTTGCGAAGGATGGCGAAATACAGTGCGGCAGGTCCGCCGCCGACGCTCACGATACGCATGGCAGCGGCTCGTACTACGCCCGGCCGTACACGGGAATCTCCGCGCCCGAGATGTCACGCGCGGCGTCGGAGAGCAGAAACGCGATGACTTCGCTCGCGCTGTCGAGCGACACCCAGGCGGCAGCATCGGCGCCCGGCATCGCGGCGCGGTTGGCGGGGGTGTCCAGCGTGCTGATGAGCACCGAGTTGATGCGCACGCCGTGGTCCACGACTTCGGCGGCTGCGCTGCACGCGAGCGCGACCGCGGCCGATTTCGACGCTGCGTACGCCGCGGCTCCTGCGCCGGTCCACGGTCGGGCCACGTTCCGCGAACCGATGACGACGACGGCCCCGCGTCTCGCGGTGACCATCGTGGGAAGCAGCGCGCGGAGTGCGCAATACACCGTGTCGGTGTTCGATCGCATCATGGTCCAATACGCGCCGTCGTCGCTGGTTTCGTGCAGCGGCGCGCCACCGGCCCAGCCTCCCGCGACGAGCGCGGCGTGCGAGATGGCCTCTCCCGCGCGGGCCTCGAGTCCGTCCAGCTGCGCGCGCAGCTCAGCGGGAGTCGTCGCCTCGAACGCCGCGGCGAAACCGCGCCCGGCGAGCGATTGCTCGAGGGACGACAGCCGCGCAGCATCGCGCGCCATGCCGACGAGCGCGAGATTGTAGCCTCTTTGCGCCAGGTGGAGAGCGAGCGCCGAACCGAGCGCGCCCGCGGCGCCGGTGATGAGTACGAGAGCCATCGCCCGAGCATAGTCGACGCTGACCGTCCGCAGACAGCGTCGTGCGCGCGCGCTAGCAGGCCGTTGAAGAACGGCCTGCTAGCCTTTCATCTCGGGGAGGTATGCACCTCCCCGCCCCGAAAAACGCGGTTTTTCGGGGTCCCCACCCCACGCAATTGGCTTCGCCAATTACTATCAGGGTGTTTTTCAACACCCT
>CANJCO010000051.1 GCA_947473045.1 Myxococcales bacterium | reverse complement strand
GGGCGTGACGATAGACATCGGGCACCTCCAGCCGCGGTTTGGCGGGCTCGTCCTCGAGGACGTTCGCCTCGCCCTGGTCGGGGTGCCCGGCGTTACCGTGCGCCTTGCCCGCGTGGAGGTCGAGCTCGATCGGGCGCTCGACGTCGGTGGCACTTCTGGCTGCGCGGTTCGTGATGGCCTTGACGCGGTAGGCGGCGCGGGAGGGGCGCCGGCGCCGCGCCCGAAATCCTTCGCACGACGACGCGAGGCGGCCTCGGAAGTGCGCGTTTGAGCTTCATCAAGGGAGCGGCTTGGGAGGGCGCCTTCGTCGCGGGGCCTCGCCAGCGCTGTTGCCCGCGCTTCGGGGGAGAGCCCGCGCGGGCGCGGATGCGGGGCGATTCGGAGGTTTCTGCGCTGCACCCGGGCTGTAGGTATTTGACGACGCGGAGTCGCCGTCGACTTCCGGGCGACGCGCTGTGTTTCGCGATGCGCAGTGATCCAGCCGGGCCGGCACACGGGCGCCCCGCGTTCCGTGTCCGGCACGGAGCGGCGGGGACCCTGACCGTGCCCGTCGGCCGGGCACGTTGGCAGACGCCGACGCGGGCCGGGCCGTTGATCTCGGCTGTGCTCCCCGGCCTCGGTTCGGGCTCTGACGACGCGCGGTCGCGGTCGACTTCCTGGCGCCGCGGTTCGTGACGCGGACAGAGTCAGTTTGACGCCGCGCGGTCGCCCGATGGAGTTCCGCCTGATCCGACGTCGCCAAATGCGCGGGTTGTGCGGCGTCAGCGGCGGGTGCAGCGCTCGCGGTCGCGCGCTCGCCGTCTCGTGACCGGGCGGTTACTCGAGATATCCGAAGACCGTGAGCATCGCCACGGCCACGCCGAGGAGGCTTTCTCCGGCGATGAGGCCCGAGCTGACCGGCACGACGTAACGTTCCGCGTGGTCCTTGTTCAGTTTCTCCCACACGAAGGCGATGAGCGCGCCCAGGAACATCGAAAGCGAGTTCCAAAACGGGATGACGAGCGCCAGGCCGAGCCCAGTCGCGCTCGGGATGAACTTCTTGTGTTTCGGGAACGCGAGCTCGAGCAGCGGGAGCACGAGGCCCACGCCGCCGCCGATCACCATGCCCCACCGGGCCCACGGGTGGAGTGACTCGACGCCGTTCGCGAGCACCTCCGCCACGCCTTTCCAGACCTGTGCCGAAGGCGCCGGAAAACGATCGGTTCCGAGCATGTCGGGGGTCGGAACAAGCATGTAGAATGCAGGCACCACGACCACTGTGCCGATGAGCGTGCCGGAGAGCTGGGCGAGAAATTGTTGGCGGGGGTTCGCTCCGAGCAGGTAGCCGCTCTTCAGGTCGTTGAGCAGATCGGCTGAGCTGGACGCTGCGCCGGCCGTAATACTCGCCGTCATCAAGTTGGTGACGACCTTGGCTGGCGCGAGCACGCCGTAGGTGAGCTGCGTGATTTTTCCCATCGCGCCCACGGGCGTGATGTCAGTTTCTCCGGTCGCGCGGCAGGCGACGATCGCGAGCACGAACGACAGCATCACCGCGACTACGCCGAGCCATGGGCGAATGTCGAAGGCGGCCCATCCGATCGCCACGAGGCCGACGGTCGACACCAGCGTGCCTCCGACGAACCATGAGCTTGGCACCTCGATCTTGTCCATTTCAGCGCGCACGGCGTCGATGCTGTTCATGTCGCCCGGCGTGAAGGTCTTCGGCTTGCCTTCCGGCCGGGAGAACATCTTGCCGAACCCGCTGAACGCACGCACCATCGTGCGCCACTGCAGCGCGAAGCTGAGCAGCCCACTGGTGACCATGAGCGCCGCGCCGGGCCACAGGCTGAAGCTTACGATCGCGCGGTAGCCGAGCATCGCGCTTCCGTCGGGGCCCGCGTGGGTCTTGATGACGCCGTGCTCGAGCGCCATGGGGGCGATGACGGCGAAGTTGATGAAGGCGCCGACGACCATGCTGATGGTCGTGCGCAGCCCGATGAGCGCGCCCGCCGCGACCATGATGAGGGAGCCCTCGAAGGACACCGTGTATTGCGCGAGCGGGAGTCCGCGGATCTTCAGGAACGGAAACGGGATGTTTGCGGGTATTTTGCTGAATTTCGTGAAGATGCCGAGGATGCCGTGCCCTGCGGCTGCGTGCGCGTCGCGCAGCCAGGCCACGAGCGCCCCGACGCCCATCGCCACGAAGAGCGCGCGAGCCTTGTCGATGGCCTCAGCGCCCTTGCCGTAGAGCGATTTCAGGGTCTCCGCGGCCGCGGTGCCGGAAGGAAAGCGCAGCTGTTCGATGTTGATCATCTGACGCTTCATCGGAATCGCCATCACCGTCCCGAGCACGGCCATGAAGAACAGCCAGCCCATCAGGGTGAGCATCGGCAGGTGCTTGCCGCGAACCATCAAGAGCGCCGATATCGCGGACGACACGATTACCGTCGTGGTCGAGGCCGCCGACGAAGCGGTCGACTGCATGGCATTGTTCTCAAGCATCGTGAGATTTTTGCCGAAGATGAACGGAAGGAGCTTTGCGAGCGTCGAATAGACGGCAAACGACAGGATACACGCGGTGATGGCAACACCGAGGCCCCAGCCCGTCTTGAGCCCGACGTAGAGGTTCGACAGCGCCATGAGCGCGCCGAGCACCGTGCCCATCATGAAGCTGCGCACGGTGAACTGCCGCTCGTTGCCGCGGTAGGTCGAGCGGTACCAATCGACCTCAGGATCGCCGGACGGTTCGAACTTCGCGACTTGCGCGGAGTGCTTGATCGCGTCGACTGCTTCGCTTGCGGTCTCTTGGCTCATGAATGGTTGGTTTAGTCGCAGATGCGTGCAGCATGCAACCATGCTGAACGCGACGGAGGCACGGAGAAGTGCTACCGAACGGTCAACGATGAGTACCGCCGTCGAAACCGAGATCAAGCGTCGCAAGACGTTCGCGATCATCAGCCATCCCGATGCGGGCAAAACGACCCTTACCGAGAAGCTGCTGCTTTACGGGGGCGCGATTCAGCTCGCAGGCGCCGTGAAAGCGAAGCGCGGGCGTGCATCGGCCGTCAGTGACTGGATGGAAATGGAGCGCGAGCGCGGCATCTCGATTACCTCGAGCGTGCTGCAGTTTCCGTATCGCGGACTGCAGATGAACCTGCTCGACACTCCCGGGCACGCCGACTTCAGCGAAGACACCTATCGCACCCTGCACGCCGCCGACGGTGCGGTGATGCTGCTCGACTGCGCCAAGGGCGTGGAGGTTCAGACCAAGAAGCTGTTTCGCGTTTGCAAACAGCGAAAAATGCCCATTTTCAGCTTCGTCAACAAGCTCGACCGCCCTGGACGTGAGCCGTTCGACCTGATCGGCGAGGTTGAGCATGTGCTTGGCATAGGCGTCTATCCCGTGACGTGGCCCATCTACCGGGGCGCGACTTTTAGGGGCGTCTATCACCGGCAAAAGCGAGAGGTGCAGCTGTTCGATGCCAAGCGGGCGAACTCGAGCTCTGCGTCCGGCGCCGAGGTCGCGTCGATGACGGTGACCGGCCTCGACGACCCGTTCCTGCGCGAGGAGCTCGAGCAGGAAGGCTACGACCGCCTGCGCGAAGAGGCTGATCTTCTCGAAATGGCGGGCGACGCGTTCGACATGGAGCGCTTCGTGAAGGGCGACGTGAGCCCGATGTTCTTCGGCAGCGCGGTGAACAACTTCGGACTGCAGGCGTTTTTGGACAGCTTCTGCGAGCTCATGCCGGCGCCGTTGCCGCGCCTCACCGATCGTGGGTCGATATCGCCCGACAGCGACACGTTCAGCGCGTTCGTCTTCAAGATTCAGGCGAACATGAACAAGGCGCACCGCGATCGCGTCGCGTTTTTGCGCGTGTGCTCCGGAAAGTTCGATCGCGGCATGAAGGTGCGGCACGTGCGCACCCACAAAGACATTCGGCTGGCCAACCCCACGACGTTCATGGCGCAGGAGCGCACGATCGTCGAAGAGGGATATGCAGGCGATGTCATGGGAGTCTACGACCCCGGAATATTCGAAATAGGCGACACGCTCACCAGCGGCCCCGAGTTCTCTTTTGAAGAGATCCCCAGCTTTGCTCCCGAGCACTTCGTGCGCGCTGTGATGGCCGATCCGATGCGACGAAAGCAGCTGAAACAAGGCCTCGATCAGCTCGCTCAGGAGGGGACCATTCAGCTCTACCGCCCCGTCGAAGGGCTGGCGGGCGACATGATCCTCGGCGCGGTGGGCCGCCTTCAGCTTGAGGTCGTGAAATACCGACTGAAAGCCGAGTATGACGTCGACGTCCGACTCGAATCGATGCCGGTTGAGTTCGCGCGTTGGGTGTCGCGCGTCGACGGACAACCCATCGACATGCGCGCCTACGACCGCGAACGCGTAGGTATTCCGTGCAACGACGTGCGCGGCCGAACCGTCGTGCTGTTCGCTGGCGAGTGGCAGCAAAACAGCGCGTTGCGGACGTTTAGCGGAATTACCTATTCGGAGACGGCGCAGGGCAGGGTCGCGACCAGGTCGGAGTAATCAAGGCTCCGGCCCGGCGCGCGCCGCCCTCTTTGCCCGAGTCCCGAAACCGTCAGACGAACGGCTTCATCGCCGCCGTCAGGAGCGATTGACCTCCCGGAACGCCGCTCGCGAGCAGCGCGGCGATATCCCAGTAGTCCCTGTGGTAGTACACGAGCCCGCCGGCGGCGCGAATGTGGGAGGTCCCATCGACGCTCAACGCAGGGCCGATGCGCGGCTTGAAGTGCATCGACCACGCGAAGAAGAATTCTTCGTCGCTGCCGACGTTGGCGGTCAGGGTGAAACTGAGCGTGCGGGCCTTTGCCAGCAGGCTGCGATTGAGCTCGATGAATGCGTCGACTCCATGCGCGCGCTGCATGGGGTCTTGGAAAACGACGTCGTGGGCGTAGAGCCGCCGGAGCGCTTCGACCGCGCCTGGGTTTTCGGGCGATATCGACACGAACAGGTTGGCGAGGCTCTGACGTAGCGACATGCCGCTCAGATGCTGGCGGCGCGTTTCGGGGGTTGGACGCGGCGGTCAGGCGTTCGCTGCCGAAGTCGCTTACGAGAATTTGATCTTTGTGAGGACTGAACGTATGTTCATGTCCATGACCGCCATCGCTCCCCCGCTACAGACCCTCCTTGACCTGTTTTTGGCCGATTTGCCCGACGTTCGCTTTGGAGACATCGACGCGCAATCGCTGGCCCGCGCCGCGGCGGAGGTTGTCGAGGCCTCGCTGCTCGTCGCAGCCGCGAAGGTCGCGCTCGACCAGGCGAATGCTGCCCTGCATGAGCGCCAGGAGTCGCTGCTGGTGCAGGGGCAGCGCGCGCTCGCGTACGCGCGGGTGTATGCCGAGGCCGATGAATCGCTCGCGGCCCGCCTCGATGCCGTCGTCCTGCCGCGCGGCGCTCGCCGGGGCCGCTCTGAGGGGCCGACCGAATCGGTGCTCGTGCTGACGAACGACGGTGAGGCTGCGCGGCGCCCGAGAGGCCGACCGCGCAAACTCGAGGTCATCGCGCTTACGCCTGTATCCGATCTCGACGCGTCTGCGTTCGAGCCCGCGTCAGCGAGCGCCGGCGAATAGGGCGGCCGCTACTGCGCGACGTCGGCGCAGCAGCGAAAGCCGGTCGAATAGTCGTGGTAGTAGGTCGCGTGGGCGAAGGTGCCGTAGTCGCAGCCGTCGCCGTTTTGGTGCGTGTCGAGGTAGTAGCCGCCGAAGAACGAGCCGCCGCGATCGGCCACCCACTCATGCAGGTTGCCCACCATGTCGTAGACGCCGTAGCCGTTCGTGCAGCCTTCGTGCGAACCGGTGGGGGCGACGGTGCCTGCGACCTGGTTGAGCTGAGGATCGTTCATGCGGCTGCCCCACTCCGAGCCGTCGCTGCCCCCGCCTACGCCGAAAACGACGCCCATGGGCGCTCTGCCGTGGTCGTTGCAGCGGCCAGGCTCGTTCGTCGACGAGTAACCGTAGGTCACTTTCTCGGGCCCTTTGCATGCGGTCTGCCACTCGCTGCGCTTGCACAGCCGCTTGCCGCTGCGTGCGCAGGCCTGAGCGGCCTGATCGGCGCTGACGTACGCTTGCGGAATGACGTTCGGCTCGCTGATGGCGCGGACGACGTGGCGCACGTCGCCGGCTTGCGGGCCGTCGAGGGCATCGAAGGGAGAGTGAGGCTGCTCGTCGCCTGCCGATAACGCTTCAACGAGCGACGCTTCGTAGCGGTCGACGCAGAAGCGGTCGTCGATGCTCGCCATGTCGGGCGGGCACAGGCCGTTGTTCGCGAGCGCCTCGTCGGGCGAGCCAAGCAGATGATCGAAGGTCGACTGCCCCGCCGCCGCGAGACCTGGCAATCCGAGGCTGTTTGCCGTTTTCGTGTTGCTGCGAGCGTGGCGGCGCGGCAGCGCTGCCGACCGCTGGAACGGGCCGATCTTCGCCTGAAGGCTCGTGGTGGCGGGCAGGGTTGGCGATCGCTCTGCGCACGACTCAAGGGCCAGCAGGCCCGACGTGCTCACGAGAATCGCGCCTGCTGCGCGGAGTGCCTTGACCAGAACCAACCAATACCTCGCGGGGTGGAGCGTGACGGTGCGTCGCGAACGTCTCGAAGCAGAAAGTCCAAGTGCGAAGAGTTCTAACCGGATAACCGCTTACGCACCCTCGCGGAAGAAAAAAACAACCACCTACATGTATGGTCTCAAACAAGTATTTTCCGTGCAGACTGCAATGTGTGCAATTTGCAGCTGAATTTAGTTCGCATTCGTCCGTATCTCGTCGAGTGCGAACGCCAGCTCGTCGGCGACTTTTTCGACCGACGCCTTCACGAGATCGGCCCCGCCGTGGCCGCTGTTCTTTTCAATGCGAAGCAGCACCGGCCCGCCCGCGCTGCGCGCCTGCATCAGCGCGGCGAACTTCCACGCGTGCATCGGGTCAACCCGATCGTCGCTGTCGGCCGACAGGAGCAGCAGCGAGGGATAGCGCGTGCCGGCGACCGCGTGCTGATAAGGCGAATACGCGGCAATCGACCTGAAATCGCCCTCGTCGTCGGGGGATCCGTATTCCTCGACCCACGTCTTGCCCGAGCCGTAAAGCGGGTATCGAAGCATGTCGACGAGGGGCACGCCGCACAGGCCTACGCGGAAGAGTTCGGGTCGCTGGGTGATGGCGGCTGCCACCAGCAGGCCGCCGTTGGATGCGCCTCTCACCGCGAGTTTGTCCGCGGTTGTGACGCGATCGCGAATCAGCGCCTCGGCGACAGCGTAGAGATCGTCGAAGACGTTCTGCTTGTGCGCGCGCATCCCGCCCTGGTGCCACGCCTCGCCGTATTCGCCGCCGCCGCGCAGATTGGCCACGACGTAGGCCCCGCCGCGCTCAAGCCAGGGATACGCAGATGAGGTGAATCCAGGCTTCTGCGACGCGTTGAAGCCGCCGTAGGCGTAAAGCAGCGTAGGCGCCGACGCGTCCGCCTTGAAGCCCGCGCGAGTGACCAAAAAATAGGGGACGCGCGCGCGGTCTTTGCTCGTAGCGAAGCGCTGCTCGAGGGTGAAGCGCGAGGGGTCGACCGGAGCGGCGAGTCGGTAGTGCAGCGCCGACAGGCCCGTCTTGACGCTCGTCTCGTAGATCTCGGTCGGATAGGTAAATGACGTGAAGCTGAAATAGGCCTCGTCGTCGTCTTCGCTTCCGACGAGGTTCGACGCTGAGCCGAGCGCCGGCAGGGGGATTTCGCGCACGAGCTTGCCGCCGAGATCGCGCAGCTCGAGGCGGGAGGTGACGTCTTTCAGGTACGCGAGGCTGAGATGGCCGCCAATGATGGCCGCGTCCTCGAGCGTGGCGTCCTTGCGCTCGGGGACGAGCTCCCGCCACCGCTCGCGCTCGGGGTGGGAGGGGTCGACTTCGAACACGCGCCCGGCCGGCGCTCCGTCGTCGGTCTTGACGTAAAAGCGATCGCGAAAAATCGAGACGTCGTACTTGAAGGCCTTGCCGGTCACGAGCGGTTTGAAGGGCTCGGTGAGCGGCTTGCGGGCGTCGCGGAAGAAGATGTCGGTCGAGGTCCAGCCGTGCTGCACGTAATAGAGCAGCCAGTGGCCGTCGCGGGACAGTTCGCTGGCGGCGAAGGTGCGAGCGTCCCCCGTGCGCGCGTGCACGAGCGCGTCGGTGCGCGGATCGTCGCCGAGCCTGTGGAAGCGAACCTCGGCGAAGCCCGGGCGCTCGGAGGTGGTGACCGTCTTGCCGTCGACCGGCGGGATCCACGTGTAATAGAAGCCGTCGCCGCCGGGCGTCCACGTCACGCCGGCGTATTTGGCGCCTTCAATGACGTCGCGGGGGGTGTCGCGGCCCGTGGCGGCGTCGAGCACATGCAGCACAGCCTCGTCGGAGTTGTGCGCACTCTTGAGGTACGCCACCCATCGCCCGTCGTGCGACGGGGTCGCCGCGCGCAGGGCCACGCTGCCATCGGTCGACCATGCGTTCGGATCGAGCAGCGCGCGCGCTTCGCCGGTCTTGCTATCGCGTGCGTAATACACGGATTTTTCCTGCTGGGCCGCGCGCTTCATGAAGAAGTACCGCTTGCCCTCTTTGTGCGGTGCGCTCACCGATTCGACGTAAAACAGCTCGCGCAGCCGCGACGCGATGGCGTCCCGGTCAGGCAGCGCGGCGAGCCGCGCGCGCGCGAACGCGTTTTGCGCGTTGCCCCACGTGACAGCCTCGGGCGCCTTTACATCCTCGAGCCACCGGTAGTCGTCGGTGAAACTGACGCCGAACTTCGTCTCGGTCACCGGGCGCGCCTGCGTCGCGGGATAGGCGATCCGAGGCAGAGCGTCCGAGGGGGCGGAGTCGGCGGCGGCCGCATCGCGCGCGGGAGGTGCGGCGGCCGGGGAGGGGCGTGACGGCGACGGGGCGACGGAGGCACATGCTGTTGCGAGCGCGAGCACGCCTTGCGCGCAGAACCGGAGCTTCATGCCCTCAAGGGCTACGACGCGCGCGCCAACGCGTCCACGTTTACGTCAGCGCGCGCGCTCGCTAGGCTGCGCGGACGATGGCGAAGGTTTCGAAGCGTAAGAGCAGCAAGCGCGACCGCTACGAGCGGCGTTTTATCCCCGGCAGCACTGCCAATCCGCAGCTCGTCTACGCCATCGGCGGCGTCGGAGCAGTCGCGCTCGGGGCAGGATTTTGGGGACAGTTCGGCAGCGCGCTGCACAAGACCGCGGTCGTGGTTGAGCCCTGGCCGAACACGCCCTGGCTACTCGCGGGCGGCGCGGTCGTGCTGGGTCTGGCGATCTGGATCGGCACCAGCGGGGCCCCGGCTGTGCGCGTTGGCTCTGGCGGCGTCGCCGAAGAAAAAGGCGCGGGTCGCCGCATCGCCTGGTGGCGTGTGGAGTCGATCAAGCTCGAAGACCGCGTGCTGATGGTTCGCGGCGAAGACGAGGGCGGCGTCGATACTGCTATCGGCCTGCCGCTGCGCGGCTTCGCAGACGCCGCGGCGTGGGTGGTCTCCGAAGCGACCGATCGGGTTGCCGAAGCGCTCGACCTGTCTGACGCGGATCGGGCGGCCATCGGAGCCGCGGACCCGGACGCGGGCGAGACCGTTGACGCCACGCCGCTTCAGCTCGTGGGAAAGCGCTGCGCGTCGAGCAACAAACTCGTGGCCTACGAGCCGGATGCGCGCGTCTGCTCGACCTGTGAGCGCGTCTATCACAAGCTCAGCGTGCCCGCGGAGTGCGCGTGCGGCGCGTCCCTCGCGCATCTCAAGAAGGCCGAGCAAACCGCGTGATCCGGGCTTTCGACCTGAGCGGTCAACGCGCGCTCGTTACCGGCGCGAGCAAGGGGATCGGGGCGGCCATCGCCCTGCAGCTCGCCGAGCAGGGCGCCAAGGTCTGTGTACACTACAACCATGATCGGGCCGGCGCCGAGGCGGTGTGCGAGCAAATTGCGGCCGCTGGAGGGCAGGCCTTCGCGCTCCGGGCGGAGCTTGCAGACTGGGACGCAGGTGTCGATCTCGTCGCGAAGGCTGAGGGTGAGCTGGGGCCGCTCGATCACGTGGTGGTCAACCACGGCATCTGGAAAGAGGCTGCGATCGACGCGATGACGGCTGCCGACTTCGACGAGACGATCGGCGCCAACGTGCGCGGAGCCTTCTCGGTCGCCGGAGCCGCTGCCCGCGCGATGAAGCCTCGCAGGTCGGGTCACATCGTGTTCATCGCGAGCACCGCAGCGCAGCGCGGCGAGTCGCTGCACTCGCATTATGCCGCGAGCAAGGGCGCCCTCGTCAGCCTCACGAAGAGCTTGTCGAGCGAGCTTTCGCCGTTTGGCCTTCGCGTGAACTGCGTGGCGCCCGGATGGGTGATGACGCCGATGACCGCGCTCACGCTCGGCGATGCGCGGGAGCGCGAAAAAGTGCTCGCGAGCATTCCGATGGGGCGCGTGGCGACCGTGGATGAGATCGCGGGACCCGTGGCCTTTCTCTGCAGCGCCGCCGCCGGGTTCGTCACTGGAGAGATCTTCAACGTCAACGGTGGCGCGGTCCTCGTGGGCTGAGCGAGCGAGCGAAAAAGGACATCATGGAAGCGATTGCGGTTTTGGGTTCGGGAACGATGGGGCAGGGGATCGCGCAGGTCGCCGCCGTCAAGGGCTTCGCCACGCGCGTCTACGACGTCGACGCGGCGCGCGCCGATGCCGCCGTGAAGGCGATCGCCGCGCAGCTCGCCAAGCTCGTGCAGAAAGCGAAGCTCACCGCTGAGGAATGCGACGCGGCGCTGGGGCGCCTCTCCACGGCCAGCGACGTGGGCGTCGCGGTTGCCGGAGCGAGCTTCGTCATCGAGGCCGCGCCCGAGGACATGGCGCTCAAGGTCGCTCTGTTCGAGAAGGTGGTCGCCGCAGCTCCCGCCGATGCGCTGCTCGGCTCGAACACCTCGTCGCTCAGCCTCACCGAGTTGGGCACGCGAACCGGGCAGCCTCACCGCACTGTGGGCCTGCACTTCTTCAATCCTCCGCCGGTCATGGAGCTGCTTGAAATCGTCAGGGGGCTCGGCACGAGCGAGGCGACGGTGGACCGCGCGGTTGCGCTCGCCGCGCGCCTCGGCAAGACGCCCATCATCGTGCGCGACACGCCCGGTTTTGCCACGAGCCGACTTGGCGTGATTCTCGGCGCCGAGGCCATTCGGATGCTCGAGAGCGGCGTGGCATCGGCTGTCGACATCGACCGCGCGATGGAGCTCGGTTACCGGCATCCCATGGGACCTCTCAAATTGACCGACCTGGTAGGTCTTGATGTGAGGCTCGCCATTCTCGATCACCTGCACAAAGAAGTGGGCGAGCAGTTCCGCGCTCCGCCGCTGCTGCGCACGATGGTGCGCGCAGGCAAGCTGGGAAAGAAAACGGGCGAAGGATTTTACATCTGGAAAGACGGCGCGGCGCAATCGAAGTAGAGGCTCTGTGCGAACCGCACGCAGTTCCGCCGCCTCGGAGACTCCCATGTTGAAGCACGACGCATCGAATTCCCCAGCCTCCGAGTGGCAAAGCGAAGTGAGCCGCGGCGAGCGCTTTCGCTTCGGTGAAAATTGGAAGGCGTACGCCGAAGGCATCGATGAGGCGAAGTTGGCGGCCGCCGAGGCCGAGCTGAAGACGATGCTCGGCGTGCAGTCGCTCGCGGGCAAGCGGCTCCTCGATATCGGCTGCGGCAGCGGCGTTCACGCCGTCGCTGCGGCGCGGATGGGAGCGTCTGTCACGGCCGTCGATTTCGACGTCGACTCGGTCGAGTGCACCTCGCGCGTGCTCGGGCGGTACGCCGCGGGCCACGACTTTCGCGTCGTGCGAGGGAGCGTGCTCGACGCGGCCTTCATGCGCTCGCTTGGCACCTATGACGTGGTGTACTCGTGGGGCGTACTGCACCACACTGGCGGGCTGCTCGCGGCGCTCGAGAACGCGAGCGCAGCGGTCGCTGCCGCGCCGGGGTCGATGTTCGCGATCGCCCTGTATTCGCGCACGATGTTTGACGCGCTGTGGATACGCGAAAAGGCCTTGTACGCCGCGGCGCCGCCTTCGGTGCAGTGGACGATACGCAAGCTCTGGATGTCGAAGACGCGGCTGTCATTCTTTGTGCGCCGCAAGAGCTATTCGAAGATGGTTGCAGACTACGGCGGCGCGCGCGGGATGGACTTCGAGCGCGACGCCCACGACTGGCTGGGCGGCTATCCGTACGAGCCCATCAATCCAAGCGAAGTGCTCGCGCTCGTCGTGCCCAAGGGCTTTCAGTTGCCCTGGCTCAACTGCGTTGATCGCACGTTCGGGCTGAGCTCGGGATGCGATGAGTATCGCTTCGTGCGGAGCTAGCGCGCCATCGCGGCGATTATTCCGGCTTGGTGCGTTGCGGCGCGATTTGCAGGGCGGCCATTTGTTGCATCGTGCGCTCGAAGCCGGTTGACGAGCCGTCGAGGAACATGACGTTGCCCTGGCCCTTCTCGGCCATGTGCTTGATGGCCTCGGTCCACATTTGAAACAGGATGAGCGACGAGCTGAGGCCGGCCGACTCCATCTCGCGTGCCGCTATGCTGATGCCGCGCGCGGCCTCCTCGCGGAAGAGCGCGATGCCCTCGCCGCGCAGCTTTTGGGCGGTTTTGTCGGCCTCGGCGGCGATGCGGATCGCGTTGCCTTCGGCCTCGGCGGAGCGCGTCCTGGTGATGAGCAGCGCTCTGCCTTCGTTTTCAGCGGCCGCGAGCAGATTCTGCGAAGCGACGACCTTGGCCATCGACTCCATTACCGGACCGTCGAACACTACGTCGTTCATTTGCATGTCGAGCAGGTGGTAGCCCCACGAGCTGAGGCTGGCGTCGAGGTGGCCCTTCACGCTCGCGACGATTTCTCCGCGCAGCGCGAGGATGTCGGCTTGCTTGCGCGTGGCTACGTAGCTGCGCACGGCGCCCTCGACAGTGCGCACGAGCGTCTGGATGAACGAGCCTTCGTCGATGAACTTGAAGGCCACGGCGTGCACTGTCTGCTCCTGCTGATCGAGCACGGAGTAGAGCAGCATCGCCTTGAAATAGACGTTGGCCTGATCGGCGGTAATGGCCTGGAAGGTGAGCTCGAGCGAGCGGTTTTGGACGCTCACCGTCCGGTAGATTTTCTCGTATCCGGGCACGATGAAGTTGAGCCCCGGGTAGAGCAACCTTCGGTACTTTCCGAAGGCCGTCACCACGGCGACCGTGCCCTGCTGCACCGAGCGGAGGCTGCGCGCGATGACCGCGAAACAGACGAGGCCTGAGGCGGCGAGCGCGAAGAAGAAAAATAGCTGTGCGGCGTCCATGGGGGCTCCTGATGGTTGCCGCGCACGGGTAGCGGAACGCGGCAAAATGGCCAATATCTCGCTGAAATCGGCGGACCAAGGGTGGCGGGGGCCGGGGCTGCAGGCTGCCAACCGTTGCGCTCGCGGCCAGCCTGCGAGGCGCCTGCTTACCAAGCGGCGCCTCTCGCGGCCACAGCTCGTGCGGTGCTAGAATCATGAGCTATGCGCCGCACGGTCCTGGTTGGTCTCATCGCCTTCGCGGGGTGCACGGGCGCGGCTGAGCGCGACTACGGCAAGTGCGTGGCCGCGGAGGAGCGCGGTGAGTACGCCGCGGGCATTTATGCGTGCGAGCTCGCGGTGGCGAAAGACCCGGCCGGCAGCGTCGGGCGCGAGGCGAGCGCGCGCATCGTAGCGATGCAGGCTGCCGAGGCGAAGCGCGTGGCGAGCAACGTTGAGCCTTTGCGCGCCCGTCCGAAGCCGCTGCACTTCATGCCCGACGAAGATGAGTCACCCGACCTTCCTGGCGCCCAGGAGTCCGGCTCGGGATCGCGCATGACGTGCGAGCAGATGTGCATGGAGGGCAGCGTGCGGTGCAGCATGGGCGCGACGCGGTCGGGCATGGATTTGCATTGCGAAGCGTCGTACTCCGCGTGCCTCAAGAGCTGCGCGGCGGACGCCGGGCCGCTGTAGAACGCCCAAACCGGGGGCCGCGTGCGGGGTGCGATCAGGCGTAAACGCCCGCGCTCGCGGCATGGGGCCCGCGAGGGGCCACGTATCGACGCGCTGCGCTGGGCGCGCGCACGTTGGCCTGCGCCGCCACCGCCGCGGTGCCTTGCTTCAGAAGCGATTGCACGCGCAGGAACGCCTCGTTCGAGCCGCCCGCGCGATCGGGGTGCGTCTCAAAGGCGCGACGACGAAACGCGCGACGCAGCTCAGCGGCGGTGCAGGGCCAGGCGACGCCCAGCTCGACCGCCCAGGCCTCGCGCGTGAGCTCCCCTGCCGGCTCGGTCAGCGACGACGCGACCCGCGCGTCGAACGCTGCCACCGCGTCTTCGAAGGGCGTGGCCGCAGCGACCGCACACTGCCGGCTCAGCACCGCCTCAAAGACTTTCGCGAAGGGGCTCACTCCCCCAGTGAACGGGCCGCGCGCAAAAGCCTTGAATCGTCCCCGATTCGGGCGCGGATGCTCGCCCTTCCGCGCCGCGCGCACGCTCGGGCCTGAAGCCTGTTCGCACGCGCAAGTGGCTGCCTTCAGCCGGGGAATCTCAGGCTGTTGCGAGCCGAAAGATCGGGCCCCCGGCATTTTCAACTACGTGCGAGCCGCGTCTGCGTTGGGCACAACCTCGGCCCCTGCGGCGACGAGCTTCGCTACCGACGCGACGACGTCTGTGACGCAGAGCTCAAGCCAGGGCGCGGCTTCACAGGCCTCGCGCGAGAGGGCCTTTTCGGAGCTGCAGCGAAGTGTTTCACGGCATCGAGAGATAACCGGCATAGATGCCAAGTCCGCCGATTGCGCCCCAGGTGAGCACCGTGCTGAGACCGCGCAGCGCGCTGGGCGTAGCGTCAACCACGACGGCGTGAACCAGCCTGCCGACCAGCAGCGCGGCGCCGAACCCATAGAGGGCCTTCGGTGCCCCGGAGTTGAGCTCGACGAGCATCATCATCACGAGCGCGAGCGCGACGTATTCGGCGTTGTTTCCGTGGCGGCGAACGGCCCGGAGAAGCTCGGGAGAGCCCCCGGTGCCGAGAAACAGGTTTGTTTTGGAGCGGACCCGGGAAACGTTTGCTGCGAGCGCCACGTTGACGATCGCGAGGGCTGAACCAAAAAGTGCTGTGATGGGAACTGCGATCATGGGGATTCCTATGCTTGTAAAACTGAGACCGGATTGGAAACGGAAAATCATCGGCCAGTCGACGACCGCGCAGTGAATGCGGCCTTGGCCCGGCTGCAGAGCCTCGCAGATGCGCGCCAAACTTGTCGGATAACGATCCGAGGCACACGGCTCGCGACGAAGCGCGCGTCGCTTAGCGTGCGAGCCGCCCTGGGGCGTGGGCGTTCAGTGTTCGCGTCGCGCGCGGACGTGCGATGTTTCCGAGTATGAACGGACGAGGATTTCGCGTCGGCGGGTTCTTTGAGCCCAGTTTGCTGGACGGCGACGATGCCGACGAAGAGGCTCTGTTCGGGCCGCTGGACGCACGCGGGCTCAGCGCGGCGCATCGGGCTGCGCTCGCAAACGACGAAGGCCTCGCCGCCGTTGGCGACGTCGAGCTCGCGGACGCGGCCAACAGCGTGATGGCGCACCCGCCGATCTGGACGCCGGCAAAGTTCATCGAAACGACGGCGATCCGATTCAAGATGCGCAGCGAAGACACTGTCAAGGTGGACCGCGCGTACGCGGCGTTCTACGCCCGCGTGGCTTCGAGGCCCTGCGAAGACTGCGGCGGAGCCGGCTCCGTGAAAGTGCCCCGACGGTCGTCTTCGCGCTCGCCTTCGCGCAGCGAGCCGTCGCGAGCGCCTGCGATGATGGACCTGACTTGCGCCTCTTGCAGCGGCACGGGGCAGCACGCGTCGATTTCGCCCGCGAGCGCCGGCGCGAAGCCGGCCGCCGCGGCGCTTCTCGGCGCGCTGCGTGAGCTCAAGGCAGCCAAGGGCGGCGACTGGTCGAAGGTCACCCGCAACGTGTCGAGCGGCGGGCTGCTGCTGCGCTGGTGTCAGTATCTCGAGTTCGTTTGGGGGCCGATCCTCGAAGCCGATGCGAACGCGGCGCGCCAGGCGACAATGGCCGCAACAGGGAGGGCCGTCGCCTCCGGCGGACTCAACGCGGCGACGCAGCGCCTGCACACCCGTTACGGCGTGATCTGGCTGCTCGGCAACATCGCCATCGACCTCGACTGGAAAGTCGAGCTGCTGCAAGGCGCGGTCGCGCTAGGGTCGGCTGGCGCGTTCGCGGGGGTGAACGGCGCCTCCGGCTCGGTCAGCGCGATGACCGATACGTTGGTGCTCGGTACCAAGGCGGGATCGGTCGTCAAGGGCGTCGGCGCAGTCGGAGGCATCGTATCGGGGCCCATGCGAACCAAGGTCGGCGAGCGCGGTGAGGGCACCACCCGGCTCGGTCGCGAGGGGGCGCTCACCGAGCGAAATCGCGACATGATCGGGCGCGAAAAACAGTGGTTCCGGGCGCCTGAGCTGTTTCCGGTCACGCGTGAGATTTTCAGTGAGGTCGTCAAGAATGTGAACGGGGTCGAGGACATTCCCGGCATGCTGGTGGGAGGCTCGCTCGCGATGGGCGCTGCGGTCGTCACCGACGTGCTCAAGGAGACGATTCACACGATTGGCCAGCCTATCTACACGGCCGTTATCGCCTTTCTCGAAACGTGTCAGAAAATGTGGTTCGACGGGGAGGCCGTCGGCACCGCCACCGTCCTCATCAAGGCGATCGCCGGGTGGGTCGTCGGCGTCGTGTGCAAGGAGGCACTGCCCTTCGTCGGCGGGGCGCTGAACCTGGGCAAGGGTCTCGCGGGGTTCGTGAACGCCGCGTCCGAGCGGCACACGCTGTGGGCCGAGAAGCGCAAGTTCAAGCTAGCTGCGGGCCATTTCTCGATGATCGGCGCTTCGATCGAGTCGCAGGTCAGCATGGGGATGTTTTACGGATTCACCACGATGCTCAAGGGCGCCGCCGACATCACCGCGAACGTATTTTTGCCGGGCGCCGGCGCGCTCGCGTCTGTGATGATGTCGGCCCTCGAATGGGCAGGAAAGGCGCTGTACCGCCAGATCGAGCACGCCAGCATCGAGCAATTTCTGAAGCTCGCCGAGCGGCAGTTTGGCTACGAGAACACCTGGTATGGCAAGACGACCCGGCCGCACACCAACTCGATTCTCCCCGACGACGACGCCTTTCAAGCGTTCTTTAAAAAGGGCTGCAAGTCGAGCGTGGTGATTCCCATGCTCACGCTCAACAGCGGCATGTGCGGGAGCATTTGGGAGCAAATCGAGACCGTGATGAACGGGGAGGTCATCAGTCAGGCCTCGTTCGACGCCGGCGTGAAGTACTTCGGCCTCATGAAGCGCTTCTCGGGCACGTACCTGCGCAGCGCGGGCTTCACGTTCAAGGGGCGCGTCAAGGGATCGCAGGCCGACGTGACCATTCGGCACGCGCTGCTCGACCACAGGCAAGCGCAGAGCATCGGGGCCATGGTGCTCGGAGGGCTCGCCAAGTGAAGCCAGCACGCTGACCGGCAGCGGCGGTTTCGGGGTAGGCTGCGCCGCCATGAGAGCCGCCTACCTTGCCTGCGCCGTTCGCACGCCGATTGCCCGTCACAAGGGAGGGCTCACGAGCGTGCGTGCCGACGACCTCGCCGCGCACGTGCTCTCCGCGGCGCTGGCGCGCGTGCCGTCGCTTGCTGCGCGTGTTGATCAGGTCATTTTCGGGGCGACCAACCAGGCCGGCGAAGACAACCGCAACGTGGCGCGCATGGCCGTGCTCCTCGCGGGACTGCCCTTCGAAGTGCCGGCGGTGACGGTAAATCGCCTCTGCGGCTCGGGCATGGAGGCCATCTGCGACGCCGCGATGCGCATCGCCGTGGGCGACGCAGACGTTGTGGTGGCGGGCGGCGTCGAGAGCATGACGCGCTCGCCCTACGTGATGGCGAAGGCCGACGAGTCGTTCAGCCGCAGCCCGCCTCGCGTGTATGATACAAGCATTGGCTGGCGCTTTGAGAACCCGAAGATGGCGGCGCGGTTTCCCCTGCAGTCCATGGGCGAAACGGCGGAAAATGTCGCCGAAAAGTGGAAGATTACGCGCGAGGAGCAGGACGCCTTTGCTGCCGAATCGCAACGCAGGGCGGGGCGGGCGATGCAGTCGGGCGCGTTCGACGCCGAGCTCGCGCCGGTCGCCATTGCCCAGAAAAAGGGCGAGCCGCTGCTGTTCGACAAAGACGAGTCGCCGCGGCCCGACGTGACCATGGAAGCGCTAGCGAAGCTGCAGCCCGTGTTTCGGAAGGGCGGCACCGTGACCGCAGGCAACAGCTCGCCGATCAACGATGGCGCCAGCGCGGTGGTGGTGGTCAGCGAAGACGTGCTGCGGTCGGAGAACCTCGAGCCGCTGGCGCGAATCGTGAGCTTTGCGACGGCGGGTGTCGAGCCGAACACGATGGGGGAGGGGCCCATTCCGTCGAGCCGAAAGGCGCTCGCGCGCGCCGGATGGAGCGCCGCGGAGCTTGACCTCATCGAGCTGAACGAGGCGTTCGCGGCTCAGTCGCTCGCCTGCATTCGCGGGCTCGAGCTCGATTCCGCGCGGGTGAACGTTCTGGGAGGTGCCATCGCGTTGGGACATCCCATCGGATCGAGCGGCTGCCGCATCGTCGGAACGCTCGCGCACGCGATGAAAGCGCGCGGCGCCGGCAAGGGCCTCGCGACGGCGTGCATTGGCGTGGGGCAGGGCATCGCGCTGCTCCTGTCGCGGTAGACGCGGTGGCGCGCACCAACCCGTCGTCTCCGCCCGAGGGGCCGCCGTGGGACCTGCCAATCGGCGAGGCGCCGCTCGCGTTCGTCGATCTCGAGATGACCGGGCTCGACGCCGAACGCGACCGCGTGGTGGAAGTCTGCATCGAGCGCTGGGTCGGAGGCGCCTGCGTGGGCTCGCTGGAGAGCCTCGTCTCGCCAGGGGAGCGCGTCGGCGGTGCCGCGCATGTGCACGGGCTTGGCGCCGCGGAGCTCGCCGGCGCGCCGCCGTTTTCGCAGCTGGCGGAGCGCATCGTGGCGCTGCTCGACGGCGCCGTGTTCATCGCGCACGCCGCTTCGTGGGATTTGCAGTTTCTCGCGGCAGAGCTCGCGCGCCTTGGGCGGCCGTTCGAAGTGCCGCATTACCTCGACACGCTCGTGCTCTCGCGCCGCGCGTTTGCGTTTCCGAGTCACTCGCTCAATGCACTCTGCAAGCAATTCGCGCTCGGCAGCGGCGCGGCCCATCGCGCGGGCGATGACGTGCGCGTGCTGCGCGGGGTGTTCGAGCGCTGCGTGGGGGCGCTCGCGCCGGTGTCGGTGCGCGATCTCTGGGAAGTGCGCGTCGCCGCGAGGCTGGCGAGGGCTGCGATCGTCTCGCGCTGTGAGGCCGCGGTCGAGTTCGGCGGTCCGGTCGTGGTCACCTACCGACCCGCGAGAAAGCCGCCGCAGCCGCTCACCATGGTGCTCACCGAAGTGCGCGCCGATCTCGACCCGCCGAAGGTGTTGGGCTATCTGCTGCCCGGACGCGGGCGTCGCGAGCTTCGAGCCGACCGTATCCTCAAGGTGGAGTCGCCGCCTTCCGAACTGGAGCCTTGTTAAATGCGCGTTCGCCTGATTTTCGGCCTGTCCGTCGTCGCCCTCGCTGCCATCGCGTGCGGGCCGCCGGGGGGCTCGGCTCTGCCGGTGCGCGCACCCATCGCGCAGCAGTGGCTCGACCGTGCCCAGCGCGCGTACGCGGCCGGAGACGTCGACGACGCCCGCATCGCCGCAGCGGAGGCTCTCAAGGTCGCGCCTCGCGATGCTGACGTGCGGCTCACCGGAGCGCGCGTGGCCCTCGCCCGCCTCGATTTTGCCGAGGCTATTCGGCTCACCGAGGGGCTGCCCTCCTCGGAAGTCGCGGGCCTTCGCGGTCGCGCGCGCTGGTACGCGGGTGATCTCGAGCAGGCGGCTGACGATCTCGAGGCTGAGCTTCAGGACCCCGCCGTGAAGGACCCGTGGGCGCGCGACATTTCCAAGCTGGCGCGCGTGTCGCGCGGACGCCATCCGTTTGCGATCGAGGGCGGCATTTTGGCCAACGTCGAGATGCCGCAGGCAGGCTCCGCGCTGATCGTTCCCTGCGAGCTCGACGGCGAGCGGGTGCTGGGGATGGTCGCCACCGGCAGCGCCGAGGTCGTCGTCGACTCCGGCTCGCGCAAAGAGCCGCAGTGGGTCAGTCTGCGTTTCGGCGACCGCGTCGAAGTGAAAGACGTGCCCGCGCTCGCCCAGGATTTGTCGCCGCTTTCGCGTCAGGTGGGCGGCACCGTCAAGGTGCTGCTCGGCGCCAATTTTCTCCGCCATGCGCACGCGACGTTCGATCGCCGCGGTGGTCAGTTCATCGTTCGTCAGGAAGAGGCCTCGGCGCCCCCCGACGCGAGCCGCGTGCCGCTCTTTTATTCCAAGGGCGGGGCGATGCTCATGAAGGTCGCCGTGAATCCCCGCGACGACGGCGCCGGGCTGCTCTACGTCGACTCGTCGCAGGCATTTTCGATCGCGCTGGGTGACGCCATGTGGAAAAAGGCCGGCGTCGACGTCAAGGCGCTGGGGCCGGCGCCGGACCTCGCAGGCGCGAAGGGCGGCGCGATTCCGTCGCTGCGGATGGGTGGCTTCGACTTCCCGTCGGTTCCCGGCTTCTCGATTCCCGGCGTGACCGATCGCATGCCGCCGCTCGATCTCGAGCCGGCCGGAGTGATGGGCGCGGCAATGCTCGAGCTGTTTCGCGTGACGTACGCCGACGGCGGTCGCTTCGCCTGGCTTGAACCGGATCCGACCGTGTTCGCGTCGCAGGGTGCCGGTGCGCGAGGGCGCCCGCCCGCTGCTCCCGCCGCCGCCCCTCCGATGGCGCCCGATGCACCCGCGCCGAAGCCCGCGCCGGCCGCGAAGGCCGCAGGAGCCATCAGGCCATGACCGCAGTCGCCCGCCTCGCTGTGTACGCAGGTAGTTTCGACCCTGTTACCTACGGTCACGTCGATCTGATCGAGCGCGCGAGCGCGCTGTTCAGCGATGTGGTTGTGGCTATCGGGGTGCACCCGACGCGCAGTCCGCTGTTCGCGATCGAGGAGCGCCTCGCGCTCGTCGGGGAAGTGGCCGCGAGCCACGCGAACGTGCGCGTCGCCTCGTTCGATGGCTTGCTCATCGACTACTGCCGCCGCATCGGCGCGCGCGTGATTGTCCGCGGCCTGCGTGCGGCGACCGACTTTGAGTACGAGCTGCAGATCGCGCACGCCAACGCCGATCTCTCGCCGGAGATCGACACGATCTTTCTGCCGACGCGCACCAAGCACGGCTTCGTGAGCGCCTCGCTGGTGCGCGAAATCGCCAGCCACGGCGGAGACGTCAGTCGCTATGCGCCGCCGGCTGTCGTGCGTGCGCTCGCGCAGAAGTTCGCCGCGTCGTCCCGCTGAGTTCAGCGCCGAACGCGCTCACGCGACACGCGCACCACGCGCTCTTTGCCGCCCTGCGACAGGCGGACGATGACGTCGCGCTCGATGGGGCCGCTCAGCCGCGCCCGCGCCTCTTCGATGGTCGCGACTTTTGCGTCGTCGACGGTGACGATGGCGTCGCCCGGAGCGAGTCCCGCGCGCTCGGCTTCGCTGCCCTGTGCCACCGAGACGATGACGACTTCGCGAGGCTCTCCGCTGCGCTCTCCCAGCGTGACCGCGACGCCGCCGGTTGTCGCCGGCTCGCGCGAGGGGGGCGCGCGCGTGCCGAGCGTGATGCGAACATCGCTCGTGGCGCGACCGGCGGCGGTCTGCACCATTACGGCGCCTGTTCCGTCATCGGGCCCCCAGGCCTCGAGCGACAGGTTGCCCGCGGAAAGCTCGCCGAGATCGAAGCGGCCGCGCGCGTCGGTGATCGCCACTCCGGGCGGGGGCGCACCTTGCGGCAGGAATGTGGGCGCGTGCCCCTCTGAAACACGTGCGCCCTGCACGGGCTGCCCGCGGGCGCTCAGCACCGTGCCTGTGACGCGCGCTTCGGGTGACAGCTCGAAGCGTCCGATATCGACGGGTCTGCCGGACGCGCTCGCCTTGAGCGTCAGGGACTTTTCGAGCCGCGCGAATCCGGGCGCCCGGATGAGCACGCGCGCGCTGCCCGGGCTGAGCTCCTGCGCGGCAAACGAACCGTCCGCGAGCGCCGCGACGCTGCGGGGGCCAAGCTCTGTGTAAAATACAATCGTTGCCGCCGGGCTGTCGTTGCCGCGGCTCGCGCGCACTTCGCCGCGGACCGAGAGCGCCGGGTCGACCGTGATGTCGAGGTGTGCGGGCGTGCGCGCTTGCGGCAGCGCCTTTGGCGCATGTCCCGGGGCCCTCACCTCGAGGCGCGCCGGGAGTCCAACGCAGCCCGCGAGCGATGCGTCTCCGCGCGCATCGGTGAACGCGGTTTCGCGCAGCGGTTCGCCAGGATCGAGCGACAGCAGCGTGAGCTGCGCCGCGGCGAGTGGATAGCCGCGATCGTCGCGCACCGTCACCGTCAGCGCATCCCGCGCGGTTGGGAGCCGGATCGTCAGCTCGCGCCGGCCGCCCTCGGGCACCACGGCGCCCACGCGTGCGCTCGGCTGCAGCGCGGCGTCGCTGACGTAGACGTCGACCGTGCAGGCGTCGGGTACGGCCGAAAACGCAAATGTGCCGTCGCTGGCGGTGTGCGTCTGCCTCGAGAAAGTGCCGCGCGTGGCGATGAGCTCGACGCGCGCGCCGGCCACGGCCGCGCCGCTCGCCGCAACCACGCGGCCTTCAATCGATCCGCCTGCGCGCAGGACGATGGTGACGTCGTCGACCCGTCCGCCCGATGCGAGGGTGACGATTTCGCTGAGCGCCTCGACGTACTCCGGGTGCCGCGCGAGCACGCGCACGCGACCAGGCGTGACCGGTCCGATCGCGAACGTGCCGTCTTTTGCGCTCGCCCACGGCGCGCCGCTCGCGGGGGCTGCGGGCGGGGAAAACCCCATGACGCGCTCATTCGCGCGCGGGATCGGCGGCACCGGTCCGGGGACCACCCCAAGCTCGCCCTTCGCGACGAGCGCGGAGGGACCGGGAAGCACCGCGTCGAAATGCGCGTCCCGAAACGCGCGCGCCCGCGGATCGTCGTCGATCGGGCCTCCGGCGAAGTCGCTACCGATCACCTCGAGGGTGACACCGGCGATGGGGAAGCCGCGCGCGTCGGTGACCCGTCCGCCGAGCGTCCCCGCCTTCGCGAGGGCGACCACGATCTCGCCGGTCAACGGCTCGGCGACGAGCGCTCCGCCGCCGCCGACGTAGCCCTCGGCCCGGGCTGAAACGAAGCTCGCGCCTGCAGCGATGGGGCCCAGCGTCGCGGCGCCGCGCGCGTCGGAGACGGCTTCGAGCGGGAACGGCGAGAGGCCGCCTTCGGCCAGCACGATCCGGGCGCCTGCGACCGGCGGCGCGTCCGCGCCCTCATCGCCGGTGACGACGCGCACGTGCACCATTCGACCGGGCCGTACGGCCAGCACGAGCTCTTTGTTCTCTCCGGCCGCGAGCGGGAGCGCGAGCTCCGTTGCGGACGCGTTTCCGCCCTGCGTAGCGCGCAGCGCGTAGGCGCCTGCGTACAGCCCGGCGAGCTTGACCATGCCTTTTTCGCCGGTCTTTCCCTCGCGCGCCGGCCACAGCGATGCGCCTGCGATTTGTACGCGCGCCCCAGGGACGGGCCTGCCTTCGCCATCGACGACGCGCACGAGGATTGAGCCGAGACGCCTGAGCGTGACCGCAAGCGTCTCGCCGCCCGTCGCGCGCTCGCGGGCCGTGTCGTAGCCGGGCGCGCGAATCTCCACCCGCCAGGGCCCCGCGCCGAGCCTGCCGACGCGCGCGCGTCCTTCCGCGTCGGTCGTGGCGCCGACGGGTAGCGGCTCCGCAGCGGTCGCCTCGATCGCCGCGCCGGCGACCGGCTGTCCTTCGGGATCGCGGACGAGCACGTCGAAGTGGGCTTCCGGGGCGAGCGCCAGCACGAGCTGCCGCGCTCCTTCGAGCAGCAGATGCGACGATGCGCGCGCGCGTCCGTCGGCGTTGACCAAAACCCACGCGTCGCCTCCGGGCAATTCGCGCAGGATGGCCTTGCCCCCCGCGTCGGTCACGGCGCGCGCGGTTTCGTAGGCGACTCCGGCACGCACCGTCATCACGACCACGCGCGCCCCCTGCAGCGGCGCTCCAGCTTCGGTGGTCACGCTCAGGGTGAGGCTCGCGTCGCGGGCGCTCGCGGGCTCGGCCGGTAGCGGCGCTACAGCGGGGGCAAGCGCGATGCGCTCGAACGCGCCCGGGGCGGAGCCGAGCGCGATCACGACAATCGCTGCCGTGAGCGCCGCGCGCAGCCGCAGCCAGATTCCGCTCATGAAGCCGCCGCCGGTCCGCCGGCCGACGTCACCAAAAGCGCAGCGCGCGCGATGCTGCTAGCCTCGTTGGAGATGGTCGCGCGTAACCTCCCGATGGCCTCCGTGTTGCTCGTGGCGGTTGCATGCGGAGCGAGCGACAAACCGAAGCTTCTGGGTGACTCGTTCGTCGGCGTGACCCCAGGCGGCGATGGCGGCCTCAACGACGACGCTGGAGTGCCGACCTGCGAGTCGGGGCGCGACCAGAACGTGTGCAGCTGCACCGAGGTGCCCTTACTGGGCACGCCGCCGAACATGTACTTCGTGCTCGATCGCTCCGGCAGCATGGATGACGACGGGAAGTGGACCACGATTCGCGGCGTCGTCGCGAGCGTCGTGACGAAGCTCGGCCCACGCATCGCGGTCGGCGCCGCCGTTTATCCGAGGTGGAACGGGAAAGCCTGCGACTCGGGAGGCGAAGTTTTTCCGGTCAGGCAGGGCGATACGGTCGCTCCCAACGCCGCGCTGAGCAAGACAGCGGCGTCGCTGCTCGCGTCGATTCCGCAGATCGCTGCGGGCGGCACACCAACGGCCGCCACGCTTCGCGCGCTCGCTCCGAATCTTGCTGCGCTGGGTCCGAATACGTTCGTCGTGCTCGCGACCGATGGCGGGCCCAACTGCAACGCGCAGCTGACGTGCCCGAGCGCATCGTGCATCCCGAACATCGAGTCCCAGGGCTCGCCGGCTTGCTCGCCGAGCGGACCGTCGTGCTGCGTGTCGACGAAGGCCGGCAACGAGGGGTGCCTCGACGCAGCAGACACCGTCGCCGCGGTCACCGCGATCGCCAAGCTCGGCATTCCGGTTTACGTGATCGGCGTTCCGGGCAGCGGGCCCTACGGAGCGCTGCTCGATGAGCTGGCCACCGCAGGAGGCACTGCGCGTCAGGGGACGCCGCTGTATTACCGGGTCGACAAAACCGACACGGCCGCCTTCACCGCCACGATTTCGAAGGTCGCCGCGCAAATTACGGCGACCTGCACCTTCCCGCTGACGAACGGGCCCGCCGATCCGGGGCTCGTGAACGTGTACCTCGACGGCGTCGTGCTGCCGCAGGACCCCGTCGACGGCTGGACGATCTCGGGAGCGACGGTGACCCTTGTGGGGGCGGCCTGCCAGCAGGTGCTCTCAGGCACAGTGCTCAGCGTTCGGGTGATCGAGGGCTGCCCGACCGTGATCCCGAACTAGGTCTTGGTGTTCACACGCCTGAACACGTGTGTTCACACGCCTGAACATGTGTGTTCACACGCCTGAACACGTGTGTTCACACGCCTGAACACGTGTGTTCACACGCCTGAACATGTTCTTCAGTGCAGCGTGTGCCAGCTGCCTTCTTGCAGCGTGATCGGGGGCGCCTCGGGGAACCGCGTGGGCATCAGCGCCTGCGGCTCGTCGGCCAGCTTGGCGCGCGCGACCAGCTCGTCGCGGAAGCGGTCGGCCGCGGCCTCTTCTTCGGCCCACTGCGCGAGCTTTGCGCGTGCCTTGCGCTTGCGCCGCACGTACGCCACGACGAGCACGCCGATGGCCACTACCCACAAGGCCGAGCCGCCGACGATGGCGGGCCAGATGCTGAAGCGGTGGGAGAGGTCGTCCTGCCATTGGTATTCGAGGCGGCGGGTGTCGCTGCCGTAGGCGTCGGCCAGCGCAGCGTCGAATGCTTGCCCGTCGCGCACGCGGGAGACGAGGCCTGCGAAGCGCCCGCGATCCTGATCGCGCATGAGAAAGCGCACGAAGTCGGCGCTCTCGGCGTAGGCCACGTTGACGCCCTCGGGCGGGAAGTTCCGGTCGAGCTGAGCGAGCGGAAGCAGCGTGCCCGACAGCGACGCGTCGCGCAGGGTGTTCAGCCGGTCCCAGGCGTTTTCACCCGAAAAAAAGATCGACACGCCTTCGTTGAACCACAGCGGAACGTGACGATTGGCCAGCGCGTCGGCGATGGCCACGTGCACCAGCTCGTGGCGGAACACTTCGACGAGATTTGTTCCTTCGTACGTCTTTGGCTCGACGTTCGACAGGATGATCAGCGCGAGCGACGGGTAGGCGACGCCGACTGCGTAGGTGGGCGGCGGGCTGTCTTTGGGCGCGAGCGTGGCCATTTCTTCGAGCGATCGGGCGAGGCGGAGCTCGACGTGAGACAGCAGCGGCTGGGCGAGGCGGCTCGACAGCTCGGCCTTGAAGGCCTCTGCGTCGTCTGCGAGCGGCGCCATGCGATCGCCCATCCCGCGGGGAAAGGAGAGGGTTAGCCAGTCGCCCACGCGCTGCGTCTCGAAGTCGGCGGGAAGCGGCGGCGTGGCGACGGCCGCGGTGAGCGACGGCACGTCGCGGGGCCGGTTCGCGGGCAGGCCTTCGTCAGCCAGAGCGGACGAGCCAAGCGCGACCAGGGTGAAGAACGCGGACAGCCAGGCGAGGATTCGGGACTTCATTGCGGGAGCTGAAGCTGAAGATGGATCTGCCCCCCGCTGTTGTCACGTGTCGCAAAGTAGACAGCCCCTGCGCTGAAGGCGGCCGCGCCGACGACGCCCCAAAACCAGCCAGACAGGTAAAACGGTCCGGAGACCCGACTTTCGGCGGATTTTGGCGCCGGGAGCGGCGCTGCCGCCAGGGCGAGGGCGGGAGCAGGCAGCGAAGGGGCCGGCGACGCGGGCGCGACCATTTTCGCGATCGACGGCACGGCACGCAGCCACGCGGGCGCGGGTGCGGACGGGTCGTCTGGCGCGAACGAAGCGCTCTCGAAGCGCTGGGAAGCCGCAGAAAACAGCCTCGCGACGGGCGGCGCGGCAGGCGCGCCCATCACGACGAGGAGGTGGGTCACGCCCACGCGATCGGCGAGCAGCGCCAAAATCGTGCGGGAAGCGGCGTCGTCGCCGCGCACCCCCTCGCGCAGCTCGGCGAGCTCGCGCAAGTCCGGATCGGCCGTCGGCGCCTCGCCTGCGAGCACGCGCGCATGCGCCTCGTCGAGGCTTGCCGGGCGAAGCGCAGGCTCTGCATAAACTGCCTGCGCGAGCGCCCACGCGGAAGGCGGCGCGCCGGGGGCGACCACGGCTACGCCTGCACGTGCTCCCACGGACTGCGCGGCCGGCGAGCGGGGGCCCGCCTCTGCGCGGGCGGGAGCTGCAGTCAGCGCGAGCGCTGCGGCGAAGGTGAGGCTGAGGGCGAGCTTCATGCGAGAACGCAGCGAATGCGCAGAATTCCGCGCAGTCAGCAGGATGCGCGCACCTCAGCTTCGAAACAAGCCCGCGAGGGCGCCGAAGAGCGGCGAAGCGCTGCCGAGCCCATCGGCGACGGCGGGGGACGCGCACGCGACGCCTGCTGCGAAGACGGCGGTCATCGCCGCCGCGCCGAGCGCGATCGCGCGCCTGCCCGGAGAAGGAAAAGATGTGGCGACAACTGCGCCAATCGCGATGAAGGCGGCGTCGGCGAGGGCGGCGCGCGCGGCCGGATCGGCCTGCGCGAGCCCCGCGCGAAGCTGAAGCAGCGCGTACAGCGCTGCGGCGACCACCGCGACGGCGGTAGCGAGGGTGCGTCCGCGCCTGTGGGCCAGCAGCGCTGCGAGGCGCCTCGCGGCGAGCGCGAGCCCAACCGCGGCGACGAGCGACACGAGGGCGAAGGTCGCGCCTGCGAGCGCGTGGTGGTGCGTTCGGTCGCGCAGCAGCGCGCCGAGCTTTCGCATCACGATCAGCATCGCCACGCTCCACGCGCTCGCCGCGACGACCTGGGCGCGCAGGTCGCGGTCCGTGGCGGGGGACGAGCGCAGTCCGGCCAGCGCTCCGCGCGCGAGCAGCACCCCCGCGAACATCAGCGGCGTCGCGAGGGATGAGGCCATCGCCCACGAGCCGAAAAACGGTGCGCCGCCCGCAGCGCGTGCGGCCGCCGGAATGGATGCGAGGGCTGAAAACAGGCTCGCGGCGAGCATGGCGCCGCCGATTGCGCGCAGGCGCTCGGCGCGGAGGTTGGACGCCGGCGCGGTCAAAACGGATCCCGCGAGAAGTAGTGCCGCTGGGCCAGCAGCGCGCCTGCTTCTGCGATCGCCTCGTCGTCGCCCGTCGCCATTCCGAGATCGCGGGCATCGGCGACGGCAAGCGAACCGAAGGCGATTGCTGAAAGCGCGCCGCCCGTCACCGAGACCCCGTCGATCCGGGCCGGGCCGATCTGCAGCTGCCCGGAAGTGACGACGAGCTCGCGAGCCAGGCCGCCGGTGCGGAGCGTCGCGCGGCCGTCGCGGGGCCAGCCTCGCGCGAGCAGGGCGCGATCGAGGTCACCGGTGCGGATCATGGGGCCGCCGACCAGCGTCCCGAACGCGTGCTCCACGTCGGCCCTGCCGTGGCGTGCGGCGTCGACGTCGCCCAGCGCCAGGTCGATGGGATCGTCGGACGCCACTTCGATCTCGATTTCCGCGCACTGGTCGGCCTGCGAGCCGAGCACGCCGAGCAGCGTGCGTCGCGCGAGCGCCGTCGGGGCGCAGAGCTCGCGCACGACGAGCTTCGTCGCGGCGTGAGGCTCGATCTGCACGTGCTCGAACGCGACGTAACCTGCAGCGACGCCGCCTTGCTCGAGCAAAATCGTGTGCGTTCGGTCGCCTAAGGCGAGGCGTTCCCAGAGCGCTGTCGGACGGTCGAGCGCACCGGTGGTCGCCGCGGCTTCGACTTCGTAAAGTTGTCGCATCGCGGCGAGATCGCCGGCCTGCGGCGCGCGAATTTCGGCGGATCGGGCGAGCTGCCGCAGCGCGCGGGGAACGCTCTCGGGCGCGAACGACAGCCGCTTGCTCGTGCCGACGCGCGCGTAGCCGAAGCGCTCGTAGAATGCATAGCGAAACGCGTAGAGCATCGTGAGGGCGTCGCCGCGGTCGTGGCTCAGCGCGTGGAGCTTGTCGATGAGCCAGCTGCCGACTCCGCGGCCGCGCGCTTCGGGGGCGACGCCGACGCTCGCGATCCCGCCCACCGGCACGCGCCTGCCTCCGAAAAAGACCCCGAGCGAAAACAGAAACGCGTGACCGACGATGGCGTCGCCGCGCGTGACCACCTGCAGATCGCTCAGGGTTCCGAGCGCGTTGTGCTCGAAGTTTCGCCGCCTCGCCGCCGCGCCGCGGGCATCGGGGAAAGCTCCGGTGTGAATGATGACGAGGCGCTCGAGGTCAGCCTCGGTCGCGGCTCTCAACGCGAGTTGTTGCACGGGCTCTCCTTCATACAAGACGACGCGGCCGCCGCAAACTGGGCCGCGCCGCACCTTGCGTGATAGCCCGGCTACATCATGGCGAGCCATCAATCGAGCGGGTCGGATCGAGCAAGCAGCGCGCAGGGCCTCAGCGGGGTCAGCGCAGAGTTCGTGGCTTCGCTCGGCCGCAAGATCGCCGACGCGCGGGTGAGCCTCAACGCGCTCGAGGCGGACTTGCAGTCGAAGGCGCCGCGCGACGCGCTCCGCCGGAAGCTGCACGCCATGGGAGCGTCGGCGAAGATGCTACGCTTCGACGCGATGGCCCTCGCGCTCAAGGAGGCTGAAAAAAGCCTCGGTGAAGGGTCGACGTCTCCCGATCCGCGCAGCCTCGTGGCGCTCACCACGACCCTCGACGGGCTCGCCGACCTGGCCTGGTCGAGCGCTCCGGTCTCTCCGCCAGCGCCCGAGGTTCGGTCGGCCATCCCCGCCCGGGCGGCGACGGTGAAGCCGGCGATCGCCTCTGCCCCGAGCGCGAAGAAGACCGCTGCGGCGCCGACTGTCGCCTCGGCGGCGATGGCGCATCCGACCCCGCCTGCGCCAGCGCCCTCGCGCATCGCGTTGCCTCCGATCACTGCGCTCGTCGTTGGCGCGGACGCGCTCGCCGAAGCGCTCGGCGAAGAGAGCCCGCGTGCCACGCGCACCCTCGATGTGGAGCGCACCGGCAGCGCCGAGGACGCCCTCGCCATGACGCGCGCGCTCGCGCCGGACGTCCTGGTGCTGGATGCTGCGCTGCAGGGCGCCGAAGCGCTCGCGATCGCCCTGAGCGAAGATGCGCTCACCTGGTCGGTTCCGATCGTCGTCGCGGGCGGCCTCGACGAGGCTGGAGCCTCGAAGTTTCTCGCGCTCGGTGTCGCCGAGGTGATTCGTATGCCCTGCGCCGGCGAGGCGCTGCGGAGCGTGTGCGAGGCGGCTGTGGCCAGTTGCGAGGGTCGAACCGCGCGCCTCGCCCTGGGTGATCCCACCCTCGAACAGCTGAGCGAGCGCCTGGCCGCCGAGCTTCAGCGCGCGCTGGCGGGGTCGGTGGATGCGTCAGGACGAAACCACCGCGTGTCGCTCGGCGAAGGCACCGAGGTGATGGCTGCGATGTGGGGTGCCATCGCGCGCGTTCGCGAAGTGGTCACTGCGCGAACCGGGGGCGCGGTTCGCTTTGCGGGCCGGGGCCCCGAGGGGGCTTCGATTCTCGCGCCGTGGCTCGATCCCGAGTCGGCAGGCTCCGATCGCGCGCGCTTCCGGGGCCGCGGCGCCGCTGTCGACGTTGCGCTCGAAGGGCGCTGCATCGTCGTGGCGGACGACGACCCGGCGGTGCGCTGGTTTTTGGCCGATTTGCTGCGTGAAAGCGGCTGCGTCGTGCACGAAGCGGCCGACGGCGAAGCGGCGCTCGAGCTCGCGATGCGCGTGTGCCCGGACCTCGTGCTGAGCGACATTCTCATGCCGAAGCTCGACGGCTACGCTCTGACGCGCGCCCTCAAGCGTGACGTCGTGCTGCGCGACACTCCGGTCATTCTGCTGTCGTGGAAGGAAGACCTCCTGCAGCGCATGCGGGAGCTCGGCGCAGGCGCCGCGGCCTACATGCGCAAGGAAAGCGACGGTCGCGCGGTGCTCGCCCGCGTGCGCGAAGCGATCTGGCCGCGCGCTCGCGTGGAGGCTCGCATGAAGGGCGTCGGCGAAGTGAGCGGCCGCCTCGACGGGCTCACGGTGCACTCGCTGCTGTCGCTCGTCTGCACGCAGCGGCCCGATTCGCGCGTGTCGATTCGCGACGCTTCCAGCCTCTACGAACTTGAAATTCGCGGCGGCGCACCCAAGCGCGTGAGCCGTACTTCGATTGATGCAGGATACACGCACGGTCCGCGCGCCATGGCGGCGCTTCTGGGCGTCGGCGCGGGTCGATTCGTGATCGCGCCAGCATCATCGGTGGACTTCGAGTCGGAGCGCACCGGCACCTTCGCCGAGCTCACGGCCGCGCCGATCGCGGCTGCCAGGGGCGCGGTGGCGCTCGCGTCAGGCGTCGCCCTGAAACAGCGCTTGCGGCTGAAGCTCGATGACGAAGCGGTGCGCGCCTACGGGGTCGTGCTGCCCGCCACCACGCGCGCGCTGCTCGAGCGCCTCGCTGGCGGCACGTTTGTTCGCGACCTCATCGTCTACGGCGCTGAGTCCCCGTCGCTCCTTGAAGAGCTGCTGTGCGATCTCGGTGCGCGCGGCGCGATCGTGGGTGTGGTCGACGAGTCGGGCGAAGATCGCCTGCCTGCCGCAGTCGCGGCGGCGCTTGCCATTGTCGGAAGCGAAATCGCGCCCGCGGCGCCTTCGCAGCGGCCGAGTCAGCGCACGGTCGACGGTTCCGCTCCAGACAGCGCTCCCAGGCTCGTGTCTGAGGCCACCGAGGTAGAGACGCTCTACGAGGCTGAGGTCATCGCGTCGGCGCCCGTTCCCGCGGCCGTCGACATGACGGCGATCGACCTCGACGCATCCGACGACGACGGCGCCCGTCCCACGCGCACGCCCGCGCCGCCGGTCTTCGCGCCGCCGCCGATGAGGTCGCCGGCGAGTCCGTGGCGCTGGGTTGTGGGGCTGGTGGCGCTGGTGGCCCTGGGTGCGGTGGGCGTTCGCGCCTCGACCGCGCCGCCTGCGTCTGCCCCGCCGCAGGTCGTTGCGGTGTCGGCGATCGCCGAGCCCGCCGCCGCGCCGCCGTCGGAGCAGCAGGTGGCGGCTTCCGCCGATGCAGGTCTGACTCCGCTCGCGATGGACCCGCAGGAGTTGACGGCGGCTGACGCGCAGCCGCGGGCCCTCGCTCCGCACGAGCAGAGCGCGCACACGCACGCGTCTTTGCACCTCGCGCAGCCGGCGTCCGCCCGTCGCTCGCACGACTCGCACTCCGCGCGTGGCGACGCTTCGGCGCCGTGAACCGCACGCGCGCAGCGCTTGTGCTGGCCCTGTTGGCCGGCGGCTGCTCGACCCGTCGTGGCGACCCGGCGCCCGCCCCCGTCGGCGTCGCTCCCGTTGAGCTCGCCGATGCTTCGGCGCCGCTTCTCAGGGTGGTGATGGACCCGATTGAGCGCCCGGCGTCGTGCACGCTTGGTCATCAGGGCCTGCTGCTCGATCTCGGTGAGCGCGCGGCCCGAAGCGAGCTTGCGATGCGCGAGCCCACGATCGCGGTCGAGCGTGATGGCGCGAGCTGGGAGCGCGCGCTGTCGCGGACGCTGTCACTGCGCTTTCTGCCGCTCTCAACAGGGTTCGGTGCGGCTTCGTCCGACGCAGGACGCCCCGAGATCAGCATCGACTCCCGGATCCGCAGCCTCACCGCGAAGAGCGCCACGGTCTACCTCGACGGCAAGGCCGTAGGCACGTGGCCGCTCGTGAAGGGCGAGACGCGCGTGGTGTCTGCGCGCTCCACCTCCGTGGCGCTTCCGTCGGCGCCGGCGCACTTGATGATCCGCTTCAACGGCGTACCGAAATCGTCGACCGACCCGGTGGCGGAGATTGACTGGATTCGCATCGGGGCCTCGCCCATCGAGGCTTCGTACTCCGCCCCGACCCGCGCCGACGCGGTGGTGGCGCAGACGGTTGCGGGGGTCGCCAAGCGGGCGCTCTCCGTGCCGACGCCCGGCTTTTTGCGGTGCGTCGGCGTGCTTCCGAAGGGGGCGACCGCTCAGCTGTCGGCGGCTGTGGCCGGCCGCGGCGAGGCCGAAATCGTGGTTCGGATCGCGCGCGATCACGCGCCTTCGATCGAGCTTGGACGCCTGCACGCTACGGCACAGACGTGGCGGCCCTTGGTCGTCGCGATCCCCGAGGAGGCTGCCGGAAGCGCGATCGCGCTGGAAATCGAGGTGACCAACGCTTCGCGCTCGGCGCGGGTGCTCCTCGGCGACGTGCGGGTGGTGGCGCCGCCGTCGTCGCTGCCGAACAAGCTGCAGGGAGCTCGAAACGCGGTTGTGGTGGTGCTCGGGGATACGCCGCCGTCGATGCTGTCGCTTCACGGCGGTCCGCTCGCGTCGCCCTCGCTGGAGGCGTTCGCCAAGCGCGCAGTGGTCTTCGAGCGGCACCGCGCGACCACGACGTGGGCCGCGGGATCGGTCGGCTCCCTGATCACCGGGCTGATGCCCCCGCAGCACGGCGCCGAGGACGACGCGCTGAGGCTCGCAGACGCGCCGCTAACCCTGGCGCGAGCCGCGCGCGATGCGGGGATTCAGGCGGCGATGTTCACTGCGAACCCCACCACGAGCGCGGCCTACGGCTTCGATCGCGACTGGGTCGACTTCGAATCGCTGCTGCCTTCGCCCGATCAGCCCGCGACGCGCGTCTTCGACGACGCGGCAGCCTGGATCGACAAGCACAAGGCGGAGCGCTTTTTGGTGCTGGTGCACGCGCGCGGAGGCCATCCGCCGTGGGATGTCGCAGGCGATGCACTCAAGACGCTGCCCCCGGAAGGCTATTCCGGTCCGATCGATCCGCGCCACGCCGGGGAGGTGCTCGCGAAGGCGCGTCGTGTGCCGCCGCTCGTGCGCTTCAGCGACGCCGACCGCATTCGATCGATGGCGCTGCTCGCGGTCGCGGTCGCCGAGCACGACGCCGCGCTCGGACGCCTGTTGCGGGCGCTGAGCGACGCGGGACATCAGGACGACACCGTTGTGTTCGTCACGGGCGACGTAGGGGTTTCAGCAACGGCGCACGTGCCGTTCAGCGACGACGGGACCCTCGACGAGACCGCCCTGTCGATTCCGCTGGTGGTGAGGCACCCGGGCGCCGCTGCGCTCGCCGGAACGCGCTCGCCGGCGCCCACGTCGTCGGCGGATCTCGCGCGCTCGGTCGTCGCGTCGCTCGGGCTTGCTCCGCCCCAGGCGTTCGGCGGGGCGGACGTGCTCGCGCTCGCGGCCTCGCCGGATGATCGCATGCTCGTGGCCACTTCGGCGAGGCAGAGGGCATCGCTGCGCCTCGGATCGCTGGTGTTGTCGGGCGGCGTAGAGCGCGCCGCGATCTGCAACTTTGACGTCGATCCTGCGTGCGCCAGCGATGTGAGCCGTGACTATCCGCTCACCGATGCGCTGCTGCGGACGAAGGCGGCGGAGGTCGCGCAGGCGCCCGCGGTGCGGTCGGGCTACGTCGCGCCCGACGCCGCGCTGACCGCCGCACTTCGAATTTGGGGCCGCTGATCGCAGCGCCGCGAAACTGCGGTGCCACGCGGGCGCTGCCCGTGCTATCAAGCGGGCGCCCCTCATTGGAGAGATGACCGAGTGGCCGAAGGTGCATGATTGGAAATCATGTGAGCTCGCAAGGGTTCCGAGGGTTCGAATCCCTCTCTCTCCGCAACGCACGACCACCAAAGCCCCTGCCGAAAGCGGGGGGCTTCAAGCAAGCAGGTAGCCGGCTCCCGAAGCCGCCCTGATTCACAGCGACGCCCCGATTCGCTACCATGGGCCGATGGTGTGGCGATCGGCTCAGCGTGCGACCGCGGCCTGCCTGGCGTTGGCCGTCGTCGCCTGCGCGTCCGATTCGCGCGTCGACCCGGCTGCAGATGCCGCGGCTGTCATCGGACCTGACTCGGGCGCCTCGCCCGACGCTTCGCCCGGGCTCCCTACCGACGCAGCCGCTGCTCCGGACGCAGCCGATCCGTGCGCAGCGAAGGCCAGCGCCTGCCCCTCGGTGCCGGCAGCGTTGTCCGAGGGAAGCGGGCTCAGCGCCGTCGACCGATGCGCATTCCCCATGGGGCCCGGCCCCGCCGCGAACCCAGCGGTGGTCGCTGCGCTCGAAAAGTTGGGCACAAAGGTCAGCGTCGGCGCCGTGCTCGCCGACGCGAACCGAACCGCCGCAAAGGTGAATCAGGTGGCGGGCTCGCCGGCGGGGCTCGCCTACGCCTTCGCGTGGAACGCCGCCGATCAGGCCTCCACCACGTGGATCCCCCAGGGGATCACCGGGACGCCGGACGCCGACCCGGCCGGACTCGTGGGCGGAAAGCGCGCGGTTTTGGTGAGCTTCTATGAAGACGCGATGCTCGGAAAGGGGGTGCGCATCGCGTTCGTCGACGTGACGACCGCGGCCGCGCCCGTCTACCGGTTCGTCTTGCTGGTCGAGCCTTCGGGTACCGCGGCGAGCCCGAATTTCGTGCCCGTCAATGTTCACGCAGGCGGCATGGTGTGGTTCGGCAACTGGCTGTTCGTGGCCGACACCGGAAGGGGAATTCGCGTGTTCGACATGAGCCGCATTCTCGAAGTTGCGGTCGATCAGGACACGGTCGGCTGTACGCCCACGATCTGCCGCGCGGGCCTGTACAAATATGTGCTGCTGCAAGTTGGAAGCGTGGTCGATCAGTCGGCGTGCAACCCGATCTATTCGTGGTTGTCGCTCGATCGAAGCACCTCGCCGCCGTCGCTCATCTCGGGTGAATACTGCAGCGGCGCCGCGTGCGCCTCGCCGCTGTCGGGCAAAATATTTCGTTGGCCGCTCCTGGCGGCGACGGGGCTTCCGCAAGCCGCGGAGGCGAGGAGCTGGCCGGCCGAGGCGTTTTTCGCGAGCCACAAGCAGATGCAGGGCGGCGCTGCGAATGACGGCCTCTTCCTGCTCTCGTCGAGCGCGCCGGCGGGCTCGGGCGGGGCGCTCTACCGTGCGGCTCCGGGCAAGAGCGCTACTTCGGGCTTCGCGGATTCGCCGGAAGACGTGATGGTCGATCGCGCAAGCGGCTGGCTGTGGAGCTTGTCGGAGGCCGCAGGAAGTCGCGCGGTCTTCGCGGTGAAGCTGTCGAGCTACCCGGCGCCGTAGTGTTCCCGGCACGCAGCGGTCTTACGCCGTCGCGTCAGCCGCGCGGGCGGCTCTGACGCGTTCGCCACGGTGCCGATTTCGGCCAAAGACGGCCCGGCATTTCAGAATCGCAAAACTGGCGGAGAGAAGGGGATTCGAACCCCTGGTACCCTCGCGGGCACACCTGATTTCGAATCAGGAACCTTCGGCCACTCGGACATCTCTCCGCCGCGCAAATTGCTGGATCGGGCCGATCTTGTCAAGCCCGAGCGACCAGCCGCGGCGGGCCGGAGCGGGCTCCGTGCCGATCGCCTCGCGGGTGACCACGCTTTGGATCGCGGTCGGTCCGTTGGGTCCGTCGAGGACTGCCGCGGGCTTCGTCGGAGGAAACGCTTCGCTCGCCGTCGCCCCGTCGCGAACGCGCGATGCGACGCTCGAGCCGCCGCGGCGGCTACTGGACAGCCTCGTCGAAGTGCACCGCCCAGTTGTAGAGCGAATAGCCGTGCGGAGATGGGGTCGCGTCGGAGTCGCGCAGGTTGCCGCGTGGGCCGGTCATCGGTCCGGCTGAAGCTCCCGGGACCCCGGTAAACGCGTACCGCACGCGCTTGTTCGCGCCCGTCGGGGTCGACGCGAGCACGATCTTCACTGCGTCGGGGCCGTCGAGCGCGACGGAGGCGATCGCCGGCGGTGAGCCCGAGGCGTCGGTGTACTCGAACCCCATGTGGGCAGCGGGTGCGACCCGCGACGTGTCGAATGCAACTGGCGGTGAAGGGACCGCGAACACAATCCGGATCACGTTTGCGTTGCGGGTCACCGACGTCGGGCGTAGCGGCTCCCAGCGCTGCCCCTCGAGCACGACGCGACGATAGGCCTTCGCGTAGTCTTCGCCCATCTGACGGTATCCCTGGTTGGTCAAGTGCACGCCGTCGGGCGCATAGGGCAGGTGGTACTTAGCACCGACGAGGACGAGCTTGCCGCCGCTGCCCACGGTCGCCATGAGCTGCTGGGCTGGGATCGCGCTCGTCGCCTGACCATACTTCGTCCACGAGCTCATCTGCGTGTGGAACATCGGGACCGGCTCCGTCTGCGCCGTGATCGCGCGCACGTCGGTCTCGTAGTCCTGCTGCCACTGCGCGAGGTTGGAGGCGTAGGCGGTGTTGCCTGCGAGGTGATCGCTCTCGCCGTGCACGTTGGTGACGCCGCGGACCACGTAGGTGAGCTTCTGCGAGGTGCACAGAGCCTTGGCGGCGCTGACCTGCGCGAGACCGTTGGCATATGCGGTCGTGCCCTTCTTTATCCCGGAGTACGCGATGCCCGAGACCCCGTGCGCACTCACCAGCATGCGATGCGCGGCGCCGGCACGGACGAAGTTGGCGAGCGACGATGAGAGCGTCTCGGTGCCCGCCTCGGTGAGCGGGACGAACGACGTGAGGCCGCTGCCGCCCGCGATGACGCCGGTCACGAAGCGCAGGTTGTCGAACGGCTGGGTTGTCGAAAGCGTCGGCGTCCCGGCGTAGCCGACCGAGAGACTTTGCCCTGTCCCGAGCAGATGGTTGACATCGAACTTCGACGGCGCGAAAGCCGCGTCGACGCCGGCCTCGACGGGCCTGGCCGCGTCCGCCACGTCTGGCTGCGCGTCGAAGCTCGCGTCTGCGCCGGGTGGCGTCAGGCTCGCGTCGACCGCCTCGAGCGGCGGGAGCTGATATTCGTCGGAGCAGGCAGATAGACACATCGCAGCCAGAATGCTGAGCCTTCGCGCCATGGCGCCTTAGCTTACCATGCGCATGCGAACACCAACGCTCGACGCAGCGGGGAGCAGCCGCGTCCAGCGCGAGCTCCGATCGGGTCGTCGCCGCTGGCAAACGCCCACCACCCAGCTCCGTGAGGATCGAGCTCGAAATTGAGCGCGGACTCCATATTCGGCGGGTAGCCTCTCGGCTTCCCTTAGCAGGCCGTTGAAGAACGGCCTGCTAGCCTTTCATCTCGGGGAGGTATGCACCTCCCCGCCCCGAAAAACGCGGTTTTTCGGGGTCCCCACCCCACGCAATTGGCTTCGCCAATTACTATCAGGGTGT
>CANJCO010000050.1 GCA_947473045.1 Myxococcales bacterium | reverse complement strand
GGCCAGCCAAATCGAGCCTTCGTCGACCTGTTCGAGCCCGGCGACGAGTCGCAGCAGCGTGCTTTTGCCGCATCCGCTCGACCCAACGAGAACGGCGAAGCTGCCCTCGTCGATCGACACGTCGACGCCCTTGAGAATGGGAGTAGTGCCGAAGGCCTTGCGCACGCCTTTGGCCGCGCACCGCACCGGCGACGCGACGGCGGCCGCGGCGACCGCTTCGCGGGGCGCCTGCGCAGGAGCGGTTTGCGGCGAAGGCGATGACTCAGGCATGACGCGCATTCATGGGAGAAATCATCGTCGCCGCGACCGGGCGCCGACGCAACCACCGAGGCAGCGATCAGGCTGATTTCAACGCGTGATTCGCGTGACTCACATGTGAGTTACGTCGCCGCTCCGGGCGCAGTGCGCGCCAGCTCACCGGTGGCCGTCACGCGGCGCGGCTTCGGCGGCCCGCGAGCGACGCGGTGACCCCCAGCACCCGGACCGCCGCGTTGCGAACGATGGCCGCGCGCCCCATCGCGCCCATGTGCGCCAGCGCCCCGCTCGCCCAAAGTGCGACGACGGCGCCGCCCACGTCTCCTGGCGAGGCCACCACGCCCGCGCCGCTGCCGACGACGAACGCTTCATTCAGCTTTTCGTTGCCGGGCACCGCGCCCACGACGACCATCGGACGCCCGGCGGTCAGCGTCTCGCTCACAGTCAGTCCTCCGGCCTTACCGACCACAACGTGCGCTTCGCGAACCCGCGCAGGCATGTCGCGCTCGTAGCCGATCGCGCGAACCGCCGCGCCCAGCGCCTGCGCGTCACGCGCGACCTGGTCGCGCAGCTGCGCCGCCGCGCCGCACACAACGGTGACCGCGACGCCGGCCGCGCCCGCCAGCGATCGAACGATTTCGCGGGTTGGCCCCACGCCGAAGCCGCCGCTCGTGACGAGCACGCGAAGCTGCGCGCCGTGTTGCGGAGCGCTCAGCGGCGCGATTCGCTCGAAGGCCGCGCGCACGGGAATGCCTGTAATATACACTCGACCAGCGTCGACGCCATGGCGCACGAGATCCTCGCCGGCCGCCGCAGACGGCACGCAGAACGCGTCGACGCCGCGCTCGGCCCATACGGCGTGACTCGCGTAGTCGGTCACGACCGCGGTGAGCGGCGCGTCCAGCAGCCCTTTGCGCCGCGCGCGACCGAGCACCACGAGCGGCAGGTGATGCGTGCCGACAACAGCCCGGGGCTGCAGCTGCGCGATGCGGTCAAGCAGCGGGCCAAAGAGCAGCTGGTCGAACTTGAGGCGAACCGGCTCCCACGCGCCGCCCCGCCGATTCGAGCCGTGATACGCGCGTCCGTACAAGTCGGGCGCCATTCCCGTCCAGTTGAGATGGGCGGCGAGGTAGGTATCGCCCACGACCCGCGGCGCGAACTCGAAAAGGTCGAGCGCCTCGGCCGATTGGCCGCTCGAGCGGGCTGCCTCGACGAGGGCGAGCGCGGCGGCCTTGTGGCCTCCGCCGACGGGGCTGTAGACGACGACCAGATCGACAGGCATTGGGAAGCTCCTCGGCCCCGGCTTGCGCACGGCCACGTGCATGGCGGACCTGAGAGCAAGGCTCGGGCCGCCACGTCGGGGCGCTTCCGGACGGTCGCCCAGCGCGGAAACGCGAAGAGGCCATCGCGGAAACACCTGCGATCCTGCTTGGAGACGAGGCCATGTCGGACCCGCGCCGCGGAAGTTACGCGCCTCGCGAGAAGCAACGTTCGCAGCGAATGCTCACCCGAAGAGGTCGCGCAGCTTATCCATGAAGGTGCGCTGCTCGGGCTGAACCGTCTCGGCGAGCTCGACGGCGAGCTGCTCGATCAGCTCGCGCTGGCGCGCCGAGAGCTTCGTGGGGATCTCGATCGTCACTTCGGTCATTTGATCGCCGCGCCCCACCCCGGTTCGCCGCGGAATGCCCTTGCCCCGCAGCCGCAGCACGGTGCCGGGCTGCGTGCCCGCGGGCACCTTCATCTTCGCGCGGCCCTCGAGCGTGGGCACCTCGACGTCGCCGCCGAGCGTCGCCTGCGTGAACGACACCGGCACCTGACAGGTGACGTCATCGCCGATGCGTCGGAAAAACGGGTGCGCCTTGACGAGGATCGTGATCTCGAGATCGCCGGCGGGCCGCTCCGGCCGGGGACGGTTGCCCGCGCCTTGAACGAGCCTCGTCGCCCCGGGTTCGACGCCCGGAGGAATGGTGATCGACAGCGTATTTTTGCTCGCCATCAGGCCGCTGCCGCGGCATCCCTTGCACGGATCGCGCACGACGCGGCCCGAGCCCCGGCACGCCGCGCAGGTTCGCTCTACGGCGATCGGCAAAAGGCCCTGTTGAATGCGCACGCGACCCTTGCCCGAGCAGGCCGTGCAGCGCTCGGGCGTGGAGCCCGGGGCGCTCGCCGAGCCCTTGCAATCGCCGCACGTGACGACGCGATCGTAGGTCATCTGCTTTTCGCAGCCGAACGCGGCCTCTTCGAACGTGACCTCGAGCTCGCGCGTCAGGTCGCCGCGATCACCCTTTCCGACGCCGAAGACCCCGAGCAAATCGCCCAGAATGCCGTCGATGGCGATGTCGCTGATGTCGACGACCCCGCCCGCGAACGGGCCGCCCGACGCGAAGGGCGAGCCGGCCTCCTCCGAGCGCTGGCCGAACCGGTCGAACATGCTGCGGCGCTGGGGATCGCTGAGCACCTGATAGGCGGCGTTTATCTCTTTGAAGCGGGAAACCGCCCCCGGATCGCCGGGATTTTTGTCGGGATGGTGCTGCTGGGCGAGCTTGCGAAAGGCGGCTTTGACGTCGTCCTGGGTCGCGGTTCGCTCGACGCCGAGCACCTCGTAGTGGTCTCGCTGCTGCGCCATTTTGGGTAGGACGCGCAGTAGCACACGTGGGCGCGCGTCGCCCTGCGGCGTCCGCGGACCAGCCTTTTGCGCCGGCCGCGCGTGGCGGGTGTATAATGCGCGCCCTATGAGCGCCTACGCCGTCCTCGCTGCCGATCGACAACGCGACCTGCTCGAAGGCATCGTCCTTCGGTGCCGCGACCGCAAAGCCGGGGTGCCCCCGGTCATCGTGTTCGACCTCGACGGCACGCTGTTCGACAACCGCCCGCGCACGGTCGCCATTCTCCATGAGCTCGCCGAGCAGTGGGCTGACCGCGAGCCCGAAGCCGCAGCCTGCCTGCGCGCAGCGACGCCAAACAAGATGGCCTATTTGCTCACCGACTCGCTCGCCAACATCGGCGTCACGCGCACCGAGCTGGTGGCGCAGGCCGAGACGTTTTGGCGCGACCGGTTCTTCGTCGACAGCCACCTGAAGTTCGACGTCGCCCTCGCCGGCGCCGTGTCGTTCGCGCGCGACTGCTACGACGCAGGCGCGGTTGTCGTCTACTTCACCGGACGCGACCTGCCGCTCATGGGGGCGGGCACCTTCGCCAGCCTGCGCGACAGCGGCTTTCCGATCGGTGTGGTCGGCACCGAGCTGGTGCTCAAGCCCGATGCGTTGATGCCCGACGAAGCGTTCAAACGGCTCGTTGGCCCCGATCTCGGCCGCCTCGGCGAGGTCGTCGCGGTGTTCGACAACGAGCCTGCGAACTGCAACGTGCTCCTCGCGCATTTTCCGGGCGCGGAGTCTTGCCTGCTCGACACGCAGCACCTGCCCGGCGCGCCGCCTCCCGCCGCGCTCGTTCATGTGATCTCCGACTTCGCGCGCTGAGCCCTTGCGGTAGGCTACGGCCGGTGCGCTGCTTTTTGCTCCTCTTCGCGCTGGCAGCCTGCCGGTCGCCCGCATCGGGCGCCGCGCTGTCAGACGCGCAGGCCAGCCCCCAGGCCACAGCCGAGCCCGCCCCGATCGCGACGCCCCTGGCGAGAACGGCCGCGTCACCTCCAGCAGTAGACGCAGGGCCGCCGCCGACGCCGATGCGCGCCGACGAGCCGATCGAGCGCGACACGCCGACGGCGACTGCACCCGGACGAGACGCGGGAACGCCTGCAACCTACACGCTTGTTGCGGCGCTGCGGCCCATCGATCCCCCCGCCATCACGCGCGCGCCGGAGGTCTCCGTCCAGGCCATCGAGGGCGCACGCAAGCGCCTCGACCCGCGCCTGCAGATCGACCTCATCCCCACGCGCATTCGCGCCCGGCTCACGGGACCCGGTTGGCTCGTGCCCGAGGGCTGGGAGCTGCGTGGGCGCGCCGATCGCTACGGACACCTGCTCGTCGAGCCTTCGCTGGCGCACTACCGCGTGCTGCCATCGGGCGCCCTTCGCGCCTGGCTCGGAGAGCGACGCCTCGACGTGGCGCCCACAGCCATGGCGACCGCCGAAAACAGGGGTGACGGCCCGAAGAGGCTCGGCCTGAAGACGAGGCGCGTCGAGGTCACGAGTCGAAGCGCGAAGGCCACCTTCGAGCTGGCTCGGGTCGACGGCTGCGCAGACGCGGGCGCGCTGCTTTCGCGGATGCTGCTCGAGCTGATGGGCGCCCCGCCTTCGACCGCGATCGCCCAGGCAGACGAGGTTCCCGTGCGCGCCGAGCTGCGCTGGAGTTCGCGCGGCGGGCTGGTTTTCGAGGGCCTCGCGCTTTCACGGCGATCGGACCTGGGAGCAGCCCAGCTCGCGGTTCCGCCCCAGAACGCGGCCTTCACGACTGACCCGGTGCCGCGGGAGTGGGCGGCGATCATGCTGACCGCGGGCGAGCTGGCGTCGATGCACACGGTGGCGATCGAGGTCGGTCCCCAGCCGCTTCCGCCGGGCGATCCGCGCGCGACGCTCACCCTCGCCAACGCCACCGACGCGCTGCGAATCGCGTGGATCGACGGCGCCCCCGCGGCGTGGCTCGCGCCGCGAGGAAAGACCGATCTCTCGGGGCTGATGCGAGGAAAATACCAGGTCGAGTGGCGCACGTTTCTCGGCGACGAGGCCGAACCACCCGCGACCACGTTCGCGCCAGGCTCGAGCGAGCTCGGCGCGGCCGACGCAGGATCGGGCGCCAAGTAGGGCGCTCCGCGACTGGTCGCGAGGGTCAGGTGTAATCGTCTGGCGAAAAGCGCACGTCCCCAGTGCCGCCGTCGTGCATGTGCGCGCGCAGCGCTTCGACGGTGACCTCGAGCACGTCGAAGCGGGTCGACGGCGCGAAATACTCTTCTTCGCTGACCTCGGGCAGCGCCGCGAGCCTCGCATCGATGAGCTCGCGCTCGCCGGGCCCGAGGGCCACATGCGCGTGCCACCCCTCCTGATCGCGCAGCTCGAGGGCTTCGAGCGCCATGCCGACGGGATTAAAAGAGAGATACACCCGGCTGAGCATCACGCGCCAGGTGCTTGGGTCCCCGACCGCGCGCCAGTAGCCCCCGAAGCGGCGCCTCACGACCTCGCCGAGATAGGCGCCGGCCGCAGACGCGATGAGCGTCGAAGCCTCGGGACGAACCACCAGCTCAGCTCGCGCGTCGCGCAGGTACTGATCGACGAGCGACAGCGTATCTGACGTAAAATCGAGGGTCACTTTGTACTTCGAGAGCACGAAGCGCACGCACGAAGCGGCGAGCTCGATCACCTCGGCAGGCGGTGCTGCCACCTCTTCTTCGGCGAGCGGCGCTTCGTCGTCGTGGTCGTCGTCGGGCCCCTCGTCGTCATGGGCGCCGGCCCCGTTGAGGCCGCTGTTCACGTTGGGAGGATTGCCCATGTCAGGCGATGTACCACGCGCCAGAGCTAGCGTTCCCGCGCAAAACACCCTAGCCTTTGAGAAATCCCATGCGCCTCGGCATTTTCAGCGACGTCCACGCCAACTACGAGGCCCTCTCGGCCGTATTGGAGGCGTACCGCAGCGAGCGCATCGATACGTACTACTGCCTCGGCGACACGGTCGGTTACGGCGGCTCTCCCAACGAGTGCGCCGACATCGTGCGGCACGTAGCCCGCAAGACGATCCTCGGCAACCACGACGCGGCGGTCGGCGGGCGCATGGACTACTCGTACTACTACGAGGCGGCGCGGCACGCGCTCGACGCACACGCGTCGATGATCTCCGCCGAAAACATGGCGTGGCTCAAGACGCTGCCGTACCAGGAAATGCTCAGCGAGATTAACCTCCTGCTGTGCCACGGCTCGCCGGTTCGCCTCGAAGAGTTCGAGTACATCTTCGCGCCCGAGCAGGCCCGCGAGTGCATCGCCATTTACGAAAAGCTCGGCCACCTGACGCTCATCGGTCACTCGCACCTCTGCAAGGTGTTTGCGCTCACGAAGAGCGGCGTCGAGGAGCTTCCGTCGGTCGATTTCGTGCTCGAAGAGGGCAAGAAATACATCGTCAGCGTGGGCTCGGTCGGGCAGCCGCGCGACTTCGACAATCGCGCGAGCTACACGATTTACGACAGCGACGAGAAGCGGTTCGAGTTCAAGCGCATCGAGTACGACATCGAGCTGGCGGCCGACAAAGTGCTCCGCGCGAAGCTCGAGCGCAACTTCGCGCACCGGCTGTTCATCGGCGTTTAGTCCGCGCAGCGCCCGAGGCGCCTGTCTGCTTATTTGCAGACCGAGAAGCCTGCGTTGTTGACCTCGCTCGCCTGACACGTGAGCCCTGAATCAAGCGGACACTCGGCGTTGTTGCCCGGCGCGCAGAGCACCCTGCCGCCGTCGAGGCAGTCGCCGAGCGCCGTGCAACTCGAGCCTGAAGTCGGCCCGCCGCGCCCGCAGCACACTTGACCCGCATGACCCTGCGCGGCGCAGCTCGCGCCCCGATCGCAAGCATAGAGGGCGTCGCCGTCCGACGTGCACGCCGAGGCGTCCGCGAGGCAGCGAAACTGAAATGATGCGGCGTCGGGGCCGGCATCGATCGCCGTTCGGCAGCAAGCCTCCGCGGCAGCGTTGCACGTCGTCGCCCCGCACGCGAGGGTCGGCGCGGCCTCGAACGCCGCATCGGCCGACACTGCGTCGCGAACCGACGCGTCATCGCGGCGCGGCAGGCCATCATCGACGCCGAGCAAGTCTGCGCACGCTACGACTCCCGCCGCAGGGAAGGCCGCTGCTCCGAACGCGATCAAAAGGCCAGCGCGCCGCATGGCTGTGAATCATACGCCAGATGCCTGGCTGCACCCAAACGCGGGCGTGGGAATTTAGCGCGGCGCAGGGGCGGCTTCGACGACGACGTCGCGCACGAACGTCGACAGGGTCGCGCGGACTTGAAACGCCTGCGGAGAGACGCCGACGCGCCCCGCGACCGACAGCGAAACGGCACCGCCCCGCGAGGCATCGACGCGCACGTCTTTCACGGAGAGCTCGCAGCGGCCTGGCGCGCAGGACAGCTCCGCCGCGCCCGGCACGCTGAGGCTGAAATCACGGAGCGACGCCTGCGAAGACGCCTCGGGGCCAAAATCGAGCGCAAACGAGAGCTTCGCGCGCGACGATGGCGACGCCGCCCTTGGCGAGCCGAGCGCCTCCAGATCACCGACGCGAAGGCTGGACCTGCGCGGCCCCTTCACGACCACGACCCCGCGAGACAGCACGCCCGACGCGTCGAAGCTGGTGAGCGCGGGATCGGCGCGACCGTCTGCGCCGTGGACCTCAAGCGTTGCCGACGGCGCCTTGATCGCGATCGCAGGCGCGCCGCCCTCGGCGACGATCGACCGCCAGCGCTCCACATCGCGTGCGCAGTCGCGACGATCTTCTGCGAGCGCGATTGACGCGCACGGCTTTGCATCGCCCGCGACGACGGCCTCGCAACGCGTCCGCGAGCGCGCATCGGCCCCGCGACACAGCGCGCGGCTGCGTAGCGACCACGCAACGCACACGGAGTCCCGACCGTCTTCCGAAGACGTCGCTGCGAGCGGGCATCCGTCGGCGCGCCGGGCAACGACCGCAACCACGCTCTCACAGCGGTATTTCAGCGCGCTCGCGTCGATTAACGCGCAGCGCGTCGCGTCCCGCGTCTTTGCCGCCTCGAGCACGCGGCAGGCGTCCCGCACGAACGTACCGTAGCCGATGCTCGCGAGCGCATCGCTCACGACCGCATCGAGCGGCGCGCGCTGCTTGATGCAGGCTTCGAGCGAGGAAAACGCGGCGACGTCGGCGAGCAGGTCGCCTGCGGGCGCGGCCGGATCGACGACTGTCGCCGCGATCGCGCCGTCGGGGGCGACCTCGTGCGCGAGGGGTAACACCTGCGCCGCGGGGGTTGGCTTCGGGGCGTCGTCGTGGCAAGCGAGCAGCAGCCCTGCCTGAAGCGCGCCCGCCGCGATTCGTCGAAAATCAGCGCCCGATCGCGTTGTGTTGCAGAGCCCTTGCCATACTGAACAAGTAAGCAGTATACTCTGCCTTCTACCCCGACCGCCCAACGTCCCGAGGAGCCCCGCCATGGAAGACAAGAACCGCCAGAAAGCCATCGAGCTCGCCCTCGCCTCCATCGAGAAAGAGTACGGCAAGGGCTCCATCATGCGCCTGAAAGACGGCGTCCTCAACGCCGACGTCGGGGTCATCCAAACGGGCAGCATCGGGCTCGATCTCGCGCTCGGCATCGGCGGCTACCCCAAGGGGCGCATCATCGAGATCTACGGCCCTGAGTCGAGCGGCAAGACCACCCTCACGCTGCACGCCATCGCGAGCGCACAGCGCGCCGGCGGCGTCGCGGCCTTCATCGACGCAGAGCACGCGCTCGATCCCGCCTACGCCCGCAAGCTCGGCGTAAACACCGACGAGCTGCTCGTGTCGCAGCCCGACTACGGCGAGCAGGCGCTCGAAATCGCCGACATGCTCGTGCGCAGCAACGCGGTCGATATCGTCGTCGTCGACTCGGTCGCGGCGCTCGTTCCCAAGGCCGAAATCGAGGGCGACATGGGCGACAGCCACGTCGGCGTCCAGGCGCGCCTCATGAGTCAGGCGCTTCGCAAGCTGACCTCCACGGTCGCGCGCAGCAACTGCCTGCTCGTGTTCATCAACCAAATCCGCATGAAAATTGGCGTGATGTTCGGCTCACCCGAGACCACCACGGGAGGCAACGCACTCAAGTTCTACGCCAGCGTGCGGCTCGATATCCGGCGCATTGGCGCGATCAAAGAGGCCGCCGCGTCGGGCACCAAAGACCCCGTGGTCATCGGCAACCGCACGCGCGTCAAGGTCGTCAAAAACAAGATGGCGCCCCCGTTCCGCGAGGTCGAGTTCGACATTCTCTACGGTCAGGGCATCTCGCGCTCAGGCGACCTCATCGATCTCGCCAGCGAGCTCAACATCGTCGAAAAGAGCGGCGCGTGGTTTTCGTACAACGGCGAGCGCATCGGTCAGGGCCGCGAAAACGCCAAGACTTACCTCGAGCAGCACCCCGAGCTGATGGACAAGCTCGAAGGCCTCGTGCTGCAGAAGCACGGCATCAAGCGCGGCGCAACGCAGGCCGAGGGCAAGGCGGACGCCAAGGCGGCCGAAGCAAAAGCCGAGAGCGCCGCGAAGGCGGGCGCGGCCGCCGCGGAAGCGAAGAAGGTTCCGCACGTGGCGGTCAAACCAGCCAACTGAGCGACCCGTTCGCGGGGGGAGGGCGGGTCAGTGAACGACCTGCCCGCTGGGCACCAGCACCATCGCAGACTGCGCGCCGAGCGTGAGGCGAAGGGTCTGGTCGCTGCCCACGGCATAGGCAGTCCGGGCAGGGTCCAGCACGTCAACGAGCGAGCTGCCCGCGGCCGCGTTCACCTTCATTCCTGACGCGTCCGAGGTGGTGCTCTTATGCCGCGCGTTGGTGTTCATCACGACCAGGGCATAGCTGGCGCCCGCGTCGCCGGCCGCGCGTTCGAAGGCAAAGACGCCCGCGTCGGACTCGTCGCCAACATGGTCGGTCGCATAGACCACCTTCGTGTCACCGCGCCGCAGCGCCACATAATCGCGCCGCAGCCCCGCGAGCTTCGAGACATGCCGAAACGTGTCGCCGGTCGTCGCAAAGCCGGTGGTCCACAGCACTTCGCGGTTGGCCGGGTCATTTCCGCCGGCGAAGTCCTGCTCGGTGCCGTAATAGACGCACGGAATTCCGTCCTCGGTCAGCAGCAGGGTGAGCGCGTTTCGCAGCGCCGGCACGTCGCCCTGCGCCTCGAACAGAAAACGACTCACGTCGTGGTTGTCGAGAAAGTTCACGAGCGCTTTTGTGGGTGCGACGCCAATCCCGTTTTCCTGCGGCGCGGAGCCATAGCTCTTCGCGCGCGACTCCCAAAGGGTCTTGATCTGGGAGGTTCCCTTTTGCGCCTTCACGTCGTGGGCGTTTTGGAACACGTCGCGAAACACCTGAAAGTGCTGTGAGAAATAAAAGACGCTGTCGAGCTCGCCCGGGCGCGTGAAGCTGCCGAGCAGCTCGTCGTTTCCGTCGAAGGCCTCGCCGAACATGAGAAAGTTCGCCTTGCCCTGCGCGGCGAGGCGCTGCCTGACCGCCTTCGAGAACACCTGCCAAAACTCGTGCTCCACGTGCTTGACGGTGTCGATGCGAAAGCCGTCGAGGTCGAGCAGCTCGACCCAGCGCGCGTAGCTGTCGATCATGACCTGTCGCACTTCGTCGAGCTCAGTCGCTACGTCTTTCAGGCCCCCCGGAAAGTCGCCGAGCATGCGCTGCTTGTCGTCGTCGTAGTTCAAAATGCGGCCAAAGCCGTGGTACCCGCGCGGCGAACCGAGGATGCACCGCCCGTCGGGCGACAGGGTGTCGATGCAGCCGGGCGGCACGCGGTTGATCGCGGGATCGTCGATGAAAATCATCGGGGCCCGGCCATCGAGGCCGAGCGAAGTCTGCGCCTGAACCCCGCGCGCGTCCCAGTCGGGATCGTACTCGCTGACCCGCGTGAGGGGCGAGGTCGTGCCGGTGCCGCCGATGTAGATGTCGGGGTGACCGTTTAGGTTCATGTCATAATAAAAGGCCTGCCCCATGTGATTGGTCACAATGTCGAGCACGACCTTCATGTTGCGATCGTGGGCGCTCGCCACCAGCGACCGCAGCGAGGCGAGGTCGCCAAAATGCGGATTGAGCTGGGTGAGATCTTGCGCCCAATAGCCGTGATACGAGTCGACGTCGGCGTCGGTCTCCACGTTCTTCACAATGGGAGATATCCACAATGTGGTGACTCCCATTTCCTGCAGGTAGCCGAGGTGATCTTCGAGCCCGCGCCAGTCGCCGCCCTGGTGCCGCGCGAGCGCACCGGGCCTCACGCCGAAGTTGTTGTTGATGTTTCCGTCGGCGAAGCGATCGATCAGCACCTGGTAGATCACCTCATCGCGCCAGTCGACGACGTGCGTGGCGAGCGCCGGCTGCTTGCCCTGGTCGGGGATCTGCACGCAGGCTGTTGTGTGGGTGGCGACCACGGCGAGGGCTGCGATGGCTCCGAGGCCGAGAACTAAAACGCGCATACTGGCTTTCCTCACGGCTGCGAAGACGAGTTGAACCACCACTCCACGTTCAGGCCGAGGAAGTGCTCGACGCTGCGCTGAGCGAAGACGTCCTGCGCGGCGTAGAGCTCCTGCGCGCCGCGGCTTCGCAGGGTGGCGACGTACACGAGCCGCAGCTGGGGGCGCTTGAAGGTGCCTCGGCCCGCCGGCGAGAAATAGGGCATGACGCCGAACCGCCACAGCGACGCAGTAAGCGGCTGGGAGGTTTGTTCGGGATCGGGGACGGCGAGCCGCCGCGCCTGAAAGCTGGCTTCTCCGCCTACGCCCCAGTGTTGTCCCAGGTAGACCTGAGGGCGAAGCACGACGGTGCCTTCGTCGAATTTCTGGGTGGTGGTCGCTGAGGGGTCGCCGTCGCGGAACGCGCGAAGGTAGGCCCCGCCAACGATTCCGAACGCCTCTTTTTCGTAGTTACCGCCGAGGGCAATAAGGCTCTCGGTGGTGCCCATCGTGGACTTGTCGTTGGCGAACGTCTGCGGCGCGGCCAGCGGATCGTAGGCGGCCAGCCCTCGGGCGTGACGCAGAAACAAGTTGAGGTGCGTGTCGCGCTCGCCCGACCAGATACCGAGCTGCGCGCCCGCCAAAAAGCCGTAATCCTGCGGCAGCCCGCGATCTTGCGCGGTGAGCGCATCGCGCGCGACGCCCGCGGAAATCTGGTGCGCCTCGGCGTAGAGCACCCACTTGAAGCCCGCCTTCGGATCTTGGAACAGGCGCCCGTTGCGAACCAGCTGCGTGAACTTCACGCTCTCGATCGTGCGGGGTCGGTCGAGCTGCTGCACGGCGACGGTGCCGCTGCCGAACGGCGCCACGGCGAGCACCTGCTGCGACTGGTAGGCGTTGTCGAGGCGCTGCATTCCCACATGGGCTGCGAGCGTAGTGTCGGGCCCGATCGCGTAGGCGGCGCCGCCCCCGAGGGTGTTCTGGTTGTCGAGCGGCCACCAGTTGAGCAGGTAGATGTCATCGCCGCGGTACATGCGCGATCCGCCCCACAGCGTGAGGCTCCCGACGCTGCCCTGAACGAACAGGTTGCGCACTGCGAGCTGCTGTTCGGGGCGGCCGCTGAAGTGAAAAAACGGCGAAAACAGGGCGAGGGTGGCGACGACCTTCGTGGTCGCACCGCCCTTCCAGGTGTCTTCGCGGCGCAGCTCGAGCTCCGCGTAGCTGTCTTCGTCGATGCGCGTTCCGTTCGCCACCACGTTCACGGTGCGACCCACGCCGCCACGCAGGTCGCTCGCGATGCGCACGCGGCCGTAGGAGCCGAACTCGAAGCGCCCCGCGTCTGCGACCGACGGCGCAACGGCGGGCGCTGCCGGGGGCGAAGGAGCGGCGGCTGCCGGAGCTGACAACGCTTCGGCGGGAGCGGCAGGCGCGTCGTCGGCGAGCGCGCGGGCCGAAAACAGGGCGAACGCGAGCGCGCCGCGCACGGCAACGGAAGTGGGCATCATCGAAAAACTCACGGCGACAGTACTGCCACGCCCCGCGACGCGAGGGTAAGCGTGATCGATTGGGCGGCCACGATGACGTCCGGGCCGCCGAGGCGATCGCTGAGCTTCTGGCCATCGGGCAGGGCGAGGGAGACGGACAGCGGGGCTGTAAACGTCCGCGGCGCCGTGGCCCGCGACAGCGCCACCAGCGCGACCTCGCCCGAGGAGGCGCGCCGCGCAAACACGAGCACGTCCTCAGTCGCGTAGACGTGCCCGTAGGCGCCGCGGCGAAGCGCGACCAGTTCGCGACGCGCAGCGCCCAGCTTCCGCACGAACGAAAGCGTCGTCGACTCCTGGGCCGACAGCGACTGCTCCCCGCGCCACATCACGCGATTGTTCGGGTCGGCTCCGCCCCACTCGCCGTATTCGTCTCCGTAGTAAATCATCGGAGCGCCCGGAGCGCCGAGCAGCCACGCCATCGCGAGGCGCTGCCGCTCGTAGGGCTCGGCCGTCGTGGGCGCGGCGGCGACATTCGTCCACTTGTTGCCCGGCACCGATCCCGAGTGGGCGCCGTCCTGCCCCCGGTAATCGGCGAGCGTCACAAAGCGCGGCGTATCCTGACTGCCCACATACGGCGACATCACCGCGCCGGCGGGGTATTGCCACTGGCTCGCCTGCGTCCAGTAGTCCGCGTGCAGCATGCCGTGCGCGTCCGAGGCGAACACCTGCATCGGAACCGCGTAATACAGCGGAAAATCGAACTGCCCGTCGAGCCCGCCCGGCCCGATGTAATGCGAGATGGTGTCGTATTGCGACTGGTTGCATGTCAAGTCGCAGTCGGACCAGCCCATCGCCGTCTCGCCGGTGAGAAACACGCGCGTGCCGCTGGCCTCGAACTCGCCGCGAATGCGCGACGCGAGGTTGATGCTCGCCGCGTCTTCGACGTGCTTGACCGCGTCGAGGCGAAAGCCGTCGAGGTCGAAGTGGTCGAGCCAGTAGACCGCGTCGTCGCCATACTGGGTGCTCACTTCCGGCACCGTCCAGTTTACGTCGGGCATGTACGACGCGAAGAGGCAGTCGAGGCGGTGGGTGGTCCAGTCGCAGTTGTTCGTGCCGCAGAGGCATCCGGTGCGAAACCACTCCGGATGCGCCTTGAAGTAGGCGTGCTCGGCGTGCACGTGGTTGACGACGAAATCCATGATCACGCGAATGCCGTGGGCGTGCGCCTCTTTCACGAGCGCGATCAACGCCGCCTCGCCGCCGATCCTGGGCTCGACCGTGCGCGCCTCGGTGGGCCAGTAGCCGTGGTAGCCGGTCACTTTGTGCACGCCATCATCGGAGTCGAACGCGCCCTTCGGGTTCGACTGAAACGGCGTCAGCCACAGCGCCCGCACGCCGAGTTTGTCGAGCGCGCCCGAGGCCACCACCTGCCGCACGCCCTGCAGATCGCCGTTTTGAAAATCGGCGCGAACATCGACGCCGGCGGTCTTGCTCACGTCGTTGCCGGGATCGCCATTTTTGAGGCGATCAGTCATCGCCATGTAGAGCGTCGCGTCACGCCAGTCGAAGCGCTCCGGCTCGATCCAGGTCACGAGGCGCAGCGTCTTGGCGGCCCTGCCCTTGCGATCGCTCGCGTCGATCAATAGCGTGTATTTTGCATCTTTCAGGGAGCCTGCATCGAACGCGATCGACCCGGACTGCGCGTCCACGGTGGCAGCAACGGGTGACGTGGCGAAGTCGGAGCGAAGCGTGACCTTGACGCTCGCGGGGTCGATCTGCGTTTGCGCCGCTCCGCGTTGAAAGGCGACCTTCGCCGCGTAGTGGCCGTTGCCGGCGGTCGGCCGAGCGCTGGACTGGGAGGCCAGCGCGAGCGTCGGCGCGTAGCAGTCGCTGACGACGACGCCGGAATTTTCGATGCCGCCCGAATATTTTCGGGTGCTGGCCCCCGGATCGAGCTGCCACGCGCCGTCGACGATCAACTTGTAGGCATACCAGCCGGGCGCCAGCGACACCTCGGCCGTGAACACGCCGTCGGCGTCGGGCCCCTGCATCGCAGCTCCGGGAGCCGCGAACGCGTCCCACTCGCCCGCGACACTGACAGCGCTCGCCAGGTGACCGGCGGCCGGCTTGAAGCGAAAGGTCGTCTTGCACGCGCCGGCGTCGACGTCGATCGGCGGGCCGGCGTCGAACGACGCGTCGCTGCCGCCGTCGCCCGGAGCCTCGGCGTCGCTGCCGGACGCGGGCGGGCTCTCAGAGCACCCGACCAGAAGCGCCCACGAAGCGAAGACCGCGAGCGCTGCGGCGCTCCGACGACGGAGAAGCGCGAGCGCGCCCAAAACAAGGGCGATCATCGTCGCAGCCGCTTCCCCGCCCGCTGCGCCGGGCGCGGCCACGGCGCATCCTGAGTCCGAGGCGCCCGAAGCGCCAGGACGCCCACCACCGCCGTCAGCCGTCGGAGCCGCGTCGGCGCCGGGCGCGATGGATCCGTCGGGCGCTCCCGCGTCGACGGGTTCGTCCGGCTCGCTCGCGTAGGCCTCGCATCCGAGCGCAGGCGCGCGGCCGCGGTCGAGCAGCGCGAGCGCGTAGGCGCCGGCCCCGAAGCCGACCATCGGCGCTTCGCCCGCGTAGTCGGCGGTGACGCGGTCGTGCAGCTCAGAAAAAATGCCGAAGTTGTCCTCAGCCTGCGCGACGTTCCACGCCAGCAGCGGCGCGCTGTCAGAAGCGCGGCCCGCAAGACCCAGCGCGGCGGCCGCGCGCAGGTCGACGAAAATCCACTCCTGCGAGTCGTACCAACCGCCCGAGTCGTTGCGCATGAACCCCCGGCCGCTCGGCGGCACCAGCCCCGCGGCGAGCGCGGCGAGGGTCGCGCGCGCGGTGCGTTTGTTCGCGTCGACCAGTCCGAAGCCGATCGCCTCGACGGCCGCGGCGTCGAGCCACGCGTGGCCTGCCGCGAGCGACTCGGTCGCCTGCGCGAGGGTGCCGTCGGGGGCGCGCAGGCGCGTCAAGAGCGCATCGCGCGCCTTCTGCCCTGCGGCGAGGTAGGCCGCGCGCAGCCCGGGGTCGCCCTGTTTTTGCGCCAGCCGCGAAGCCGAACACAGCCCCTGCGCGGCCGTGATGGTCGTGTAGGCAAAGTGCTTCTGCTGGCCCTTCCAGTGCACCTCCCAGATCGACGAATCGGCCGCGATGAGCCCCGACGGCTCCTGCAGGCTCACCAGCACGTCTGCAATTTTCTTCGAGACGGCGGGCCACGCGGAGGCGAGCATCGCGGCGTCGCCCGACGCCTTCACATATTCCTCAAGCTCCCATAAAAAAAGGCCAAATCCATCGAACTCGATGTTGGGACCGTTCGAGTCTGCGTCGCTCTCTTCGGTACCGTCGCCGAAGTATCGCACCACAGAAATTTGATAGGGACTACCTACGTACGTTTGGTAGGCTCCCACTTTTGCGCCGAGCTGAAATTCAATCGCGCGCTTCGCTTCGGCGAGGTGCCCTGAACGGCTCAGCGCGACGGTGGCGTAGGCCATGTCGCGCACCCACGCGATGTTCCACTTGCCCGGCGCGAGGCTGGCCACGATTTGCCCGTCGCTCGCGCCCGTCGATGCGACTTGCGCCATTTTCAAGGTGGCCTGCGCCTGCGCCCACGCTCGCGCTTCGAGCACGCTCGCGCCCGCCGGAGCCGGCGTCTGCCACGCGGCCCATTGGGCGACCTCGTCGCTCAAGAGCTTCGCCGCGCTCCGTCCCGCGATCCACGCGCGCACGCGGTCGACCGCAGGAGCCGCCTGCGCATCGGGGGCGAGCACGACGAACCATCCGGTGGTCGCGCTCGCGTTTTGCGCCACGGCGCCGAGCGAGGCTTCGAGCCCCGCAACGGCGTCGCCGGTCGCGCCTGCCGTGCCCCCGTTGTCGGCCAGATCCTGCCCCGCGAGCAGCGAACCGTAGGGATTGTTTGGCGTCGAGGCGTGGTGCGACGAGGCGCCGATGGCGCCGTAGCCCATCGCCACGCCGCTCGGTCCCCACTCGTAAAAGGCGTCGCGACCGGCGTCGAAGGCGATGCTCTCGCTTGCGCTCGACGGCGCCGGAGCGCCCGCGCCCAGGTGAAAGTTGAAGAGCTGGTAGGCGCTGATCGGGCCGGACCCGCTCTGGCGCGTGACCGTGAGCACAGTGATCGCGGCGTTTTCGCCGAGGCTCATCGGCGCGAAGTCGTACTCGTCGATCGAGAGCCCCTGCCACGAGCGGGCGACGTGCACGATGCCTGTACCCTGCACATATTCGGTTCGCGTGGGCGCGATACCGTCGAGCCACGCGCTCGCCGAGCCGACACGAAGCCCGGGGTAGCTGTCGTAGGCAAAATTGCGGGTCTCCACGCCCTGCTGGGGAAACCTGTACGGGTGCTCGAGCAGCTGGGTGAGCTTGTGAGCCTGCGCGTCATAGGCGATCGATGCGCGCCCGTTGGCGCTCGGCAGGTACCGCGTCGAGCCATGGGGCTCGGCGGTGGCCTGCGCAAGGGCACTCACGAGCGACGCACCGACGACGCACGAGACAAAGATCTGACTGCGCACGGCCAAGCGCTCCCTCTCGCCGCGACGAACGACGAAGGGCCCAAAATAGCACCGAACGGCAGGGCCGGCAGCAGAAAGTAACTCAGGCCTGCGTTACGACAGCGCCGAAGCGCAAAAACGCCGCGAAGAGCGGCGCCGCGCAAACGTCAGGCTTCGGGGACGGTGGCGCTGCGGAAGATTTCGACGCGCTGGAGCACGATGTCGGTCGTGGGGCGATCGCCGGGCGCCTTCGCGACGCGGGTGATCTTCGGCACGAGCTCGGCGCCAACGACGACCGTGCCGAAGACTGCGTGCTTGCCGTCAAGCCAGGGAGTCGCCTTCTCGCAGATGAAGAACTGGCAGCCGTTGCTGTTCGGGCCGCTGTTGGCCATCGACATCACACCGGGACCGGTGTGGCGAAGGTCGCGGTGAAACTCGTCGGCGAAACGGTAGCCCGGGTTTCCGCGACCGGTGCCAGTCGGATCGCCGCCCTGAATCATGAAATCAGCGATGACGCGATGAAAGATGGTGCCGTCATAAAGGGGCACGCCGCGCCTGGTCTCGCCCGTCTTGGGGTCGGCCCACTCCTGCGTGCCCGTGGCGAGCCCGACAAAGTTTTTCACCGTGTTGGGGGCCCGCTCTTCTTCGAGGCGGGCGACGAGGGTGCCCTCGGTGGTGACGAGACGGGCATAAAGCTGGCCCTCGCCGGGCACATTGATCGCGGGATAGGTGGCTGCAAGCATGAGGTTCGCTCCGGGTGATGAAGTTTGGGGCGCCAGCTTAGTCGCGCGCGGCCGGCGGGCGTGCGGGATTGTGACAGGACGCGCCCGGCGCGCGACAATTCGCCCGGCGCGCCCGAACGCGGCCACCGCAGGCTTGACCAGGCCCCGCGGGTATGAATACTCGTGGTCCGGTTCGCTCGTGTGCTTCTCGCAATGGCGGGGCGCTTCGCGGGCGGCCTGAGCCTCGGAGGCCGCACGTGATTAGCTGCTCGAAGTGCACCAAGGACAACCAGGACCACTACAAGTTCTGCCTTGGCTGCGGCGCTGAACTGCCCCGCGACGCTGCGCCGCGTCCGTTTGCGCCGCCCAAGACGCCCGCTCAGGGAGTGAAGCACGTCGCAGCGGCCGCGGCTCCCGCCTACGTCGCGCCGGCCCACGTCGAGCCAGCCCCCGCGTACGCGCCGCCTGTTGCCTACGTGGCGCCGCCGCCCGCGCCGTCTTACGTGCCGCCCGCCGCTCCGGCGCAGGTCGCGCAAGACTACCCGGCGCCGGCCGCGACCGATCCGTCGCCCGGCTGTCCGCAGTGCGGCTCGCCAAACGCCGCGTCAAACACCTTCTGCCTTACGTGCGGCACCCGGCTTTCGATGGCTCCGCAGGCTCCAGCGCCGGCAGCCCAGCCCATCGCTTATGCGCCGCCGGTGGTCTTTGAGCCGCCCCCGCCCGCCGCGCCCGTGCTCAGCGCGGTCGTGCTCACCGCGCTCCGCGCCGACGGCACCGAGGCCGGCACCTACGCGCTGCCGAGCGCCCCCGAAACCGCAGTAGGTCGCGACACCGGCAGCATTTTCGCCGGTGACAGCTACCTGTCGCCGCGTCACGCCGTGTTCACCTTGAGCGCGGGCGGCGGGCTGTCGATTCGCGACGCGGGCTCGCTCAACGGCGTCTACAAAAGGGTGCCGCGCGACATTCCGGTCGAGCTCGCGCCGGGCGATGTGTTCCGCATCGGCCAGGAGATCATCCGCTACGAGTCGATTGCCCCGCTGGCGGGCTCGGCCGACGGCGTCGAGCGCCTTGGCGCTCCGAGCGAGGCCTACGTTGGGCGCATCGCCCTCGTGATCGGCCGCGACAGCACCGGCAACGCGTTCCCCGTTCCCGCCACGGGCCTGCACATCGGGCGCGAGCGCGGCGACGTGCTGTTTCCCGAAGACGGCTATGTTTCGGGCCTGCACTGCCACCTGTCGTGGGACGGCGGCCGGCTCTTCCTCACCGACCTGGGCAGCTCGAACGGCACGTTTCAGCGCATCGGGGGCGAGACTTCGCTCGCGTCGGGCGATGTGCTGCTCATGGGACAGCAGCTGTTTCGCGTCGCGATGTGATGGCCAGCACGCGCACCATTCGCGTCGTCGCTGCCGTCATCGAGCGCAGCGGAGCCTATCTCATCACGCAGCGGCGGCCCGGTGCTGTGCTCCCGCTGTTGTGGGAGTTTCCAGGCGGGCGCGTCGAGGCAAGCGAGACCGACGCCGAGGCGCTCACCCGCGAAGTGAAGCACCGACTCGGCGCAGAGATACGCTGCGGAAAAATGATCTCGTTCGTGAGTCACCCGTACGAGCACTACACGGTCGATCTTTTTCTCTACGAATGCACCCTCGCCAGTGATGCCCTGGAGGCCCTCGCCGTGCACGATTTCAGGTGGGTACCGAGCCAGCGCTTCGAGGAGTTCGCGTTCACGCCGGCCGACGAGGCCTCGATGAACAAGCTCCTCGGCGTGTAGTCCGCAGTCGTAGCTCGGCCATGGTGCCTCGCCGCGGAGGCCAACGCGCGGCCGTTCGGGGCTGCTTGACGGGCCACCTGCGTCGCCGCCACAGCGGCGCTACGCGGGCCATTGTGCGGCCCTTATGCCCGTTTCTTCAGCAGCGTTCGCGCCAGACCGTCGATCATCTCGCGGCGCGCGCGCTCGTACGTCTTCGGGCCGACGTCACCTGTGGTCCGCGCGCGTTCGAGATTTTCGAGCTCCTGCAGCCACGCCGCCCGCTCGCCCTTCGCAGCGGCTTTGTCGTCGCCCGGCTGCGATTTCCTGCCGTAGCGCGCGAGGCCGATCCCGACTGCGAAAATCGCCAGCGAAGACGCGATCCAGCGGCCCATTCCCGGCGTGGGGAGATCGCGCACCGAGACGCGCACGCGCTTGAGCGGAGGGTCGTTCGGCTTGACCTGTTTGCCTGTGACGAGCAGCCGATTTCCCTGCTCGTCGCGATCGGGCTCGGGCGCCGCGAACGGCGTCCAGCCGGAGCCCACCTGGCTTTCAACTTCGAGGCGCACCTGACCCGAAGCCGCTCCGCGCACGATGAGCGAGGCCATGTGCGGTGGCAAGGTGACCTCGAAGCTGACGTCGCGCTCACCGCCATAGGGCAGCTGCCACGAATAGCCGATGTCGCCCTCGCCCGGGCCGAACGTACCGCGCAATCGGGCGCCGCCCGGCACCGAATCGAAGCCCTGATCGCTCATGGCCTGAGGCGCGTTGAAGGCGCTGAAGCCCTCGGGCAGGTCGACCGTGACGGCGTCGGGGACCCACGCGACGGGGCCGAAATTGGCCACGCGAAAGGCCTGCTGAATTTGAACGCGGTCGTCCTTCACGTCGACGAACAGCGCGCCCTGCATGAAAACCGTGGCCTGCTTGATGTCGCGCGTGACGGGATAGACGTGGAGCGTGACGCGCATGCCTCCGTGTTCGCGGAGCTGAAATGGAGCCGCCGCGAAGCTGGCGCCTTCGCGCGCAACGCTGACGCGGTACGCGACGCCGCTGCCCGACTGGAGCCCGCCAAACATCGCCGTTCCGTCGGGTGCGCTCGTGGCCGAGAGGTGCTTGCGATTTTCGCCCTTCGCGATCGACTGCTCGATGACGCCGAGGGTGATCGCGACCGCGGGGATGGGTCGGTCAAGCGCGTCGCGCAGCCTCACCGCGATGGCGCCGTCGGGTAGCGTCGGGTCGTCCTCGGTCGCGTCGGGCGGCGCGCGAAAAACGCCGTCCGACTCGTCTTGCGATGGAGCGGCCGGGTGGCCGGCGGGCATCGCAGCAGGCGCGGACGAAGGCGCTTCGCCGGCCCACGACAGGGCGGGCAGCAGAAGCGCAGCCACGCAAACACCGAGCCTCATGCTTCCTCCCCGGGCGCGTCACCCATCGGCGCGCCGCACTTTTTGCAGAATGCAGCGTCGTGGTCGTTGGAGGTGCCGCACTTCGCGCAGACCGGCCGGCCCTCGGGCGCAGCGGCCGGCGCGGCTTCGGGCGCGGCTTCGGATGACTCCGCGGCCGCGGGCGCAGTCGCCTCGTCGGGGCCAGCGGGCAAGAGGCCTTTTTTCTTCAAGTGGGCCAGGGCGATCTGTTCAGCGCGCGCGCGCATGGGAGCGATTTCGTCGTCGAGCTCGCGCAGCAGGGTCTTCGCACGATCGCGCAGCTGTCCGGAGAGGGCCGCGTAGTCGGCCTCGTCGATTTTGCCGATCGCGCGCTCATGCTCGAGGTCTTTGAGGGCGCGGAGGGCGGCGCGCTTGCTCGACTCGGCCTCGGAGGCCCGAGCCTTGATCCCCCCGTCGTCGAAGCCCTCCGCGAGCGGCGCATCGCCCGTCAAGCTCCGCAGGCTCGTCCACAGGGCCATCACTGCGCCGAGGAGCACCCCGGCCGCGAGCACGAGGATGGCCGGCCCGGGTCCCACCATCACGACAAGCACGAGCGCGGAGGCGAGCGTCGCCACAGGCACCGCCGTGCGAACCCACCCTGCGAGCTTGCGCTCAAAGGCGTCGGCCTGGGTCGTCTGCGCGTCAGCCATCGAGGTCTCTCAGCTCGGCGTCGAGGCGGTCGTCGTAGGCGTCGCGTCCTGCAGGCTTGCCCGGCAGCGCTGCGCTCTCTGCGACGGGGTTGGGCCGCTTCCAGCGACGCACGAGCGCCACCACGCCCGCGCCGCCCGCGACGATGGCCACGAGCGGAAGCGCGTAGATGAACCGCATCGCACCCGAGTTGGGAGGCACCGCGAGCGACTCCACGCCGTTGTCTTTCGCGTAGGCCTCGATGATCTGGTCGTTGGTCTCGCCGCGGCTGATCGCCGATCGGATGGCCGCGCGAGCCTCATCGGCCGTGTCGCACGAGCATGTGGAGAGCAGGTCGCGCGCGCAGGAGCCGCACATGCATCGGAGGGCGTTGAACACAGCGCGCTCGCGGGCGTCGTCGATGCGCACAGTGCCGGCGTGCAGACTGCTCATGCCGGCGCCAGGCTGCTGGGCTGCGAACGCCGGCGCGGGCATCGCGGCGATCGAGACGCCGATCGCGAAGCTCGCCGCCGCCATCGCGCCGCCGCGGACCACCGACCAGACGCGCGACTCTTCAGGCGCGAACTCAGGCCACATGCTCACGACGCAGCCGAAAATAAGCACGATCGCGCCCAGCCAGATCCACGATACCAGCGGGTTTACGTGGATTTGAAGCGAGGCGACCTTGCTCTCGGGGTTGACGGACCCGAGCACGAGGTAGAGGTCGTCGCGCAGCGAGTGACCCATGGCCACTTCGGTCGTCGGCGACTCACGCATCTTGTTGTAGATGAATTTGGCGGGCGAGAGCGTTCCGACCGGGCGCCCGTCGCGCACCACGTCGATGTCGACGAACACCATGCGCTTCTGGTTGTCGAGCTCCATGCGCTCGCCGCGGTAAGTGAGGTCGTAGTTCTCAACGTGGTAGCTCTGGCCCGGCTTGAGGGTCGTCTCGCGGTCGACGTTCCACGATTTGCCGGTGAAGCCGAGGAGCATGAGCGCGATGCCGAGGTGCGCCACGTAGCCGCCGTAACGGCGCCTCGACGGAGGGGGCAGCGTCACCATGGTGAACACGAAGTAAGGCCCGACGAGACCCACGATCGCAGCCAAAACCGTGGTGATCGCGAGCGCGCTCTGGCTCGGGAACATGCGCCGGAAATAGAGCGTGCCTCCCGCCGACAGCAGCGCCATCACGGCGCCGATCGCCCACAGCGGGCTCGCGCCCTTCGAGGCTCCGCTCTTGTTCCGCGAGCGGAAGAGCATCACGAACTCCTGCACCGTGACCGTGACGTTGAACACGACCATCCCAAAGCCGAGCCACGGCGTGTGGGCGTTGAAGGTGCGGAGCCCGGTGCCGAGCGCGCCCGGATAGATGGGGTCGCCGTAGACGACGGCCGGGAAGCCGAGCGCTTTGCCGAGCGCGAAGTGCAGCGCGATCGCGCAAGCGGTCGCGAGCAGGGGCGCGCGGAAGGCCCGTCGAAGGAGGGCGTCGCTCGTTTTTTTCCAGCCGAACAGCGTACCCACGCCCATGAGCCCGAAGATCATGAGGCCGAGCGGCTGCACCCAGGCGTTGTAGTAGGGCGGCCCAACCGAGACTTTTTCACCGCTGATGGCCTCGGTGAGCATCGGAAAGGTCGTGGCGACGAGCACGAACAGCAGGAAGCCCAGCAGCCCCCAGTTGTTCATGAGAAACGTAAATTCGCGCGACACGAACGACTCGAGCCGGGGCCGCTCGTGGGCCAGGTCGAGGCCGCGCGTCAGGCGGCGGTAGACGACTTCAAGGCCCACGTAGACCATCGCGCCCGCGCTGATCGCCATCACGCTCACTTTCACGCCCATCGGCATGACGAGCTTGCCCAGCAGCAGATAAAACCCCGGCACGAACGCGAGGATGAACACCCACCCGGTGGCGATCGCCGCGATGCGCAGCTGTCGCGTGGGCTTGAGGCTTCGCAGCTCGGGCCAGCGGTACATGATGAGCGTCGCGCAAAACGCCGCGAGCAGGCACAAAAACCACGCGAAATAGGCGCCGATTCCGCTCTGCGCGAACGAGTGCACGCTGGCGATGGCGCCCGATCGCGTGAGGAACGTGCCGAAAATCGTCATGAAAAACGTCAGGCAAATGAGAAAGACGTTCCACACCTTGAGCATGCCGCGGCGCTCTTGAATCATGACCGAGTGCATGTAGGCGGCCATCGTGAGCAGCGGCATGAACGCGGCGTTCTCGACCGGATCCCAGGCCCAGTAGCCGCCCCATCCGAGCTCTTCGTAGGCCCACAGCATGCCGAGCGTGTTGCCGATCGCCAGGAACATGAGGGCGAACAGCGCCCACTTGCGCGCCGCGGTGATCCACTCGTCGTCGAGGCGCCCCGTAATCAGCGCTGCCACGGCGAACGAAAACGGAATCGAGCACCCGACGAAGCCCGTGTAGAGGCTCGGCGGGTGGATGATCATGTAAAAGTTCTGGAGAAGCGGGTTGAGCCCCTCACCGTCTGGGCGCGCCCCCGCGATGCTCGTTGAAAACGGGTTCGCGGCGAAGGTCATCAGCACTGTAAAAAACAGCACGATGCCCATCAGCGTCGCGATGACGTAGGGCTGCAGCGCGAGGTAGCGGTTGCCCAGCCACGCCACGCACGCGCCGATGTAAAGGCTCAGCAAAAACAGCCACCACAGAATCGACCCGTCCTGCCCGCCCCAGAGCGACGTGAGCAGGTAGCCGATCGACATCGAGCGATCAGAGTAGTGGGCGACGTAACGGAGCCTGAAATCGTGGCTCACGAAGGCGTACGCCAGCACCAGCACCGCGAGCGCGACGAGCGCGACCGTGCCGAACGCGCCGAAGCGTGCAGACTGCAACGTTCGCAGGCGGCCCGTCGATCCGGCCGCGAGCGACACGGCGAACGTGTAGCTGGCCGCGACCATGACGCAGAAGAGAACAACCGTGCCGAACGCGGGGAGACTTTGCCACATGGATCGCCGCAAGAGTGTAGGCCGCGCGAGAGGCGGCGCAGTGAATAATCCGCGGAGGCGCCGCGTGCGACGCTACAATCGCGCGGTGCGGGACGTAGGGTCTGGAGCGTGGTTTCGCCAGCGGGCAGCGCTCGGCGGCGCGCTCCTGATGGCCGCATGCGGGGCGCCCACCCGCGCGCTGCCGGGCAATGTTTCGGCCGATCCACCACCCGGCGAGCATGCGCCGATCGCCTTCGTGGCCGATCGCGACGCCGAGGCGCCTGCTGTGCCGGCCGCCCGACCCGCGCGCCGAAACGTGCCGTCCGACACTTGCAGCGCGCACGCCTCGTCGACCACGCCGAACGACTTTGCCGCGACCGAGGCCATGCTGGCCGCCCTGCGCACCGAGCTCATGTCGGGCGCTTCGGCGATTTCGCCGGTGTTCCCCGACGGCGGCGCCATGGCCGGCATGGAAGTGAGCCCGGCGGGCCCTTGCGCGGCCGAGCTGGGCCTCGAGGACGGCGACGTGCTGCTCCGCATGAACGGAGTTGATTTCTCGTCGCCCGACGCGTGGCTGCAGATGCTAGTCACCGCCCGGCAGGCCAGCTACGCAGCCGTTCGCATCGAGCGGGGCGGAAGGCTCATCGAGCTGCGCTATCAACTTCCGTGACCACCTCCCCTGCCCCTGCGCGTACCTCGGCGAAGACCTCGGCGTGGAAGACGCACGCTGCGCTGCTCGTCGTGCAGCTCGCCTTCGCGTCGCAAACCGTCGAGGGAAAAATCGCGATGAGCGCGCGGGCTGCGGGCGGAGAGGGCATCGACCCCTGGGCGCTCGCGATGGTGCGCATGGGCGGCGCCGCGATCGCGTTCTTCGGCATTACGCAGGCGCTGGCGCTGCGCTCGGCGACCACGTGGCGTGACCGGCTCGAGCTCGCGGGCCTGTCGCTGCTAGGCATCACCGTAAACCAGACGCTTTTTCTCGTCGGCCTGCGCACGACGAGGCCCGTGTCAGCGGCGCTTCTGTCTGTAACGATTCCTATCTTCACGGCAGCCATATCGGTGGCGTTTCGTATGGAGCGGCCCAGCTGGCGGCTTGGTGCCGGGCTCGCGCTCGCGCTCTCCGGCGTAGTCTGGCTCACGGGGGTTCGTGACCTCGACCGCGGCGCGCTGCTCGTGTCGATCAACTCGCTGTCGTACTCGCTTTACATCGTGCTCTCGCGGCGGTCGATTCAGCGCCTCGGGGCGATGACGGTCGTCACGTGGGTGTTTGTTTGGGGCGCGCTTCTGTTCGCGCCCTTCGGCATGCCGACGCTGCTGCGCGAGGCGCCGACCTGGTCGCCCCGAGCCTGGTGGCTGGTCGCCTACATCCTCGCGATGCCGACGATCGTGGCGTATTCGTGCAACGCGTGGGCGCTCGGGCGGTCGTCGCCCACGCTGGTGACCGTCTACATTTACTTGCAGCCGATCATTTCCGCGCTGCTCGCGTGGCTTCAGCTCGGGCAGCACATCTCGTCGCAGCTCGCCGTCGCTGCGTCGCTGATCCTCACCGGCGTCGGCATCGTTTCAACGCGGCGCGCGAGCGCGCCCGCCGCGGCGAAATCTTAGCAGGGCGCTCGAAAAACACCCTGCCAGGAACTGGCGACGCCAATTGCGTGGGGTGGAGACCGGCGAAAAACCGCGTTTTTCGGGGCGGGGAGGTGCATACCTCCCCGAGATGAAAGGCTGGCAGGCCGCTGCTTCAACGGCCTGTTAGAGCCTTCCCGCAGCTGCGCCATGCGCTCGCAGAGGCGGCCGCGATGCCCCGGCGGCCCGCGTTCTTCTTCTTCGCAGCGGTCGGGTGCGCGGCCGACGCAGCGTGGCTGGCCGCGGGCACGACCGTCGCCGCGGCCGCCGGCCTCGAACTCGCCATCGCGCCATAAACGCGCCTGTTCAACGCATTTTCGCGACGGGCTGAAAATCTGCTACCGAATCACGCGCCGTGCGCGCACCTACGTTCACCTGCAGCGCCGAGCGCACCTACGTGCTGCTGCGCTACCACGCCGACTTTCCGGGCGGCGATTTGGCCGTGCAGCAGGCGGCCCTGGACGCCGTCGATGCTGCGCTCAAGCTGACGCGGTTGCGCGCCGTGGTGTTCGACACCCGGGAGATTGTCGAGGTCGTGGAGACCGAATCGCGCGACCGTTGCTGGCAGTGGGCGCAGCGGCGCGCCCTGCACGACGTGGTCGCGCTCGTAGCGAGCTCCGACATGGTGCGCGTGCAGGCGAACATGCGGGCCCTGGCGCGGCGCGCAACGGTTCGCTCGTTCCCCTCGCTCGAAGGCGCAGCCGCGTGGGTCACGCAGCGAACGAAGCAGAAGCGCTGAAGCGAAGCGTCGGCCGAACCGCTCTGTCGGTGGCGGCGTCGGTCGCCACGGCGGCGTCGGTATTTCCGCCGGAATCAGGCGCCCCGGCGTCGACCACGGAACGCATGCGTTATGCATTCATTTTCGAACCGGAGGGTCCGCCGGTCACCCCCGGGCGCGTACGGAAACGGGTCTCGGTTGCACGGCAACGGCGCGGCCGACGATCGCTGCGCCCGGGCGCCGGCGCGACTACGATGGATCGAGGGAGAACGTAGCTACGCGAATCACGTTGGCGCGCGCACGGGACGCGCGCAGCTCGCCGATCAGCTTGCCACCGACGACCTTCGCCGTCCCGGTTCCGAAATAGGCAGCGTCGGAGAGCTCATTGGGGCGCACGGTGAACGTCACCGCGTCGCCATCGCGCAGCCCGACCACGCTCATGGCGCCGAGCGGCCCGTCGACTGAGCCCGACACTGCGCGGGTCACCGGATCGATTCCGATGCGCAGCGAGCCCTCGCCGACGCCGTCGCCCGCGTCTTCGCCGCGAAACTTGAAGCCGCCGTATTCGGCAGCGTCCGGCACATAGAAATCCGAGGCATTCGCGGCGTACTTTCCCGCCCACGACGACGGCGCCTTCGGCGTGGCCGGCGCTGCCGAGGCAGCAGCATTGGGCGCCGAAGTCGATGGCGACGGAGCCGCGCCCGCAGCGTCATCGTGCTTGCTGCAGGCCAGCAGCGCCAGCAGCGAGGCGGCGGCCAGCCTCTTCACGACCCAGATCCGATGCGGGTGACGATGCGCACGCCGACTTCGCCTTCAATTTCGACGAGCTCGCCGCGCGCGATTTCAACGCCTCCGGCGCGCAGCACCGCCGGCTCGCCGATGCGCTTTCCGAGCCCGACGACATCGCCCACGCCGAGCTGCGCCCACTCGCGCGCGGTCATCGATGCAGCGCCGATCTCCACGCGTACCACCACGGGCACATCCGCCATAGAATCGAGCAACGTCGCTTCGTCGACCATTTCGTCCTCGTTGACGGGAGCCCACGCGAGCTCCGCGACCCCCTCCCGTAGCACGATCCGGTCGCCCTCGAGGAGGCGGGCCGGAAGCCCGCGCTCAGACGTGTTCGAGGCGAGGCTCACGTCGCCCGACCACGCCCGGTTTTCGAGGCGAAGCGATTCGCAGCCCCCGAGCCAAACGTCGCCGATGCGCAGCGATGCAACGTCCGCGACGGTCGACCGGGCGCGCCCCGCCACGATCGTCAGCGGCAGGCGCACGTCGCCGAGCGAGCGCAATTCACGCAAGTTCAGGCCCCGCGAAGGCGCAACACCAGTATCGGCAACCGACAGGCGCGCGACGAACGCGTCGTCATCGACGAGCACCGTAAAGGTTGCGAGGCCGCAGTCTGCGGGCATCAGCGACGCGGTTCGCTCGGACGATCCGCTCGCGGCCACCGCGCGCAGCGGCGACCCCGCACGACGCGCGGCCGCAACGATAACCGCCGCAAACGCGCCGGCCGACGCATCGCTCAAGGCGCGGGCGGGGTCGATGACGCGCGGCGACGGGCGACGAAGACCCCGGGATAGCGCGGCGGCGACCAGCCCTGCCTCCGCCTCGATGTGCACCGCCGCTCCGCCGCCTGCGGGCTCGACGACGACCCCGACCGACGGCCCTGCGAGCGCCGCAGCGCTTCCGACCCCGCGCAGGCGGGCCTGCAGGCGCGCCCCGAGCAACTCGGAAGCCGCAGCGGCCACCGCGCCCACATCGACGATGCCGGCAACGCCGCGCGACAACGCGCTCGCCGCGACGACGTCCCGCCGCTGGAGCGACTCGAGCGCACGCCAGGGATAGGGGCGAACCGCTGCCACAATGGTACCACGCTAGCGACTGGCGGGGCGTGCGGGCAAGCGGTAGGCGACGGCCGAGGCTTGAGCCGCCGCTGGCGCCTCTGGTAGCGTTGCGCCCCATGAAGCTCCGCATGGTGTTCGTGTCTGTCGCAGCCCTCGCTGCCGGCCTCGCGATGCTCGCCCCGAGCGAATCGAGCTTCGCCGCCGGCGCGCCCGCAAAGCAGCCAAAAGCCGTGGCAGACGCCGGCCCGAAGACTGAAGTCGACTCCTACGATCCCGACAACCGGCTCCACATCAGCCGCTTCATGGAGGCGGTCGCGCTCGGCAACGCGAAGGCTACGTCGCGCGACTTCGCAGGCGCCATGGAGCAGTACCGCAAGGGGATTCAGCTCCAGCCCGCCAATCCGCTCGGGCACTACCTTTTGGCCGAAGCGCAGCTGGTTCAAGGCAACTTGAGCGAGGCCGAAGCGTCGATGAATCAGGCCGAGAACGTCGCCGACAAGGCGCCCTCGGTAAAAGCCAAGGTCCTGTTTGTGCTGGCCGAGCTCAAGGAGCGTCAGAAGAAGTGGGACGAGGCGAAGACGGCGTGGAGGCGCTACGAGGAGTACGCCGGCAATCACAGCGACGCCGCAGCGATGCCCGCGTCGGCCGCGGCCCGAATCGCCGCGATCGACGAGCAGCTCAAGCAGGATGACGCCTATGCCGTCGTGCGGGAGCGCATCGCCACCGAGCGTGACGGCGGCACGTGGTCGCCGAAAGACTCGGGCAAGTAACCGCTACTGCCCGATCGCGATCTCGCGCTCGAGCAGCTCGTCGGCGGACTGGGTGAAACGCACGAACGCCGCGTAATTCTCCGGGGCAACGCGACCTGCGGGAATGTCGACGACGCGCTCGAGGTGCAGCACGTGACCACGCACGGCGTCGCGCACGACGATCACGCGCTCGCCGTCGCGCGCCTCGCCGACAGGGACGCTCGCGGGCATTTTCACCGCGTCCGGCGCGACGAAGTCGAAGGTGACCTCCACGTGCGAGGACGCACCGATGAGCAGCGGCGTTTGACGTTGCGGCAGCGACGCGAGCTGCGAGAGATGAATCGGAAACGGCGAGCGAACGACGCGCTTGTCGCCTTGCGCGCGCGCCAGCTGCGGCACCTCGGCGACCAGTCGAAGCACGAGCGGTTTGTCGAGGTCCGACTGATTTTCGAGCTTCACATCGCGGACGCGCGCGCCCGGCAGCGAGCCGCTCAGCAGCCGGGACTCGACGAACGCGTACAGCTGGCTCTCCTGCACTTTGTCGAAGATGCCACGCATCCGAATGCCGGCCTTGCCAGCGTAACTCTGCTCGAGCGTCACCACGGCGCTGCCGTCGGCCTTCAGGTCGGCGCGCCCCACCACGCGAAGCGCGTCCTGCGGGCCGGACGCGGCGACCACCTCGCGCGGGGCGCCTTCCACGAGCACAATCGCGGGCTGACCACGCATCTCCGCGGGCACGTACCCGAACGGCGCGAACTTGTCGCTCACGGTCATCCACGTGCCCGCGCCCCCGGTGCCCACGCGGAGCACGAGCGCGTCGTAGCCCTCGACCTCGCTGCGCCTTCCGATCGGCGGCATCGCGAGTTTGTCTTTTGCGAGCGCAATATCGACTGAAATACCGAGCTGTTTGCAAAGGTGAACGAACGCAGCCTGACGCGAGCCGCTCTTGCCGAGCACGACCCGGCGACCGTCTTTTTCCTGCCCGTCCTGAATTCGGTCGAGCACGGCCCGGTAGACCCGCCGCGCACGCTCGGCCTTGTCGCTGGCGGGCACGCCCCGCACGAGATCTTCGGCATACGCGCGAAGCCGCGGATCGAGCGGGGTCGCGTCGGAGACCGCGTCGATCAGGCGCGAAACCGTGCCTTCGAGGCTGATTCCCCAGCCCAGACGCACGCTGGGCAAAAACTCCGCGGGGCTCGGAGCTTCGGGCTCGGCAACCAGCGGCGGACTCTCGTCGACGCGCCAGCGCTGCTCGACGAACAGGCCGAGATCGGTACGCGATACGGCGCCGACGCTGCCCCGCGTTTCGACCTCGAGAGCGCGGTCCTTCGGGCTGACGACCACGAACTCGCTGCGCCAGTAACCTTTGTCGGCCTCGCGAAAAAACCACTGCGGGCCCTGGTAACGCAGGCCTCCCTCACCATCGCCTGCCGTATCGGTAATGTGCTCGATTTCAAGGTAATCACCGACCTCGAGGTGCGGCATCGTGAGCGTGGACTTGCCCGACACGGCCTCGGGCTCGAGGATCGTTCCGTTCGGCTTGATGACGCGCAGCTTCAACGTGAGGCCCGTGGGCACCCGCTGTTCGGCCTCTTCGCCGACAGCCTCCTGAGACTGAATGCGCAAGATCTCGTGCTCGAGCATTTGGCTCGAACCGTCTTGCTTGACCCAAAGCGCCGCGTAGTCGAGCACGCGCGCCGCGACGCCTTCCATCTTTTTGCCGCGCTTCTCCCAGGCCTCGAACTCCTGAATCACCGCGCGCCCGTCGCGGCGGTACGGCTCGAGATCCGTGGCGCCTTCGAGCAGGTCGAGCGCGCTCTGGAGCTCGCCCGTGCTCGCGCCCACCCGCAGCGCCTCGGCGAGCGCCTTGCGCAGCGCCAGGGTGTCACCGCCTGCATATGCGCGGTCGGCGAGCCGAAACCGGCTCGTCGCGTCGTCGGGGTTTTTCGACAGGGCTTTTTCGAGCTGCGCCACCGCGGCAGCGGGATCTCCCGCCTGCTGCAGGACCGCTGCGATGCGACTCGCGAGCTCCTTGCGGTCGGGGCGGCGCTTCTGCAGCCGATCGAGCTCGGCGATGGCGGCCTTCCAGTCGCGGCGCGCGAGCGCGCGATCGAGGTCGATTTCCGCGTCGGGGTCGAGGCGGCCAATGCGCGCTCCGATGGCGTCGAATTTGTGCGCGGGCCCCTCGTCGTCGAGAACAGCGGCGTAGGCACGCAAGGCGCGCACATCGTCGGCGAAGCGCGTCGCGAGCTCTTCGAGCGTCTGAAGTCGCTCGGCGCGCCAGCCCAGCTTGCCGTACACCTTCGCGAGCTCCTCGAGGATCTCCGGCTCGTCGGGGAACTCGGCCACCAGCTTCCGCAGAGGCTCCACCGCGTCGACGAGCCCCTTCTGCTCGGCCGCATCGATCACGCCCCACGCGCGCGAAAACCACAGCCCCGGATCGCGCGCAGCGGCCCGCGTTACCAGCGTGCGCTGCGTCGTGCGCCGCACATCCGCCGGCAAGGCGCCGTCGCCGGCCGCGAAGAGTCCGGCGCTCTCGAGGGCGACCGGCCCCGCGTCCTTCGCTTCGACGAGCGGCGCGATCAGCACGCTCGCCACGTCATCGAGCCCTTCGATGTGCGCGATGGTGCTCGCAACAAAGGCTTCGATCGGAGATCGCGCGGCCTCCGCGGCGACGATCGGAGCGACAGGGTTCGGATCGGGTCCAACGTTCGGCGCCGACAGCACGTAGGGCGCGCGGGCGTCGCGGTCGGCGGTCACGCGCGCAGGGGTGCCGTCGGGCTCGTACATGCGAATGCTGGTCGCGTCGTCGAGCAGACGCGCGACGATGCGGTGGCGGCCCTCGCGAAGGTGCAGCGCAACGCCGAACTTCTGCCACGATCCCCACGCCTCGAGGTCACGCTCGAGCACCGGGGCGTCGTCGACCCACACCTTGATGCCGCCCTGAACCGCGAGGATCACGTCGCGCTCGGACTGCACCCGCACGAAGCCCTCCACGTAATAAACGCCGGGCTCCCGTGCTTCGCCGCTCGCAGCGAGGCAGGCGCTCTGCTCGGATTTCAGCTGGTGCGGCGGGGTTCCCCGGGCGGCGTCGCCCTTCCACGCGGCCGGCCACGGTCCGGGTGACTCCGCCTCGAAGCTGCGGCGCCGATCGACAGTCGTGCCCTTTCCGAACGGTCCCGCGAGCCGAAGCCCGGCGATGCAACCGCCGCGCGAAGTCGCCAGGGCGTCGTACGCCTTACCGGTCGCGTCGGCGCGCCTGTGGGCCTCGGCGAGCGACCAGTCCGCGAGCTCGGCAGCGGAGCGCCAACCCAGCGATCCGGGCTTTTCGACCAGCGCATCGAGCGCCGAGCGGTGCTTGTCGTAGAGCCCGGCGACCGATCCTCGCAGCCCGCGCAAACGGCTCGCGCAAAACCACGCGAGCAGCGGCGACATCGCGTCGCTGCTACGGCTGGCCGCACGCAGCGTCGCCACGTAGCCGTCGGCCGCCGCCGCAGGGTGCCCGTGCTCTTCGTGGTGAAGGCCGCGCGCGAAGCTCGCGTAGAGCCCGTCGCCGCCCAGCGTCGCGAGCCGCTGCAAGGCGGCTGCCGCCTGCGCGACGTCACCGCCCGGCGCGACCTGCTCCGTGAGCAGCCAACGTCCTACGACCTCTGCGTCGGGAGACACGCGCGCGGCCTCGCGGAGGCTCGCGAGCGTCGGCGCGACAGCCCTTTGGGGCGCGCTGTGCGCACAGGCCAGCGCGAACAGCGCCGGCAGCGACAGGATCAGAAGCGATTTTTTCATGTGCGTGGCCCTGTAGAGACGACGAGCCGCTGACCCAGGGCGCGGTCGACCGACTCGCAAAACGAGCGAAATGCGGGGTATTCCGCCGCTGAAATGCGCGAGCGCGAGAGCGTGACGGTGCTCTTCATGCGCACCTGTCCGCCCGAGGAGTCGACCGCGATCTGAAAGCTGCCGTAGACAGTCGCAGACGCCGCCGCCACCGGCAGGCTCACGATCTTCGCGGAAGCAGGGAGCTTCACGACCGACTCGGTCACGGTCGTCGACTGCGCGCGCAGTCGCACATCGAGCCGCCGCTGGGAGAGCGGCGCCAGCTCGCGAACGAGGTACGGCGCCGGCCCCATCGGAACGCTGACGTTTTCGCCCTCGCGACGCCCGAAAGACGGCGCCTTCGCGCGCACTTCGAGGGTCGGCGGCTGCTCGATGTCCTCGAGATCGCCTGCCTTTACCGACAGCACCTCGAGCCCCTGAACCTCGGATCCGAGGTCCTCCTGCAGGCGCTGCTTGCGCGTGGCCTCGGCGTGGTAGCGCATTCTCCACGATGCGGCGTACGCGCCCGTCGTCGCGAGCGTATAGCTCAGCGCGGCAGTGCCATCCGCCGCGACCGTGGCCTCGACGCCGCGCGTGGTGACGCTCTCGGCCGCCGGCGGATCGGGCAGGTGAACCAGCTTGGGACTGCCCTGGTTGATCTGCAGCGCGAGGGCGCCGCGGTCCATCACCGGAAGCTCGCGCGAGCCCGTGTATTCGGCAGTTCCATCGAGATACAAATCCAGCGAAGGCACATAGGCGATCGCGTGATCGAAGGGCGCGAGGCTCGCGGGCGATCCCTCGAAGTCGCCCCGCATCCCCGTGCGCACCACGACGATCGTGGCGGGGATCCCGAGCTCCTGAAGCATCGACACGATCAGCGTCGCCTTGTCTTTGCAGTCGCCAAACCCGCGCGCGAAGATCTGCGAGCACTTGTAGGGCTTGAACCCGTGAATGCCGAATTCGAGCGCGACATAACGCGTTTTTTGAACGACAAAATCGTATACGGCGGCGATCTTTTCGCGCTCGGTCTTTTTGCCACGCGTAATTTCGAAGGCGCGCTTTCGCACCTCGTCGTCTGCCAGAAACTGGTCTTTCACCAATCCCCAGTACCACTTGCCCATATCGTCCCACGATTCATACGTCGACACGTGAATATGGGGCAGAAACTCGGAAAATGGCGGCTGGTTTGGCTCGGGGAGCACGGCGGGAACATCGCTCGCAGCAAATTGGTAGATGCGGGTGTCGGCGCGGTCCTCGACAGTTGATACCAGGTTTGGCAGCGCGGGCTTATTAAAGTAAAATTTCCTCGATTTGGGCGTAATCAGCACGTACTTGGCGAGGCCCACGGGCTCGCTCGACTGGAGATATTCGACGTCACCAAAGTAATCGGCAAACGCGTTTCGCTCGGCTACGTCTTCGACGCGGTACTGCAGCTCGACGACGTCACCCGGGGCGAGGCGCGCAACGCGCACGCGGTAGGCACTCGCGCTCGAGTACATCGCCATCGAAGGGTCATCGGTGCCGCTCGTGCCGGTCTCGAACGAGTCGTCGATCTCGCCCGTCTTCCGGTAGACGTGCACGGCGCGAATCTGCACCGACTGGCTGTCGGCCTCGAACGCAAACCCGTAGACGCGCGCCGACTGGGCGGCGGCCTCGGTGAGCGGCTGCAACACCACCTGCGTGAACTTGCTCGACAGGCCGTTGGGGAACACGGTCACCACGTCGAGATCGACCAGCCGGCGGCTGTCGGCGCCTTGCGCGGGAGCGTCGCGCCTCGCCAGAAAATCCTTCGGCGCGACGGCGTACGCCTCGTCGGGGCGGGGCTTGCTCGGCTCGAGGTGCGCGAGGTAGTCGCGGGCGTCCTTGGCCTGCGGCTGCAGCTCGACAATCTTGCGCAGCAGCGCCTGCTGCTCGCCCTGCTGACCCGCGATGGCGTCGAGGTCCGCGAGCCTTCTCAGAGCGTCCACGTCTTCAGGCGCCAGCTCGAGCGCGCGCTTGTACATCGCAGTCGCGCGCCCCGAATCGCCGAGCTGCAAGTAGGCCAACGCCGCTGTATGGAGCGACGACTCGCTGTCGGGCTCCAGCGACAGCAGGCGCTCGACCCACCGCACCGCGGTCGCCGCGTCCCTGCGGGCGAGGGCGAGCTCGAGCTTTCCGCGCAGAAACGTGGCGTCGTCGAAGCGCAGTGCGGCGTAGCGCGCCTCCATTTCGTCCGCCTGCGTCGTGCGGTCCTCCTGGCGCAGGGCGCCCACCATGGCGCGCACGAGCGCGACGCTGCGGGGACGACGCGTCAGGGCTTTTTCGAGGAACGCGAGGGCTGTCGCGCGAAGGTTGGCCTCGGCGAACAGATCGACGCGGGCGAGCACCGCGGTGACATCGTCGGGGTCACGGGCGAGCGCCTCCTCGTAGAGCGGCACGGCGTCGCGCCAGTTCACCCCGGCGCGCGTGTGCGCCGCGCGGGCAAGCAGCGCCAGCATCTGCTCTTCCGGCGTCGCGCCTCCCTTCGCGACGAGCGACTCGGCCAGCTCGATCCACTCGCCGCGCTGATTTCGGCTCTCGGCCAGCATTCCGGCGAGCAGGGCGCGCTTGACGCCGGGCGTCTTTTTGGCCGCTCTTGTCGCAAGATCGCGCGCGAGATGCTCGGCCTCGTCATCCGACTGCGTCGCCACCAAATAGCGCGCATAAGCCTCGAGCGCAGCGGCGTCGCCCGACGCGGCCTGGCGCGTCAGCGCCGCGAGCGGCCCGGTGACCGTCTGGGATGGCAGGGGCGACTTACTTGTAGTCTGCAAATATTTCGCGGCCTGCGCCGCGTCGGCCGACACCTCGATCGACGGATCGGGCGCCCCGTCGGCGCGCCCCACTCGGAAGGTGAACATCGGCGCGGTGTCGTCGCCGCAGGCCTTGACGACCACGCGGTTGTAGCCGGCCTCGAGGGTCACGCTGGCGGCGAGGCGCTCGGCGTCGAACGACCTGTATTTGAGGTCTTCAGTGGCCATCGTACCGTTCCACCACGCGCGCATCGCGCCCGCGCTACCAGTCCAGATCGAAGCGGCGCGACGCTGACCGGCCTTCAAAGACGGGTCGCGCACGAACGTGGTGGCGAACACGCACACCTTCTCGGTCGGACGAACCAGCACACCCGAGTCGACCCACCCGAACGGAAAGCTCGCGGTCGAGGGCCGCCAGGCGACCTTGCGCTCCTTGCCCGGGTAGCTCTGCGCCATCAGGTTGGGCAGATCGTCGGCGGCGCCCGGGAGGGCATCAGGCTCGGGCCCGAAGGTGCGCCCCATCCCCGCTTTGCCTTCGTTGTCGAACGCGCCGGCCACCAGCCAGGACGAGACGTAGCCGAGTCGCTTGATTTCCGCGCGCGCACCGTCAATGTCGCCGCGCCGTCGCCGAGCGTAGGCACCGAGCAGATCGGCATAGACCCGCGTGGCGCCTGTGCGCGCGCGGGAGACGCTGCGCAGGGCCTCTTCGACCTCGGCAGGATCGCCCTGATCCCACTCCTGCCAGATCGCGCGCATCGCCGCATACGACTGCGACGCTTCGGCGCGCGAGGCCTCGGCCACGAGTCTTGAAAGCCTCGGCAAACGCTCGGAATCGTCGCTGCGGGGCCCTGCGTTGGCGCCGGCCGCAACGAGTACCGCGGCGAACGTGACGACGGAGGCTGCAGGCAGTCGGGTATGCACATGCGGAGTCAACACTGGCGAAGGCGCCGGGGCAAGCCTCCGAAGCCACCCGGCGGACCCGCGGCTTTCTATGGCTTTTGGCCGCCGCCGGGTTATGAAGGCCGCGCTGTGACCCTCCCCGCTGCAGCCCCCAAACCCGATCCCGAGCGAGGCTCCGGCCCATCCTCGGACGAAGCCGCCGCCCCGCGCGCGCGCAGCCTGGTCAAGGGTCTCATCAAGACCATCCGGCCGCACCAGTGGGTGAAGAACCTCTTTGTGCTCGCGCCGATGTTCTTCCACAAGGACGTCTTTCTCTCCACGCCCGCCGGCCCCGCCCTGAACCTCACGGTGTCGGGGCGCGCCATGGTCGCTACGCTCGTGTTCTGCCTGCTCGCCGGCGCCGTTTACACGATCAACGATCTCGTCGACGTCGAGGCCGATCGGGTGCACCCGGTCAAGCGCGCGCGCCCGATCGCGAGCGGCGCAGTGCCCGAGTCGCTCGCGAAGCTCATGGCGGCGGCGCTGATCGCCACTTCGCTCGGCGTGGCGTTCTTCGTCGACATGTGGTTCGGCTGCGTAGCGCTCGTTTATTTCGTCGAAAACGTCGCCTACAGCTTCAGGCTCAAGAAGATCGCCTTCCTCGACGTCGGACTCATCGCGTTCGGCTTCGTGCTGCGCGTGCTCGCCGGCGGCTTCGCCACGCGGGTGCACGTCAGCGGTTACATGATCGCCTGCACTGCGCTTCTCGCCCTGTTTTTGGGCTTCGGAAAGCGCCGCCACGAGCTCGAAGGCGAGACCGCCGGCAAGCAGCGCGCTGCCCTCGAGGCCTACGGCAAGCGGAGCCTGAACGTGGCCCTCGCCCTCACCGGCACGGCCACCGCCGCGACCTACGTGGCGTACACGCTCGATCCCGCGACCTGCGACTTCTTCAACTCGCACTGGCTGTGGCTCACGGCGCCGTTCACGATCTTCGGCATTCTGCGGTTTCTCATGCTCGTCAGCGGCAAGGCCGGGCGCGGCCTGCGGTCGGAGTCGCCCACCCAGGAAATGCTGCGCGACGTGCCTTTCGTGCTGAACCTCGTGCTCTGGAGCGTGGTCGTCGTCGCCATCGTCTACCGCCTGCGTCCGGCTGGTTAGGGCTGAAATACGCCGAAATCTGGCGCGCGCGGGCGATTGACCCCATGGTAGGCCCATGAGCGGCGAAGGAGCGCTGGACGCTGACGAACTCGCCGCCAAACCGGGCGCGTGGGTCGATCTCGCGCTGACCTTGCCGATCTTCATCGGCTACCACCTCGGCGTGGTGTTTCTGCACGTTCGCAACGCGAGCGACCTGGTCACCGGAGAGCTGCTCAGGCTCACCGAGGGCAACACGTCGATGTACTTGCTCGTCACGTCGGCCATCGGCGCCGTGTTCGCGGGCGGCTTCGCGTGGCTCGGACGCGGGCACGCGTTCAAGACGTCGAAGTTCGTTCAAATCGCCATCGAGGGCGTGATCTACGCCCTGCTGATGCGGCTGGTCGGCGGCTACGTGGTGGCGCACGTGTTCGCGGGCAAGGTCACCATGAGCGGCTTCGCCGGCCTGATCATGTCGATGGGCGCCGGATTCTACGAAGAGCTCACCTACCGCGTGATCCTGTTCGCCGTCGGCGGCAAGCTCCTCGCGATGCTCCTCGCGCCGCAGATGAGCGCCGCCAAGCGCGTGTTTTGGGGCATTTTTTGGGCCATCGGCTGCGCTGCGATCTTCAGCGGCGTGCACTACGTCGGGCCGCTCGGCGACGTGTTCGAGCTCCGGACCTTCGTGTTTCGTTGGGTGCTCGGCCTCGCGCTGACGCTCATTTACTGGGCGCGCGGGTTCGCGGCGGCCACGTGGGCGCACACGCTCTACGACGCCTGGATCTTGGTGCTCTAGCAGGGTGTTGAAAAACACCCTGATAGTAATTGGCGAAGCCAATTGCGTGGGGTGGGGACCCCGAAAAACCGCGTTTTTCGGGGCGGGGAGGTGCATACCTCCCCGAGATGAAAGGCTAGCAGGCCGTTCTTCAACGGCCTGCT
>CANJCO010000049.1 GCA_947473045.1 Myxococcales bacterium | reverse complement strand
GGTGACTGCGCTTCGCCTCGCCCGGTTCTCACGCAGTAGCTACCGCTCCCTCGTTCGCGAGCATCCGCACACGGCGCTGCACCTCTCGCAGGCGCTCGCCGGCGCAGTCGGCGACGCGCTCGCGGCGATGACCGACAACCTCGAGCTGCTCATGCGACAGCGCGCCCTTCCGAGGCGCACCCGCGTATGGGTGCAGCGCGAGGCGACCCCCGACACAACGGTCGCCAGTACCGTCGCGCTCGCTCCCGGAACGCCCATTTCAGCGGTGCTTCCGGGCGACGTCGACGGCGCGCGCGTCGTCGCAGGCATGCTCAACGGCAGGCCGGTGTCGCTGGGTACGCAGATCGTCTCCGACGCCCGCGTGGGCCCCATCACGCTCGGCTCGTGGGAAGGTCGCGACATCTATCGTCGGAGCGTGGCGCTCTTGCTGCTCGCGGCGGCGTACCGAATCGAGCCGGCGCTGCGCCTGCACATCGCCGAGTCGATCGGCACGGCGCGGGTGGTGCTGGTAGACGCGCCTTCGCCAACGCTCGCCGCGCGACTCGAACAGGCGATGATTCAGCTCGCGAAAGAAGGGTGCGCGTTTCGGCAGGAGCACTGGACCGTGGAGGAGGCGCGCGTTCATTTCGCAGAGCGCGGCTGGGACGACGCGGTCGCGCTGCTGCGCGCACACCGCGAGTCGACCGTGACCCTCACGAGCGGAGGCGAGGTGCTCGCCGCATGCGCCGAGCCGGTGCTGCCCGATGCGTCGTCGATAAGCGATTTTCGCTTGCTGCCGCACCCCCGCGGCTTTCTGCTCGACTTCGGCGGTGCGCTGTCGAAGCACCTCGAATCGATCCCAAGCGACGCGGCCATCGCGCAGGAGCAGTCGACGCCGCGCTTCGACGGCGAGATGTCGCGGGCGCACCGCGCGTGGCTCGCGCCGCTGGGCGTGACCAGCGTCGGCGCGCTCAACGACGTGTGCGTCAGCGGCCAGGTGCGCGAGCTCATCCGCGTGTCGGAGGGCTTCCACGAAAAACGCATTGGGCGCATCGCCGACTCCATCGCCTCAAGAAAAGGCGCGCTGCGCGTGATCGCGATCGCCGGTCCATCGTCGTCGGGCAAGACCACGTTCATCAAGCGACTCACGGTGCAGCTCGAGATCAACGGCATCAAGCCGGTGAATTTGTCGCTCGACGACTACTACGTCGATCGGCTCAAGACGCCGCGCGACCGGTCTGGCGGCTACGACTTCGAGGCCATCGAGGCCATCGATCTGCCCCTGCTCCGCGACCACGTGCGGGCGCTGCTCGCCGGCCGCACGCAGACCGGCGCGCGCTATGATTTCAAGAGCGGCCTGTCTTCGCCCCGGGGCGGCCCCGATCTCACGCTCGGCGCCGGCGACGTGCTGCTGGTCGAAGGCATTCACGGCCTCGACCCTGCGCTCTTCGGCGACGCCGTCGCGCGCGCGCAGCTGTTTAATCTCTTCGTTCATCCGAGCACCACCCTGCCCCTCGACCGGCTCTCGGTGATCGCGCCGGCCGACGTGCGCCTCGTGCGGCGCATCGTGCGCGACCGCCACACGCGCGGATACAGCGCGGCCGAAAACATCAAGCGATGGGCCTCGGTGCGCGCGGGCGAAGAGCGGCACATCTTTCCGCTGCTTCCACACGCCGATGCCGTGTTCGACACGTCGCTCGCCTACGAGCTCGGCGTGCTCAAAGTGTTCGCCGACCGGTACCTGCTCGAGGTGCCGCCGGGCGATCCCGCCGCCGCGACCGCCCACCGCCTGCGAAGTCTGCTCGATCGCTTCGTGACCATCTACCCCGACCACGTGCCTCCGACGTCGATCATCCGCGAGTTCATCGGCGGCAGCGGCTTCGAATACTGAGGTAAGCTGCGCGATCGATGATTCGAAAGCTCAGCACGCTGACCGCCGTTGGCCTCATCGCCGCCTGTACTGACAGCGGCTCCACCCCGATCGCGGAGGGCGACGTCGACGCCGCCGCCGACGCCGGGGTCGTGATTCCGTGCGGCGCGAGCGGCGTCAGCAAAGGGCCGTGGTCGCTGCACGTCGACGGAAGCTCGGCGATCGTGCGCTGGGAGGCCTGCAGGCAGGGCGCATCGAACGGCGTATCGTTCGCGCCCGAGACCGGCGGCCCGCAGCGGAGCGTCGACGCCACCGAGGCGGCGTTCGTAGTCACGAAGACCACCGCGGCGCCGCTCGACCCGAAGGCCACGCCCGACTACGCGGGCACCTGGTACATGCACGAGGCGAGCCTCACGGGACTGTCGCCGGGGACTTGCTATACGTATCAACTGTCGGCGGACTCCGCGCTTGCGGGGCGGCTGTGCACCGCGCGGGCGCCGGGCGATCCGATCCGCTTCATGGCCATCGGCGACACCAACCCCGCCCTCGGCCACACCGCCGGCACGCTGAAGTTTGCGCTCGCAAAGAACCCCGATTTCGTTATTCACGGCGGAGATATTCAGTATTACGCCTCGACCCTCGAGACGTGGGCGCTGTGGTTTCCGATCATGAATCCGATGCTCAGGCAAGGCGCGTTCTTTCCGGCCATTGGCAATCATGAATTGGAGAACCCCGCTGAATATGCTGAATATTCCACGCGATTTTTCGGCGGCGCCGGATTCGACGGTGCGACGGAGCATTACCGCTTCGAGTCGGGTGGGGTCTGGTTCTTCTCGGTCGATACCCAGGATCCGATTACCCTGAGTTCACCCCAGGGCCAGTGGCTCACGGCCTCTTTGGCCGACGCAGCGACCAAGCCCGGATTCCGCTTCAGCGTTGTGTTCTTTCACAAGCCGCTCGTCACCTGCGGCGACACGTCCGACGACCCGGTCGCCCGCGCGCAGCTCGAGCCGATCTTCATCAAAAACCGCGTGTCGCTCGTGCTGCAGGCCCACATGCACGGCTACGAGCGCTTCACGTTTCCGGGGATTACCTACGTAACGACCGGCGGCGGCGGAGGAATCATCGTAGAGCCCGACAAGAACATCGCGCGCGACTACTGCGGCAGCCGTGTGGCCTCGGGCAACTACCATCACGCGACCGTGTTCGACGTCGCGGGGGCGGCCCCCGCGTCTGACGCCGGAGCGCCATCGCTGCACGGCGCTGCGATCGACGAGTTTGGCGCCGTACGCGACGACTTCCAGATCACCCTGCCGTGAGCCCGCCCGAAGCGCCATCGCCTCGCCGCGAGGTGTTCTGCGGTGACGCGCTCGCGTGGCTGGCCGACAACGCTCCGCCCGACGGCGCCAGCGTGATCACCTCGCTCCCCGACATTTCCGAGCTTCGGCTCGGCCCGGCCGCGTGGAAGACGTGGTTCATCGACGCGGCGCGCGCGGTGATTCGCTGGGTTCCGCGCGAGGGGGTCGCCATTTTCTATCAGAGCGACGTGCGCCATCAGGGCGTATGGCTCGACAAAAGCTACCTCGTGCTGCGCGCCGCCGAGGCCGAGGGAGCCTCGCTGCTCTGGCGCTGCGTAGTCTGTCGCAAGCCAGCCGGAACGCTCTCGCAAGGGCGCGCCAGCTATTCGCACATGCTCGTGCTCTCGACGAGCCCGCGCGCTCCGCGGAGGGCGCGCGCCGATGTGCTCCCCGATGCGGGCTTCATGCCGTGGAGCCGGGCGATGGGCGCGGCGGCCTGCCGGGTCGCGTGCGACTACGTGCGCGACGAGACCGAAGGGCGCCTCATCGTCGACCCGTTTTGCGGAAAGGGCACGGTGCTCGCCGTGGCGAACGCGCTGGGGCTCGGCGCGATCGGCGTCGACCTGAGCCCGAGCCGCTGCCGCGCTGCGAAGCGGCTCACCGCGCAGGCTCCGCCCGTCTGACCCCCGCCACAAAAGGCGCACAAATTGGGCCCGGCTGCGCGATGTACGTTACACGCATGCAATCTACATGTGCCGTCTACTGGGCGTCGTCGCCGCCGAACGCGTCGACTTCAACGTGCTGCTCGCGGATCGCCCGCGCTCGCTGGCCGCGCTTGGCGAAGAGCACAGGGACGGCTGGGGCCTCGCCGCCTGCGCCGCCGGACGCTGGGAAATTCACAAAGGCACACTGCCGGCGGCCCGCGATCCGCGATTCAAGGAGCTGGCGGCGAAGCTGCGCGGCGAGGTGCTCGTTTCGCACGTTCGCAAGCGCACCGTGGGCGAGACACGCGCCGAAAATTCACACCCGTTTTCGGCAGGCAGGTGGGTCTTCGCCCACAACGGCACCATCAGCGATCGCGACTACGTCAGCGCGAGGGTCTCGCGGACGCGTCACGAGCAAATCAAGGGCGACACCGACAGTGAGCTGTTCTTCGCGTTTGTGATGACGCGCCTCGATGACGCCGGCGCTTCGGGCCGCGCGGCCGGGCCTGACACCGACAAGGTGATCGCGGCGATCGCGCGCGACTGCAGGGGCCGCGCGCGGTTCGGATCGCTCAACTTCATTCTCTCCGACGGCGAACGCAGCTACGTGCACCGCTTCGGCCGGAGTCTGTTTTTGCTCGACCGTGGCTCACCGGGCGCGGCGGGCGATCGCCGCGCAGCCGCCGTGTACGTGGCCTCGGAGGCGATGACCGACGAAGGCTGGCGCGAGGTCGCCGACGGCACGCTGCTGCGCATCGACCGCCGCCCCGCACCCGCCGTGACCACGCTGTAGCGATCGCTCAGGCGCGCACGCGCTTCATGTCGGGATCGTACATCGGCCGCAGCGACGCGACCGCCGGGTACCTCCGGCCTGCGATCTCGACTTCGAGCACGCCGCGGTCGAGGTAGGCCTGGTCGATCGGCTCTTCGGCCGCGAGCATCGCGAGGCCGACCGCGCCTCCCAACGTGAAGCCGTAAGACGCTGCGCGAATGTACCCAACCGCGACTCCGTCGCGCCAAACGATCTCTGCGTGAAACAGGAGCGGCTCGGGATCCTTGATGAGGATTTGCACGAGGCGCCGCTTGAGAGGCCCCTCGGCCTTCTGCGCGAGCACTGCCTCTTTTCCGATGAACCCTCCCTCCTTCTTCAGGTCGACCGCGAAGCCGAGCCCGGCCTCGAGCACCGAGTCGGTGTTATCGATGTCGTGCCCATAGTCGCGGTAGCCTTTTTCCATTCGCAGGCTCGCGAGCGACTTGAGACCCGCGTGCTTGAGGCCAAGCGGTGCTCCCGCGGCGACAAGGCGATCATAGACGTGAGTGGCCTGCTCCGCGGGAACATACAGCTCGTAGCCGAGCTCGCCCAGGTAGGTGATGCGCACGCACAGGGCGCGCGCGAAGCCGATGTCGACCTCGCGCGCCGTGCGGAACGGGAACGCCTCGTTCGACAGATCGACCGACGTAAGCGACTGCATGAGCTCCCGCGAGCGGGGGCCCTGCACGTTGATCTGCGCGTAGGCCGACGTGACGTCGGTGACGAACGCGTGAGCGTCATCGGGAGTGTGCCTGCGCAGCCACGTTTCGACGTGACGGTGCGCGACGTCGGAAGCGACGACCCAGTAGCGATCTTCGGCGAGCTTCGTCACCGTGAGATCTGCCTGAATCTTGCCGACCTCGTCGAGCCACTGGGTGTAGGTGATCATGCCCGGCGCGCCCGAGACACGGTTTCCCGAGATGCGCTCGAGCACACGGCCTGCGTCGCGCCCCTGAACGAGAAACTTCGCCATGAACGACATGTCCATGACGATGACCCCCTCGCGGGCCGCTTTGTGCTCCGCCTCCCAATTTTTAAACCACTGTTGGCGCCCCCAGGAGAGCGGTCCCGGGTCGGGGCTGACCACTCCCGGCGCGTACCAGTCTGCGCTCTCCCATCCGCTGACGTCACGGAAGTAGGCTCCCTGCGCCGCCAGCCGATCATAAATCGCCGACTTCTTCGCGCCGCGCGCGGTCTGCATGGGCCGCGTCGGATAGTGACATTGATACACCATACCAAGTGACTCCACAGTTCGCGTCTTGCGATACTCCGGGTTCGATTGGTAGGTGTGCAAGCGGTCGATGTTGAAGCCGGTGATGTCGACGTCGGGGCGCCCGGTAAGGATCCAGTGCGCCAGCACGCGACCGAGGCCGCCGCCGGTCAGAATTCCGATCGAGTTCAAGCCCGCGCACACGAAGTAGTTCTTCAGCTCGGGCGCCTCGCCCACCACAGGCTGCAAGTCGGGGGTGAAGCTCTCGGGACCGCAGAAGAACTTGCGAATGCCGACCTCGAGCGAGGCGGGCACGCGGCGCATCGCCTTTTCGAGATAAGGCGCCATGCGATCCCAGTCGGGCGGTATCTCCCCGAACGAGAAGTCTTCGGGAGCGCCCCCGATCTTCCACGGCGCGCAGACAGGTTCGAAGAGGCCGATCATGAGACCTCCCACCTCCTCGCGGAAGTAACCGTACGAGCTCGGGTCTTCGAGCACCGGCCACGACGCCTGAATGCCGGGCACTTTGTCGGTGATCAGGTAGTAGTGCTCTGCTGACTGGAGGGGCACGTTCACTCCCGACTTTTCGGCGAGCTGACGCGCCCACATGCCCGCGCAATTGACAACGACCTCGGCCTCGATGTCGCCGAAGGCTGTTTGCACGCCCGTGACCACTCCGTTTTTCTGGGTCACGCCGGTGACGGGCACCCCCTCAATGACGGTGGCTCCCTGCATTCGCGCGCCCTTGATGAGCGACATCGTGACGTCGACGGGGTTGGCGCGGCCGTCTTCCTTCACGTAAAAGCCGGCGAGCACGTCGTCGACGCGCGCCAGCGGGAAGAGGTCGGCCACCTCGCGCGGCGAGATCTCGTGTACGTCGACGCCGCAGTGCCGGTTGAAGGCCGAGACGCGGCGGTACTCCTCGAGTCGATCGGCGTCGGGCGCGACCTCGATGAACCCCACCGGGTTGAAGCCCGTCGACAGGCCGGTTTCAGCTTCGAGGCGCGCGTAGAGATCGCGCGTGTACTTGCGCATCTCGGTCGAAGTCTCGGACGTTGAGCCGAAGCTCACGATCAGCCCGGCCGCGTGCCACGTGGTGCCCGACGTGAGGCGGTCGCGCTCGAGGAGCACGACGTCACGGCAGCCCATATGGGCCAGATGATAGGCGACAGACGCGCCGATGACGCCTCCGCCGATGACGACGACGCGGGCGCGCTTGGGAAGGATGGGGACGTTCACGGCGCGCGAGCATAGCCCGAAGCGCCGCGAATCACGCGGTCGTCAGAGCGGACTCGGATCGCAGGCGTCGCCTTTTCCGTTCTTGTTGGCGTCGGCTTGCGCGCCGTTGTCCATCGGCCGCGCCGGGTTGAATACGTCGGGGCAGTCGTCGGCGCTGTCGAGCACACCGTCACCGTCGCGGTCGGTCGCCGACGTGCCGGCGGGGTAGGTGTCGCGATACGGCACGCACGACGGCTCGCCCGCAGGGGCGGCGTTCTTGCAGAAAAACAGCGGATATACGCTCGCGATCGCCGACTCAATCGCGGCGAGGGTGACGCCGGGCGTGTCGACGCACGCCTGTCGCTTTTGTCCGCACACGTCGAGATCGGCGCAGCCCGTCGCGAGCGCGCTGGTGAGCGCGCTGTCGCCGTAGAGCACTTTGCCGCCGCGCATGACGAGGCGAACGTCTTCGACGCCGGCGCGAACCACTGCCCCGTAGTCGGCGCCCGAGCTGCCGTCGTAGACTGCGAGATCGGCATATTTCCCCACGGCGAGCTCGCCGATCTGGTCGGAGAACCCGGTGGCGATCGATCCGTTTTTGGTCGCCATCGTCCAAAGCGCCCGGTCGTCGAAGGCGCCGGCGAAATATTTTTCGCTCAGCGATCGCGCGCACGCAAGCTCGCGCAGCATGTTCATCGACCCGGTGGGCAGCCAGTCGGTGCCGAGCGCGAGCGGCACGCCGGCTTGTGCGAGCTCGGTGACCGGCGCGGTGTTGCCGTACAGCACGATGTTGGAGCGCGGCGACCAGACCACAAGGGCGCCCTGCGCCTTGATCGTGGCGACATCGGCGGCGCCGAGTCCGACGCCGTGGATGATGGCGGTCCTCGACGTGACAAGCGCGCCTTTCACGCAGGCGAACTCGTTTTCAGCGGCGGCGTTGATGCCTTCGGCTACGTGCGGCGCGTAGACGCCATCGGCGAACGCGGCGCCCGCGCTGCGCACCGCGGGATAGGCGCATCCGTTCGCGATCTCGGTGCCGTTCGAATCGCCGAGCGGAAACGTATCGAAGTAGGCCGTCTTGCCGGTGAGCCCCTCGAGCTGCTCGGGATTTTTGAACGACGCGACGTTGCGGAGCAACCCGCTGACGCCGCCCGACGACAAAATGCTCGTCGCGCCGCTCATCACGAATCGCAGCTCCGCGGCTGCGATCAGCGCGGCGTTCGTCGTCGACTGGGGCCCCGGCAATTTCGGTCCACCGTTGCCGGTGCGCCAACCGTGTCTGTGCTCCCAGCGCTGCTGGCCAACCGCGATCGGCGGCTGCGTCGCGTAGTTGGTATGGTCGTGCGCGTTGACGAGACCTGGGGAAATCACGGCCCCGGCGCAGCTCACCAGCGTGGCCTGTCCATAGCCCGGCGAGGCCGCGCACGAAGCCGCGGCGCACGCGATCTTTCCGGCGGCATCGATGAGCAGCTCCCCGTCGAGCGGTCCCGCGGGCAGAAGCAACCTCCCCTGCAGCACGACGCCCGCGGTGCCCTTCGAGGTCACCTCGCACGAATGCGGGCCGCTTCCCCCGTCGGCCGCCGCCTCGCTCGCCCCGCCGTCGGCGTCGGCGCCGGGCGGACTGTTGCTCGGCGCGCTCGAACACGCGACAAAAACGAACGGGACGGTGAAGAAGGCTGCGACGCGCATGATGGCGTCAGGATCGCACAAAGTGCGGATGGGCGCGCGACGTTCGCTACGAGGCCGAGGCCGTGCGCGCTACGGGCGCCACCAGCGGAGGCAATACGCTCTCGGCGATGGGCATGGCCAGCACGAAGCGCGCGCCGCCGGTGCGCTCGACCGAGATCGTCGCGCCAAGCTGCCGCACCAGAGCGTCGATGATTTTCATGCCCAGGGAGCCTTTTCGGCGGGCGTCGTAGTCGGCAGGCAACCCTGGGCCGGAATCGGAAATCGTGAGCACCAGGGCGCGATCTCGAAGGCCGACCTCGACGCGCAGTCGGCAACGGCCGTCTGCCGATCGACCGTGCTTGAGCGCGTTGGTGATCAGCTCGTTCAAGATGAGGCCGCACGGAATGGCCTGATCGACGCTGAGCTCGACGCTCTCGACCGAAAACGACAGCTCGGCGCCCGTGTCGAGCGCGCTGCGCAGCTCGCTGGCGAGCGCGGTGGCGTACTCGGCGATATCGACGTGCGCGAGATCACTGCCGCCGTAGAGCATGCTGTGAATCAGCGCCATCGATCGGATGCGATGTTCACTCTCGACGAGCACCGACTGCGCCTCCTCGGTCCTGGAGCGGTCGGCCTGCATCCCGAGCAGGCTCGCGACGATCTGGAGGTTGTTTTTGACCCGGTGGTGAATCTCTTTGAGCAGCACCTCGCGCTCGGCCAGCGCACGCGAAGCGGCGACAAGCGCGGCTTCGAGCGCGTGCTCGGCCTGGCGGCGAGCGGTGACGTCGCGCACCGCGACCAGCACGCCCTGACCTGCAGCCAGCGGGATGGGAGCGAACGTGGCCTCGACCTCGATTGAAGCGGCGCTCTCGGCTCCGATGCGCCACGAAGCGTTCGTCGCCGCACCGGCGACGCGATGTACATCGGCCGCGCGCAGGCTGCCAAGGGGCGCGGCGAGCTGGTGCACAACGGAGGCCGCCTCGGAGCCGGGCGCCAGTTCACGAAAGTACGACGCAGCAACGGCGTTGCGCTGCTGCACGCGCCCCGCGTCGTCGACCACGATGAGGGCATCCGGCGAATGCTCGAAGATCGCTTCGAAGCGCTCGTTTTCATCGAGCCTTCGAAGAAACTGCGACAGCGTCGCCATCAGCCGCGGCAGCCGCTCAGCGAGCTCGGCGCGCCCCGGAACTTCGTCGGCGACGCACACCTCGATGACCCAGGGCCGATCGCCGGCGAGGCCGCGGCGAAGCACCGAGTGGGCGAACCCGGCCGACCTACGACTCTCGAAGGTCACGCTCGAGCCACGTTGCACGGCCGGAGGACTCGAACCCGCGAAAACTTCGTCGATCGCCTCGGGCGAGACGTGCGACGAGCGCGTGCGCGCGCTGGCGACGAGCGTCGTGTTGCCGTCGAAAACCCGCCAGGCTCTGGCGACGAGCACGGGGGGCGCCTCGACCAACTTTTCAACGAGGGCCCGAAGACCATCATCGGCAGTGCGGGCAGCGGCCAGCGCCGTCGTCAGCTCGCGATCGACCGTGTCGAGCTCCGATCGCATGCGGGCCAGGGTGACGTCGGTCTGCAGCGCCGTAAAGCCGCGCAGAACGCCTGCGTCGTCGCGGAGCGGTTGAAGCTCAATCGCGGTAAAATAGGGCTCTCGTGACTTGGTGTAGTTGATGACTTCGCACGCAAAGGGCTCGCCGCTCCGCAGGCGATCGCGCATGTAGGCGCGCGACGCGGGCGAGGTCGCGGGCCCCTGAAGCAGCTCGGATGGCTTGCGCCCGACTGCGTCGACGCGCGCGAACCCGGTGAGGCGGGAGAAAGCCTCGTTGACCCACGTAATGCGGCCGTCGACGCCCGACATGATCACGCTGCTCTCGGTGCACTCGACCGCGATCGCGAGGTTGCGCGCGCGCTCCGTGGCCAGATTGGCTTTGCGCACAACGGCGGACTGCACCAGCGTAGTCATCACCGAGATGCCGAAGAACGTTCCGGCGTGCGCGGCGAGTCGCGCGGCGTCCTCGCGGCTTGCGACGCGGGGGATGCCGGCGACGACCATCGCCGCAGTGCTCACGATCGCCGCCGCGACCGCTACCGCGCGGGTGTGCAGCAGTCCGATCAAAGCGACCGCCACCACGAGAATCGCGAGGCCCCCGCTGAGCCCGTCGCTCCAGAGCGTGCCCAGGCCGGCGAGCAGCCAGGAGGTCGTGACGCAGGCCGCGCGCGCGCGCTCCGGGATCCCGGGCGCGAACGACACCACGCCCGCTACGACAACGAGCGACCCGTACAGCCACAGGAGCGAGACGGGCTGCACGACGCCGAGCGCCGCGACGAGGCTGGTGAGCGCCAGCGCGATTACGAACGTTACGCGCGCGGCAAGCGTCGCGGGCAACGGATCGCCCGACCCGGCCAGCAACTCTCGCGGCGCCTCGCGGGGCAGGACGATCTCATTCACTGCTGCCGAGGCTAACACTGCAACCGAGCTTGCGCGACACGACGAAAGATAACGGGGTCGGGGCTTATTCGCGGGCGACTTCGGCCGTAATTGCTGTCACCATTCCGCCAGCGCGGCGACCGGCCGACACCCGAAGCACTCGCGCAGAGGTATTGCTCACTTGTTTCGAGAGAAATCTTCATTGCTCACGACCTCGTCCACCGCACCCCGGCCCGACGCGGCGCCGAGCTCTCCCGGAGGCGGTAGCCTCGCGCGCAAGCGCGTGATGATCGTCGAGGACGAGGCGCTCATCGCGCTCGATCTCGAGCGAAGACTCGCCCGGCTCGGCTTCGAAGTCGCGGGCGTGGCCGACAACCTCGAAGACGCGGTCGCGCTCTACACGAGCACCCTGCCCGATCTCGTGCTGATGGACATCTTCATCCGCGGGCCGGCCGACGGTATCGACACCGCGCGCGCCATCGGCAAGCTGGGCGATCCGCTCGTGCTGTTTCTCACGGCCTACGCCGACGAGGACACCGTCCGTCGGGCCGCCGAGACGTCCCCGTACGGCTACCTGCTCAAGCCGTTCGACGAGCGCACGCTGTCGGCGACCATCACAGTGGCGCTCGAGCGCTACGCGACCGACACGCGCACCCGGCTTTTGCGCGCCGCGGTCGAATCGGCGAGCATCGGTATTCTGCTGTGCGAGGCTTCAGGCGACGATCGCAAGGTCGTGTTCGTCAACGACGCGTTCGCGGCGATGGCAGGCGCGCCCCGCGAAGCGCTGCTCGCGCTCGCTCCGTGCATGCTCGCGGCAAACGACACCGACGATGGCGTCGTGCGCATGCGCGCTGCCCTGATGGAGCGCACGGCGGCGGACGCGGTCGTTGCGGCGAGGCGCCTTTCGGGTGAACCGCTCTGGCTCTCGGTGGCCATATCGCCGGTGCTCAACCGGGCCAGCCAAATCACCCACCTGCTCATGTTCCACAAGGACGTGACGCGCGAGCGCATCGCCGAGGGCGCGCTCGCCGAGAGCCAGCGCATGGAGCTGACCGGCCGTCTTACCGCCGGCATCGCCCACGACTTCAACAATGTGCTCGGCGCCATTTCGGCCTTCGCCGACCTCGCCCGCGACGGCCTCGAAGATCCCGTGCGCAAGGCCGATCTCGACGAGGTCGTGCTGGCAACGCGCCGCGGCGAAATGCTCACGCGCAAGCTGCTCGATTTTTCGCGACGCAACGAGCTGTCCGAAAACTCCAGCGTCGACCTCGCCACGGTCATCCTCGAGACGCGCGCCATGTGCGAGCGCCTCGCGGGGCCGCGCGTCAAAGTCGAAGTGCGCGTCGAGCCCACCCAAATGCTCGTGCGCGCCGACTCGACCTCGCTCGAGCAAATCCTGCTAAACTTGGTAGCCAACGCGCGCGACGCCATGCCGACCGGCGGCCAGATCCTGATCGCCGCGTCGCGGCCCGAGGTCGCCTCCGGCGCGCTCGAGGCGCACCGCTTCGTGCGACTCGAAGTCACCGACACCGGCAGCGGCATGTCGCCCGAGATCGCGCGTCGCATCTTCGAGCCGCTGTTCACGACCAAGCCCCGCGGCGTGGGTACGGGCCTTGGCCTGACCACGTCGAAGATGCTCATCGAGCGCAGCGGCGGCACGGTCACGGTGCAAAGCACGATCGGCCGCGGTACGGCGTTTGTCATTGAGCTGCCGCTCACCGACAAGGCCGCAGCGCAGATCGCCAGCGTCGCGCCCCTTCCGATTACCGGAAACGCGGACGGCGCCATTTGCCTGCTCGTAGAAGACGAGGCTCCGCTGCGTCGGGCCTGCGCGCGCGCGCTGAGCGACGTTGGCTTCAAGGTCGTCGAGGCGGCGAGCGGCGAGGCCGCAGTGCGCGAGCTCGACACGCTCGGCAACACGCTGAGCCTCATCGTGTGCGACATGGTGCTGCCCGGAATGGGCGGAGGTGACGTGCTGGCCCACGCCGCGCGCGTCACGCCCCACGCCGCGAAGCTCATCGTGACCGGCTATTTCGACGGCTCCGAAACAGGCTTCGAGCCGGGCATCGAAGTGCTGTGGAAGCCGTTTACAACCGGCACCCTCGCACGGCGCGCGCTCGACACCATCGAAGCCGCGCGCGTGGCTCCGAGTCGAAGCGCGAGGCCCGGAGCCGACCCGACATCGCGACGCCCGCGCACCGATCTCCGACCCACGCCGGCGTCCACCGTTCCCGTGAGCCGGCCGAAGGTGCTCCTCGTCGAAGACGATGAGCAGCTCCGACGCGGGTTCGCGGCGCTGCTTACGGGGCGCGGCTTGCAGGTGATCGAAGCCGCTACCGGCGCAGAGGCCATCGCGCTCGCTGCCGACAACGAGTTGCAGCTCGCGCTCGTCGATGTGAACCTTCCCGACGCCAACGGCATCACCGTGCTCGCCGCCATTCGCAAGCGCGACACGTTCGTGCCCATTTTGATGATGACCGGCGATCCGACCATCGAGACCGCCCAGAAGGCGCTGCGCGGCCACGCGACGAGCTATCTCACCAAGCCCATCATCAGCAGCGTGCTCATCGAAGAGGTCGAGCGGTCGATCGCCGAGGGCCAGGTCGCGCGCTTGCAGCAGAAGCTGCTCATTTCCAAGGCCGGCGAGAGCGCGATGCTGCTCGACCTCCCGGCCACCGCGCGCCACTTCGACGAAGCGCTGACGATGCTCAGCGTCGCCTACCAGCCCATCGTCCGCGCCCACGATCAGTCGCTGTTTGCCTATGAAGCGCTCATGCGCTGCAAGAGCAAGCACCTGCCCGGGCCGCCGCAGCTGCTCGCCGCTGCCGACGCCCTCGGCCGCATGGAAGAGCTCGGGCGCGCCATCCGCGCTTCGGTCGCCGCGACGCTGCGCGAAAATCCGCAGCGCGACGAAGTGATCTTCGTGAACCTGCACCCCATGGAGCTGCGGAGCGACCTGCTCCTCGCGGCCGACGAGCCCCTGCTGCCGTTCGCCTCGCGCGTCATTCTCGAGGTCACCGAGCGCGCACAGCTCGGCTCCACACAGAACCTCGGCAGCACCCTCGAAGAGCTGCGCGGCGCCGGCTACCGACTCGCGCTCGACGACCTCGGCGAGGGCTATGCCGGCCTGTCGTGGCTCGTGAAGCTCTCGCCCGAAGTCGCGAAGCTCGACATGTCGCTCGTGCGCGACATTCACACCTCACGCATTAAGCGTGAGCTGGTGTCGTCGATGGTCGGCGTTTGCCGCAGATCGCACACGTCCGTGGTCGCCGAAGGCGTCGAGACCGCCGAAGAAGCGCGCGTACTCGTCGACCTCGGCTGCGATCTGCTGCAGGGCTATTTCTTCGCGAGGCCCCAGCCCCCGTTCGTCACGGTCACGCCTCAGTCGATCGGCTGACGCGCAGGTCACGCCTGCGCTTCGGGCCTTCCGAGAAAAGCCTGACACGCGGGATCGTCGCCGACCTCCGACCACTCGAACCCCAGCGCCGCAAGAAAATCCGAGAGCGCGTTTGCGTCTTCGGGCGGCACCACGAGCCCCACCAGCACGCGCCCGAAGTCGGATCCGTGATTGCGGTAGTGAAACAGGCTGATGCTCCACGGGTGGCGCATGAGGCGCAGAAACTCGGCCAGCGCGCCCGTGCGCTCGGGAAACCAGAACGCCAGCAAACGCTCATCGCGAATGTGCGGCGCGCGGCCGCCCACCAGATGACGCACGTGCAGCTTCGCCACCTCGCTGCCCGTGAGATCGATCACGCCGTAGCCTTCGTTGCGCAGCGCGCACGCGAGGCCGTCCGCCTCGTGGCGGGCCTCGATGCGAACCCCAACGAACACCTGAGCGCGCTCGGCGTCGGCGATGCGATAGCTGCATTCGGTCACGTAGCGGTCGCCTACGATCTGGCAAAATTGCCTAAAACTGCCGGCTTTTTCAGGGATCGTGACGGCGAAGATCATCTCGCGCTGCTCGCCGACGTCGGCCCGCTCCGCGACGTAGCGCAGGCGATCGAAGTTCACGTTGGCGCCCGAGCTGATCGCGATCATCGTCGCGCCGCGTGACTCGGGATGCTCTTGCGCCCAGCGCTTCATGCCCGCGTAAGCGAGGGCGCCGGAGGGCTCGAGCATCGCGCGCCGATCTTCGAACAGATCACGAATCGCGGCGCATATCTCGTCGTTGGAGACCACCACACCCTCGTCGACCACGCGCTCGGCGATGCGCAGCGTCTCGACGCCGGGCGCGCGCACGGCCACGCCTTCGGCGAAACGACTCACCGTGCTCAGCGTCACGCGGCGCTTTTCGCGCAGCGAGCGAATCATCGCGTCGGCGCCCTCGGGCTCGACGGCGATGATGCGCACCTCAGGTCGCAGCGCCTTCACGACGGCGCCGATTCCCGCGATGAGGCCGCCGCCTCCGACGGGCACAAATATCGCGTCGAGGCGACCCGGACACTGCCGGAGCAGCTCAATGCCCACGGTGCCCTGCCCCGCGATAACGTCGGGATCGTCGTACGGGTGCACGTACGTCATTCCACCTTCGCGGGCGACCCTGTCGGCGTGCTCCGCCGCCTGTTCGAGCGTGTCTCCCACGAGCGTGACCGTGGCGCCGAGCGCCCGCACCGCCTCGACTTTGATCGACGGGGTGGTGCGCGGCATGACGATGACAGCCCGCGTCTTGAGGCGCGTGGCGGCGAGCGCGACGCCCTGCGCGTGGTTGCCCGCCGAGGCCGCGACGACCCCCGCTGCGAGGGCGCTCGCGGGCAGGCGCACCATCTTGTTGTACGCGCCGCGCAGCTTGAACGAGAAGATCGGCTGCATGTCCTCGCGTTTGACGAGCACGTTGTGACCGAGCTTCGCCGACAGCCTGGGCGCGTGTTCGAGCGGCGTCTCGCGCGCGACGTCGTACACGGTCGCGAGGAGCGAGCGGCGCAAGTACGCGTCAATCACGACGCCGCCGCGGACGCGCGACTCACTTGACCGGCCGCAAGCTGCGAACCTGATCGCCGGCGCGCCAGATTTCGGCGGACGCGACGTCGGCGAGCTCGGCGTCGAGCTTCGCGCGGTAGTTCGGATCGCTGCCCGCGGCGATCACAACGCGCGCCTCTTCGCCCGTGGAAACACGCTCATAGAGCGCGTCGAACACAGGGGCCACGGCCTCGCGAAACCGGTGCCGCCAGTCGAGCGCGCCGCGCTGCGCAGTCACCGAAGTGTTGGCGAACATCCACGCCATGCCGCGCTCACCGATGAGCGGGACGAGGCTCTCGGTGAGCTCTTCGACCGTCTCGTTGAAGGCCTCCGACGGCGAGTGCCCGTGCTTGCGCAAGACGGCATATTGCGCCTCCATGAGCCCGGCGAGGCCGCCCATGAGCACGCCGCGTTCGCCAGTGAGATCGGAGAAGACCTCCTTCTCGAAGTCAGTCTCGAACAGGTACCCCGAGCCGATGCCGATGCCGAGCGCGACGGCGCGATCGCGCGCCTGTCCGGTGGCGTCCTGAAATACGGCGAAGCTCGAATTGAGGCCTTTTCCAGCGATAAAAAGCCTGCGCAGCGACGTTCCGCTGCCCTTGGGAGCAACGAGAACCACGTCGACGTTGCTCGGCGGAATGATGCCCGTCTGCTCGCGGTAGGTGATGCCGAAGCCGTGCGAAAAGTAGAGGCACTTTCCGGCAGTGAGGTGGGGCACCACGTGCGGCCATGCCGAGATTTGTCCGGCGTCGGAGAGCAGGTACTGAACCGTCGTCGCGCGCGCGCAAGCCTCTTCGATCTCGAAGAGCGTCTCGCCCGGAATCCAGCCGTCTGCGATCGCCCGATCGTAGCTGCGACCGCCGGCGCGCTGCCCGACGATGACGCGAAACCCGTTGTCGCGAAGGTTCTGGGCCTGTCCCGGCCCTTGCACGCCGTAGCCGACGATCGCGATCGTCTCCTCGGCCAAAGTCTGCCGCGCGCGCTCGAGTGGGAACTCCTCGCGCGTCACTACGTTTTCCCAGGTGTCTCCGAACTGCATCTTCGCCATGACTGCTACCTTCCGCTTTGCGGTCTCACCACGACGCGACGTGCGCCTCTTCGAGCTCATTCAAGAACGCTGAAAGCTTTTTCATGGGCCGCGTGAGCGCCACGCTCCCCGAGCGCACGAACTCGAGCACGCCGAACGGCTCGAGCGCGATGAGCAGGGCGGCGATGTCGTCCGGCGATCCCGTCTTTTCGATCACGCAAAAATCAGCTTCGCGCAGCAGCTCGCGAGCGCCGTGGTCGCCGAGCACCCGGCCGAGTATCGCTCCGCCGCCGCCGCGCGGAAGCTCGATTTTGTACAGCGCGAGATCGCGGTGAATCACCTGCGCTTCGTCGTGCACGAACGCCTTGATGACCTCGACCTGCTTTTCGAGCTGCGCGGCCATCTTGTCGGCGAGCTCGCGGGTGACGTGCGCGACGATCGTGAAGCGGTGAATGCCGCTCACTTCTGACTCGGACACCGTGAGGCTCTCGATGTTCACGTTCCGGCGCGTAAAGACGCTGGTGACGCGGGCGAGCAGGCCGACGCGATTTTCGGTGAACACCGACAAGGTTCTGTTTTCGAGCATGACTCAGGCCTCCAGAAGCACGTCCGAGACGCTCGCCGCCGACGGCACCATCGGAAATACGTTGCTCTCGCGCTCGACCGTCACGTCGAGCAGAAACGCGCCCGGGTGGGCGAGCATCGCGGAAATCGCGCCCGAAAGCGCCTCGCGACCCGCGACCTTGAGCCCCGCAATTCCGTAGGCCGCAGCGATTTGAACGAAGTCGGGGTTGTTCATTTCGGTGTGCGAATAGCGCCGCTCGAAGAACAGCTCCTGCCACTGGCGCACCATCCCGAGGAAGCTGTTGTTCAGGATGACGATCTTCACGGCGGCGCCGGTCTGCCGAATCGTTCCGAGCTCCTGCAGCGTCATTTGAAAGCCGCCGTCGCCGATGAACGCGATCACGGTGCGATCGGGCGCGGCGACCTTCGCGCCCAGCGCCGCGGGCAGGCCGAAGCCCATCGTACCGAGGCCGCCCGAAGTCACGCTGCTGACCTTGCGCGCGAAGTTCGAATAGCGCGCGGCCGCCATCTGATGTTGCCCAACATCGCTCACCACGATCGCCTCGCCCGCGGTCGCCTCGGCGATGCGATGCACGACCTCGCCCATGCGCAGGCCGCCGCTGGCCGGCGACAGCTCGTCGCGCACGACCTTTTCGTCTTCGATGGCGTCGCACGCGCGAAACTCTGCGAGCCACGCGTCGTGCGATCGGGGCGACACCAGGTGCGCGAGGTGCTCGAGCGTCTCGCGCGCGTCGCCGTGCAGCGCGACCGCTGGCTTCACGTTCTTGCCGATTTCGGAGGCATCGAGCTCGACGTGAATCACTCTCGCCTGACGCGCGTAGCGGTTCAGATCGCCGGTGACCCGGTCGTCGAAGCGCATGCCCACTGCGATGAGCACGTCGCACGTGTTGGTCTTCACGTTCGCGCCGTATTTACCGTGCATTCCGACCATGCCGACCGACAGGGGATGGCGCGTCGGAAAGCTCGACAGGCCGAGCAGCGTGGTCGCCACGGGCACGCCGGTCTTTTCGGCGAATGCGATCAGCGCAGCCTCGCCCCCCGAGAGCGTCACGCCCTGCCCCGCGATGAGATACGGCCTGCTCGCTCCGTCGATCAGCGCAGCCGCCTCAGCGAGCGCGGCGCGCGACGGAATGGCGCGGGGCACGTAGCTGCGAACTTTCACGCAAGGCTGGTGCACGAAGCGCGTCAGCTCGATTTGGGCGTCCTTGGTGAAGTCGATGAGCACGGGGCCGGGCCGGCCGGTGCGCGCGATGTAAAACGCCTTCGCGACGGCCTCGGAGATGTCACAGGCGCGGGTGATCTGGCAGTTCCACTTGGTGATCGGCGCGGTCACGTTGACGACGTCGGTCTCCTGAAACGCATCGGTGCCCAGCACCCGCGACGAGACCTGTCCCGTGATGCACACCAGCGGCGTCGAGTCGATTTGCGCGTCTGCGATGCCGGTCACCAGGTTGGTGGCACCCGGTCCGGACGTGGCGATGCACACACCGACCCGGCCGCTGACGCGCGCATAGCCCTGCGCCGCGTGAACGGCGCCCTGCTCGTGCCTCACGAGGATGTGACGCAGGCTGTCGCGCACGTCGTAGAGCGCATCGTAGACCGGCATGATCGCGCCGCCCGGATAGCCGAACAGCGTTTGCACGCCTTCGGCCACGAGCGATCGCACCAGCGCGGTGGCGCCGCTCACGAGGTCGCCGGTCGCGGCCGCCGCTGCGAGCGTGGGGCTCATCGCGCGCCTCGCTCACAGCCGTCGGTCACGCAGCCGTCGGCAGCCGATGCGACCGTGCGCGCATACCGGCCAAGGGTACCGCGGTCGAACTTCAGCGGCGGCGCGCGCCACGCTGCCTTGCGCGCGGCGAGCTCGGCGGCCGTCAGGTGCACTTCGACCGAAAGCGCGACCGCATCGACGGTGATCCGGTCGCCATCGTGAATCAGCGCGATCGGGCCGCCCTCCTGCGCCTCGGGCGTAACGTGACCCACCACAAATCCGTGGGTGCCTCCCGAAAAGCGACCGTCGGTGATGAGCGCGACATGGTTGCCGAGCCCCGCGCCAATGAGCGCAGCGGTGGGCTTGAGCATCTCGGGCATCCCAGGACCTCCGCGCGGGCCTTCGTAGCGAATCACGACGACGTCACCCGGCTTCACCTGCCCCGCCGCGATCGCGTCGTTGGCCGCGTATTCACCGTCGAAGACGCGCGCGCTCCCCTCGAAACGCAGCCCCTCTTTGCCGGTGAGCTTCGCGACGGCGCCCTCCGGAGCGAGGTTGCCGCGCAAGATCTTCAGATGCCCTTTGGCCGCGATCGGCGCGGAGAGCGGCCGAATGATGGGCTGACCAACGGGTAGTCCCGGAAGGTCGCGAAGGTTGTCGGCGAGCGAGCGTCCCGTGACGGTGAGGCAGTCGCCATGGAGCAGGCCCGCGTCCAGCAGCAGCTTCATCACAGCCGGCGTGCCGCCGATCGCGTGAAGGTCCTCCATGAGATACGGCCCGCTGGGAGCGAGGTCGGCGAGCAGCGGAGTCTCGTCGCTCAGGCGCGCGAAATCAGCCAGCTCGAGCGAGACGCCGACGGTGCGCGCGATCGCGATGAGGTGCAGCACCGCGTTGGTCGATCCGCCAAGCACGAGCACCACGCGAATCGCGTTGTCGAACGCTTTGCGGGTGAGCAAATCGGCTGGCTTCACGTCGGCCTCGATCAGGCCTGCCATCGCGGCGCCCGCAGCCTCGCACTCCGCCACCTTCTCGGCGGCCAGCGCCGGCGTCGACGCGCTGTAGGGCAGCGACAGGCCCAGCGCTTCGATCGCAGACGCCATCGTGTTCGCGGTGTACATGCCGCCGCACGCGCCCGCGCCCGGGCACGCGCGCTCAATCACCGCTTGAAACTCGGCCTCGTCGATCTTGCCCGCCAGCTTTTCGCCGAGCGCCTCGAAGGCCGACACGATGTTGAGCTTTCGGCCGTTGTGGCGGCCCGACGCGCTCGCGCCGCCGAACACGATGAGCCCGGGCCTGCCGAGGCGCGCCATCGCCATCACGGCGCCGGGCATGTTCTTGTCGCAGCCCACCACGGCCACCACCGCGTCGTAGCTCTGGGCGCTGACGACAGTCTCGATCGAGTCGGCGATGATCTCGCGAGAAGGCAGCGAAAAGCGCATCCCAGGTGTTCCCATCGAGATGCCGTCGCTCACGCCGATGGTGTTGAAGACAAGCCCGCACAGCCCCGACGACGCCGTTCCGCGCTTCACCGCGCGGGCCAGCTCGTTTAGATGCATGTTGCATGGATTGCCCTCGAAGCCCGTGCTCGCGATGCCCACCTGTGGCTTGTCGAGATCGCCTCGCGACAAGCCAATGGCGTGCAGCATGGCCTGCGCGGCCGGCTGCATCGGGTCCGAAGTCACAAGGCGGCTGTATTTACCCGGCATGGTGCGTTCCTCGTCTCGGCGGTTTCGTCGCGGGTCGCAGTCAGACTTCGGTGAGCCAGCCGCCGTGATCGGGCGACTGCCCGTGGACGATGGCGAGGTACTGAGCGGCGATTTCGCGGGTCATCGGTCCGACGCCGATTTCGCGCGCGTCGAACACGCCAACGCCGGCGACCTCGGCGGAAGTGCCGGTGAGAAAGATTTCGTCGGCGTCGCGGAGCTCGTCGAGCGTGACGGCGCGCTCCTCGGCGCCAGTGAGCGCCACGATGGTCGCGCGGGTGATGCCAGGCAGCGCGTCGTCGTGCGTGGGCGCGATGACGCGGCCGTTTTTGATGAGAAACACGTTCTCGCCGGTGGCTTCGCACACGAAGCCGCGATCGTCGACGAACAGCGCCTCTTCGAAGCCGGCCTTCACCGCCTCCCACTTGGCGATGATCGAGTTGGCGTACACGCCGCAGATTTTCAGGGCGGGCACTGCGCTCGACGGAACGCGGCGCCACGACGTGGTGTGCAGCCGCACCCCGCGAGAGGCATGGCTGTCACCGAGGTGGCTCTTCCACGGCATCGCGGCGACCATCGAGCGCGCGGTCAGCGGCGCGACGTCGAGGCCGAGGCCTCCCGACTCGTAGTAGGCGAGCGGACGCAGATACGCGTTTTCAAATCCGTTGGCCGCCACGACCTCGGCCGACGCGCGCGCCATCGCTTCGACGTCGAGCGCGATCGCGAGATGCGCGGCGCCCCGGCGCATGCGATCGAGGTGCGCGTCGAGCCGAAAAATGCGCGGCCCCTTCGGCGTGGCGTAGCAACGAATGCCCTCAAAAACGCCGGTTCCGTAGTGCAGACCGTGCGCCAGCGGTGAGGTGCGCGCGTCTTCGAGGGCGACGATCTTGCCGTCGATCCAGACCTTGAGCGCGCTCATGCGAGCCTCTTTGCGAAAGAGACGACGGCGGCGACTTGAACGGTGACGAGTGCGATGTTCACGGTGTGTGCTCCCTTGGGTGAGGTCTGCCGCGCACCCGGCAGAGAGGAGAAGGCACCATGCGACGCCCGCAACCTCTGCCGAGGTACGGGGCCTGTCTGCTGATAGTCGTATGCCCGTACCGCGGATTAGACGGCGGCGATAATCGAGAGGTTGTCCCACGGGGCGCGCGCGCCAACGACGAGGGACATGCCCTTCGCGGTCAGGCGGTCATCCGCTGCAGGGGACAAAAGGCTCATTACAGGGCGCATCGTGAGCGCAAGATCACGCGCCGTCAACGGATTTTTGCGCCGACGCCGCAGCAACTGCGCGCAACGCGGCCGGCGTCAGTGACCGAGGCGGCGCTTGAGCTGATCGTCGTAGAGCGACGGCGGGTCGAGCGTCGCGCCCGCGTTCTGGCCTTCGAGCCAGTCGCGCGGCTCGGTCCCGATCGACTCCACTCCGCCGAGCTCGACGAGCGCGCTCACGCCCTGCGTGCCGACGACGTAGCCGGTCTTCCACTGCATCGAGCGCACGATGCCTTTTCCGCTCAGGTTCCAGAACACGTTCTCGGTGCCGGCGTGCCCTGCGCCCGTCGAGTCGAGGCCGCGGTTGACGCACTGGACGCCGTCATCGAACGTGCTCTGATCGAACAGGTTCGCAGTCGCGAGCGAGTGGTGAAACTCAGCGTACGCTGGCAGGCCGAGATCGAGGGTGCTGCTGATGACGTTGTCGCCGCCGCTGCCGCGGACCCGTTGCCACACGCAACCCGAGGTGCCGAAGCCCCAGTTTTGAATGAAGTTGTGCCGGCCGTTGGTGCCGTCGCTGTCGCGCGTGAGGATCTCGTTGCTCTGCCGGATCTCGAACAAGTACCCGTTGCCGCCGCCGCCGCGATTTTCGGCGTTCGCGAGCCGCGTCTTTTCGATCGTGAAGCTCTTGGCGCGCAGCACCATGATGCCGCTCGACTGCAAGTGGGAGCCCGCGCCCGATCCGCTGGTGGGGGCCGACGGCGGCGAAAAGCTCTCAACGTCGGTGATCCATCCGTCCGATACGTCGTCGAGCTCGAGCACGTGCACTTGCGACGCCGCCCACGCCGCGGCCCAGTCGACCGCGTTCGCGAGCCCCAAATGCTCGACGCCGACCTCCCGCATCAAGCCCTTGGCGCGCTTGAGCGAGGCCTGATCGCGCACGAGCAGCGGCGAGCGCAGCGGCACATCGAAGGTCACGCGCGCGCCCGCGGGCACCGCCTCGACTTTCACGATCTTGCGAAGCGCGATCGGCTGCCACGTGCCGTTGAAGGCGCTCCACGTTCCGGTCATGCCGTGGTCGGCGACGAACGCGCCCGTGATCACATGGCCCAGCACGATGTCGTCGCCCGGCGCGAGATCGCCTGCGCTCGCGACGGTCACGTTGTCGGCCCGCACGGCGCCATCTTGCGCGAGCGTCGCCGCGCCGTCGGTCGTGACCACGGGCGCAAACGTGATGTGGCTCGCAAACGACAGGCCCGCGCTCTTTGTAAAATACAAGCGACTGTCCTTCGGTCCCTCGCCCCGCAGCACCACGTTGCTCTTGGTGATCTTGAGCGCGCCGTCGAACCGGTAGAGGCCCTTCGGAAACAGCACGACTCCGCCGCCGGAGCTCTGCACGTGGTTGATCGCCGCCTGCACCGCGGCGGTTGCGTCGCTCGCGCCCGACGCGTCAGCCGCGTGGTCTTTCACGACGTCTACGATGAGCGCGGGGATCTGCGTGCCCAGCGGGCCTTGTCCGTGGTGGTACCCCGCGTACGAAAAATCATGCAAAAACAGGCCGTCCTGAGCAGTAAACGCTGGCGTCCAGTCGACTGGATACAGCGCGCTTCGCCACGTGTTCGGCGCTCCGTCGGGGAGCGTCGCATCGGGCGGCGCCTGCACCCCGCCGTCGACCGAAGGCACGCTCGCGTCTGCGTCGGAGGCGTCGGCCGCGGGCCCTGGGGCATCTGCCGAACCGCTGCAGGCGATCACGATTCCGGCGGCGAACGCAGACGCAAGGCGCATTGAATCACGATACCACCGCGCGCGCGGTCGTGCGCGCCGGACGCGGCGTCAATCGAGCGGCGCAGAGGTCACGACGAGGCCGAGGGTCGTGGTCACCTGGCTCGTGGTCAGTCCGCTGGCTCCGCGCCGAAACAACGGCGCGTTCGCGATGTCGACGCGGTTGTCGAGCGTCATGCGCATGAACCGCGTCGGCAACCACCCGAGCGTGAGGGTGCCATCTGACACGATCGTGCGCGCGGCCGCGGCCGTCATGAAGCCCGCCTCGTCGACGAAGTGCTCCCCGCGCGCGGCGACCTCCCACTGCCGCGTGAGCCGGTAGCGCACCGCGAGGTTGACACCATACCAGTTGGCGGCCGGCGCGCCTTGTCGCGCTTCGGTGCCGTAGTCGGCATTGGCGAGCAGGCGCAGCTTCGCGGATGGCTTGTAGTCCACCACGACATCGGCGAGGTGACGCCAGCGGCTGTTGGCCCCTGCGACCGGCGCGACATTCACTGAAGGCTGAGCGCCAGGCGAAGCCGCGCAGGCTCCCTTGGCCGAGTCGAACTCCGTGTCGGCCCCGCACGCAACGCGCGCGAAGTCAGCTTGCTCCGGCCCGCCCACGTAGCCCGCATACGCGGTGAGCTCCGGCGCCGGCGTCCACGCGATTTGCCCGCCCACGCTCTTGCCGACGTTCATGTCGACCGAGTTGTTCCAGCCGTTGGCAGCGATGACCTTCACGTCGAGCCGCTCGCTCACGGCCCAGTCGGCCCGAACACCTGTAAAATACACGGGTTGCGCGTAGCCGTAGAGCAGGCTTCGCGTGTAGTTCGGATTGAGCTGGCTGTCGGCCTGCTCCGAGCCGAACGGCTGGTCGAACTTGCCAAAGTCGAGTGTGACTTTGGGATGCGGCTTACCCGTGACGAAGGCCTGCTTGACGAACGCGAGTCCGTACGGAACGTCGCTCGCGTTGTGAAGGTAGGCCTGCGGCCCGAAGCGCAAGCTCAACGTCGCCCCAACAGGCTCGGGAGCGACGCTCGCGTTGGCGCCCACCCACGCCAGCGCGAAGCCGTTTTGCCGATCGTAGACGCGCAGCGCGTTGCCCCCGCCAAGGTCGGCCTCCGACGCTTGCGGCCTCGGGAGGCCGTAGTTCACGCTCGCATACGCGTCGACGAACGCGGAGGCGTCGACCGCGTCGTACCAGCGCTTCGCACTCGGGGCAGCTTCGGAGGTGACCGCAGCGACGGCCTGCGGAACCGCATCCGCCCGGGCGGCAGAAATGGGAGCTACGCCTGCGAGCACGATGCAGGTCGTGAGTCGAGGGCGGCGGATCATGCGGTGCTTTCGTAGCCGCCCCAATCGGCGGACGTCCCGTGCATACCATCGTCCCGAGCAGGCCGCGCGCCTCGTGCACCCGAGCCCACAAAACGAACGAGGCCCCCTGCGTACAGAGAGCCTCGTTCGTGGTCGCAGCAGCTTCAGCTCACTGGGGAGGCGGCTTCTGGCAGAAGCCGTCGATGCACTTCGAGACCGGTGCCCCGCAGCAGTCGGCGTCGACGGAGCACTTGTTGCCGTCGTCGGAGCAGCCCACGGTGGTCGGGTCGCCGCAGACGTAGGCGTTGCCCTGCTTGATGCACTGGCCCGAGCAGCAGTCGACGCCGCTCTCGCAGCCCTGACCCTTCTTTTTGCAGGGATCGAGCGCGTAGTAGGCATTTTCGCTCTTGGCGCAGTCTTCCTGGCCGCGCATGTAAAACGCGGGGTGAGACGGATCGCCCGAAGCGCCGGGCGGATCGTCGACAGCGGCGACCCAGAGCTGCTGGCGGTTGGTGCTGACCATGCGGTTGCCGTAGTCGCGGCGCGTGACGAACACGATCCACGTGTAGCCGCCCGCGCGAAGCGGAGCGAACACGGGGTTGAAGCTCTTGCCGTCGCTGCCCGCGATCTTCAGATGCTGCAGCGCACCCTTCAAGTCGGTGAGCCACAGATCGCCCTGATCGGTGGTGCGCGATCCGGCGGTCGGATTGCCGAACGTGATGTGATCGCTGGTGGGCGAGAACGAGGGATACGCCGGCCGGCCCTGGAGCACCTTGGCCTGCGCGACGACGGTCTTCTTGTTCGATACGGTCGCCCCGTTCACGTCGGCCACCACGAGATCGCCGCCCGAGCAGTCGAACGCCCAGCCTCCGCCGCTGACGTTGCCGATGCCGGCGATGAGCTTGCCGTCGGGCGACCATGCAGGCTCGACCGCGCCGTTGCCCAGCGCGTTGGCGTTGAGCACCTTCGCGGTCTTGGCGTCGACGATCTGCAGCAGCTTCTGCGAGGCGCTGAGGCTCGAGCTGTCGTTCGAAACGAGGATCTTGTCGCCGACATCGTTGAACGCGCTGAAGGTTCCGCCGAGGCCCGAGCTCGTCTTGATGTTGCCCACGCTGACCGGATTTTTCGTCAGGTCGAGGGTGAACTGCGGAAACGGCGAGCCGGTCTCGTCATCGGCCATCAGCGTGGTGCCGTCTCGGCTGACCGTGTGGCAGCCCCAGCACTGGCCGTTGTTCTTGTAGAACTCGTCGACAACCACCGAATCGGGCTTGATGCGCAGAATGCGACCGTTGCCGCTGCTGCACTGGTCGGGCAGCTCCCAGTAGTAAACGCTGCCGTGGAGCTTGCCCTGCGCGACGTGCCAGGTGGTCTTCACCGCGTTGTAGGCGGTGTTGCCCGACAGCCGGTTGACCGACACGCCGACAGGATCGCTCTTGGGGCCCGCGCCCGACGCTTCGAGTCCGTCCCACAGCTTCTGATCGAGGATGTGACGCGAGGGCGTGCCCTGCGCGAAATACTCGGTCAGGGTGAAGTATTTCTCGCTGTAGACGACCTTGTAGACGTCTGCGTTGCCGGCCCCGTTCCACATCATCTCAGGCGCGAGCACCTTGAGCGGGAAGAACGTGTCGGGGGCGGGATAGACGATTTTCATCGACGGATCGTTGCCGCCGCCGGGCTTGTCGAGCGTGGCCTGCTGCTGCGGGCTGACGCCGCTAACGACTGTATTCTGCACGTAAACCGTGATGAGCGCGGAGCCGGTCGACTTGCCGACCTGCGCCCCGAGCGATCCGACGCCGCCGACCTTGCCCGTGGGCGTGAACGTCGCGCCGGAGAGCACGTCGCCCATCAGGGGGGTGTCGAACGACCACGTCACGGCCGACGTGACGTCTTTGCCGTCGACGGTGGCGGTGAACGCCTGCGTCTGAATCACGCCGTTGATGATGGTGAGCGTGGCGGCGGGAGGCGAGATGAGCACCGGCGAAGACGTGGAGCTCCCGTCGCCGCAGCCGAGCTGGCACGCCGTGTCGCCGAACTCCTGCGCGTCAGGGTCTGCGGCGTCGACTTCGCCCGCATCCGGATCGCTGCCGAACTTGCTTCCGTCAGAGGTGCTGCACCCTACGCCTGCGTACGCCCAGACCGCGGCCAGCGCCACGCAGAGCACGAGCCAAAACTGTTTGCGCATCCGCGCCTCCATCGATGTAAGAAATTTCAGAGCGCGGAGCGAGCCCGGGCCCCGCTCTTTTAACTCTAGCTGAAGGGCGCCCGGTTGCACCACTTGTCGTCGGAGCGCCGCCGCGAGGCACGGAGCCTTCGCGGGCGCGCAACAAAAAGACGAACGCGAGGCCCGCTTGTTCAGCAGACCCCGCGCCCTCTTCGCTCAGCCCCGCGCCTGATGCGCAGCGGCGTAGGCGCCCTCTACTTGCGAGCGGCCTCGGCGGCCAGCTTCTCGCGGTAGACCTTCTTCATTTCTTCCTGCTCCTGCTTCGGCACGATGGCGTAGCGCGCAAACTCCATCGTGAAGGTGCCCTTGCCCTGCGTGGCCGAGCGAAGGTCGGTCGAGTAGCCGAACATCGCGTTGAGCGGGACCTCGGCCGTGATGCTGACGCTGTCGCCGGCGACGGTCTCGAGAATGACGCCGCGGCGCTGGTTGACGTGACCGACGACGGAGCCCTGGAACTCGGTCGGCGCGTCGATCTGCACCTTCATGATCGGCTCGAGGATGGTCGGCGCCGCGTTGGCATACGCCTCGCGGAAGCCCATGATCGCGGCCGTTTTGAACGCCATTTCAGACGAGTCGACCGCGTGCGAGGCGCCGTCGTTGATGGCGCAGCGAATGCCCACGATCGGGAAGCCGATCATGGTGCCCTTGCGAACGCCGTCGCGGAAGCCCTTGTCGCACGACGAGACGAACTCGCGGGGAATCGAGCCGCCGGTGACGTCGTCGACGAACTCGTAGGCCTCGACCGCATCGGCAGGGAGCGGCTCGATGTAGCCCATGATTTTGGCGTACTGACCGGAGCCGCCAGTCTGCTTCTTGTGGGTGTAGTTGATCTCCGCGCGGCGCGTGATCGACTCGCGGTAAGCGACCTGCGGCTTGCCCGCGACGACGTCGCAGTTGTACTCGCGGCGCATGCGCTCCATGTAGATGTCGAGGTGGAGCTCGCCCATGCCGCTGATGATGGTCTGCTGCGACTCTTCATCCTGGTGAACGCGGAAGGTGGGGTCTTCTTTCGTGAAGCGGTTGAGCGCCTTCGAGAAGTTGGCCTCGACCGCCCGGTCTTTCGGCGTGATCGCGAGCGAGATGACGGCCGCGGGCACGTGCATCGAGGTCAGCGTGATGCTGACCTTGCCGTCGGTGAAGGTCTCGCCGGAGCTGGCCTCGACGCCGTAGAAGGCGACGATGTCACCGGCCTCGGCCGAGGGGACCTCTTCGCGATCTTCAGAGTGCATGCGAAACATGCGGGGAACGCGCACTTTGCGCATCTCGTTGCTGACGTTGTAGATGGTGTCGCCCGCCGAGACGGTGCCCTGATAGATGCGGAAGTAGGTCAGCTGACCGTACTTGTCCTGCTGGAGCTTGAACGCGAGACCGACGAACGGCTTGGTCGGATCGGAGTCGACGACGATTTTCTCTTCGCCGTTGCTCTGATCGTGGGCCTCGTTGACGACCTCGGTCGGACGCGGCAAGTAGTGCACGACGGCGTCGAGCAGGAGCTGAACGCCCTTGTTCTTGATGGCCGAACCGCACATGACCGGCGTCATCTTCAGCGCGAGCGTCGCGCGGCGAATGGCGGCGCGGATGTCGTCGACCGTGATGGGCTCCTCGGCGAGGAACTTGTCTCCGAGCACGTCGTCGACGTCGGCGACTTCCTGAATGATGCGCTCACGTGCCTCGGCGGCCGCCTTGGCGAACTCCTCGGGCACGTCGACTTCGCGGATGATCTCGCCGTCGTGGCCGTCGAAGAAGAAGGCCTTGCCGATGATGGGATCGATGATGCCGCGGAAGTCGGACTCGGCGCCGATCGGAACCTGAATCTTGACCGGATGGTGGCCGAGCTTCTCTTTGAGCATGTCCGAGACGCGCTCGTAGTTGGCGCCCGGGTTGTCCATCTTGTTGACGAACGCGATGCGCGGCACGTGGTAGCGCTTCATCTGGCGGTCGACGGTGATCGACTGGCTCTGCACGCCCTTGCCCGAGTCGAGCACGAGGATGGCGCCGTCGAGCACACGCAGCGCGCGCTCGACTTCAATCGTGAAGTCAACGTGGCCGGGGGTGTCGATGATGTTGACGTTGTGCGGCTCGAACTGCTGCTGCGAGCCGTTCCACACGCAGTAAGTCGCGGCCGACTGGATGGTGATGCCCTTCTCGCGCTCGAGATCCATCGAGTCCATTTTGGCGCCGACGCCGTCTTTGCCGCGGACCTCGTGGATTTTGTGAATTCGGCCCGTATAGAACAAGATTCGCTCGGTGAGCGTCGTCTTGCCAGAGTCGATGTGGGCGGAAATACCGATGTTGCGGATGCGGTCGAGGGGAATGCGAGCGGCCAAGGGATTCTCTCTTTTTTTACGAAGGGGAGACCAGGGGGATGAAAACGCGACCTGCTGTTAGCATGGAGCAAGGCCGTTTGTAGTCTCGCCCGTGCGAAAGTGTCGCCGGCGGCCCCGATCGCCCGGGCCCGAACCGCCTTTCAGGCCCGCACGAGCCCGCGAAGGGCTGGATCGCGCGCACCACGGTGAACCTCGCGACCTGTCGCGAGCGAGCGCGATACCGGGCCGATTTCGCGGCGAATGCGAGGTTCAGCGCAGCGACCACACGGTGGCACCATGTGTGCAAAGCGAGTGTTGGAGCCCCGCGACGGGGAGTTCGAAAGGTCCCGCAACATGTCCCTCGCCCGCCTGAGCCTCATCGCCCTTGCCGCTTGCCTGCCGACGCTCACCGCGTGCTCAGCGCCTCCCGGGGAAGACGCCGGCGAGGGCGCCAACGAAATCTCCGGCAACCAGATGTCCGCCGCCGCGAGCGCCCGCTGGAACGCGTACGTTGCACGCGTCACACAGGGCGTGACGCTGCAGAGCGGCTGCAGGCCGACGCGGGTGTCTCCGGTGAAAGGTGCATCCTACAAGGGAACGATTGTTCTCTTCCACGGCTTCACGGCGTGTCCGCAGCAGTTCTTCGAAGTCGCCAAGCCCCTGTCGGCCGCAGGGTTCGAGGTGCTGATGCCCCTGCTCCCGGGCGAAGGTCGCGTCACCGTGGCGCGCAACGGCAAGATGCACGACGACTTGTCGGACATGCCCACGCCCGCCACGCGCACGCGCTACCTCGACCTCGCCGATGAGATGACCGAGATCGCGCGCATGGCTGGGGGCACGAAGGTCGTGGGCGGGCTGTCGGTGGGCGGAATGGTCGCGACTGCGGCGCTGGAGCGTGGCGCAGGGGTATGGGCCCGGGGCGAAGTCTTCGCGCCGTTTTTCGGCGCGCCCGGGCTGCAAGGATGGATCACCCAGGGAGTCGCTCCGCTCCTTCCCTCCTACGTTCAAGCGTGGGAAGGCTGCGACGCCGCGCGACAGAATCCGAACCACGCGCGCTCCGGCTACTGCGAGTTTCAGCTGCAACACCTCGAGGCGGCGATCCAGCTCGGCAAAGAAGTCGTCAGCGGCGCAGGCGCGATCGCAGTGCCTGTGCAGCTCGCAGGCGTCGAGGCCGATCGCGCTGCGGATGACGGGCTCATGCACGACGTGGTCGACCGCGCAGCAAACATGAACGCGTGCTTTTATCCCAAGGGCACGCCGCACGCGTTCGTCGCCCGCTTCGACCACCCCGAGCTCGACATGAAGTGGATCCCGCTGCTCAACCAACAGATCACCGCGTATGCGACGCGCGGCGCTCCGTTCGCGACGGAGGGAACGAGCAGCGAGTACGGGTTTCCGCGCTGCGTCATCGCTCGCTGAAGCGCCGCAAGGGGGGAGTCCGATCGGCCGCTGCTCAGCGCCGCGAACGCTTCCCCACCAAGCGTCGTCGGCTCGTATCGTCCGGTGACTCTCCTGAGCATGTCCGCTCAGCTCCGAACGCTGGCTTGAGCCGGTGCGCGAGCTGGGAGGGCTCGGCGCTCGCGCGTCGTACGCGGTGACGTACAACCGCGGCGTCGAGTGTGCCTTACCGAAGCGTCGCGCTTCAGTCCGCGAGCACGTCGTCGACCGAGGCCACGGTGACCGCGCGCGCTACCCATTCGCGCAGGATCGCCACGTCGTTGCACGCGCCGATGCGCGCTTCGTGGTGGGCAGTCGGCGTGAGGCCGCGTGTGCGCAGAATGACCCGCAGAGCGTCGCGCTCACCTTCGCCGCGGCCCGCTTCGAGGCCCTTTTCGAGCCCCTCCTCGCGGCCCTCCTCGCGGCCCTGTGCGAGGCCTTTTTCGAGCGCTTGATAGTAAAACGGGTTGGTCGGGACGTAGTTCGCGAAGTTCACTTCAGCCTCCAGAGCAAGACGCGCGGCGGCGTCGAGAGCAGACCAGATCACGTCAAGATATACCACGTCACGGTCATCCGGCAGGGTGGGCAACACCTCGAGCGCAGCGCGCGCGATGGCGAGCCCTTGGTGCCCTTTGGCGTGCATGCGCGCCGACAAAACCGCCAAGTACGGACGGGCCCGCGCCTCGGCCACATCGGTCACGCGAGGCACCTGCGACGGCCCGATCACGAGCGGTCGCCAAGCGTTGTAGGGGTCGAGCTGCACCGGCTGCCGCGCCCACGCGGCCACTGCTTCGTCTATGGCAATCACCACCACGATGGCGGGGCATCGATACCGACTTCGCGCCGACATCGCGTAAAACGGCATCGAATAGCGCTTATCCGCGTCTTGGCGGAGCTGAATCTCGGCAATCAGCACGACGTCCGGCGACTCCTGATTACCGAAGGCGACCACGAGATCGGCGCGTAGCTCGGGCACGGTGAGCGTAGCGTCGCGGACTTCGGCCGCGCCGCCAGCAGGCCGTTGAAGAACGGCCTGCTAGCCTTTCATCTCGGGGAGGTATGCACCTCCCCGCCCCGAAAAACGCGGTTTTTCGGGGTCCCCACCCCACGCAATTGGCTTCGCCAATTACTATCAGGGTGTTTTTCAACACCCTGCCAGGGATCTCGACTCCGAGCGACGCGAGCAGCATGCCAAGCAGCGACGGATCGCTGCGGATCAGGTCGATGAGCGCCTCGTGTTCGAGAGTCGGCATGGCACTCCCAGACTGAGCAGGGCGCATGCCACGGGCGATCGGGCTGATTTCAAGCAGATCGCGCGTTGGGAGGCTGGCCGGGCCAGCGCGGGGCCGTCTTTGGGACAGGCCTGGCGCCGATCCGGGCCGGACGCGACCGCCGAGCGGGCCGTTGAAGCAGCGGCCTGCTCGCCTTTCATCTCGGGGAGGTATGCACCTCCCCGCCCCGAAAAACGCGGCTTTTCGGGGTCCCCACCACCCAAGTGGCTTCGCCAATTCCTATCAGAGTGTTTTTAGAGCACCCTGATAGCGCGTGGCCTTCGCAAGCGCGGCGGCGCCGAGGATGGCGACCAGGCCTCGAACGATCGCCCCGCCTGCAGCAAAATTCGGATCTCCGAATTTCGCACGTATCCCACTCGGCTCCGACGCGCCGGGACTGCGTCGGCGCGGAACCACGCTTCCCATCCCTGTCGCCACGACCGTCGACCGCGACCTCCCAGCCCCTCTCCGCGCCCGGCACCAATCCCCTCAGTTCGCAACCTTCGGCGGGGCCGCGAACCAACCGATGGTGCCCGCGATCACCATCGCCAGGGCGCACCAGAACAGCGCGCGCCACGGGCCGCCTCCTGTACGCAGCACTTCGAACTGCTCGACGAACACCGTCTCGCAGGCGTGGTCGCCGGTGTCTGTTCGCACGGTGCTCGTGCCCCTGTGAAAGTGAAAGCCTGCGTCGTGGTCGTATTCGGCGAGGTAGCCGCTGAAGTGCACTTGATCGCCGACGCGCACGCCCCGGACTGCCCGAGCGATCGCGGCGTCGACGGTGAGCAGGTGGTTGTTCGAGATCGATAAGGCGTCGAATGGCGCCTCGCCCTGATTGGCGCCGTAAGTCCAAAAGCACGTGTACTGGCTGCTCGAGAAAGCAGCCCGCGCATAGGCGCCGGTCGCCGCGTTCTTGCCCCAGATCACGCACAGATCGGTGATGTTGAGTTTGTCGTGCCACTGCACGTGCGCCGAGTCCCACCACGCGTCGGTGTCGTGCATGCTCACGACCAGTCCTGTGAGATCGTAGTGGTAGCGCGGCGTGACTGTGTAGACGACGTCTCCCACTGTGGTGCGAAAGGGGGCGGCCTGGGTTTCGAGCTGGTCGGGATCACGACGCAGCGAAGCCTCGAGGGACTCGGCCGGCGGCAAGTCATCGCGGCGCCACGCGGAGACGATGAGCAGCAGCAGCCCGCCCCAGAAGAGCGCCAATATCACCTTGCGCGGCATGCGAAAGGGCGGCATCAGGCCCGGGAGGGTAGCGCGCCCGCCGCCGTGGCGTCACGCCGAAGGGGCCCTACCGCGTCGCTTGCGCGTCTTGAAGCGGGCAGACCAGCTCGACGCGCGTACCGCCACCGCCGGCTCCGCCATCAACTGTGATCTTCGCGCGGAGCTGCCGACTGAGCGCGCGAATGAGCTGGAAGCCGAGCGTCGTCGAGCCACCGGACTGGTAGTTCGGCGGAGGGCCGTCGCCGCAGTCGGTGACCGCGATGCGAAGATTGCCGTGCTCGATGGCGAGCTCGATGAGCACGTCGCAGTCGGTCCCGGTTCGGCCCCGCGACGCGGACTGTCCGTACTTGATCGCGTTGGTGATGAGCTCGTTGAGAATCAGCCCGAGCGGCACGGCCTGATCGACGTCGACGTCGATCGCGGGCCCTGTGACGTGCAGCCGGAGCGACTGCGCGAGCGCCGCGCAGAGGTAGCGCCCGAGCATCGTGACGTATTGCTTGAGCTCGATGCGCGCCAGCGAGTCGTCACCATAAAACTGCTCGTGAATCAGCGCCATCGTGCGCACGCGGTGCACCGTGGCGTGAAGCTGCGCGCGCGCGAACTCGGAGTCGAGCTGCTGGCTCTGCAAGGCGAGCAGGCTCGAGATGATCTGCAGGTTGTTCTTCACCCGGTGGTGAATCTCCTTGAGCAGCATCGCTTTTTCGTCGAGCGAGCGCGCCATGGCACGCTGCGCCGCGAGGCGCTCGGTCACGTCGACCAGCCCGACGAGAAGCTGCGTGTCGCCCGCCGCGCCCAGCTCGACGCGGTAAACCTCCACGTCGAACGGCGTTCCATCACGCCGCTGCCCTCGCCGGACACGCTGACCCTGCAGGCCGTCGTCATCGAAGCGACCCGCGGCAGCGGGCGCGTCGGGCGCGTCGTCGGCCGCGGCGCGTACGAGCGCTGCGAGCGGCACCCCTGTGAACTCGAGCTCCTCGTAGCCGAACAGCGCCTGCGCCTTGAGGTTCGACTGCGCCACCCGACCCTCCCCGTCGACGATGAGCGTCGCCTGCGGCGCCAGCCGAAACAGCTGCGCAAAGCGCGCCTCGCTCTCCCGCAGTCGCTGCGCCCCGATTTCGACGTTCGACTGAAGGCTCCGCAGCGGCGTGAGGTCGAGCACGTGGGCGATCACCCACCCCGGAGCGCCGTCATCGAGCCGCACGAGGGCGATCGACGTGAGCGCGTCGAGCTGCGCGCCGCTCCTGGCCCGAAAGCGCTTCTCGATCTGAAAGCTGTCGCGATGGCCGCCGAGCAGCTCATTGCCCAGGGTGATCTCGAGCTCGCGATCGCGGGCGTCGCTCAACTGGCCGACCCGCATCTCGCACAGCTCGTCGTGGCCGTAGCCCACCATCGCGCAGAACGCGGCGTTCGCGTGCCGGATGCGCCCTACGAGATCGGACAGCACCATGCCGATGGGCGCGCGCTCGAAGGCAGTCTCAAACAGCGAGTCGACGCGGTCGCGCGTTCGAAGCTTCGATCGCCGCCGATGCGTCATCCACACGAGCTCGGAGATGTAGCGCGCGAGCGGCCGCGGGGGCGCTTCGCGCTGAATGCGCACGGGCACGTCGCCCGCGACTTCGCCTTCCTCGAACGCGTGGAGGAGCGCCTCCGGGAGCATCTCGCGCAGCGTCTCGCCTTCGCCGACCCAAAACGTCACGCTCGCCTCGTCGTCGTCGGAATCCGACTGCAGAGGCACGGGCGAAGGCGACAGGTCTCTCAATGCGCACCGAACAATTCGCTCATCACCTTAGCGCAGATCGCGGTCCAGATGTTGAGCGGAGCGGCGGCCGATGCTTCGCGCTGCGTCGATCGCAGCCTGCTTCCGCCTCATGCGTGCTCGTCCACACACTCCCTATTCGAGAGCGGTCATGAGCGATTCGAAGTAGGGCGGCAAGGTGTCCCATGGATTGGGAAGTCCATCATCGGTGATGAACACATACTGAACGTCGGGCCGAATCTTGGCGACGTAGGCGGCATCGAGCGACGGCACGCCATACGGAATAATCCCAGCGTGCGTGCGTGACGCCGCAAACGGCGACAGCGCGCTGCTGGCCGGAACGCCAGCCGACTCGTAAACGAGCGACACGTCGAAAAGGCCGGCATACGCGGCGATGGGCGCCGTGCCCGGGTTGGCCACGAGCAGCTGGAAACCGGCGCTGCGTGCATGACTCGCCTCGGCCGAGTAGCGCGCCTCATGCCCGGGCTCGTAGATCGCGGCCTCGTCGAAGAAGATGCCGGCGAGCTGGGGATACTGCGCGCGGTACAAATCGACGTCGCCGTTTGTCGCGCTCTCAGCGCGCGCGCCGTAGCCGGTGGCCACGTACCCCGCGACGCGGATCCCCGCCGCGGTGAGCGCGGCGATCCCCTTCGCGTAGCCCGGATCGACCGAAGGCAACGGGCCATTGTTCGGGTTCACGACTGCGATCACGTGCACGCCCGGGTGCGCCTTCGCTGCCGCCGCGAGGCGCGACCACGAGGGATCGGTCGGATCAGTGTAGAGCGGCACGATTGTGCCGGTCGGGAGCGGGGCCGCCGCGTCGCCCTGCGCGTCCGCGCCGCCATCGCGCGCCGGTGCGCCCGCCTCGAACGCAGCCCCGTCGGCCGCGGCGTCGCCAGCCCCCGCATCGACTGCGACGACCGCAGGGGGCGGAGCATCGCTGCAAGCAACCAGCCAAACGCCTGTCAACCAGCCCACCGCTCGATGCCTGTGCATCGGCCGACTCTAGCAGGCCGTTGAAGCAGCGGCCTGCGGCGAGCGCGCCGCGGCTACGGACAGCCGTGAAACGTGAACTTCGCCGTCGCGTCGCCCGTGGTCACGAACGAGTCGGGCGAGACGTTGAACGTGGTGGCCGATCGCGACTGTCCGCATCCGAACACGCCGCTCGCGGGGCTCGGGCCGAGCGCGTTGCCCGACACTGCGATCGGCTGCGCGACGGTGCCTGCGCCCTCGGCGTTGATTTGAATGCGCGCGCCCGAGACGCTGTTGCCAGTGACGCTTCCGCCCTTGATATTCGCTGAGAGATACCAAGGGTGCGGCCCAAGCTCGATACCAAAGTCGCAGAGCTGCGACTGGCAATTAACCCAGTTGCCCTTTACGACCGCGCCGGCGAAGTCACCCGACGTCGCCCCGCCAAAGTTGTCGAGCATGAGCCCCGCGAAGCTCGATTGCAGCACGTGCAACACCGAGTTCGATTCAAACGTGCCGCCCGCCGCGCCGCCCGAAATGAAGTCGACGTCACTGTTGTCGACGAAGCTGTTGCCGCGAACGACCGCGCCGTTCGACGACAGCAGCGTGAGCCCGTCGGACCACATGTTCTTCTTGGTGTGGTCGCCGTTACGGTAAAATACGTTGCCCTCGATGGTGGCCTTGTCGCCCGTCCACTCCCACCCTGTGCCGCAGAGCGCGCGCGCCGACATGCCGCGACGCATGGAGCAGCCGGCGCAGTTGTCGCTGTGGGCGTTGAAGCCGGCGCCGTTGGTGCCGCCTGCGCAAGTGGCGGCGGCGGGGCTCGCGAGCCGCGCGTCGCGATTGCCGTCGATCACGATCCGGTCGAGGTGCACGCCCGAGCCCGCGCGAACAAAGACGAAGCCGCGCGCGGCGCTGAGCGAGGCATCCGCGCGGAGCACGGCGCACGCGGGACTGTCGTGGTCCCAGCAGCCGGGACTGCCAACTACAGTGCCTTGCGTGACGATGGTAATCGGCTTGTCGAGCGACAGCTCGCCGTCGACCCGGTAGACGCCCGCGGGCAACTCGAGCGTGCCTCCCGGCTGCGTCTTCGCGATGCAGTCAGCGAGCGCCTTCGTGGCAGCCGCCACGCCGCCGATGTCGGCCGTCACGCTGGGGCAAATCGTTGCAGTCTTCGCGGCAGCCTGCACATCGATGCCGTGCGGAATGCTGGTCGCGGCGAGCCACGCCTTGCCTTCGTCGACCAGACTCCACGCGAGGAAGTACCCACCGGTGAGCGGGGGCGCGCGCAGCACAATCGGAATCGTGACCTCCGACGCGTTCGGCACGTCGGCCGGAAGCGCCACGCGCGAGACCCCGAACGGAGCGTATTCGCGCGGCGCCGAGAAGCCGAGCTTCAGGCCGCTCGCGGCACCGGCGTCCACGCGCGCCGCAGTCGCGCCGCTGCAATTTCGGAACGTGACGAACATCGTAAAACGCTCGTAGGGCTGCATGGTCGCCGGCGGCGCCACTTCGGAGACGAACGCCCACGCGGGGGCCCCGCTCGCGCACGTCGAAGCCCGGATCGCGCTCACGCACGCGCTCTTGTCGCAAACCAGACCTGAATCGCACAACGCGTCGGCGCAGCAACCCTCACCCTTCGCGCCGCATTTCACGACGGTCGCATCGGCGACCGCGTCGGCGCCGACATCGACGAGGCCGCCGTCGCGCGGCGCTCCACCGCCGCCCTCACCCGCGCTGCCGTCGGGACCATCGGCTTGCGAAGGCGACAGCGCGTCGCCCGAGTCACCGCACGCGCCGAGCATCGCAATCACGCACGGAATCGACCAGCACAGGCGGCGCAGACGCATGAACTCAGCGTATCACTGGCGCGCTGCACCACGTAGCGGCGCCTCGACTGTTGCTCGCCGCCCCGGGGGCCGTCGGCCCCGCTTTCAGCACGTCGGGCCCGCCCTTGGGCCCGCAACAGACGAAGCACCATCGCTCGCCTAACAGCAGCTCGCGACCAAAGCCGACGATAAATACGAGCTGCAGACGAATCGCGCATACCAGCTCGCTGCACACGCCCTTCGTGCACTGCGCCGAACGGCGCGCGATGCGCCGAGCCGCAAAACGCCGACCTCGCGCGTGGGCGCGCGGCTGAGTTACAATCGGGTCTTCGCGGAGCAGGCCGCAGGAGATCACCGATGAGCCCGAGTGTGGATGCGTTTCTGGCGCGGCAGGGCCAATGGCGCGCGGCGTTCGAGAAGCTGCGCGCGATCGTCTGCGAGACCGGGCTGACCGAAGACTTGAAGTGGGGCAAGCCCTGCTACGCGCTCGAGGGCCGCAACGTCGTGCTCATCCACGGCTTCAAGGAGTACTGCGCCCTGCTGTTTCACAAGGGCGCGCTGCTCACCGATCCGGACCACGTGCTCATTCAGCAGACCGAGAACGTGCAGGCGGCGCGGCAGATCCGGTTTACGAGTGTTCAGGAGGTTATCGACCTCGAAGATACTGTGAGGTCCTACTTGCGCGAGGCCATCGAAGTTGAGCGCGCCGGGCTGAAGGTGCCGCTCAAAAAGACCGCCGACTTCAAGCTCCCTGACGAGCTCGCGTCGGCGCTCAGCGCCAGCCCCACGCTGCAGGCGGCCTTCGCTGCGCTCACCCCCGGTCGGCAGCGCGCGTACATCTTCCATTTCTCCCAGCCCAAACTCCCCAAAACGCGCGCCTCCCGGGTCGAAAAGAACCTCCCAAGAATCCTCGCAGGCCTCGGCCTCGACGATTAGCAGGCCGTTGAAGAACGGCCTGCTAGCCTTTCATCTCGGGGAGGTATGCACCTCCCCGCCCCGAAAAACGCGGTTTTTCGGGGTCCCCACCCCACGCAATTGGCTTCGCCAATTACTATCAGGG
>CANJCO010000048.1 GCA_947473045.1 Myxococcales bacterium | reverse complement strand
TTTGGTCGATCGCGGCGAGGGCTGCGATCAGGGCTGCTTTGTCCTTCGTCACGACGATGGGCACGCGCATGTTGGGATCATCGATCGCGCATGTCGCCTGCGCGCGGAGCGGGCTCGTGGTCGGCTCGGAGCCACGCGCGACGGAGACGTCGAGCGTGGCCCCGATGCGCGCGAACAGCGGATCGAGTCGGCGGGCGCCCACGAGCGCCACCGCGTTATCGCCCGAGCCGCGCTTGCAGCGGGCGACTGCGCTCGGCTTGGCTGCGAACACGGTCTTTGCCTGCGCGTCCGTCAAGAAGCGGTCTTCCGGGCCCAGCGCCCAGTCGAGCACCTCACGCCGGCTCGTCGCGAGCAGCTCGCGCGGATCGACTCCGAGCAGCTCGCCCTTCGCCGTGACGAGCATGAGCTCGTCGAGATCGAGCGCGCGCCGCTGGTCGGGGATGAGGGCCGCCAGCGCCACGCGCCGCGAGTCGAGGGTGCCGGCCTCGAGCGCGACGAGGGTGCGATCAACCAGCTCGCCCGAGGCGCAGGCGCCGCGAAGCATGCGGCGATCCGCGGCCGCTTGGCGCCGGGCTTCGGCGACGACGCGGCGGCACGCTGACGCGACTTCAGCGTCGAACCGCGAGGCCTCACGCTCGCGCTGCTGCTCGCGTAGCACCACGCCAAGGCCGGTGGTCGTGCAGGTCACGAGCAGCCCGAGGGCGACGATGAAGCGGGGAGTGAGCCTCACGAAAACGCCCCTTTTACCGCGGCCTGGCGAGCGATGCGCCGGACCAGTCGATGCCACCCTCGGGCATTGACGGCAGCACGAGCTCGGCGCGCCGCGCGCCCTTGGCCCGAAGATCGCCGAGCACGCCGACACGAAGCGTTCGCGTGAGGCTGCGCACCGTCCCCTTTCGCAGCCTTGGCGGGTGCCGGAGCACATCGAGCGCGAGCGCCATGTCGCTCGAAGAGGCGAGGCTCGCCAGGGCGCCGTCCGCGTCCTGAAACAGCGGTCGCACGAGGTCGATGGCGAGGGCGTAGCTGCGCGCGGCCCGCTGCTGGACGAACGCCGCCGCTGCGCAGGGCCTCGCCGTGACCTCGTGCCCGGGGCGGCTCAGCGTCGCAGCGACGGCGCCCGCGAGCTCGACCAGCCACGGTGCGTCGGCGCGCACGAGCAGGTCGGCGGGCGGGCCGCCCCAGCCCTGATCGCTCTCGGTCTCCCACGCCGCCCCGAGCGCGAGGTGAGACAGCGTCGCGGGGGAAATGCCGTCGCACAGCCGCTGCGCCGTTCCGGGTGCGTCCCATACGCCCGCCATCGCGCCCGTGCGCAGCACGGCCCATCCCATGCAGCCGGCATCGAAGGGCACCGAGCCTGCGCGGGGCTCGTGAAGGCCGGCGCCAAGCCATCCGATTTCGTCGGTGCCGGACTCGAACGCGCGCAGCGATGAAGCGAGATCTGGTGCGAAATAGGCTGCAACCTCACCGAGCAGGCTCGGGCCGCGCGCCGCATGGACGTTGCGAACGAGGGTGAGCCCGTCGCGTCGCAAAAGTGCGCGCATCGGTCCCGTTCCGTCGGGAGCCTCGGGTCGAAATCCTGCGGGCACGACGGCGCACAGTGGAGAGCTCAGCGCGCGCAGCAGGCCGGCTTCGCGCGTGGCGGTGAAGGCCACGGTCAGGTCGTCGAGCTTGCGGGGAGGCTGCAGATCGGCGAGCCACGCGTGGGCGCCAGCGGCCCTGGCGCGCGCGATCGACGCGACCACGTCGCCGGCGACCAGCGGCCTTCCACTGGCTGTGATCAGGCCTTGCCGCAGACGCACGCGCAGCTCGCCAGCCAGGACTTCCGGCGGGCCCTCCGCGAGCGAGGCGCGGTATCCGGCCTCCTCGGCAACGTAAAGTGTATCGAAGAGTGCGCTGCCAAAAAGCGCCGCGCAGCCGTCGTCGAGCCTGTGCGGATCGACCGCGCCCAGCGGCCAGGGGACGCGCAGCTGAACGCGCCCTCCCACCCCTGAGCGCCCGCGCGCCTCCGCTGTCCTGGCGCCCGCCACGACGAGCGCTCCGCCGCCCGCCAAGAAGCCCCGCCTCGTGAGCGCGCGCCTAGCGGACAACCCACACCTCCGCGCCCACGACTGCGATCAGCGCCGGAGCGTCGCGTGCTTCCGGTGGGCATGTCGCGAGCGCCCGTACGCCATCGGGTGCCGCCAGCTTCAGGCGCGTGCGCGCGCCGCTGTCGTCGAGGGTCACTATCGTGATGCTGTCATCGCCCGCGCCGGCGCTCATCGCGAGCTCGGGAACCCCGTCGAGATCGAGGTCGGCCAGCGCGATCTGCGCGCCGGCGCCGTCGATGGGAGGTAGCTCCCGATCTCCCACATTGATGATCAACCTGCCCGATGGGTCCCTCCCAGCAGTCGCGCGAAAATCGGCGCCGCCACGGGTGCTCCCTTCACAGCTCGCGAACGCGTCGAAGCGCGACGCGGAAAACGGCCACTTTTGGCTGCTTTTGCTGTCGCACGGGGCGAGGTTCTCGAGCATTGACGCTTCGGGTACTGCACGCGCACACGCAGTCCCAAACGCAATTCCGGGTAGCGTCTGTAACGGTTTGAGGGACTCGTCCAGCACCACCGACCCGCGATCGGTGATGGCGGCCGTGATGCGGTTGGGGTCGATGCTCACGCTACCGACGGGCTCGCGCAGGGGCACAGGCACTCGGGGGTTGAGCACGCTCCACGGCGTCGTTCGGCTCGGCGTGAATTTGCCGCCCGTGAGCTTTCCGACGGCGATGCGCTCGGCCGATACGGTCACGATCTCGAGTCCGCCGTCGCCGTCGAGATCGCCGCACGCGACGGCGAGGACTGCGCCTTGTCCGTGGGCCGCCCGCTGCACGCTCGCGTGCCCCAGCAAAATGGGGGTCATCGAAGCGCGGATCTCCGGGTCTATCGCGACGGCGGCGAAGCTGTGCGCGATCGGGGGCGGCAGCGGGTTTCGAACGCGATCCCACGGGTTTGCGGCCGCGGCGTAGCGGTCGGCGCTCGCGCGCAGCTGCCCGTTTTGCAGGGTCGTGCTCACCCATACGAGCGACGTGCGCGCGCCGGCTGCCCTGCGCGCAGCGTCGAGGGTCAGCGCGCCGCTGTGCGCGCGCGCGTTCGCGAGCTTGCCGGCGACCAGCGTCGCCATCGCCGCCTCGATCGCGTCCGCTTTCGGGGTTGGCTCATCGAACGTGAGCGCGCCCGCGACGACCAGCGTCTCGCCCGTCGCGCCTCCGAGCGCGCCGGCGAGCTCCGACGCCGCGCGGTCGAGCGCCGATCCCGCCCGCGCGGGGGCGGCCGACGATGCGGCGATCGCGGCGACGACGAACGCGCCGAGCCCGCGTTTCAGGGGCGCTTGCCGCCGGCGATGCGTCCCGCGACACAGGAAGCGAGCAGCGGCACTGCGAGTGCGGTGACGATCGCCCATGGACCGAACTTGTACCACTTGTGCGGCGAGTAGACGGCGTAGGCGGCCAGCGCAGTGAGGGGCGCGACGATCGACGCCAGCCACGCCCGCGCGCCGCTCGGCAGCACCCGGAGCTTGAGCGCGAGCAGCGCCACGTCGACGAGCGCGGTGACGAGCCCGTAGACCCCCGCCCACAGCAGGCCGAAAATAAGCGCGACCACCACGAACGCGCCGCGCGGCACGAGCTCGTGCAGCGGGCCTGCCCACCCGTAGAGCCCCACGGCCGCGATCGCTGCGATGCATGGCCCGACGAACGTGGGCGCAAGCCAGCCGGTCACGGTGGGGCGTCTGTAGGGTACGTCGCCGCTCTGGTTCATCTGCGTCATCGTACGCGCGGGCGGCAGAAAAGCTCCCCTCAAGGCGCTGCGTCGGGCTCGCCGCGGCCTGCGTCGCCGGCGCCAGCGTCGCCCGTTGGCGCTCCCACCTCGGTGGGCTCGGTGCCCGCGAGGAAGACCTCCTCGAGCGTGTCCGTGTCTCCTTCCGGCGGCAGCATTCCTGTGGCTTTGTCGATGGTGACGCTGACGACGCCGGCGGGGCGCGGGAACTGACTGGGAGGCTTGTGCTCGCTCGCGACCTTCATGAAGTCGATCCACGCCGGCAGCGCGGCCACGGCGCCGGTCTCGCTCGCGCCGAGGGGCTTTCCGTCATCGTATCCGACCCACACAACCGCCGCGGTCTCGGAGGAATACCCCGCAAACCAGGTGTCTTTGGACTGGTTGCTCGTTCCGGTCTTGCCCGCGATCGGGCGGCCGAGCGATTTCGCGCGCACTGCCGTTCCGTGGTCGATCACGCTGGTGAGCATGTTCGTCGTGACATAGGCCTCGGCGTCGTCGAGGACGCGGCGCGGCGGAGGCAGGGGCGTGAGGTCGAGGTCCTTTCCGTCGGGACCGGTGATGCGCGTGATCACCCGCGGCGTGTCATAAACGCCGCCGGCGGCGAAGGTCGCATACGCTCCGGCGAGCTCCATCGGCGTGATCTCGTAGCTGCCGAGCGCCAGCGACAGGTCAGGCTTGAGCGTTGACTCGATTCCCAGCGAGAGCGCCCACGACACCACGTTGGCGGGGCCCACATCTTCGAGCACGCGCACGGCGACGACGTTGACGCTCAGCGCCAGCGCCTCCCGAAGGCGAATCGACTCGGTGCCCGCGTAGCCCTCGTAGTTCGACGGATGGTAATTCCCGCGAAACTGATCGGCGCGTGGATCGACCAGCGACGCAGGCGTAAAGCGCCGGGCGTGCAGGGCATAGGAATAGACGATTGGCTTGAAGGTCGAGCCTGGCTGGCGCCGCGCGCGCGTCGCCCGATCGAGGCCCGCGTTTGCAGCCTCGTAGTTGCCGATCAGGGCCAAAACCTGCCGCGTGCGCACGTCGAGCGCGACCATCGCGCTCTCGGGACCCAGCTCGAGTCGCAGCGGGATGCGCACTGCGGGACCGCCCACTGCGGGATCGGTGACCGCCGCCAGCAGGCTCACGCGCACCGTCGCGCCCACAGGCGCATAGGTCGAAGGCGCGAGCTTGTCGGGATTGTAGCGCGCATAGTCGGCGAGCTTCACCGTGCCGTGCGCGGTGCCCACGCGCACATCGAAGGTTCCCTTGGCGTCATCTGCGCCTTCGACGACGCCGACCAGCACCTTGTGGTGCGCGAAGTCGGGCGTTCCCACGAACGGCGGATCGCGCGGCGCCGGCGCCTTCACGACGTGGCCCTTCTTGTCGACCGTGGCGCCCGCGGGCAGCTTGAGCGCGCCCGGGAGCCCATGGCGCTTGTCGTAGGCTCCGAGCGCGTCCCGCACTGCCTTGCGCGCCGCGGCCTGTAGCTTCGGATCGATCGTCGTCGTGATCGTGTACCCGCCGCGCGCCGCCTCGTCGTGCACCAGATCGCGCAGCGCCTTCTTCGCGAGCTCGACGACTTCGGGCGCGAGATCACCGCCGGCGTCATCGAGGCTTCCGAGCTTGACGACCTCGTCTCGGGCCGCCGCGAACTGCGCGTCGTTCAGAAAGCCCTTCTGGTGCATCTGCTCGAGCACGAACGCGCGCCGGGTCAGGGTGCGGTCGAGGTGTTTGCGGGGCGAGAAGCGATCGGGCCCGGCCGGCAGGCACGCGAGCAGCGCGGCCTCTGCGATGGTGAGATCGTGGGCGCTCTTGCCGAACGTGCCGCGTGCCGCTTCTTCGATGCCGTAGTTGCCGTCTCCAAAATAGATGTGGTTTACATACAATTCAAGGATGTCATCCTTGGGCAGCTCCTGCTCCAGTCGCCTGGCGAGCAGCGCCTCCCTGATCTTTCGGCTGTAGGTGCGCTCCTGGCCGAGCAACAGATTTTTGACGACCTGCTGGGTGATCGTGGAGCCTCCCTGGCGCGTGCGACCGCTGCGCAGGTTGATGAGCATGGCGCGCGCGATGCCGAGGTAGTTGAGCCCCTCGTGCTCGTAAAATCCCGCGTCTTCGGCCGCCAAAATCGCCAGCTTCACGTGGGCCGGAAGCCGCGTCAGCGACACCACGGTGCGGCGCTCCGAGAACACCTCCGCCAGCGTCGACCCATCGCGCGCCAAAATGCGCGTGACTTGAGGCGGGTGGTAGTTGCCTCTCAGGTCGGACACGCTCGGCAGGTCGGCTTCGTAGCGACGAATGACCACCACCGTGGCGACGGCCCCGGCGACCGCCGTGACCGCGCCCACAACCATGAGCCGCTTTGTCCAGCGCCACACGCCTCGCAGCACGCCCCGACCGGCACGCTGCGCGGGTTTCTGATCGCGCGCGCCTTCCACGCTGGAATCTACGCGCGGCGACGAAGCCTGCTTCCCCACGGGCGCGCGATCGGTCACGCTCCCTCGTGTACCGACTTCCGCGCGTTCGCGCCACTTTGTGCAGATTACAGGTGTGCGGGGCGATCGCGCAGGCGCGCGGCGACGGCGCCGTAAATGGCCTCGTGCGTGGCCGGGCAGGGGAGCTCGACCTGGCCGCCCGGTGACCCGAACGCCGCGATCGCGTCGCGGATCGCCTCACGGACACTGAGCGCCAGCATGAGCGGCGGCTCGCCCACGGCCTTGCTGCCGTGCACGACGCCGGGCTGCGTGGCGCTCGGGAGCAGCGCCACGTGCATCTCGACCGGCGCGTCGCTGATCGCCGGGATTTGGTAAGTGCTCGCCGAGTGGGTCATCAGCCGACCGCTCCGGTCCCACTTGAGCTCTTCGCCGGTCAGCCAGCCCATCCCTTGAACGAAGCCGCCTTCGATCTGGCCGATGTCGATCGCAGGGTTGAGCGAGTCACCGACGTCGTGCAGCACGTCGACGCGCAGCACGCGCTTCATGCCGCTGCGGGCGTCGACCTCGACTTCGCTGACGGCGGCGCCCCAGGCGAAGTAGTAAAAAGGCTTTCCGCGCCCTGCCGACTTATCGTACCCGATGCCGGGAGTGCGGTAAAATCCAGTGGAAGACAAGCTGATCTGGGCCACATGAGCCTTTTCGCACAGCGCGCCAAAGCTCACCGACGCGCTCGGGTCGCCGCTCGAAAACACGCGCCCTGCCTCGAAGACGATCGACTCGGGCGCTGCCTGCAGCAGCTCGGCTGCGACGGGCAAAAGCCGCGAGCGAAGCGTCTCGCAGGCCGCTTTCACTGCGGCGCCGTTCAGATCCGCACCCGCGGACGCGGCCGTCGCCGACGTGTTGGGAACTTTGTCGGTCTGCGTCTTCATCACGCGCACTGCGTCTGCCGTGAGCCCGAGCTCGCGCATCGCGACGCCGCGCAGCTTCGTGTGCAGGCCCTGACCCATCTCGGTGCCGCCGTGATTCACCTGCACGCTGCCGTCGCGGTAGGCGAGCACGAGCGCGCCGGCCTGATTGAGAAACGTCGCGGTAAACGAGATGCCGAACTTCACCGGCGTGATCGCGATTCCCCGCTTTTTTCCTGAATTTCGCGCGTTGAACGCTGCGATTTCGACGCGCCTGTCGCGGAGCTTTGCGCTCTCGCAAAGCGCTGTCCAGATGCGCTCCCCGCGAGGGCCTTCGAGGGCCTGCCCGTAGTGCGTGGTCGCAGTCTCGCCGGTACCCCGGTAGAGGTTTCGCTCGCGCACGACCTCGGGCGCAATCCCGAGCGTCCGGGCGATGCGATCGATGGCTTCTTCGATGAAGACCATGCCCTGAGGGCCACCAAAGCCCCGAAAAGCCGTATGCGAAACGTGGTTCGTCCGCGCCACGCGTCCGGTCACGTCAACGCTCGGAATGTAATAGGCGTTGTCGATGTGAAACAGCGCGCGGTCAGTGATCGACTCCGAGAGATCGAGCGCCCAGCCGCCATCGGAAATAAGGCTTGCGCGCAGGGCGAGCAGGCGGCCCGCGTCGTCGAAGCCAACCTCGATGTCGCCGCGGAACGGATGTCGCTTGCCGGTGAGCATCATGTCGAGGTCGCGGTCGAGCTGCACGCGCACGGCGCGCCGTGTCTTCCACGCCGCGAGCGACACGACCGCGGCCCAGGTGTTGCCCTGCGTCTCCTTGCCTCCGAACCCGCCACCCATGCGCGGAGCAGTGACGGTGACGCGATGTCGCGGAAGATCGAGCACGTGCGCGATGACCGCCTGGATCTCCGACGGGTGCTGCGTCGAGCTGACCACGCGCACGTCGCCGTCGTCGCCGCACTCGGCCCACGCGGCCTGCGCTTCGAGATAGAAATGCTCCTGCCCGCCTACGTCGAGCGAAAATGTGAGGCTGCGCGGCGAAGCGGCGACGGCCGCGCCCGCGTCTCCGCGCGCGATGCGATGCGGCGCGGTGTGAAAGCTGTCGTGCTGCACAGCTTGCGCGATGGAGAGGATCGCGGGCAGCGGCTCGTAGTCGACCTCGACCGCAGCCGCGGCCGCCCTGCAGGCTTCGTACGATTCGCCCACGACCACCGCCACGATCTGGCCGGCGAAGCGAACGTCGCTGCTCGCAAAGATGGGCTCGTCGTGGCGAATCGCACCGACATCGTTCTGCCCGGGGACGTCCTCGGCGAGCAGCACGGCGATCACGCCCGGCATCGCGCGCGCAGCGGTGGCGTCGCGTCGCGTGATTTTCGCGTGCGCATGGGGCGAGGTGACGGGCCACAGCTCGAGCATCGCGCCCCTGCGGTGGGCTTCATCATCGACGTACATCGCGGCGCCGGTGACGTGCCCGATGGCGCTCTCATGGTGCAGCGATCGCGACGGGTCGACGCCATCGCTGCGCGCCGAGCACGCGAACGCGAGCGGCTCATCCTGGCCCGCGCTCTCTTCGCCGCGGTAGAACTTCTCGAGCAGCGAACCCACCAGCCCGTCGCGATAGGCCTTGCCGCTGCGCACGTCGTCGATGGGTCGCAGCTCGGCGCTGAGCGCGGCTTGCGCGGCCAGCATCGACGCTTCGTTCCAGGGTTTTCCGAGGAGCGCGGCTTCGGCGTTCTTCGCGCGCACCGGCGTGGCCGCGACCCCGCCATACGCGAGCCTCGCGTGCTTCACGCACCCCTGCGGGTCGAGGTCGACGGTGAACGCCGCCGCAACGATGCTGATGTCGAGCTCGCGGCGCTTGCTGACCTTGTAAGATGCACCCATTCGCCGCGCCGCTTCGGGCGCGTGAGGCAGCTCTACTGCGAGCAGCACTTCGTGGCGCTGCCGCACGGTCTGCCGGTAACCCGTGAAGAACGCGTCGAGCGCGACGCGCCGCGTGACGACGGCGCCGCCCTCGCTCCGCGCGAGCACGACGACCGCATCGAGCGCGAGGAGCACGGGCGCGAGATCGCCGATCGGAGACGCGGTGACGAGGTTGCCCGCGAGCGTCGCGCGCGAGCGAATCGGCCGCGACGCGAACACCGAGAGCATCTTCGCGAGCGAAGGGATCTCGCGCGCGGCGGTGTCTTCGACATCGGTGAGCGATGCGCCGCCGCCAAGGCTCCACGCAGCGTGACCTCGCGTGATGCGCGACAGGTCGGCGACCGACTCGGTGCTGATGAGTCGCGGAAACGCGCGCGCCTTCTTGTTGATCTCGACGCCGATTTCGGTCGCGCCTGCGACCAGCGTGGCGTCGGGATCGGCGGCGAGCGCCTCGCAAAGCGCGAGCAGGGTCGCGGGCCGCAGAAAGCGCTCGCCCCCGGCGCGATAATCGAGCTCGGGGGCAGCCGAAACGCCCTTTTTTAGCCGAAGCTGGAAGAGATCGTCCGCGCGCCCCGCCTTTTCGTCGAGCGCGTCGAGCATCGCATCACGGATCGGCCTGTAGCCCGTGCAGCGGCACAGGTTACCGTGCAGCTGATCGGCGACCGCGCGCTCACGGTCGTCACCGAGCTCGCGGTTGTACGCCTCGAACATCGACACGACGAAGCCGGGCGTGCAGTAGCCGCACTGCGATCCGTAGCGCTCCACCATCGCGCGTTGCACGGGATGCAAATCTTCGAGTCGCGCGCTCGCGCCACCGTGCGCGGCGGTGGCGAGCCCTTCGACCGTGACCACGTCGCGCCCCGCAAACATCGGCAGCAGCGCGATGCAGCTGTTGATGGCGCGGTAGGTCGCGCGGCCGGCGGCGTCGCGCTCGACCAGAGCGACGGTGCACGCTCCGCAATCGCCTTCCGCGCAGCCCTCTTTGCTGCCGGTAAGCCCGCGCCCGCGCAGCCACGCGAGGAGGCTGCGGTGAGGAGGCTCTCCCGAGACCTCGTATCGGGTGCCGTTTACCGTGAGCGCAAAGGAGTCTGCCACGCAGGCCACTATAAAGGCTTCGCGCGCGCTTGCGACGACTGTTGCCGGGGCCGACCGCGACACGACTGCCATGGCGGCGGGGCTGGCGCGTGGCAAAAATTGGCTATTTTCGCGCTTTGTGCGATGATTACGAGTGCGGCACGTTGTGTGTATTGCCGTCTTATCGACTCTTATGTTCCGTATTTCCCTCCGCACGTTCGCGTTGTTGCCTGCGCTCGGCGTCGCTGCCGCCTCGGCGGTCGCATGCGTCGGGTTCGAGTCGTCGTTCGCCACCGAGGCCTACCCGGGGGTGTCGCCCGAGGCCGGCGCGCTCGGCGCAGACGCCGGGGGCTACCTCGGCTACGACGCTGCGGCAGACGCGGCTCCCGGCTTGGTTTCGCTGTGTGCGGCCGAAGCGCCGGGAGCTTGCGACCCCGACGTAGGCGAGCAACACCAGCTCGCGGGCGCGTGCGCGAACATGGCCTCCGGGGGGGATGCGGGCGCGACGATCGATGCGGGCGCGCCTGCTGCCGACGCCGGCAGCGTGCCCCCGCCGGCGGACGTCGCGTGCCGCGTCAATTCACAAAAGGGGCTCTTGAGCGCCGTTTGCGGGGCGGCCGGCCGCGGCAAGGATGGCGACGCGTGCGCTGCGGGCGCCGACTGCGCGGCGGGCTTCGAGTGCGTCAGCTCACCCGGTCGGTGTCGTCACTATTGCTGCGACGCTTCGCTCTGCAAGACGCTGTCTCAGGGCTCATCCACTACAGGGAGCGCGTTTTGCGACGTGCAGGCCGAGTCGTCGTCGTCCGCGGTCAAAGTGCCGGTCTGCCTGCCGGTGAAGCCGTGCAAGCTGCTTGGCGATACGTGTGGCGTCGGCCAGTCGTGCGGCATCGTCGACCCGTCCGCCGGCGTGACCAGCTGCGTCGACACGGGGCCCGCCAAGGTCGGTGAGCGCTGCGATGTGGTTCACTGCGGCGAGGGTCTCGTCTGCCTCGGATCCGACGGCATGCGGGCGTGTCAGCAGCTCTGCAGCCCGCAGGACCCGCACAAGTCCCCGTGCCCGCAGGGGCAGTCCTGCAAGCAGCCCTGGGCCGTTCTCAAGAGCGACAACGCCGGACTCTGTCAGTAGCCCCTGGCCCTGGGCCGGCCCGAGGGCCGGATGGCCACTCCGCACGGCGACGATCTCGGGGATTTCCGGCCTTGCCGGCATTGGCACCGATCGTGATGGGCGGGGGCCCATGTCCTGTGTCGACACCATCAAGGGCCCGCGCGACCGCCTCCGGCTCGATGGCATCGGGGCGCTCAGCGACGCCGACCTCGTGGCGCTCATCCTCGCCACCGGCTCCCGACGCGTCCCTGCGTCCGCGGCTGCCGCAGCCTTGCTCGAAGAATTCGGCGACCTCGCGGGGCTCGCGCGCGCAGGTGTTGGAGTCCTGGCCGAGCGCAGCGGGCTCGGAGCGACCCGGGCGGCACGACTCGCGGCCGCCATCGAGCTCGGGGCGCGTGTTCGCATGAGCTGCGCCTCCGCTTCCGCTCCGATGCGCGACAGCGCGTGCGTCGCCGCGTGGGCCTGTCCCCGCCTGGGCCGCCTCGAGCACGAGGAGCTGTGGGTGCTCGCGCTCGATGGCGCGCGGCGCTTGCGAGCCGCCCGCTGCGTCGCAAAGGGCGGACTCCACGGCGTCGGCGTGCACGTGCGCGACCCGCTTCGCGTAGCGCTGCGCGAGGCGGCCAGCGGCGTGGTGATCGTGCACAATCACCCTGGCGGTGATCCCACGCCGAGCGAAGACGACATCATTTTTACGCACAAATTGGCCGTTGCCGCGGCTGTCGTCGCCACGCCGCTCGTCGATCACGTCATCGTCGCGGGAGACGCGCACGCTTCGCTGCTGGGGCTCGGGCTGCTCGAGCCTCCGCCTGCGGGCCGCGCGATTGGCGGGCGCGTTGCCGCCTCTTCGACTTGACGCCTGCCGTCCGAGCCTCATGTTGCACCGCCGAGGCCTACATGATCATTTTGTGCAGCTCGTGTTCGAAGCCCAATCGCGTGCCGGCCGCGCGCCTGCACGACAAAGCAAAGTGCGCCTCCTGCAAAGAGCCGCTCCTGCCGGTTGGGTCACCGGTCGCGCTGGCAAGCGCAGCCGACTTCGACGAGCTCGTGGCGGGCGCGCCGGCGCCGGTTTTGGTCGATTTTTGGGCGGATTGGTGCGGACCGTGTCGCGCTGTGGCGCCCGAGCTCGTCAAACTCGCGCAGCAGAAACAGGGCGCGGTGATCATCGCCAAGGTCGACACCGAAGCGCTGCCGGATGTCTCCGCGCGCTTCAGCGTTCGCAGCATCCCCACGCTCATCCTGTTTCGCAGCGGCGCTGAGAGCGAGCGCCTGACCGGGGCGATGCCAGCGAGCGCCATCGCGCAGCGTCTGGGACTGTAACGGCTCGGCCCACTGCAGCGGCCGGGCGGGCGCACTGGCAGGCCTTGGAGCAGCGGCCTGCTAGCCGTTCATCTCGGGGCGGCATGCACCTCCCCGCCGCGAAAAAGCGCGGTTTTTCGGCGGCCCCGCCCCACGCGATTCGCGCTGCGAACCGCCAGCAGGGTGCTTGGACAACCCCCTGCTACTGCGGCGCGCGACCATCGGCGATTTTCGGCAGGTGCAGCACCTCATCGAACAAAGGTGCATCATACAAGTAAGCGTAGGCGGCCACGCTCGACAGCACGCGCTTGGTATAGCCGCGCGTCTCCTCGAACGGGATCTCCTCGACCCAAAGATCGAAGTCTTCGGCGCCCCGCTGCGCGAGCCAGCGCCCCACGGCTCCCGAGCCGCCGTTGTAGGCGGGGATCGCGAGGGCGGGGTTGCCGGGGTAGCTCGATCGCAGACTCGAAAGCAGCTTGGCCCCGAGGGTGATCGAGACCTGCGGACGCTTCAGCGACGCCTCGTCGAACGCGAGCCCGGTACCCTGGGCCGTCAGCTTCGCGGTCGACGCGATGAGCTGCATCAGCCCGAACGCGGGCGAAGGACTCGTCGCCTCGGGATAGAACGCCGACTCTTCGCGCATGATGCCCCACACCAGCGGCCGCGGCGCACGCTGGGCTTCGGCGCGAGCGGTTACCAGCGGCTCGAAGGCGCGCGGATAGGCCGCCTCCCACATGGCGCGCCATCGGCCTCTCGGATAGTGCCCGAGGTGGTCCTGAACGCGTCCCCGCGACCATGCGCTGCCGATCTCCGGCGCGCCCGCGCGATCGAACAGCCGCGCAGCGACCCACACCAGCTCTGCGTCCGCGCTGTCGGAGAGCACGCCGCAGGCCACCAGCTCGCGCTTCGCCGCATCGAACTCGCCGACCTCGAGCAGCCGCAGCGCCCGCGAGAATCCGGCCGCCCCGATCTCCGCGCGCTCGCGCGTCAGCACGTTGCCCTCGGCTTCGCGCCCTTCGGCGTCGCTCAGCGTTTGGCGCGCGAGCGGCCCGTCGAGCTCCGAGAGGCGCGCGAACGCGAGAAGCATGTAGAACGCAAGAGGCCGCTCGCGCACGATGGCAGCGTAGCCGGCCTTCGCAGCCTCGGCGTCGCCGGTCATCGCCGACGCACGCGCGCGAAAATACGCCGCGCGTCCCGACGTCGACCAGTGCCGATCGCCCGCGTCGACAGCCGCGGCGCGGTCGAGCCACGGCATCGCGAGGCTCCACTCGCCCCGACCCATTCGCGCGAGCGCTGCGCGAAACAGGGCCTCGCTGCGCATGTCGCCGGCGGGGTAGTCGTCGGCGAGCTTGTCGAGCATCTCCGCCGCGCGCGCGGCATCGCCGAGATCGCGGGTGAGCAGCGCTCCCTTGAGCCGGGCATCGTCGGCGAGCTTGTGGGCGGGCTGCGCCTGCTCGAGGCGCGCGAAGTACGCGACCGCCTCTCCGGGGCTCTTGCTGCTCGCGGATTTGCCCGCGTTGTAAAGCGCGACCGCGAGCGCGTCGCCGCTTCCGTCGCACGCAGCGACGGCGTCCTGCCACGCGTCTTTCGTGCTCGCTTTTGTGCGCGCCGAGGCCTGCGCGCGCGTCGTCGCGACTCGGCAGCCGAGCTCGTGATCCTCGGGCCTCGTGAGCTGTTTGCCGAGGGCGGTCGCCTCGGCAAATGCCTTGTCGCCGCGTCCGCCGTCGAGCCAACCCTGCGCGCGGCGCTGCTGCTGATCGGGTGTGAGTCCGCGCGGCAGCGAGGGATCGAGCGCAGCTGCACGCGAGCGCAGCCCCATCGCTCCGATGGCGCTGTCGGCCGCGGGCGCTTCGATCGCGATGCGCGTGGCCAGATCGTGCGCTTCGCGTGCGTGGGACGGGGCTGCCGCGTCGGAGGCATCGAGCAGAGCCTTCGCTAATTTGCCGCTCACCTCGGCCCATCGCGCGCTCTTCGGATGCGCGGCGAGGTACGCGCGCCACAGCGGCACCGCGCCTGTGCGGTCGCCCGCCATCGCGAGCGCGTCTGCTTGCGTGAGCGTCGCTTCGTCGGCCACTGCGGCGTCTTTCACAGCCTTTGCGCGCGCCAGCGCGAGGTCGCCCCGTCCGCGGCGGAGGTAGGCCTGCGCCGCGCGGTGGCGAGCGTATTCGGCGAGGGGACACGCGCTCTGGTCGTCGGCGCCGCCGGCCCTGTCGAACGCCGCGGCTGCGGCCACATCGTCGCCCGCGAGAGCGCTCATTCGGCCTTCGAGGTAGCGCCAGGCGCAGGCGCGGGCGAAGTCTGGAGGCGCTGTGCGAAGGGCCTCCGAGAGCGCTCTCGCCGCGGCGGCGTGGTCCCCTTCCTCGGCGCGCGCGGCGGCCGCTGCGAGCCGGGGATCGGCCAGCACCACGTCGATCGCGGCAGGATCGATCGGCAGCGCTGCGCCATCGGCGCGCAGTCCGCCATCGAGTGCGGGGCCGGGCGGCTCCTGGGGTCGCGAATCACTGGCGCCCCGATGACAGGCGGCCAGCATCAACGCAAACACGGCTACGCGGGCCGAGGGCGCCATGCTTCCTCCGCAGCTTCTTCTTCCTGAGCCGCGATGCGCTTTCCATCGGCGGCCACGAAGGCCGCGCGATGCTTCGCCACGGCGTCTTCCTCGGCCATTTTCGCGCTTAGCGCACCTCGCGCCGCGCCCTCTGCCGCTGCGGCGTCAGCCTGCCGCTCCCGCGCAATCGACCTGACCTCGGCGAGCCTCCCCGACTCTGCGGCCACCCCGATCTCCCATGCCGCCGCGCGCTGCAGGTCACCGGCCGTTTGCCCGCCGGCCGCGAGCGCGGCGTGCTCGCTCGCCCGCGTGGCTTCTGCGGCATGCGCGTGCGCGGCGAGGCCCGCATCCGCGACGATCACCTCGCGAACGGCGTGCTCGCTCGCGCGCAGCGTCGCCGCGAGCGCCGCGGTCGCCGCATCGACCCGGTCGCGCCGAAGCGTCAGGAGCGGTTCGAGTGCATAGCGCGCGCGGCTCATGGCGTTGGAGTCTCGCACAGCCCGCGCCCGCGCGACAGGCGCGCCCCGCCGCGCATCAGCTTCCGGCGGCCCATTCCTGCAGACTGCGCACGCGCACGCTGCTTTCGCCGCGTCCGGCTTCAAGCGCGTCACAGGCGGCGAGGCCGGCTGCGATCGTGGTAAAATAAGGGATGTTGGCGAGCAAGGTTTGACGGCGAAGCGAGTAGCTGTCTTTCACTTCGCGCGCGCCGAGCGTCGTGTTGATGACGAACGCGATCGAGCCGGCTTTGATCGCGTCGACGACGTGCGGCGATCCCTCGTTCACTTTGCTCACCACAGTGACGGGCACGCGGGCACGGGTGATCGCGGCGGCCGTCCCGCGCGTGGCGACGATCTCGAAGCCGAGCGCGCGCATGCGCCTCGCGATGACGGTCGCGGCCGGCTTGTCGTCGTCTTTTACGCTGATGAACACGCGTCCGCCGCGCTCGCCTTCGCGCGGTGCGGTGATCGGCGTTCCGCACGCGGCCATCGCCTTGCCGAACGCCCGGGCGAACGTGTCGGCGATGCCCATGACTTCGCCCGTCGACCGCATTTCGGGGCCCAAAATGGTGTCGACGCCGGGGAACTTCGAGAACGGAAACACGCTCTCTTTCACGGCCACGTGGCGAGGCAGCTCGCCGTCCTCGATGCCCAGGTCGTCGAGCGTGGCGCCCGCCATCAGCTTCGCGGCGATTTTGGCCAGCGCCCTTCCAGTTGCCTTCGACACGAAGGGCACGGTGCGGCTCGCGCGCGGGTTGACCTCGAGGACGTAGACCTCTCCGCCTTTGATTGCAAACTGCACGTTCATCAGCCCGATCACGCCGAGCTCGAGGGCCAGCATCCGCGTCTGCTCCTCGATCGAGACCACGATTTCAGGTGAGAGCGAGTAGGGCGGAAGCACGCTCGTGGAGTCGCCCGAGTGAATGCCCGCTTCCTCGATGTGCTGCATCACGCCGCCGATCACCGCGCGCTTGCCGTCGCACACGCAGTCGACGTCGACTTCGACGGCGTCCTTGAGGAACTCGTCGACGAGGATGCTCGTCGTGCCCGCGTCGCGGGCGGCCTCGACGATCTGCGCGACGTACCCCTCCAGCTCCGTGCGGGAGTACGCAATCATCATGGCGCGCCCACCGAGGACGTAGCTCGGGCGAGCCAGCACCGGGTAGCCTATCGCGTCGGCGACATCGAGGGCCTCGGCGGCGCCCTTCGCGATCCCGCTGCGGGGGCGTTTGAGCGACAGCTTGGTCAGCAGCTGGTCGAAGCGTCCGCGATCCTCGGCGCGATCGATCGCGTCGGCGCTCGTGCCGAGCAGCCGCACCCCGCGCTGCTCGAGCGGAACCGCGAGCTTGAGGGGGGTCTGTCCCCCGAACTGCACGATGACGCCGATGGGCTCCTCCTCGTCGCAGATCGCAAGAACGTCTTCGAGCGTCAGCGGCTCGAAATAGAGGCGATCGCTCGTGTCGTAGTCGGTCGAAACGGTCTCGGGATTGCAATTGACCATGATGGTCTCGAAGCCTTGCTCGCGCAGCGCCGACGCCGCGTGAACGCAGCAGTAGTCGAACTCGATCCCCTGCCCGATCCGGTTGGGACCGCCGCCCAGAATGACGACCTTGCGGCTGCTCGTCGGAAGCGACTCGCTCTGGGATTCGTATGTAGAATACATGTAAGGCGTGAGCGCCACGAACTCGGCGGCGCACGTGTCTACGCGCGCGAACACCGGCCGGATCCCCGCTGCCTGCCGCGCGATGCGCACGGCGTCTTCGGTGCTGCCGGACAGGGTCGCGATGTGACGGTCGCTGAAGCCCAGGCGCTTGTAGCGACGGATCTGCGTCGGTCCGGTCTCGCCACTGGAGATCTGCTGCTCGGCGTCGATGATGCGGCGCAGCTGCGCCAGAAACCACGGGTCGATCTTCGTGAGCTCGAACAGGCGCTCGTTCGTGATGCCGAGGCGCATGGCGTCGCCGACATAAAAGAGCCTGTCGGCGCTTGGCACTTGCACGAGCGTCGTGAGGGCCGCGCGCAGCGCGTCGGGCGTGGCCGGGGGCAGGGCGCTCGGCGGGTCGTGCTCGGGCGCGTCCATGCCGAGATCGCGCCGTTTCCGCGGCAGCGCGAGCTGCACGTAGTCGACCCGGCCGATCAGCGAGACGAAGCCGTCGCGCGCGGTCTCGAGGGAGCGGGCGGCCTTTTGCAGCGACTCGCAGAACGTGCGCCCGATGCTCATCACCTCGCCGACGCTCTTCATTTGCGTGCCGAGGGTGGCGTCGGCGCCGGGGAACTTTTCGAACGCGAAGCGCGGCCACTTGGTCACGACGTAGTCGATGGCAGGCTCGAAGGCGGCGCTCGTGCCGGTGATGTCGTTTTTGAGCTCGTCGAGCGTGTATCCTACAGCCAATTTCGCGGCGACCTTGGCGATCGGGTAGCCGGTCGCCTTCGACGCGAGCGCCGACGAACGCGACACGCGCGGGTTCATCTCGATGACGTAGATGCGGCCGTCGTACGGGCTCACGGCGAACTGCACGTTCGAGCCGCCCGTCTCGACGCCGATTTCGGTCATCACTGCCTTGGCGGCGTCGCGCAGCCGCTGATATTCGCGGTCGGTGAGGGTCATGGCGGGGGCCACGGTGATCGAGTCGCCCGTATGCACGCCCATCGGATCGATGTTTTCGATCGAACACACGACGATGAAATTGTCGGCCTTGTCGCGGATGACCTCGAGCTCGAATTCGCGCCACCCGAGCAAGCTCTCCTCGATGAGCACCTCGTGGGTCGGCGACTGCGACAGCGCCCACGCGACCTTCGCCTCGAACTCGGTCTCGTCCTTCGCGATGCCGCCGCCGGTGCCGCCCATGGTGAACGAAGGCCGCAAAATCGACGGAAAACCAGTGCTCTTTGCGACCGCCCAGGCCTCTTCGATCGAGTGCGCGACGCCTGCCTTCGGGCACGACAGGCCGATCTTTTCCATCGCCTGCTTGAACAGCGCGCGGTCCTCGACCTTTTCGATCGCGGCAGGCTTCGCGCCGAGCATCTCGATCCCGAGGCGTTCGAGCACGCCCGCGCGGTCGAGGGCGAGCGCCAGGTTGAGCGCGGTCTGCCCGCCCAGGGTCGGCAAAATCGCGTCGGGGCGCTCGCGCTCGAGGATCGCGGTGAGGGTCGCCACGTCGAGCGGCTCGACGTACGTGCGCCGCGCCATCTCGGGGTCGGTCATGATGGTGGCCGGGTTCGAGTTCACGAGGACGACGTCGTAGCCTTCCTCCCGAAGCGCCTTCGCTCCCTGGGTGCCGGAGTAGTCGAACTCGCAGGCCTGCCCGATGACGATGGGCCCTGCGCCGATGAGGAGGATTTTCTCGAGGTCGGTGCGCTTGGACATGCGACTCGGCGCTGTTAGCAGCGGCAGCGTCGCGCGGCTATCCTCAAACCGGCGCCGATCAGGATAGGTCGACGCGCGGACCTTCGGCCTTTGGGGGAGGCTCCGGGAGGTCGGTCAACGTCGCCTCGGTGAGCAGCAGTACGCCTGCGACCGAGACTGCGTTTTCAAGCGCGATCCGCACCACTTTGGTCGGGTCGATGATGCCGGCTTCATAGAGGTCGACGTAGCCTCCTGTTGAGGCGTCGAAGCCGTACGCGCCGCCGCCCGCGCCCCCGGCTCGCATGCGCTCGATGACCACACCGTCGTCGACGCCCGAGTTGTCCGCGATCTGGCGCGCCGGCGCTTCGAGGGCGAGCCGCAGCACGCGCATTCCCGCGCGAACGTCGCCTTCGAAGGCCGCCTCTTCGCGCAGCACGGCATCGGCGCAGCGCAGCAGCGCAAGCCCCGCCCCGGGGACAACGCCTTCGGCCGCGGCGGCTCGCGTGGCGCTGATGGCGTCCTCGAAGGCCTCCTTGCGCGCCTTCAGCTCGGCCTCGGTGGGCGCTCCGACGCGCACGACCGCCACGCCGCCAGAGAGCTTCGCGAGTCGCTCCTCGAGCCGCTCGCGATCGTAGTCGCTCTTGGTCTCGCGGATCATGCGCCGCACGAGCTCGACGCGCGCCGCGATGGCGGCCTTGTCGCCCGAACCGCCCACAATTGTAGTCTTTTCGTGATCGATCACCACGCGGCTCGCGCGGCCCAGTTCGTCGAGCTTCACGCGCTCGAGCTTCGCCCCGACCTCTTCCGCGATGAGGTGTCCACCGGTGAGCACCGCCAGGTCTTCGAGCACGGCCTTGCGGCGGTCACCAAAGCCGGGCGCCTTTACGGCGGCGCAGGCGAGGGTGTGCCGAAGCTTGTTCACGACGAGCGTCGCGAGCGCCTCTCCCTCGACGTCTTCGGCGATGATCACCAGACCGCGCCCGGTCTTGGCGACCTGCTCGAGAAGCGGGAGCAGCTCATTCATCACCGCGATTCGCTTGTCGAACAGCAAGATGAACGGCTCCTCGAGCACGCACTCCATGCGCTCTGCGTCCGTCACAAAATACGGCGACAAATAGCCCCGATCAAACTGCATTCCGCGCACGATCTCGACCTCTGTCTCGGTGCCTTTGGCCTCCTCCACGGTGATCACGCCGTCGCGGCCGACCTTCTCGACCGCTTCGCCCACGAGCGCGCCGATCGCGCTGTCGTTGTGCGCTGAAATAGTTGCAATCTGCACCTTTTCGAGCGCGCCCTGCACCGGTCTCGACATGGCTCGCAGCGACGTCACGGCCGCCTTGAGCCCCGCCTCGAGCCCGCGCTTGATGTCGATCGCGCTAGCTCCGGCGACCACGCTTCGAAGGCCCTGCGCATAAATGGCGTGCGCGAGCAGCGTCGAAGTCGTCGTCCCGTCGCCGACGGCGTCTCCGGTGCGCTCCGCGGCCTGCCGCATCATTTGCACGCCGAGATTTTCTTCGGCGTCTTCGAGCTCCAGCTCCCGCGCGATGGTGACGCCGTCGTTGCAAACGATCGGCGTGCCCCAGCGTTTGCCGATGAGGACGCTCTTTGATTTCGGCCCGAGCGTGACGCGAACCGCGTCCGCCAGAAGCGTCGCTCCGCGCAGAACTTTTTCGCGTGCTTCGGAACGAAAGAGCAAGTGCTTGGTCGTCATGGAACGGTCACCTCGGCACCGGCGCTCGCAAGGCGTGTGCCTTGCGGCGTTTTGCCTCCGCCGCCCGGCGCCCGGCGCCCGCGGCCCGCCGCAGCCGCGCTCCCGTGCACTTCGGGCGTGCGCTAGTCTGCCGCCTCATGAAGACGAACGCGGCGCGCCTGCTCGACGCCCTCGGCATTCGCTACGAGCTGCGCGAATACGACGTCGACGAGGCGGACCTGTCGGCCGAAACCGTCGCCCGAAAGATCGGCCTTCCCGCCGAGCAGGTCTTCAAGACGCTCGTATGCCGCGGTGAGCGCGTTGGCATCTGTATGGCCGTCGTGCCGGGCGATGCCGAGCTCGACCTGAAGGCCCTCGCCAGGGTCGCGGGCGACAAGAAAATCGACACCGTGCCGCTGAAGGAGGTTCAGCCGCTCACCGGCTACCTGCGCGGCGGGGTCACGGCGTTTGGCGGCAAGAAGGACTATGCGGCGTTCGTCGACGAGACGATCGCCCTGTTCGACGTCGTCAGTGTTTCGGCTGGCGTGCGCGGCGCACAAATCATTGTAGCTCCTGCCGACTACCTGAGAGCGACGGGCGGCCGCACGGCTGCCCTTGCGCGAAGCCGGACGCGCTGAAAGGCGCTGCGGCGGCCTGCCCGCCGCGATACATTCGTGGCATGGTCATCCATCCCCGCACTGTCGCGCTCATCGCCTGCGCTGCTGTGGCCTGCGACTTCGACGACGCCCCGCCGCCTCGCTACGCGACGCCCGGGCCCGTCTACGCGCAGGACCCGGCACCGCAGCCCGAGCCTGGGCAAACGGACGATGACGGCATGTACGCATCGGGCGAAGTGCAGGTCGGCGCCGAAGCGGAGCCTGCCGAATATATCGACACCGATCCCTCGGCCCTCACGGAGTTTCGTGAACCGCTCGCGCCCTACGGCGACTGGGTCGACGACGGCTCGTACGGCGTCGTGTGGCAGCCTCACGCTCACGTGGTCGGGGCTGATTTCTCACCGTACGTCAGCGGCGGGCACTGGACGTACGACAGCGACTACGTTTGGGTGAGCGACTATCCGTGGGGCTGGGCGCCGTTTCATTATGGGAGATGGGTGTATATTGCAAACCGGGGCTGGTGCTGGATCCCGGGTCGCACGTACAGGGGCGCCTGGGTGGTCTGGCGCACGGGAGAGCCCGGCTACGGCTACGTCGGATGGGGGCCGGCACCGCCGGGCTGGATCTGGCGCGGCGGAGCGGCGTACGGCCTCGGGCGCGAGCCTGCCGTGAGGTATACGTATGTTCCTTCGCATCATGTTTTTGAGCCATCGGTTGGCGTTCACGTCGTGACCGGCGGGCAAGTGCAGGTCGTCGCCGGGCGCACCGTGCCGTGGCGGGAGGCAGCGCCCACAGTGGGAGGTCCTGCGCGGACGCCCGCGGCGCCGACCGTCGGTCCTCATCCTTCCCAGTTCGGGTTTGCGCCGGCCACACTGCCGAAGCCGCCCGACAGCGATCCAGGGCTGTCGCGCGCCCAGCAAAACGCGAGGCCGCGCCCCCGCGTCATCGGGCCTTCGAACCCCGCAAATGCCCCTTCGCCGAGCGCGGGCCCCGCCTATCGGCCGCCTTCTGCAACGCGGCCCTCGAACGGGCCGCCGCCGCAGTACGCGCCGCCGCAGGCGTCTCCGGGGCAGAATCCGTCGCGAGCGCCGTCGTCGCCGTACATGCCGCCGCAGGTGTCTCCGGGGCAGAATCCGTCGTACGGGCCGCCTCCGCAGTACGCTCCGCCGCAGAATCCGTCGTATGCGCCGTCGCCGCATGTCGCTCCGTCGCCGCATGTCGCTCCGCCGCCCGCGCCTCCGCGGCAGAATCCGTCGTATGCGCCGTCGCCGCATGTCGCTCCGCCGCCCGCGCCGCAGCCTGCTGCGCCGTCGATCCCCACGCCGCCGAGCGTTCCGCGACCGCCCCCCGCGGTGGCGCCCACGGCAACCGCGCCGAGGCCGCCAGCTCCAGCCACCCGCCGTCGATGACGTGCTAACATCATCGCCCTCATGGCCACACCCGCAGCAGCATTCGCCCAGGAGCTCGACCGCATCGCCGCCCGCTACGAGGCGCAGTTTGCGGGCCACGCTCGTGCAACGCGCAACCTCGACGAGCTTGACGCGCTGATCCGCGACACCGAGAGCATGGTCCTGCGCATCAAGACCATTCCAGCGGCCGCCGCGCCCGCCGGCCTGGCCGAGCTCCTCGCCACCGCGTCCGACAACGTCACGCTCTACAAAAAAGAGCGCCAGCTCATCGTGCAGGCGAAGAACGCGCCCCCGGAGGTCGACAGCTTCGCGCCGCTCGCCACCGGCGCCAACCTCGCCTTCGCCCGCTATCACCGCCACTTCGCGGGACAATCGCGGGCGACGCGGGACGGCAGTCTGCTCCGCGAGCTCATCGCCGATCTCGAGGCGATCGGCGTCGCGATGGACGACGTCATCGCGAAGGTGAAGAGCCCGCTGTTCGGCGAGGATCGCTCTTTGGTCCGCTCGACTTCGGCGATGTACACGACCGAGCTTCGCGCCATCGAGGAGGCCCACGTCGCGGGCTCGCTCGACGAACGCGGCAGCGGCCTTGCCCAGCGCGCCAACGGTCAGTTCAAGGCGTATCAGGACCACTTTGCCGGCAAGTCGCGCTCGACCCGCCGGCCGGCGCTGCTTTCGCGGATGATCGAGGAGCTCGAAGCCGTTCAGGACGAAATGCGCGTGCTGAAGGACGCCGGTCTCGACGACGGAAACAACACCAACAACATCGGCATCGTCGAGCGCCAAATCGCCATGTTCAAGGCCGAGCTGGCGGAGGTTCGCAAGGCGCGCAAGACCACTTCGCTGGCCGATCTCATGGGCCTGCTGGGCGGCGCGGCCAACGAGGTGTTCGCCGAATATGGCGAGCATTTTGCTGGCAAAGACCGCAAAACGCGCGACCTCGTTCGCCTGTCGAAGCTCTGCGATCAGCTCGGCGAGATCCGCCGCCAGATGCTCGATCTTGGCCGGGCCGAGAGCAGCGATCAGAACCAGAAGAATCTCGATATCGTGACCGAGCAGCTCTCGAGTTACGAGCGCGAGTTCGAGCTCATCGCGAGCACCCAAAAGGGCTGAGTCACTCCACGCACGTGACCTCGCCGCCCGCCTTCGCCACGCGGTAGTCGGGCGCGGGACACGAGGCCATGCACGAATTGCCCGTGCATGCCGCGTCGACCGTGCGCGGCAGCGTGTAGGCGCAGCCGCCCGGCCCGCAGGCGTAGCGAATGCCGGTGGCGGGATCGACGCCGGTGCTCGTGGGCGCGGCCAGCACGCACGACCCGGTGAGGTTTACGTACGACGCGGGACATTGCCCGGCGACGGCACAGACCCCCGCATGTCTTGGGCTGCCGTCGGCGCAGGGCGGCGCGCACGTGCCCCGGATGCTGTCGGGCACGAGGCCGGCGTCGCACGTGGTTTGGCCGCGGCCTCGCTGCGCGCGCACTGCAGAGGCGCCGCTCCTGGGTTCGGCCCCGATGATCGCGGCGTCTTTCGTCCACTTCGCGACGGTGGCCTCATGCAGCCAGGCGTAGCCGCCGTCGCCCCACTCCTTGCCCCAGCTGTTGTGCACCAGAAAATACGTGCCGTGCGAAAAGCTCGCGTAGCCCGCCAGCAGCATGGCGTGGCCCGAGTCTTTCGGCGCGTTCGCGTAGTTGGGAACGTACTTCGCGCCGGCTTTTCCGACCGCAGTGAAGGTGTCGGGCACGGTCATCGCGACGACGATGTCCTGGCCCGCCGCGAGCTTCAGCTTCATGGCGAGGACGTTGGTCGGATCGACGCGCTCGATCTGCCGAAACGACGCGATCGGATCGCCCGTGACCTTCGCGAGGTGCGCGGCGTCGACGGGGTTGCCGCAGCCTGCCTTGCCCGGCTTCTGCCCCGGCGTGCATGGCAGCCAGCTCGTGGCTTCGATCACGGCAAACGGCCAACGCTCTTCGGCGCCGAGGTCGTGGCCGAGGTTCATGAGGATTGAGTCGTGCTCCTCGGGTTCGTGATAGCGCGACCAGATCTGCATCACTGACACCTGCGCAGGCGTCCCCGTCCAGCGCGCGATGGAGTGATCGACCGCCGCGGCGATCGCGAACGCCGTGCACGCTGGCACCGTCGTTTGGTTGCGCACGGGACCTTCGACGTTCTCGACGCGGTGATCGACGACGGCCGGCAGACTCGCGAGCGCGCTCGACAGCTGCGAATAGGCGATGAGGGCCCTGGCGCCCGCGGCCTGACTGCCGCTGTTCAACGAGCTGCCCGTGCAGACGAGCGGCGCGACTCCGGAGCCGGTCCAAACGCGCCGACAGTTGCCGGGATCGCCCGCGATCGGCGCCGATGCGGGCGGCGCCGTGGCAGCAGCGTGCCCTGCGAGCTTCGGCAGCGCGGGCAAGGGCGGGACAGGCGGCGTTGCGGCGCGCAGCGGCGGCGGAGCGAGGGCGGGACCGAGGTCGACCGAGGCCGAAAGCGCCGGGCCGGCGTCGGCGTCGAGCGCTTTTCGTTTGCACGCGATCGCCATCAGCGCGCACGCAGCCACCAGCACGATCCTGCGCATAGACCCCGATCATGGCGCTGCAGCTGCACCTGCGTCAACAGCAGCCGTTTCCGCCGGGCCCCAGCGGGTGTATGCGGCGGATGTGAAGGTCGCGGCTCCCGTCTCTATTTTTGCCCTCGCGTTGCTGCTTCCTGCCGCAGCGCGCGCAGACATCTCGCACACAGTCGCGCGCGGCCACACGCTCGAGGCCATCGCGCATCGCTACCATGTCGCGCTGAAGGCGATCGTCGACGCCAACCACCTCAAAGACGTGAAGCACCTTCGCGTGGGCCAGACGCTCGTGATCCCCGGCGTCAATCCCGCGCCGCCGCCTGCTCCTCACGTGGCCCACGGCGGGGCCGCGCACGGGCCTGCGACCAGTCACGGCGCAGCGCCCGTCGTCTACGCCGCCCGCCCCAGGACGCCGGGGATCGTGCACTTGCGCCGGCTCGCCACGAACGAAGAGGCGAACCTGCGCGTCAGCGATCGTCGCGGGCGCCTGCCCCCCCCGACGATTCAGGGGATCGAGCGCATGCTCCGGTATCCCAACGGCCTCACGCACCCGATCGACGCTCGCCTGATGTCGCTGCTCGGGGTCGTGAGCAACCACTTTGGCAGCCGCACGATCGAGGTCGTCAGCGGATTTCGGCCCTATTCGCCGACGCAGTACACTGCGCACTCGAACCACAACATCGGCCACGCGGTCGACTTTCGCGTGAGCGGCGTGCCCAACGAGGTCGTGCGCGACTTCTGCCGAACCCTGCGCAACACGGGCTGCGGCTACTATCCCAACAGCGTGTTTGTGCACATGGATACCCGCGCGAGCTCGGCCTACTGGGTCGACTTCTCGAAGCCCGGCGAGCCCCCGCGTTACAGCGCCCCGGCGAGCGATGCCGACGAGGGCACGAGCGACGTCGGCGACGAGACGCATTTGTCGGCGCCGGCCAGCGAGCCCCCGCAGCCGCCGGCCCCCGAAGCGCCGGTCGTCGCCCCCCCGTCGCCGTCGCCGCCAGCCGCGCCCGTGGCTCCGCAGGGGTCCGATTTGACCCCGGCCATTTCTAAGTAATTTAGGCATATTTGAAGGAATTAAGGGGTGGCTCGAACGAAAGTTAAGCGTAGGTCAATCCTGACACTCCCCCTCAATCGCCACTAAAATCACATGGATACGACCGAAATCGGTTAGGTGGGGGGTTTTCTTTGACCCCATGGGCGCCGCCGGATTTGTTAACTGTTTGAAATTACGTGACTATTACGGTTGGCACGATAGCCGCAAACGGGGTCTGCATGATGCCGACCGCCGCTGCTGCCTCCGAGACCTCGTCGCCTGAATCAGGCGTGTTTTGCGCTGTGCCCACGGCAGCCGAGGTGACGACGTATCTACCTCTGGTGCAGCAGGTGGTCGCGCGCTTCATCGGCAAGCTGCCGCCCAATGTTCTTCGCGACGATCTCGTGGCCGCCGGCACGTACGGACTGATCGACTCGCTTCGTAAGAATGGCCACGACCGGAGCCCGACGTTCGAGTGGTACGCGCGCATCCGCATTCGCGGCGCCATCCTCGACGAGCTTCGCACCCAGGATTGGCTGACCCGCCGCGCCCGCTCGCGCGTCACCGCCGCGGCGAAGGGCGGCGCGCAGATGGCGTCCGAGCGGAGCACCGTCGTCGGTTTCGACGATCTCCCTCCGTCGATGAGCCAGCTCATCGACAACTCGACCCCGAACCCGCTTGAGGCCAGCATCGAGCGCTCCGAGCGCCGGCAGCTCGACCTCGCCGTGGAGTCGCTGCCCGAGCGCGAGCGAATGATCGTTCGGATGCATTATTACAAGGGTGAGCAGTTCAAGGTCATCGCCGAAGAGCTGGGCGTGAGCGAGCCCCGGGTCTCGCAGCTTCACGCCCGCGCAGTGACCTTGCTGCGCCGCGCGATGACCGACAGCGCCGAGCGTTCGCGGACGCAAGCGGCCTGACGGAGCCTACTTCTTCGCGCCCCGCGCGGTGAACTTGAAGCCGCGCGGCCGCATCGGTCGCCCGAGCGCAAAAAGCGTGGTCTCCGTGCTCTCCGCCACGGGCGGCGCCTGCGTGCCCGACCTTCGCACAGTGGTCGTCGCCATCGCCCCGCGATCGAGCAGCACGACGCGCAGGCACCCTGCCTTGACGAGCGCCGTGGCGAGGTGGGCCGGCGAGGCGTCCGCGGTCGCCACCATCACGCGTCCGCTTGCCGTGACGCCGAGCGCGCCGCGAAGGGCGGGGGCGTCTTTGCCGTGCGTCACAAGGGCGCGCTCGGCGCTCTCACGCACGGCGCCCTTGTCGGCGAGCAGCGGCAACTCGACGCTGTCCACGTCTGCTGCGCCATCAATCGGCTCACCCGCGATGGCGATCGCGAGGGTGTCGCTCGCCCGCGCGACGAGCACCGCCATGTCAGCGTCTCCAGTGTCGGCCAGCAGCCGCTTGCCGGAGGTCGACAGTCCGAGCGCCCGCTTGTCGCTCGCGGTGCCAAGCGTAATCGACGAAAGCACGCGCTTCTTGTCGTCGTCGCCCAGCGCGTGCTGCGGCTGCGCGCCGGTTCTGGCGTCGGGCTCGCCGGTGCCCGCTGCGATCCGGAATCCGGCCCGTCCCTGCTCGAACAGCGTCACGTCCACGTCGCCGCTGCGACCGCGCCACACGCCCGGGCTCCACGCCGGCGGCGGCTGCGTTCCGCCGTCGGGCAGCCACGCGATTTCGCCAAGCGTCGGCGTCGGATCACGCAGGAGCATGTAGAAGAAGTCTTTGGGCGCGTATTCGATGTAGCGATCGGTCGAGACCTCCATCAGCGGCGTGAGCAACTCGGAGTGATAGTCGTGGCCTTTGATCTGGTTGATCGTGGTGAAGATGAAGCCGGTGTGGTGCGGGTTCATGTCGAGGTGCATGCCGTAGTCGCAGCCCGCGAGCTTCATCGCGCGGCCGATCGACGTGGCGCTCGCGTCGTCGCCCCACGCGTAAATCAGGTGTCCCGCGAACGTGACGCACAACCCGGTGCGCTCGGTCTGCATGCCGTTTCCGGGCAGCGTGTAGCCCCACAGCGCGCGACCGGTCGGGTTGACCTCGCCGCGATCGATCAGCGGATCGAGGTTCTGCCGAAACGAAGCGAGGCTCGCGCCTTCGATCGGCGTCGCGCCTTCGATCAGGCCGCCGATCTCCTGGGTGGCGCCCCACGAGCCGAATCCGGCCCGCCCGTCGTCGGTGAGCACGACGGTGGCCGCGAACGGCTGCGGGGGCAGCAGCACGCGCTTGTGCACCATCATCCCGTAAAAGCCGTGCTCGGTCTTGAAGGCGCCGTTGAAGGCTGCGACTACGCGTGACAGCACCTTCGGATCGCGTGGCAGCCGGCCCGGCCCGTGCTGCCCGGTGAGGGGCTTCGGATCCTCGATCCCGGCTTCCATTTCGAGATCGAGCTGGCGCATGTCCATCTCGACGAGCATCACGTGGGCATACGGGCGGGCTTCGTCGGGGCGAACGAAGGTGCTCACGAACGGCGACGGCGCTTCGGGTGCGCCCGCCGGAGTGGGAAACTTTCGCATCCACGGCTTGGCCACGGGCTTCCATTCGCCTTCGCCGGCCTCGGCGGTCTTCCAGATCGTCGCGATGTTTCGGGGCGGCCACGCGCCGTCTTCCATCGCGGCCGCAGTCGCGCCGATCACCTCGGGCGGCACCGCGCTCGGAGCCGCGAGCGTGTCGGCGGCGTCTTCGCCGTGAAATTTGAACGCTGTCTGCTTCGCGGCGTCTTTGAGCGCAAAGACCCGCTCTTCCAGCCACGCGATGGGGGCGGGGCCAATCCACGGGACGGCGCGCACGGTGTCGACCGCCCAGAAAATGGGGCGCTTCGGCAGGTGCCGCGAAGCTTCGGTGTGGAGCCCCGGCAGCGGCGCAGCCAGCTCACCGCGTGCGAGATCGAGCGTCGCGCGTCGCACGCCCACGTCGTCCCCCAGCTCGATCGCGAGCGCGCCGTCGCCGATGGCGAGCCCCACGCGCCGGGCGGGCGCATCGAAGCTCAGATCGACGCGCGCCACGCCGGCGGGCGTGCCTGTCTGCTGCAAATTCGTGACGCCGGCCATCGCGCGATCCGCGAGCGTCTCCGTAGTATTTTGCGAGCCCTCACCCGCGAGATCAAGGGCTGTGACGCTCTGCTCCTGACCGTACGCGAGGGTCGCGAACGCCGCGCGCGTGCCGCTGACCACCAGCGCGTGATCGTCGCCGAGCGGCGTCGCGGTCAGGTTGTGCACGTCGGCCACGGCGACGGGGTGTCCTTCCGGCGACAGACGCACCCGCGCCCGGTACACGTCGCGCGGTCCCCCTGCCGAGCCGCTCGCGAGAAAAATCGCAAAACGGCCTAAAATGTAGTCTTCGAGCGCTCCGCGCGAGGGCTCCCAACGTACGTCTTCGGGCCGCGCGACGGCTGCCGTGGCCGCTCCGAGCGCCGTCGCGAGGGAGTCGATGTCGCTTGCAGGGGCCCCGCCGCGGGCCATTGCCGTCGCCGCACCGAGCCCGCCGAACAGCAGCGCAGCGCGCGCGCGCAGGGCCCAGGGAGAGGAAGCAAAAGACGTCACGGGCGCGACTCTCCGCGTACGAGAATCATGCCCCACGGTCAACTTCGGCGTACGTCAGCGGGTCGCCGTGACGACCCAGACCGCGTAGGGCATGTGCACGCCAGTGGGGGTCAGGCAGGGCGCGAGCGCAACGCGGAGCTCGGCCTCGATTCGAGCGATCACCTCGGGAGCCGCGTCGCGCAGCAGGCGTCCGGCGGGGCCGTTCCGCGTCGCGAACGCGGCGGCCTCATCGAGGGTACGCGCTCCTCCGAGTGACATGTCGCCGTCGCTGGGCTCTGCGCGAACGGCGCGAAAACCGGCCGCCTCGAGCATCGCTCCTGTGCGCGCCGCGTCGGCGAACGCAAAGGGGCCCGGCGCGTGCGGATCGCCTGGCGCCGGCTGCGGCACGTGCCTCAGCGCGACCGACAGCGGCACATGCGCCCACGGGTTTTCGCTCGCGGCGCGCCAGCACACGAACGCGAGCCTGCCACCCGGCCTGAGCGCGCGCGCGAGGTTCGCGAACGCCTGCGCGGGATCGGAGAAGAACATCACACCGAAGCGCGAGACGATCCGATCGAAGCGAGCTTCGCCGAGGGCCGCGGTCTGCGCGTCGGCCTGGACCAGCTCCGGTGGCCGTGGCAGCCCGGCGAGCCGCTGAGCCGCCCGCGCGAGCATGGGAGTCGAAACGTCGACGCCCACGACCTGCCCGGTTACGCCGACCGCCTGCGCGAGCGCGAGGGTCGTCGCGCCGCAGCCGCAACCGACGTCGAGCACGTGGTCGCCCGGCTGGGCGCCGGCGGCCTCAGCCAGCAGCTGCGACATCGGCGCGAGCTGAGCGTCGAGCGACTCCTGCTCGGCGACCCACTTGGCGCCCAGCACGCCGTTCCATTGCCAAATCTGCTCCGCGTTTTCACTCATGCGCGCAGTGTAGCCCGCCTGCGCGCGTGGCCCGCGCCATCGCCCGCGCGGCGACCGCCGATTTGCTATCGTCGTGGCATCATGACGCGCTTCTCTCGCCGCTCGGCCTACGCGGCGGACCGAAATGCCCTGTCGCTGGCGCTGGGGGCAAGGCGGGCGCGGGGCGAGCGGGTCATCGACCTGACGACCTCGAATCCGACCACGGCCGGGCTGCATTATGACGATCACGCGATCGCCGCCGCCCTCGCGAACGTGGCGGCGATGACCTACGAGCCCGCGGCGCTCGGCCTCCCGCAGACCCGCGAACTGATTGCAAGGTACACGCAAGTCGACGCGTCGCGAATCGTGATTACGGCTTCCACGAGCGAGGCCTACGCGTTTCTGTTCAAGGCGCTGTGCGATCCGGGCGATCACGTGCTGATTCCCGCTCCGAGCTACCCGCTGTTCGACCAGCTCGCGGGCATCGAAGGGGTCACCCTCGCGCCCTATCGCCTCGCCTATGACGGCGCGTGGCATATCGACACTCCGTCGATCGCGAAGGCGACGAGCGATCGCACCCGCGCGATCGTCGCCGTCTCGCCGAACAACCCGACAGGCAACGTGCTCACGCGCGGGGAGCTCGCCGCGATGCAGGCTACCAAACTGCCGATTATCAGCGACGAGGTGTTCGCGGAATACACGTTTTCATCGGCGGCCGACTCGGTGTTCTGCGCCGCGCGAGAGGCGGGCGAGTCGCTGGTGTTCTCGCTGGGAGGGCTGTCGAAGCTCGCGGGGCTGCCCCAGATGAAGCTCGGCTGGATCGCGCTGGGGGGGCCCGATGCGCTCGTCGCCGAGGCGATCGATCGGCTCGAGTGGATCGCCGATGCGTTTCTGTCAGTCGCGGCGCCGGTGCAGCACGCGCTGCCCGCGTTGCTCGCGTCGGGCGCCGTCACGCGTGCGTCGATATCGAGTCGCCTGGCACGCAATCTCGCCGCCCTGCGCGCGACGCTAAGTGGCAGTCCGGCGACGGTGCTGTCAGTCGAGGCCGGTTGGTACGCGATGGTGCGAATGCCCAATACGCGAACCGAAGAAGCGTGGGCCATGGCGCTGCTTGAACTGGGAGTCTACGTCCACCCGGGACATTTCTTCGATATGGAGTCGGAGCCCTATCTGGTGCTCAGTCTGCTCACGCCGGAGGCCGACTGGCAGCAAGGGGCGCGCGTGATTGGCGAGCTGTCGCGAACGTAACCCCGCGCGATCACCAAGGCGGCTGCGGGGCCCGGGGGTCGCTCAGTCGACCAGCACCTGCATTTCGGGCGGGAGGGGCGATTCGACGTCGAACGGAGGGATGATCCCCGCGCCGGCAAACGCGATGCGCGACGCGTGCAGCGCGTGGCGTTCGAGGCCGGCGACCGGCGGACCGCCGTAGAGCGCGTCGCCGACGAGCGCGTGATCGATGGCTGCAAAGTGCACGCGAATTTGGTGACGAAGCGCGCGCGCCACGTGAACACGAACGAGCGCATACAGACCGACCCGGCGAACGACTTCATATTGCGTTGAGGCGGGCCGGGGCGCGTTGCGCATGACGTCACGCGGGTGAATGCACGCATAAACGCGGCGCTGGTCTTTCGGGTGATTGGCAATCGGGAACTCGATGGTTCCGGAGTCGGGCAATCCCTCTTCGAGGCAGATGAGCAAATAGTCTTTTTGAAAGCGGTCGTCCTTGAGGGCGGCCTTCATGATCTCGAAGGCCTCGGCCGTGCGCGCTACGGCGAGAAGTCCCGAAGTGTCGGTGTCGAGGCGGTGCACGACGCCGGGCTCGCGGGCGCCGTAACCTACGCCGGCGATTTCGGGATACCGGCCCACGAGGGCGTTGGCGATGGTGCCGGTCTCGCCCGGTCGCAGCGGAGCCGTCGGCTGGCCTGCGGGTTTGTCGGCCACGATCACGTGCGGGGTCTCAAGGCGCACGACGAGCGGTGCTTCCGGCGTCGGCAGGCACGGCGAGGTCGGATCGGGCACGTCGCCAAGCTCGATCGTGATCACTTCGCCGACGGAGACCGTTCCGCCCTTGGGGCGATAGTGACCGTCCACCCGCACCGCCCCGTCCTCGATGGCTTTCTTCACGCGTGCGCGCGACAGGCCTGCGGCGAGCTGAGCGGCGGCCTTGTCGAGCCTGCTTCCGCTGAGATAGTGGGGGACGACAAATTCCTTGGTGGTGTTGCTCACGGCAGGGTGCTTCGCACGGATTGCGCGTCGAGGGAAGGGACGCGGCTCCATGACTCGATCGCGTCGAGGTCGCGCGGCAGCAGGAATGGCGCTACCTCTTCTACCGAGCCGACCTTGGCGAGCGTCGCTCCGAGGCGGAGCGCGGCGGCCCTCGCGACGGCGGCGAGCACCGGGTGCGGCGACTGCCCGAGCGCGGCGAGCTCGGGGATGAGCTCGCGCGCGCCGAGCTCCGTCGCCAGCACGGCGCACAGGGCCCGCGGGTCGACTGTTTTGGGCTGACGACTGACGAGCACCCCGCGAAGCAGCGCGATCGTGGCGACCGACGCCGCGCGGGTCGAGGTCTGCCGGTAACCCGAAGTCGGGAGCCCGAGTCGCTGCGAGACCGGGGCGCTGGCGAGCGACTCCTGCGCCGCGCTCAACAGCGGCTCGAAATCGGGCTCGAACGGTCCTTCGCCCGAGCGCTCGCCATCGAGGTCCAGCGCGATCGCGTGCGCCTGTTCGCGCGCGTAGGCTTCGAGGTGGATGAGCACTGCGTCGAGGGGTACGGCGCCCGGAGACCGTCCGACAAAGCGCTCACCGAGCGCATCGACCGTGACGCTCGACATGCGCGTCGAGGGGGTGCCCGCGTCCGCGCCGTAGGTTGCCTCGACGTGCACGCGCGAAAGCGCTGCCCATCGCAGCGCGCGAGGGCCCACGTCGCCCCCGTCGCGCGAAAAACGCTCGGTTTCCGGCTCGATCAGCACTCCCCACGGCGTAAAGCCGAGGCGCGCGCCATGGGCGCCCCAGCGCCTCACCGGCCCGCTTCGCAGGCGCATGCCCAGGGCCGTCGCACCGCCGGCGATCACGCACGAAAGCAAGGCGGTGAGCGGCCCCACGTGCGCGAAGAGCAGCAATCCGCCAACCGCGCCCGCGCTGGCGAGCGAGCCCGCGAGGTGCGCTTCGCCCCGGGGCGCAGGGGCAAAGCCCACGTAGCGAAAGTCGGGAGGGGGCGCCAATCGTTCGACCTGCGACTCGGCCACTTTCAAACTCTACGACGCGCGACGCACGACGGCGAGCGCTGATAGGCTGGAGCCCATGCAGTCTCCGCGCGAACCCTCGCAAGCCACCGAGCCGACCGAGCGCTGCGAGCGCCTCATCGAGACCATCCGCACTTCGATCATCGGCGACGACCACGTGCTGTCGGGCTCGTACGGTCCCCGCCGCGTGACCTACGCCGACTACACCGCCTCGGGTCGAAGCCTGGCTTTCATCGAGGAGTTCATTCGCGGCGAGGTCATGCCGCTCTACGCCAACACGCACACCGAGACCTCGCAGACCGGCATGCAGACCACGCGGTTTCGCGAAGACGCGCGCGACATCATTCACGCGTCGGTCGGCGGCGGCCCCGACGATGTCGTCATTTTCTGCGGCTCCGGAGCCACGAGCGCCATCAACAAACTGATCGACGTGCTCAACCTTCGGCTGCCTGCCGATTTGGATGCAAAATACAACTTCAAGGCGCAGATTCCTGCGTCCGAGCGGCCGGTCGTGTTCATCGGGCCCTTCGAGCATCACTCCAACGAGCTGCCCTGGCGCGAGTCGATCGCCGACGTGGTGACCATCGACGAGGACGCCGACGGGCACATCGACATGGCGTGCCTCGAGGCCGAGCTCGCGCGCTATGCCGACCGGCCGCTGCGCATCGGCAGCTTCTCGGCGGCCTCGAACGTCACCGGCATCGGCTCGCAGACGATCGCCATTTCGCGCATGCTCCACGAGCACGGCGCGCTCGCGTTTTGGGACTTCGCCGCGGCGGCGCCCTACGTGAAAATCGAGATGAACCCCGACGGGCCCGGGGCCGAGCAGCTCGGCTTCAAAGACGCCGTGTTTCTGTCGCCGCACAAGTTCATTGGCGGGCCCGGAACGCCCGGCGTGCTCATCGCCAAGCGCCATTTGTTCAAGAACAAGGTGCCGTCGCAGCCGGGCGGCGGCACCGTGACGTACGTCAACGAGCACGATCACAAATACGTCAGCGATCCGGTGCACCGCGAAGAAGGCGGCACGCCGGCGATCATCGAGTCGATCCGCGCCGGGCTCGTGTTTCAGCTCAAGGAATCCGTCGGCGTCCCGGCGATTCGCGAGCGCGAAGAGGCCTTCATCCATCGCGCGATCGAGGCTTGGAGCCACAACCCGAGCATGCGCATTCTCGGCAACAAGACCGCGTGGCGCCTCTCGATCGTGAGCTTCATCATCGGTCACGGAAAAGGCGCGCTGCACCACAACTTCGTGGTGTCGCTGCTCAACGACCTGTTCGGCATTCAGGCGCGGGGCGGCTGCTCGTGCGCCGGCCCCTACGGTCACCGCCTGCTCGGCATCGACGACACGACCTCGCGCAAATTCGAGTGCGTCATCGTCAGCGGCATGGAGGGCATCAAGCCGGGTTGGGTGCGCGTCAACTTCAACTATTTCATCTCCGAGACAGTGTTTCAGTTTCTCATCGACGCAGTGAATTTCGTGGCGACGCACGGCTACAAGCTGCTGCCGCACTACGCGTTCGATCTCGCGACGGGCCAGTGGAAGCCGCGGCGCGCGCGCCCCTCGCCCGCGATGCGCCTCGCCGATTTGTCGTATCGCTCGGGAAAGCTCGAGTTTCGCACGCGCCACGCGACTGAGCCTGAGTGGGCGCTGGGTGGCTACCTGCGCGATGCGGAGCGAATCGTCGCGGAGGCCGAGATCGAGCTCGCCGCGGCCACGCCGATCGTCGACGACGCGCTTCCGTCCGACGTGGAGCACTTGCGCTGGTTTCCGCTGCCGGGTGAAATCATGGCCGAATTGCGAAACGCCCGTCGGGCGACCAATCTCGAAGGCATGATGGGCGAAGGCGTCTGACGCGCACGCAGGCTCCGGCTTGAAGTAAGGTCGCCGCGTGCACCCCACGAGCCTTCATATTCGTTCCGCGCGTCTCATCGATCCGGGGCAGTCGCGCCTCGAGGAGGTCGACGTCGTCATCGAGGGCGGCAAGGTCTCGCGCATCGGCAAGGGCCTGGCGACGCCAACCGGCGCCCGGGTCATCGAAGCGCGCGGCCGCATCGTCGCTCCTGGTTTTGTCGATTTGCATGCGCACCTCCGCGAGCCCGGCGAAGAGGGAAAAGAGACGATCGAGACAGGGGCGGCTGCTGCTGCTGCGGGCGGATTTACGGCGCTTTGCGCGATGCCCAACACCCAGCCTCCCAACGACTGCCGCGCGATCACGATGCTCATCAAGACGCGCGCCCGTGAGATCGGCGGCGCCCACATCTACCCGATCGGGGCCATCTCGCGCGGGCTCGCCGGGGAGTCGCTGAGCGACGTGGGCGAGTTGAAAGAGGCGGGCGTCGTCGCGCTCTCCGACGACGGTCGATGCATCATGAACGCGCGCCTGATGCGCCGCGCGCTCGAGTATGGCCGCACGTTCGATTTGCCCATCGTGCAGCACGCAGAAGACACGCACCTTTCGCATGGCGGCGTGATGAACGAGGGCGTCAGCTCGACGCGCGCCGGCCTGCCCGGTCAGCCGGCCGAGGCGGAGCAGGTCATCGTGGCGCGCGACCTCATCCTCGTCGAGATGACCGGCGCCCGCTATCACGTCGCCCATGCCTCGACGGCGCGGACGATCGAAATGGTGCGCGCCGCGAAGGCCAGGGGCCTGCCCGTGACGTGTGAGGTTACGCCGCACCATCTGGTGCTCACCGACGACGCATGTCTCGGCTACGACACCGCCACGAAGATGTACCCGCCGCTGCGCACGCACGCCGACGTCGAGGCGCTCAAGTTGGGACTCGCCGACGGCACCGTCGACGCGATCGCCACCGATCACGCGCCCCACTCGGCCAACCAAAAGCACGTCGAGTTCGACTGCGCGGCGTTCGGGATCATCGGCCTCGAAACCGCGCTGCCGATCGCGCTGTCGCTCGTTCGTGACGGCGTGATCTCGCTGCCGCGCGCGGTCGAGCTGCTCACCTGGGGGCCCGTGCGCACCCTGAGCCTTCCGGGGGGCACGCTGCCCGAGGGCGCGGCGGCTGATCTAGTGATGTTCGACCCTGATTTCGAGTGGATCATCGAGCCTGAGAGCCTCGCGTCCAAGAGCAAAAATACTCCGTTTTCGGGGATGACCATGCGCGGTCGCCCGAGGCTCACGCTGGTCGGCGGCAAGGTGGTGTTCGATGCGGACGGGGCGGCCTCGTGAGCGGGCCGCTACTGGGACTGCTCGGCGTTGAAGCGCTGCCGCTCGCGCAGTTGGTCGCCATCCTCGATCGCGCCGACGCTCTGTACGCTTCGGGCAACAAGAAGACCGCGTCGATGAACGGCGAGACGGTAGTGAACCTTTTTATGGAGCCGTCGACGCGCACCCGCACGTCCTTCGAAATCGCGGCCAAGCGCCTGTCGGCGGACGTCGTGAACGTGAGCGAGTCATTTTCGTCGGCGAAGAAGGGCGAGACGCTCCTCGACACCGCCAGGAACCTCGATGCCATGCGGCCCGCCGTGATCGTGCTGCGCCACGGTTCGTCGGGCGCCGCGAATATGATCGCGCCGCATGTTCGCGCGCGCGTCGTCAACGCCGGCGACGGTCAGCACGAGCATCCGACGCAGGCCCTGCTCGACAGCGGCACCATTCGTCGGCACAAGGGCCGCGTCGAGGGCCTCACGATCACCATCGTGGGTGACATCCTGCACAGCCGCGTCGCGCGCTCGAACATCTTTGCGCTCGTCAAGCAGGGGGCGAACGTGCGCGTGGCGGCGCCTCGAAGCCTGCTTCCGCGCGGCGTCGAAGCCCTCGGCGTCACCGCGTTCGATCGCGTCGAGCCCGCGCTCGCCGGCGCCGAGGTCGTCATGGTGCTTCGCTTGCAGCAGGAGCGCATGAACGGCGGCTACATCCCCAGCTTGCGCGACTACAGCCGCTTTTTCGGCGTGAACGCGCACAACCTCCGCGCCGCGCACCCCGACGCCATCGTCATGCATCCCGGCCCCATGAACCGCGGCGTCGAGCTCGCGAGCGAAGTCGCAGACGGCCCCCGCAGCGTGATCCTCGATCAGGTCGCCTATGGCGTGAGCGTGCGAATGGCGGTGCTCGAGCGGCTGGCGTCCGCGACCGCGTGACGCGCGCGGCGGCTCGCTGAACTTTCGCCCCGCCGGGCGTAGTGATAGCCTTGAGCTTTCCGGGAGGCTGCGGATGACGTTGCTGAAGCGAGCCTTCGCGGCTCTATCGTTTGGCTCACTTGTGCTCGCGTTCGTCGTGAGCGTCATGCCCGCGTGTGGCCTCGAGACCGGCGGAGTCGCCCAGGTTTGCAACGGCAGCCAGACGTCGTGCGGCGAGAGCGGCTGCGTCGACGTCGCGAAAGACCCCGACAACTGCGGCGCGTGCGGCGCAGCCTGCAAGGTCGGCGAGGTCTGCTCGGAAGGCAAATGCGGCACGAGCTGCGGCGGCGGCACGACCCAGTGCGGAGCGCTCTGCGTCACCGTAAAGACCGACCCGGCCAACTGCGGCGGCTGCGGCAAGGCGTGCACCAGCGGCGACGTGTGCATCAACGGCGGCTGTTTCAGCACCTGCGCGCAAAACCAGACCAAGTGCGGCGGGGGCGATGCGGGCGCGTCCTATTGCGTGACCACCCAGAGCGACAACGCGAACTGCGGCGCCTGCGGAAAGACGTGCGCGGCCGGTGAGGTCTGCTCTGCGGGTGCGTGCGCGTCGACGTGCGTGCAGGGCCAGACGAAGTGCTCGACCGACGGCGGCGCTCCCTACTGCGCCAATACTCAGACCGACAACGGCAACTGCGGCGGGTGCGGCAAGACGTGCGGGGCCGGTCTGGTGTGCGCGGCGGGCGTGTGCACCGGCACCTGCGGAAACTCGCAGACCAAGTGCTCCCCCGACGGCGGGGCGTCGTACTGCGCGAGCACCGGCGCCGACAACAGCAACTGCGGGGCGTGCGGCAACGTGTGCGGCGCGGGCCTCGTGTGTCAGTCGGGCGCCTGCGTGCTCAGCTGCAACGGCGGCTCGACCAAGTGCAACGGCGCTTGCGTGAACACGAAGAACGACCCGGGCAACTGCGGCTCCTGCGCGAACGCGTGCGCCAACGGTCAGGTGTGCTCGAACAGCGCCTGCGGCCTCGCGTGCGTCGGCGGCACGACGATCTGCAGCGGCGTTTGCTACGATCTCAAAGTTGACCCAAACCACTGCGGCGCTTGCGCGAACGCGTGCGCCAACGGTCAGGTTTGTCAGGCCGGCGTGTGCGGCCTTTCCTGCGTGGGCGGCACGACCAAATGCGGCAACGTCTGCCTCAACACGAAGAACGATCCTGCGAACTGCGGCAGCTGCGGCAACGCTTGCGCGAACGGTCAAGTTTGCTCGAACAGCGTGTGCGCGCTCGCGTGCGTGGGCGGCACAACGAACTGCAGCGGCGCGTGCGTGAACACGAAGAACGACCCGTCGAACTGCGGCGGCTGCAACACGGTCTGCCCCAACGGCCAGGTTTGCTCGAACAGCGTGTGCGCGCTCGCGTGCGTGGGCGGCACAACGAACTGCAGCGGGTCGTGCCTCAACACGAAGAACGATCCTGCGAACTGCGGCAGCTGCGGCAACGCTTGCGCGAACGGTCAAGTTTGCTCGAACAGCGTGTGCGCGCTCGCGTGCGTGGGCGGCACGACGAACTGCA
>CANJCO010000047.1 GCA_947473045.1 Myxococcales bacterium | reverse complement strand
GACGGATCGCTGCGGATCAGCTCGATGAGCGCATCGTGTTCGAGACTCGGCATGGCGCTCGGAGACTGAGCAGGGCGCGTGCCATGGGCGATGTGGCTGAATTCACGCAGATCGCGAGTTGGGAGGGTGGCCGGGCCAGCGCGGGGCCGTCCTCGGGCCAATTCGCGGCGACCGCGGCGACGCGTTGCCGACGCGTTGCCGATTCGGCCCGCGAGCACGTCGTCGACTGAGGCCGAGGTGGGCCGTCACGGCGGCTCCGTGCGCGACTTTCGCGGAGTCACGGTGCCATTTCGAGCGAGCGCCGCGCCGCGCGCGCATCGGTGGTAGTGACGGGCGCTGTGATGACCGGTGAACGTGGCTACGTGGGCATCGGGATTTACAGCGGCAAGCGCACCTACAACTTTGGGGTGCTCGTGCGCACAGCGCGGGTGTTTGGTGCCGACTTCGTGTTCAGCGTGGGGCGACGAAATCCCGGCGAGGCGAGCTCGGTCGGCTCGGAGCTGTCGATTCCCCTCTTTCACTTCGACACCCTCGCGCTGCTCGTCGCCTCCATTCCGGTCAACGCGCGCCTCGTCTGCGTCGAGCTCGCGGCCGCCGCAGTCGACGTGCGCGCCTATCAGCACCCCGACCAGGCCGTGTACTTGCTCGGGCCCGAGGACGGCGCGCTGCCGTCGTCGATCATGCGCCAGCACGACACGGTCATCCTTCCGGGCGCCTACCCGCTCAACGTGGCGATGGCCGCCACGGTCGTGCTCTACGACCGGATGCTCAAGCGATCACCTGGCCCGGCGCAGGGGTGAGCTGCGAGCGCCAGCGATCGGTCACGCCCACGCCATCGAGCGCGTCACGGCGCGACCTCCTTGTTTTCGCGCGCGTCGCCGCGTGGCCCGGGGTCGGCCCCGCGCTGGCGCGGCTGCTGGTTACCGGGCCGTCGGAGGTGCCACGGGTGACCGATGAGGCCGCCTGGTCGCGCCTGCGCCAACAGCGCTGCCGCCGCGTCAGGCGCCTTACGCCCCGAGGTCCGCTGACCGTGGGCCGGGCTCACCTGGACGGGACGTAGCCGCTTCCCTCGCGTTCAGACGTCTGAACACCGGTGTTCACACGTCTGAACACCGGTGTTCACACGCCTGAACACCGCCCGCGCCCCTGCCCGCACACCACAGGCGCGGCGGAGGCCCGCGCGGCAGCGCCCTCCCGCGGCGCGAACCCCATGATTCGCGCGTCGGCCGGATCGCCCTGCAGGAAGGTGCGGCGGTAGCGCTCGCCCGCGATTCGGCGCGTCGTCACCTCTTGCGTCGCGGCGCCTCGTCGGTCGTGGGGCCCCAGCTCTTGACGACTTTGCAGGTTTGCGCGTCGATCTCGCGACGGTACTCGTCGTGTCCCTCCACGCGAATGCTCCAAGCTTGGTCGTACAAGAGGAACTTCGCTACTGCGTCCGAGGGCACGCCGCTTTGCACCGCGGAAGCCCACGCACTGGTCGACGCACACTTCGGAGCTTCGAGCACCTCGCTCGTCGCGGAATACGAGGGTTGTTCGATGGTAAGCACGCGTCCACTGCCGACGACCAGCAGCAGCCTGCCTTGTACGACGTCCTTGCCCGCAGGCTTGGACGCGTCGGCAAACTTGTACTCGAACATCACTGTCGCCGCGTTCGCTCGCGTGGCGTCAACCAGCCCAGCGCGGGTCTCCGTACCCACCAGCGACGTGAGCTTCGCGTTGGGTTGACGCGCCAGCGCGATCGCTTGCGTCTGCTTGAGCAAGTCGCCGAGCTCGACGCGGTCGAGGTGATCTCCCACGAGCGCCTCGCCCCGCAGGTCCATGGTCGACGCCCCGGGGACGACGCCGGCAGCCGCGTTGAACCCATCGATCTTCACAGGATTCGTCGCTCCATGGACAGCGACCGCGATGACCGCGACCAGCGGCAGAACGACGACCGAAAGGACCAGCGCTGCGATGACCCAACCGGGCGGGCGCGCGGAGACCTTGATGCGCTGGAACTGCGCCCACTCCGGGTGCTGCTGCAGCGCAGTCGCCATCCTCCGCGGCTCGCGCTCGATGACCGAAACGTGGTTGCAGAAGCGGCAGGTCACGAGGTCGTCGTGCGCCGCGACCGGCAGCCCGGCCCCACACTGCGGGCACTTGGCCAATACGATGCGCGCCATGCGCGGGAGGATAGCAGCTGCCAATCGGCGATGGGGCGCGGTCCAGCCGCGCGACCGGGCCAACAAGACGCGGTCGATGGTCCCCGTCGCCCTGAGCTGGCCGGTCGTCGACCTTGGTCACGAACCCCATCAGAGAGCACGCATGGTCCACGCTCGGAACGACCATTGACCCGCTTTGCTTACAGTCGGCGATCTGTGTCGATCCCGTTGCGTTCGCTCGGATTCCATCGCGCGCGTCGATGGGGGTTGAGGGGCGCTAATCCAACGGATGCACGTCTCCCAGAGTTGCATTCCCCCTTGATGAACGGCGGCTCCGCCGAAGCCGCGCGGCGCGAGCCTAAATGCAAAAAGTGCGGTCGTTCTCTCGCGCCACGACACCGCTGCCATACAGCGCTCCCCCGCAGCACTGAACGCCCCACGAAATGTGCGAATGGCATATTTCGTGGAGATGCGCGAGTCATGGTCCAGTTGCTCCTTCGTGGTCCTTGCCGCTTTCTTCCTCTCGCGTTCGCCTTGCACCTCATTGGGTGCCGTCCAGCACCTTGCACCTTGACAGGTCAGAACAGCGTCAAGGGCATCGCAACGGGAACCGCCTCGGGGAAAAGCTGTGTTGCTGATGTTGGTGGAGCCGTTGGCAACGGCAGCGGTCGAACGAGCGTTTCCGTTTGGTGCGGCGCGCCGAACGTAGCTGACCCTCGCTCCGCGCCGTCGTACACCCTTTCAGTCCAGCTGCCCGATCCCCGCACGCTGGATGCATCGTCCGCCGTGACGGTGACCGTCAGCGAGGGTGTTTCTAGCGGCCCTGTCAGCGCGACGCTGGAGCTCCTCCAGGCTGTCGGGGGTGCAGCGCCTCTTCCTTCCGCTGCTGGCGACGACTTCGTGCGACACGTCGTGGTGCACCTCAACGGTCCGGCGTTCGCGGGGGTCAACGTCGACGTGACGATCCGGGCGACGGACCTTCGCACGCCCGAACAATACTGCGCCGCGGATTGAGCACGGCTTCGAAATTCAAATCGCTGCGCGTCCTCGATCGGTGCCCCTCTTGGTCGCGGCACAGCTCGGTTCTTTTTTGTGCAGGTGTTCGGCGCGCGGCATCATGGCCGCGAGCACCGTTGGGGCGCGCGCTTCGATAGGCACGTAACGAAAACATTCGCCCAAAGCACGGAAAGCGCCCGCTCGGCACCGCATCGTGACGTCGCCCTTCGCCACGGTAACCGTCATCGGCAATCCGCAGGCGGCCTCCGCGTCGAGGTCGATATCCCCATCAACGTCCCTAACCTCCCAATCGCGGCGCTCCGCACATGGGACACGCGGGGGCGCGGCGTGAGATGCGCTGGTTGCAGGCTCCGCAGGTCGTGAACCCCGCGGATCGCGCGGTCGCGAGTGCTATCAGGGCAGCGCCCACGCCGATCAGCAGCGGCACGCCCAGCGCCGCGGCGACGACGAGCATTTCGCTTATGCCGATGCTTCCCATGACGCCGCCTCCGCGCGCGAGGGTCGCACGCGTACGGCCGCGTTGCCAGCAAGCGCGGCGCGCGCGTGGCAGTCGCCAGCCCGGGGATGCACGCTTACCGTCCGCGTGTGCGGCGCCGCGGGCGAATTGACGGCCCCCGGCTACGCGATTGCGGCATAATGGCGAGGCTCGCCAGCAGGTCGAGCGATTGAGGTTCTGGTCTTGCACAGCCGTAGCAGCCGCGCACAGTTCGTTGGTCGGGTCGTCCCGTGCGCCAGCTCCCTCACCACCTGCGGCCCCGCGCGCGGCATCCGATGAGCGGCAGCTCGAGCGAGCGGCCGGGCGCTACGCGCGCTGGCGAGGATCCCCGCCGGGCGATCGCGCACGCGGGCCCCGTGCTTCCTGCCGACCTCGCCGCGCCGACCGATCCGACGCTCACCGGCGCCGTTGCCAACGTGATGCAGAAGCTCGAAGGTCGGGAGGAGCACCGCGCGCAGCTGTTTTTGGTGCTCGAGTGCGCGCGGCTGAGCGGCGGCGGCGCGCGCTTCTGCCTGTCGGACGTCGACGAAGTCACCATCGGGCGAGGCCGCGAGCGCTCTGCGCGACGCAGCCGAAACGCGACCGGTCGACAGCTCGAGGTGCGCGTGCCCGATCGGCACATGTCGTCGCGACACGCGCGCATCGAGCGCAGCGGCTCAGGTTACGTGCTGCGCGATGACGGGTCCAAGAACGGCTCGCTGGTCAACGGAGAGGTCATTCGCGAGCGGCGCCTCGAAGACGGCGACATCCTCGAGCTCGGGCACACCCTGTTCGTGTTCCGCGCCCAGGTGCCCACTCCGTGGCAGACGCCCGCCGACGTCGACAGCGAGCACGCGAAGGCTCCGCGCGGCATGTTCACGCTGCTGCCCGGCTACGCGAAGGACCTGGCCGCCCTCGCGCGCATCGCGCCATCGGCCGTACCGGTGACGCTGCTCGGTGAAACAGGCACCGGCAAGGAGGTGCTCGCGCAAGCCATTCACGCGCTCGCCGGGCGGAGCGGCGCGCTCGTGCCGGTCAACTGCGGCGCCCTGCCCGCCGCGCTCGTCGAGGGGCAGCTCTTCGGACACATGCGGGGCGCGTTCTCGGGGGCCGTGCGCGACGAGGTCGGCTTCGTCCGATCGGCGCACCTCGGCACTCTGTTTCTCGACGAAATCGGCGACATGCCGCTCGCCTCTCAGCCTGCGTTGCTGCGCGTGCTTCAAGAGCGCGAGGTCACGCCCGTCGGGAGCAGCCGAAGCGTCGAGGTCGACATCCGCGTGGTGTCTGCGACCCACTGCGACGTCGTGGCGTTGCAAGCGACGGGCGGGTTCCGAAGCGACCTTTACGCGCGCCTCGCGGGCTTCGTCCATCACCTGCCCCCGCTGGTCGAGCGCCGCGAAGACCTCGGCGTTCTCATCGCCGACCTGCTGCGGCGCCAGCGCTCCCCGGGTCACGATGGCGCGTGCTTCACGCCCGGCGCGGGCCGCGCGCTGCTGCGGCATCGGTGGCCCCTCAACGTGCGCGAGCTCGAGCAGTGCATCAGTCTCGCGATCGTGCTCGCCGAAGGCGGCGTCATCGACGCGCACCACCTCCCGGCCTCGGTCGTCGACGCAGCGCCGCTGTCGTCGCCGAGCGAGCCGCCCTCGCGCCCCATCGACCCGAGCGCGGTCGATCCCCTTCGCGACGAGCTGGTGGCCCAGCTGCGTGCGCACCGCGGCAACGTCAGCGAGGTCGCGCGCGCGATGGGCAAGGCGCGCATGCAGATTCAACGTTGGATGAAGCGCTACGGCGTCGGTCCCGACGACTTTCGCTCATAGCGGGCCGTCGCTGCCACGCAGCGCCGCGCGAAGCGCCTCCACCTGCAACACCCACGGCGTTGCACCCGCAACAGGTGCAACAGGTGCAACAGGTGCAACAGCCCGGAGCCCCCACGCTCGCAAAGGCGAAAAACGCGGCAAATCGGGCCGTATTCGCGCAAACGCGACCGTGGCACGCGCCTCGCAAAGGTCGTCAGTACGAGCGAGCGGCCACCAGCGTGGTGCGCCCCGCCAAACCCACTGCCGCCACCTCAGGAGTCCGACCATGCGTACCTTCTACAGCACCATCAGCGCCATCGTTCTCGCCGCCTACACCTCCACCCTCACCGGCTGCGTCGTCGCTGACGGCAGCGACGTCGCCAGCAGCGACGACAGCCAGTCGGCGTCCGCCGCGCTCGCCCCGCTGCCGGCACCGGGCAAGTGGGACGGGCAGACGCTGTTCGCCGGCCTCATCTTCGGCACCGGGCCCGCCGCCACTGCGATTTATCCCGAGCTCGTTCGCACCGGGACGATGCCGGGCGTCACGAAAGAGCAGATCGTCTCCAGCCTCAAGACAGCGTCGAGCAGCTTCGCAGCCAAGGGTTTCACCGAAGCCGCTTCGACGATGAGCGAAGTCGCCACGACCGTCTCCGCGACGAATACCGCGAGCTACGCCGAGACGAAGGTACGGCCGACGGCTGAACAGGTCGCGAGCGCTCAGACGGCCGCGATCGCCGCCATCGCCGCCATCGACTCAACCTTCTTCACGCGCTTCGCCACGGCGATGCAGAGCGGCAACCTCGCTTCGGTGGCGAAGGCGATGGATGAGGCGGCTTCGATGGCCGCGGTTTCGTCGAAGAAGGCGACCGGGCAAATCAATCCGGCCGGCGGCTGGTGGAAGTACCTCGACGTCGCCGTGGCGGTCGAAATCGTCGCGGTCGCGGTCGCCGTCGTGTTTGCATTCTTCGGCAAGGCCGGAGGCTCCGATGGTGGCCTGCAGAACGATCAGTTCGTGCTCAGCGTCGCGGGTCGCCTCAACCCGAGCATCCTCAAGTAACTCAGGCAGTCCACCCGCGAGAGCTCATCATGACCGACTCCAACGAAAACAGGGCCACTGCCGACAAACGCCTCCGCGCGCTCGGGCTGCTCCAGGTGGCCCTCTTTTCGGGAGCCATGGTGCTGTGTGCCTACGCAGGGTCCAGTGGTATGGGCACGACTGCGCTCGAGCTTCCGTTTGCCAAACAGGTAAATGCCATTCTGTGGATGCCGCAGGGGTGGAAGTTCTTCACCCGCGATCCGCGCGAGGAGGTCGCGTTCTTCTTCCAGCCCAACGACGGCGGCCAGTGGCGATCGGTCTCGCAAGCCCCCAACGCCGACCCCTCCCATTTTTTCGGCTGGAACCGAGCCAGTCGGGCGCAGGGCGTCGAATTCGGCAATCTCGCCCCGTCGATTCCGGTGGCCTCCTATCAAGATTGTGATCGCGAGCCGGTTGAGTGCCTCCGCGACGCGACCGGGGAGATCCCGATTGAAAACACGAGCCCGCTGCCCACCCTGTGTGGATCGGTTGGGATCGTTCTGCAGAAGCCTGTTCCCTGGGCCTGGGCGCGGGCCGTCAAACACGTCACCATGCCTTCGCGCGTAGTTAGGGTGTCGGTATCATGCTTGTAGCTCTCGGCAGGCGCGCCCAGCGCACCATTCAAAACGCGTCACCGTGGACGAACATCTACGGCACTGCGCGCTCGATCCTCGCCCTGTCGTCGGCCATGACGCTGCTGTCGACGCCGCTGGCCGCGCTGTTTCATCCCATAGCGGGGGGATCCGGCGTGCACCCGTCGTGCGTGCTGGGCGCCCAACGCATGGGCCTGTTCTGCCAGGCGCAGGACCACATGGGCTTCGCGCGATGGCTGGCGATCGGTATCTTGCTCGTCGTCGCGACCGGTTTTCGCCCGCGATGGACAGCCATCCCGCATTGGTGGATTGCGCTCAGCATCAGCGACAACGCGACGCTCATCGAAGGCGGCGATCAGCTCACCGCCAACCTCGCGCTGCTGATGATTCCCATCGCGCTCACCGACCCTCGCAAGTGGCACTGGCAGCCGGCGCCCACGCGAAGCGACTCGTTGGGCTCCGACGCCGCGAAGCTCGTCGCCGTCACAGCGCGCTTGCTCATTCAGCTTCAAGTCGCGGTCGTCTATTTCCACGCCGCCGTCGGCAAGCTCGGCGTCGAAGAGTGGAAGGACGGGACGGTGCTCTACTACTGGCTGCTTCACCCGACGTTCGGCGCCCCGCACTGGCTCTCGCCCGTCGTCTCGTGGTCGCTCAAGAACGGCGCGTTCGTCGCCATGCTCACGTGGGGCGTCATCGCTCTGGAGTACCTGCTGAGCGCGGCGCTCTTCATGCCGAAACGCTTTTGGCCGTTCCTTCTCGTCGGCGGATTCGGCCTGCACGCGGGGATCGTGCTCATCCACGGGCTCTTCAGCTTCGGCATGGTGATGTTCGCCGCGCTCATCCTGTACCTGCGCCCCTGGGAGCGCCCGTTCACGCGGCCTGAGCGTCGTGCGGCGATCGTCGCCGGCGACGCCGCGTCGGCAACCGCGGCAACCCCGACGGTCGCGTCCTCCGCACCTTGAACGAGGCCATCGCCGCACCTGCGACTTGCGTCGCGCGTGAAAATTCGGACCTCCGAATTTCTGGCCGAGGGGCCGCTCAGGCGCGGCGGTTCATGTCCGCAACCATCGACAGCACGAGCGCCCGCGGCGTGACGCCTGAGGCGAAGGCCGTGAGCTTGTTCTGAAGGCCGTGGACGATCATCGCTCGGCCCTCGTTCATCGCGTCGTAGGCCTCGCCGGCGACCTCATCGGCGGTCGCGACGGTGCCCGCGAAGAGCTTGGATTTGTCGGTGCCGGCGACCGCGGCGAACTCGGTGGCCGTCGCCCCAGGGCAGCTGACCGTCGCTGTCACCCCGGTGCCGCGCAGCTCGTACGCGAGCGCCTCGGTGAACGAGTTCACGAACGCCTTGGTCGCGTAGTAGGTGGCCATGAAGGGACCAGGTTGAAACCCGGCCGTCGATCCGATGTTGAGGATTCGGCCTTTTTTGCGGGCGATCATGCCCGGAACAAACGCGCGCGTCAGCTCGATGAGGGCGACGCAGTTGAGCTGCACTTCGGCAGCCTCTTTTGCGGCGTCGAGCTCATGAAACGCGCCGGCAGTGCCAAAGCCGGCGTTGTTGACGAGCCAGCCGATGTCGACGCCGAGGGCGTTCACGTCCGCGACCAGCTGGCGCGCGCCCGCGGGCTCCATGAGATCGGCAGCGATCACGTGCGCCTTGATGCCATGCGCGGCGACGAGCTCCGCGGCGAGGGCGTCGAGCCGGTCCTTGCGCCGCGCGACCAGCACGACGTCGATCTTGTCGGCCGCGAAGCGCTTCGCGAATTCGAGTCCGAGTCCGGCCGATGCGCCCGTGATCAATGCTGCTACGCCCATGGTTGCTCCCGCGCCGCCGGTTGTCGCGACCAGGCCGCGGGCAGTTCGCAGCGGGGACGTTAGCCCGGCAATCGCGAGACGGGTCGGCAATCGCACTGCTGCGTCGCGCTTGCAGACCGCAGTCTCCCGCGCGATCAGAGAAACGAGCGCATCACGCCGAGGGTGAGGCCGATCGACGCGTGATAGTTCTGCCCGAGGTGGTCGACTGGGAGATCGCCATAAAAGGTGCCCTGAAGGCGCCACGTCTCGCCGAGCGCGCGCATGCCCGAGACGCTGCCGCGCAGAAGCTGTCGCCCCGACCACGACACCGGGACTGCGTTCGCCGAGGCGTCGGCCTCCCAGGAGTACGCCAGTGAAGCACCCACGGCTCCGGCGCCGAAGAACGCATATCCAAGCGACGCGGCCGCGCTGACCTGCGGTCCGAGCTGGCTGTCGATCGCGCCGAGCATGCGCGGCGCGCGAAGGGCGCCTGTGACGGCGATGGCCGGAAGCCACGGACCGAACGACTGCTCGATCGCCAGACCCATGGCCGCCTGCCACACGCTCGTGCCCGTGGCGTCGGTCGCGAGCGGCCGGGTCGAGGTGTCGGCGGATCGACCGGTCGGAGCGGTGACGCCGGCGAGCAGCGCCACTCCGGGCGCCGCGCGCGTGCCCGCGAGAATAAAGTCGTAGCGGCCCGACAGGGCGAGATCGCCGAGCCCCGCGCCGACCTCGCTGCCTGTCGCAGGCGTCGTGCGCCACGTCTCGGCGAAGGGCACGAGGAGCGACAGCTGCCCCCGCCGCGCCACCCTCACGGTCCCGACGACCGACTGCTCGAGATCGGCCTCGTGCGCACCGGACCCGGAGCCTGCGTAAGCGCCGCGATTGCCATAGGCGCCGTGGACCCAGCCCGCTTTTGCCTGCACCCCCACAAGGGCAAACTCGGCGGGTCCGAGCCGCCCGGGAGCGAGGGTCGCCGCCCCCGAACAACACGCCTGCGCCAGGGCATCGCGCTCAGCGAGCCTCACGACGCCGACCGCAGCGAACGCGGCGAACGCATGCGCGCGGAGACGAAGCGCCCGGCCCGAACTTGACGTCCGCAAGAGCTTGCTCCGTTTTGGCGCGACTCGAACCAGCTTGTTCGAGGCGCGGCTCACTCCTTCGGGCCGAGCAACCCTGCGAGTTCTTCGTTCGGCAGCGCCGCGGCGTCGCTCAGCATGTGAATGAGCAGCGCCCGGTTGTCGGTCACGCTGAGGCCCTGCATCTCGAGCGCGCCGATGCGGTCCTCGGGGGTGAACGCAGTGGCCGAGCGCTCCATCGAGAGCTTGTCGGGATCGTAGGCCATGTGCGGCGCGCGCGTGGCGAGGATGGAATAGTCTTCGCCGCGACGAAGCTCGAGCGTGACTTCGCCTGTGATGGCCGAAGCCACCCAGCGCACGAGGCTGTCTTTGAGCAGCAGGGCCTCGGGATCGAACCACTTGCCCTCGTAGAGCAGCCGCCCGAGCTTGCGGCCGAGCGTGGCGTAGAGATCGGTCGTGGCCTCGTTGTGAATCGACGACAGCAGCCGCTCGTAGGTCACGTGCAGCAGCGCCATGCCGGGCGCCTCGTAGATGCCGCGGCTCTTGGCCTCGATCACGCGATTTTCGATCTGGTCGCTCATGCCGAGGCCGTGGCGTCCGCCGATCACGTTCGCGGCGTGCATGAGCGCGTAGCGCGACTCGAAGCGCTCGCCGTTGATGGCCACCGGGTTTCCGCGCTCGAAGGCGACGGTCACGGTCTCGGGCTCGATCACCACGTCGCGCTTCCAGAACGCCACGCCCATGATCGGCTCGACTGTCGTCATGCCCTTGTCGAGGTGCTCGAGGTCTTTGGCCTCGTGAGTTGCGCCCAGCAAGTTGCTGTCGGTCGAGTAGGCCTTTTCGGTGCCCATTTTATAGGGCTTTCCGATGCGCTCGAGGTACTCGCTCATCTCCTTGCGGCCGCCGAGCTCGCCGACGAACCGGGTGTCGAGCCACGGCTTGTAGATCTCGAGGCCCGGGTGCACGAGCACGCCGTAGCGAAAGAAGCGCTGAATGTCGTTGCCCTTGTGCGTGGAGCCGTCGGAGAAGATCCCCACGCCGTCTTCGCGCATCGCGCGCACGATGGCGGTCGTCGTCGACACGCGGCCGAGCGGCGTCGTGTTGAAGTAGCGGCGCCCCCCCGTTGAGAGATGAAACGCGCCGCATTGAATGGCGACGATGCCCTGATGGGCGAGGTCTTCCTTGCAGTCGACGAGGCGGGCGCGGCGGGCGCCGTGCGCGAGCGCAGTCGGCGGAATGTCGGCGGGCGTCGCCTCGTCGGGCTGCGCGAGATCGGCCGTGTAGGCGTAGACGTCGAGGCCCTGCGCCGCCAGCCAGGCCACCGCGGTGCGTGTGTCGAGGCCGCCCGAGTAGGCGATGCCGATGCGAGCGGGGGGCCTGGGAACCGACTTGTGAATGCGCGACATGCGGCCGCTCTACAGCATTTGATCGCAGGATGGTAGAAGCCAAAACCCATGAGCGGAATCGCGAGAACGCAGGCCACCGGCGGGGCCATGATTGAAGCGCTGATCACGTGGTCTTCGTCGATTGACGACGACGCCGCGTTCGTGCGCGAGGACCTGCTCGGCAGCGCCGCCCACGCCACGATGCTCGGCAAAACGGGCATCATTCCGGTCGAGGCCGCCCGCAGCCTTCGCGGCGCCCTGCTCGCGCTCGACGCGAGCGCCGGCGCTACGGTTCCGATGACCGGCGAAGAAGACGTGCACATGGCGGTCGAGGCGCTGCTCACGCGCACCGTGGGGCCGGACGTCGCGGGCCGGCTTCACACTGCGCGATCGCGCAACGATCAGGTCGCGCTCGACTTGCGCCTGTTCGCGCGCGATCGCGCGGCGACGATGCTGCGCGCCACGACGGCGCTCGGGCTCGCGATGGTCGAGCGCGCCGAAGCCGAGACGGCGACGCTACTTGCAGCCTACACGCATCGACAGCGCGCGCAGCCGATCAGCGCCGCGTTTCTCCTGTGCGCGTGGACGGCGCAGCTCACCCGCGCCGCCGAGACGATGGCGTTCGCGCTGGGTCGATGCAACGAGCTGGCGCTGGGGGCGGGGGCCTGCTCGGGATCGTCGCTGCCGATCGACCGCACGCTCACCGCCCGGCTGCTCGGCTTTCCGCGCATCACCCACAACGCGCTCGACACCGTCGGCGATCGCGATTTCGCGCTCGACCTCACCTGGGCGTCGGCCCGCGTGATGCTCGCGCTGGGCAAAATGTCGACCGATCTGGTCGATTTCTCCACCAGCGAGTTTGCCATCGTGCGGCTCGACGGCTCGATCGCGGCCGGTTCGAGCATGATGCCGCAGAAGAAAAACCCCGACGTGTTCGAGCTCGTGCGCGGCAAATCGGCGCACGCCGTGGCCAACGTGACGCACCTGCTGATGCTCGTGAAGGGCCTCGCGAGCGGCTACAACCGCGACCAGCAGGAAGACCGTCGCGCGCTGCTTTCGTCGCCGCCGCTCGTGCTGGGCGCGCTCGACGCGGTCGCGCGTTCGCTGCCGCACGTTCACTTCGACCGCGCGCGGGGCCTCGCGTCGGTTGCCGACGGCTTCACGCAGGCCACCGATCTCGCCGAGGCGCTCGTGCAGCGCGGCGTGCCCTTTCGGGAGGCTTACAAAGCCGTCGGCGCGCTGGTACGGCAGGCGGTCGACGCCGGCACGCCCCTGCGCGCGCTCACCCTCGAGCAGGCTCGCGCAGCGCACGCGGGCTTCGATGCGGAAGCGCTGGCGGTGCTGGACCCGGCGCGGGCCGTAGCCGCGAAAGAGAGCCTCGGAGGCACGGGGCCGGCGTCGATCGCGCGCCAAATCGCGGCGCTCCGCAGCGAGCTGACGGCGCTCGCTGCGCGCGCGGAAGCCGTTCCTTCGCTCGACCAGATCGCCCGCGCGATCGCTCAGGAGACCCTGTGATGACCAAACGTGATTTTCTCTCGCTCCGTGACCTCTCGCTCGCCGAAGCACGTCAAGTGCTGGCCCTCGCCAGCACGCTCAAGGACGAAGCGAAAGGCTCGCGGCTGCAAACCCTCGCGGGCAAAGCCGTCGCGGTGGTCATGGAAAAAGCCTCGACGCGCACGCGCGTGTCGTTCGAGGTCGGCGTCGCCCAGCTCGGCGGTCACCCGGTGGTGCTCACCACGCAGGGCAGCCAGCTGGGCCGCGGCGAGCCGATCGCCGACACGGCGCGCGTGCTGTCGCGCTACTGCGACGCGATCGTGTTTCGCACGTTTGGCACCGATCGCCTGCTCGGCATGGCGAAAGCGGCGAGCGTGCCGGTCGTCAACGCGCTGAGCGACGACGGTCACCCGATTCAAATCCTCTGCGACATGTTCACCATCGAGGAGGCGCTCGGTCGCAGCGTGCAGGGCCTCCAGGTCGCGTGGATCGGCGACGGTTCGAGCAACATGGCGCGCAGCTTTGTCGAGGCCGCAGAGCTGTTCGGATTCCACCTTCGCGTGGCCTCGCCCGAGGGCTTTCTTCCGCCGGCCGAAGAGATGCGCCGCGCAGTCGCGATCGGCTGCGCAAGCTTTGGAGGCGACGCGCGGTCGGCCGCGCGGGGCGCTGACGTAGTCAACACCGACGTGTGGACGAGCATGGGTCAGGAAGAGGAAAACGCGAAGCGCGTCGCCGCCTTCGCCGGTTGGACGGTGGACGACGCGATGCTCGCCGAGGTCGCCGATCACGCCATCGTGCTGCACTGCCTGCCGGCGCACCGCGGCGAGGAGATCTCCGACGCCGTGATCGAGGGCGCGCGCTCGCGCGTGTGGGATCAAGCCGAAAACCGGCTCCATGTGCAGAAGGCCCTGCTCATGTTCCTGATGGGCGCGGCTTGACAGCGCGCGAGCACGTTCTACTAAAGCCCCCATGATCGCCGCTGACAAAGTTCGCACGCTGTTGCAAGACGCCCTGCCCGGCGCGCGCGTCGAGGTCGAAGACCTGACCGGCACGAGCGACCACTTCAAGGCGCTCATCGTCGCGCCGCAATTCGCCGGCAAGAGCCGCATCGAGCGCCACCAGCTCGTTTATGCCGCCCTGCACGAAGAGATGAAGGGCCCCATTCACGCACTGTCACTCGTCACGAAGACCCCCGAGGAGCACACAGCATGAGCGACGCCACCACCCGCATCAAAGACCTCGTCGAGCAGACGCCCGTGCTCCTGTTCATGAAGGGCACGCGCAGCTTTCCGCAGTGCGGCTTTTCGGCCAAGGTCGTCGATGTCCTCAAGCGCGAAGGCGTCACCTTCGAGACCGTGAACGTGCTGGCCGATCCCGCCGTGCGCGACGGCATCAAGGCCTTTTCGAACTGGCCCACGATTCCGCAGCTTTACATCAAGGGGAAGTTCATCGGCGGCTGCGACATCGTGAGCGAAATGGCCGCCACGGGAGAGCTCGACAAAGAGCTGCTCGCCGCCGGCCTGAAGTAAGCGACGCGATCGTCCGTCAAACGCGCATGTCTGATACGCTCGGGCTCACCGATGACTGATCCGGAGCGCGACAGCCGACTCCCCGTGCAGCGTGGCGACGTGATCGCGGGGCGCTTTCGCGTCGACAGCGTGCTCGGCGAGGGCGGCATGGGCATCGTCGTGGGCGCCACCCACCTCGGTCTCGGCCACCGCGTCGCGATCAAGCTCATGCTCGGCGCCTCCCCGCGGCACGCCGAGGCCGTCGCGCGCTTCGAGCGCGAGGCGCGGGCGGCAGTAAAGCTCAAGAGCGAGCACGTCGCGCGGGTGACCGACGTCGGTCGCCTCGAAGACGGCGCACCGTTCATGGTCATGGAGTTCCTCGAGGGCGACGACCTCGACGCGGTGCTCGTGCGCGATGGCGCGCTACCGATCGCCTTGGCCGCCGACTACGTGCTGCAAGCCTGCGAGGCGGTTGCAGAGGCGCACGCGCTCGGCATCGTGCACCGCGATCTCAAGCCGAAAAACTTGTTTCTCACCACGGGCGTCAACGCGAAGCCGCTCGTGAAGGTGCTCGATTTCGGCATCTCGAAGGCGGGCGGGCACGACGAGCTGTCGCTCACTTCCACTTCGGCGGTGATGGGCTCGCCGAACTACATGTCTCCCGAGCAGCTTCGCTCCAGCCGCGACGTCGACGCGCGGTCCGACGTGTGGGCGCTCGGCGTGGTGCTCTATGAGCTGCTCTCGGGCCGGGTGCCTTTTCCGGCCGACACGGTGACGCAGCTGACGGTGATGGTCATTCAAGACGCGCCCATGGGGCTGCGCTCGCTGCGCGCCGACGTGCCCGAGGCGCTCGAGCGCGTCGTGCTCAAGTGCCTCGAAAAGCGCCGCGAAGACCGCTATGAGAGCGTCGCGGCGCTCGCACAGGCGCTGTCCGCTTTCGCGTCGCCCGAGGCCGCCGCGGCTGCCGCGCACATGGCCTCGGGGGCAGCCATGTCGTCCGCGACAACCGCGCCCCTGCGCGAGCGCGTGAGCGTCCGCGTGCTGTCATCGGCGAGCTCGAGCACCGACGTCGCGTGGGACAAAACCGAGTTCGCGCCGAGCGGTTCGGCGGCGCGCGCGCCCCGCGATTGGCGCCACGTCGCGCTCGCCGGCGTTGCTGCAGCGGCAGTCGCTGCGGCCGCGTTCGTCGCGCTTCGACACGTGACGACGACGCCCCCGCACGCTGCAAGCACAGGAGCGCTGGTCTCGCCCGGCGGCTCACCGCCCACGGTCGCGCCGCTTCCCACCGCGCGCGAGCCGATCAACGCACCGCCCGTGGCCGCGTCGGGCGACTCCGAACGCCCGCCTCCGCCTGGCTTCGCGCCTGCAACTTCAGCTTCCGCGGCGGCAGCCAAGCCAACTGCGCCGCTGGCGCCGATCGACGCGGGCAAGCCCAAGCCAGTCTTAAAGGCCACCTCCGACGATCTGCCGAGCGAGCGAAACTAAATGCATGCACTGTACACCCGCTACCTGGCGTGCGGCGTCGCGGCGAGCGCGCTGCTGGCCGCTCCGGTTTGTTACGCGCAGAGCCCCGCCGACAAGGCCGCCGCCGAGACGCTGTTCACCGAAGGCCGGCGCCTGATGGCCGCGGGCGATCTCGCCGAGGCCTGCAAAAAGCTCGCGGGGAGCCAAAAACTCGACCCGGGAGCGGGCACGCTGCTCAACCTCGCCGCGTGCTACGAGCGCAACAGGCAGCTGGCAAGCGCATGGGTCACCTACCGCGACGCAGCAGCCGCGAGCCGCGATCGGCACCCCGACTGGGCCGAGAAGGCGAGCCGCAAGGCCACCGAGCTCGAGCCGCTGCTCTGCCACCTTACGGTCGCGATCACTTCGCCCACAGCCGGTCTCGAGGTCACGCGTGACGAGCAGCCGATGAACGAAGCGATGTTTGGAACCGCCCTGCCCGTCGACGAAGGCGAGCACACCGTTGTCGCGCGCGCCATCGGGCGAAAGCCGTTCACGGCCAAGATCAGGCTCACCGCCGCCGGCGAGGCGCAGACGATTACCGTTCCGCTGCTCGAAAGCGACGCGCCGGCGGCTTCCCTCGCCGTGCCCACCGCGACTGGCGTGGCTGTCGCGCCGCGGCCGGCGACCTCCACGCAGCGAACCGTCGGCCTCGTCCTGGGCGCCGCCGGAGTCATCGGACTCGGCGTCGGCAGCGTGATCGGCGTGGTCGCTCTCGGCAAAAAAACCGACGCCGCAGCGAACTGCTCCGGCGACTACCAGCGCTGCAACCAGACTGGCATCGACCTCGTGAACAGCGCGAAGGCCATGGGCGCGCTGTCCACCGTTTCGCTGATTGGAGGCGGCGTTCTCGCCGCCGGCGGCCTCGCCCTCGCGCTCACGGCGCCGAGCGGCGCAGGCAAACCCGCCGCTGTCGAGGCGCGCCTCGGAGCGCCCGGCGCCAACCTTGGCGTGTCGGTCGGAGGTGCGTTTTGAAGCAGCGCAGGCTCGCTGTGATCGCTGCCGTCGCCGCGGGCGTCACCCTCGCGTGCGGGGCGCTGCTCGATTTGCCCAACCCTGCGCTCGATCCAAACATCGGCGACGCGGCGGCCGTGACCGACGCAAGCCAGGCAGATGCGGCCGCTGCGACCGACAGCGCCGTGGCGCAAGACGCCAGCGCCGACGCTGCGCCTGCGATCGTCGCGATCGTGCCCGACACCAAGGCTTGGGGAATCGCGCTCGACGCAACCCACGTCTTCTGGTCGGAGCCGTTCTCGCCGCGCATCGGACGCGCCGACAAAACCGGCGCAAACGTCACGACGCTCGCGTCCGGGACCGCCACTTTCGGCACGCAGGATCTCGCGACCGACGGCGCCGATATCTTCTGGTGCTCGGTCGACAGCGTGTACCGGTGCTCGCTCGCCGGGTGCTCGAACGCCCCAACCAAAATTGGAACGCTCCCAAATTCGGGCGTTTATGTGGCGCTCGACGCCACCAACGTCTTTGTCACCACGGCCGCGTCGAACTCGCTGTGGAGCGTCCCCAAAGTGGGCGGCGACCCTGTGCTCGTCGCGACGTTTGCCGCCAAACCGATCGCGCCGCTCGTCGTCGGCGCCGATCTCGTCGTGAGCTTTGAAGACGGGTCGATCGTGAAATTGCCGAAGTCGGGCGGGGCTGTCACCGAGCTCGTCAAGGCTGGAGGCAAGCCAGCGTACGGCATGACGCCGGTTGGCGGGCGCGTCTACTTCACCGAGTTTGGCAACCCCGCGAACGTGGCGTTTACCGACCTGAGCGCCGGCGGGAGCAACCCGGTGGCGCTCAATCAGGCGGTGCCGTTCGGAATCACCAGCGACGGCGCAGACCTGTTCTGGGTCACGCAGGGGAGCCTCAACGTCGACGGCACCGTCGAGCGGTGCTCCCTCGCCCAGTGCACCCCGACCTTGATCGCGCCTCTGCGCGATGCGCCGAAGCGCATCGTCACGGACGCGGTCGCGGCGTACTGGACCGAGGCCGGAAACATCGGAAAAGGCGGGGTCTACAAGATCGCCAAGTAGATGCAGCCTGCATACATGCAGACTGCACCCACCTGACGAAGCCTCACATCGTGAGGCCGCCGTCGACGTCGATCGTGCGTCCGTTGAAGTAGTCGCACTCGAGCACGAACTTCACCGCGAGCCACAAATCTTCGGGCAGACCGATGCGGGCCACCGGAATGGCGGCGACCAGCGCATCGCGCGCCTTTTGGTTCATGCCCTGCGTCATCGGGGTCTCAACCATGCCCGGAGCGACCGCCCCCACGCGAATGCCGAAGGGCGCAAACTCGCGGCACCACGTGACGGTGTTGGCTGCGAGCGCCGACTTCGCGGCCGCGTAGTTCGACTGACCACGATTGCCGTGACGGGCGACGCTCGACATGTTGACGATGACGCCGGGCTTCTGGCCGGTCTCGACCATGGTGGCGACGACATCGCGCACCATCAGCGTCGCGCCCGTGAGGTTGACGCCAATGACGGCGTCCCACTGATCTTTGGTGAGCTTTTTCACGGCGCCGGTCTCGCGGTCTTTGCGAACGAGCAGGCCGTCGCGCAAAATTCCGGCGTTGTTGATGAGACCGTTGAGACCGCCCATCGCGCCGTTGGCCCACGCCACGAACGCGCCGACTTCGGCTTCGTCGGCCACGTTGAGCGTCTTTGCGTGCACTTTGCCCGGGCCGGTCGCGAGGGCGACCGTCTCGGCGAGCCCCGCCTCGTTTACGTCACCGATGGCCACCTGCGCGCCAGCCTCGGCGAGTCGCAACGCGAAGTGACGTCCCATGCCGCCGGCGCCGCCGGTCACGATGATTTTCAAGTCGCTGAGCTTCATGCCACGTTCTCCTTGGAAGAGCCGCGGGACGTTACTCGCGCGTCAGAACGTGATCCAGCCCATCTGCGTGGCGAAGAGCACGAGCGCGATCGCCGCCGCCAGCTCGACCGCGAACCGAAGCGCCCTTTTAAAAAGCCGCCACGACAGCACGAGCAGCGCAGCCGCCACGACCACGGCCGGCACGCCCGTGTGGGCCGAGCTGTACTGCACGCCCGCCTTGAAGAACCCGGCGCAGGAGTGCCACGCGGCCACGACCGACGCGGGCAGGTGCGCCTCGGGGGCCATAACGAGCATCGGCACCAGTTGACACCGGCCGCCCGGCGATGGCCAAAAAAAAGGCTCCTTCGGCCGGCCATATCGAGTAGGTTTTCGCGGCCTCATGCGAATCGCGATTGGAAAATGGCTGGCCGTAACGGCGCTCGTGACCCTCGGCAGCGTCACAGGCCTCGGCGGGTGCAGCCAGCAGGCGGAGGGCGAGCGCTGCTCGACCCTCAACGGCAACGACGACTGCAGCGACGGCTTTGAGTGCGCTCCGGCCTCTGATTTTCAGGGTCAGTCCAACGCCGACCTCTGCTGCCCGCCCAAGGGCCAGAGCGCGTCGTCTTCGCTTTGTCAGATCCGCAACGGGCAGGCTCCCTTCGACGCGGCGCCGCCTGCGGTCGACTCCTCCGCCGACACGTCCGCCGCCGATGCTTCGGTCGCACCCGACGCCGCCGGCCCCGATGCTTCGGTCGCACCCGACGCGGCCAGTGTTGACGCGGCCAGCGCTGCCGACGCCATCGCCGACGCGCCCTCCGACGGCGGCTGAAGCGATGCCCGCCGCGACCCTCGTGCAGCACGCACAGGCGTCGCTCCTGTTGATGGTCGCGCTCTCGCTGCCAGTCGTGGCCGTGGCGGCGCTGGTCGGTCTCATCGTGGCCGCGCTTCAGTCGGCCTCGCAGGTGCAGGACGCGACGCTCGCGCACTTGCCCCGCCTGCTCGCCGTGACCGCCACGCTCGTGGCGCTCGGGCCGTGGATCGGCCGGGAAATCGCATCTTTCGCGGAGCGGATGTTTCTGCTCGCCGGGCAGTAGTGCGCCGGGATCCGCGCGTCGACCGGGCCTCGGGCCTTTGATGGCGGCGGCCCCGATGGCTGATGCTCCGCTGAAAAAAAATACGCGCGCGAAGGGTGCCGCGCCCGTGGCCCCGCGCGCGCGGAGCGACAAGCGCGAACGCATCTTGAACGCCGCGGTAAAAGTCTTCGCCAGGAGCGGCTTTCACGCCACGCGCGTGAGCGACGTCGCGAAAGCGGCCGGGGTCGCCGACGGCACGATTTATTTGTATTTTACATCGAAAGAGCACCTGCTCGTGTCGCTCTTCGAAGATCGCGTCGAGCGCCTCATCGCGTTCGTGAGCGCCGAGCTGCCGAAGCTGAAGACCGCGCGCGCCCGGCTGCGGCGTATCATCGAGCTGCAGCTCGGCCTGCTCGAAAGCGAGCGCGAGCTGGCCGAGGTCATGACGGTGATCCTGCGCCAATCGACGCGATTGCTCAAAGAGTACGCCGCGCCCAAGTTTTCGGCGTACCTCGAGGTCATCGCGCACGTGGTGCTCGAGGGCCAGCGCCGCGGCGAGTTCCGCTCCGACGTCTCGCCGCACCTGATCGCCCGCGCCATCTTCGGCGCGCTCGACGGCCTGGCCCTCACGTGGGCGCTGGGCAAGGCCGATCGCGGCGGCCTCGTGCGCGCCTCGACGCAGCTCTCCGACGTGCTCCTGCGCGGGCTGTCGTCCACATGAAGCGCCTCGCGGAGCGCGCGCGCGTGGTGGCCGCCATCGCGTCGTTCTTCGAGTCGCGCGACTTTCTGCGCGTCGAGACGCCCGCCGTTGTGCCGTCACCCGGAATGGACGCGCACCTCGACGCGTTCGGCGTCGACCTCGGCGCGCGCGGTCGGCGCTTTCTCGCGACCAGCCCCGAATACCAAATGAAGCGCCTGCTCGCGGACGGCTTTCCGCGCATCTACCAGCTCTGCAAAGCCTACCGCCGCGACGAAGAGGGGCACCTCCACAACCCCGAGTTTTCAATGCTCGAGTGGTACCGGGCACGGGCTTCGGTCGAGGACGTGATGCGCGACACCGAACAGCTCGTCGCGCGCGTCACCGGCGGCGCGATCCGCGCGGGAGGCGCCACCATCACGACGCTTCCGCCCTTCCCGCGCGTCACCGTGCTCGAGGCCTTCGAGCGCTTCGCGGGCCGCGACGAGCGCGAGACGCTGGCGATGGCAGAGCACGAAGAGGAGCTTTTTTTCAGGCTGCTCATCGAGAAAGTCGAGCCCGGGCTGGCGACGCTCGGCAGCGCTGTTTTTCTCACCGATTACCCCGCGTGCATGGCGTCGCTCGCGCGAAAAAAGCCCGGAGATCCCAGGGTGGCCGAGCGCTTCGAGCTCTATGCCGCCGGCGTCGAGCTGTGCAACGGGTTCGGCGAGCTGGTCGACCCGATCGAGCAGCGCGCGCGCTTCGTGGCCGATCAGGCCGCGCGCGCTGAACGGGGCGCCGAGGTCTATCCGATCGACGACAAGCTCATCGAGGCGCTTGGCCGGCTCGAGCCCGCCGCAGGAAACGCGCTCGGCGTCGACCGCCTCGCGATGCTCGCGTGCGGCGCATCGTCGATCGGCGAGGTCATCGCATTCGGCTGGGGCGAGCTGTAGGCGAATTGTCGCGCGGCAGGCGCTGCCGGCGCCGCCCGATGTATAACGAGCCATGCTGACGTTCGAAGAGGCGCAACAGGCGCTGCTGGCCATGGCGGAGCCGTCGAGCCACGAGCGGGTCGCGGTGGCCCTGTGCGGGGGCCGCGTGCTCGCCGAAGATCTGGTGGCGGGACGTGACTGGCCCGCGTTCGACGCAAGCGCGATGGACGGCTACGCGGTGCGCGCGAGTGACCTCGCAGACGCCGCCGCGTCGCTGCCGATCGCCGGAGAGAGCCGCACCGGCGCGCCGCTCGCGCAGCCGATGCTGCCGCGCACGACCTGCCGCATTTTCACAGGCGCGATGCTCCCCGAGGGCGCCGACGCCGTGGTGATGCAGGAGGACGTACAAGTCACATCGGGCGTCGCCGCGTTCGGGCGATCGGCCCGCCCCGGTCAGCACATCCGCAAGCGCGGCGAAGACTTGCGCGCGGGGGAAATCGCGGCGCCGCGGGGCTCGCGCCTCGGGCCCGCGCACCTGTCGCTCGCGGCCACTCTCGACCGCCGCGATCTGCTCGTCGCGACGCGCCCCCGCGTGGCGGTGCTGGCCACCGGCGACGAGCTGCGCGATCCAGGCTGCGCCGGACCGGACGGCTCGATTCCAGAGTCGAACGGCGTCGCCATCGCAGAGATGATCGCTCGCGCGGGGGGCACGGCGATCCTTCTCCCGCGGGCACGCGACGTGCTCGCAGAGGTGACCGCCGCGATCGCGAGCGCGCTCGAGAGCTGCGACGTGCTCGTGTCGATCGGCGGCGTGAGCGTCGGAGACTACGACGTGGTGCGGCCTGCGCTCGAGGCCGCGGGCGCCACGCTCGACTTCTGGAAGGTGGCGATCAAGCCGGGCAAGCCCATTTGCGTCGGGCGCGCAGGACGCAAGATCGTGCTCGGACTGCCAGGAAATCCCGCCAGCGCGATGGTGACCTTCGCGCTGTTCGGAGTGCCCCTGATACGCAAAATGCAGGGCGATCGCGCGCCTCATCCGAAGCCGTGGCGCGGCACCCTCACGCACGACCACGCGCGCGCGCCGGGCCGCCTCGAGTTCGCGCGGGCAGTGGTGGGCGGCGGCGACGTCACGCTCGTACGCCATCAGGCCAGCGGCGCAGCGCTCGGCCTCGCGAGCGCCAACGCCCTCGCGCTCATTCCACCCGACGTGGCGCAGCTGCGCCGCGGCGACCCGCTCAACTTGATTGCTTTTTCGGAGCTCGGCCTATGAACCAAAAACCCCTCACGCACCTCGATGAAAAAGGCGCCGCGCGAATGGTCGATGTCGGCGACAAAGAGGTGACCGCGCGCGAGGCGGTCGCGACTGCGACGCTGACGATGCGAGAGGCGACGGCGCGCAGGCTCCGCGCTGGCGACACGCCCAAGGGCGACGTGCTCGCGACCGCTCGCATCGCCGGCATTCAGGCTGCCAAGCGCACCCCCGAGTGGATCCCGCTCTGTCACGGCATCGCGCTCACGAGCGTAACGGTCGATCTCGAGGTCAAGCGCGCCTCGGTCGAGATCACGGCCACCGCGCGCGCGGTCGACAAAACCGGCGTCGAGATGGAAGCCCTCGTGGCCGCGAGCGCGGCGGCGCTCACGCTCTACGACATGCTCAAAGCCATCGATCGCGGGATGCGCTTCGAGGTTGAGCTGGCGGAAAAACGCGGCGGCCGCTCGGGTATTTGGACGCGCGCGCCCAAACGCGGCGCGAAACGAGCGCAGGTGAAGTAACATCGCGGCCCTCAGCGGGAGCCATCGGTTGAAGGATATTTTCGACAAACGCACGGTGCTCGTCTCGGGCAAAGGCGGCGTTGGCAAGACGACCGTAGCGGCTGCATTTTCACGGGCCGCCGCAGCCGCGGGCAAGCGCGTGCTGGCCACCGAGGTCGCCTACGAGACCGACTCGCCCACCCCGCTGGCCGACCTTCTCGGCGTCAAGCACGCGACCGACGATCCGCAGCGCGTCAGCGACAACCTCTCGATGGCGCTGCTCACGCCGCACGCGGGGCACCTTCACTTTCTTCGCGACGCCCTGCCCATGCGCATGCTCGCCGATGCCGCCATGAAGAGCGCCGCCATCCGGCGGTTTCTGCTCGCCGCGCCCTCGCTCGCAGAAATGGGGCTGCTCTACCGCATGCTCAACCTGCTGCGTCGCACCCGCTCCGACGGCTCGTTCGAGTTCGACGTGCTCGTCATCGATCTGCCTGCAACCGGCCACGCGCTGGGCCTCGCCCAGGTGCCGAGCGCGATCTTGAAGGTCATCACGCGGGGCCCCGTTTACGATGCGGTGAAAGATGGACTTGCGATGATGCGCGATCCGCTGCGAACGGGCACCCTGCTCGTGACCCTCCCCGAGACCCTCCCGACCAGCGAGGCCATCGAGCTCGCGCGCGGCATCGCGACGCACCATGTTCCGCTGGCGGGCATCGTGGTCAACCGCGTGCCGCACAATCCGTTTTCACCCGCCGAGCGCGCCGTCGTCGATGCGCTCGCCCTCGACCCGCAGCGCACGCTCGGTGCGCGCACCCTGCCCCGCCTCGATCGCGCCCGCGAGTCGCTGGCGCGCATCGAGAGCGAGCTCGGCCGACCGCCCATGATCTTGCCCGAAATCATCGACGAGGCGCAAGTCGAGGCCCGCGTTTTTGCAGCGATCACTGCGCTCGCGGGTGCAGCGTGAGGCGCTCGCCCGACGAGCCTTTCACCAGTGAGCTGGTGCGGAACAAGCGCGTCATCGTCTGCTGCGGCGCGGGCGGCGTAGGCAAGACCACCACCGCTGCCGCGATCGGCCTCGCGGCCGCGATGACAGGGCGACGTGTGCTCGTGCTCACCATCGATCCGGCCCGCCGACTCGCCGAGGCGATGAGCATCCCTGCCGGCGGGGCAAAGCCCGCGCGCGTACCCGCTGCGCTGCTCTCCGGCGGCGGCGAATTGTCGGCGTGGATGCTCGATCCGCGCGTGGTGTTCGAGGGCATGGTGCGCCGCATGAGCGACTCGCCCGAGCGGGCCGATCGCGCCCTGTCGAACAAGCTCTACCTCGCGCTGCGCGACCTCATCGGCGGCATGCAGGAGTACACCGCCGCGGAGGCGCTCCACATGTTTCATGTGAGCGGCGACTACGACCTCGTGGTGCTCGACACGCCGCCGTCGCGCAACGCGCTCGAGTTCCTCGAAGCGCCGCGAAAGCTGGCGCTGTTTCTCGACGAGAAGATCATCGGCGTATTTTTGCCGCACGGCGGAGGCGGGGCCGGCGGGCTCTTCTGGAGCCGCGCGCGCGGGCTCGTCACCAGCGTCTTCGATCGCATCTTCGGCGAAGGCTTCATGGGCGATCTCGGGGCGTTTTTGGGTGGTTTTTCAGGCATGTTTTCGGCCATGCGCGAGCACGCCGAGAGCGTCCGCGCCCTGCTCACGGGCGAGTCGGCGAGCTTCCTCGTGGTCACCAGCCCCGACCCCGCCGCGCGCACCGAAGCCCGATTCCTCGAAGACAAGCTCCGCGAGATGCACTTGCCGTTCGCCGGCTACGTGCTCAACCGAAGCTGGGCGTATACGCGCGGCCTGACGCCTCCCGACACGGCGGGCGCGCCGCAAACGCCCGATACCGCGAGCGCGCTCCGCAAGCTCGAGGCCCTCGCCGCGCACGAGAGCGCGCTGGCCGCACGTGATCGCGACATCTTGCAGGCGCTCAAAAACGGGGGTCAATCCGAGGCAACCGCCACGCCGCATCTTGGCGCCGCCATCGAAGACTTCGCCGGGCTCACGATGCTGGCCGAGGGCCTGCTCGACGCCCATCCCGATCGCGATTGACGCGCGCGCAACTTGCGCGAGGACGCGACGGCCATGTCCTCGCTACACGCCGCGCACCGCACGTGGACGAAGCCGCGCGACGACTGGCGACGCGACGGCATTTGCAGCGCGCCGCTTGCGAACGCGCGTAGATCGCGTCGACGTCGACCGAGCAGCCGTGGATGCGCACAGTCATTCCGCACACGACCGTCACGTCTGCGCAGGGCGCGAGGTCGGCCGGCTCGATAAACAGCATCGTTTCGGACGAGTAGACCTGACAATCGGCCGGCAGCGCATTGCCCAGGACGATCGTCGCGCGGGACGTGAGGCGGCCATGTTCAGGCGTCCCCCGTGACATCGCGTAGACGACGCCGTCGAACCACTCGTGTTTCGGAGCCTCGGCCGCGGCGCTGACTTCGGCTTCGAAGCAGTCCTCGAGACTCACGTAGGCGGGCGCCGCAGCCGGACCCATGCTCGAACCTGTAGCGCGCGGCTGGGCGCATGGCGTTTGGCGCAGGTTCTGCCGCTGAACCTTGCGGCGCGCAGTGTTCGGATTTCGCGTCCGCGGTGCGCCGCTGTTTCGCCCGGCGCGCGCCTCGTGCATCATCGAACGCTGCAATTCCTGCCCCCATAAGCGACTGACGCGCGCCGCATCCGCCGGCGACGTTGCTGCAAGCGAGGACTCACTGCATGCGCAAATTCAGCCTGATCATCGGCGTAACGACGACCGCGTCGCTCATCTGCGCTGCGCTCATCGGAATGGAGGTGGCGCGGGTGTTGCCCGCGGGACATCTCACAAGCGACGTTCGCGATGCCGCGTCGCTGCCCATCTCGATCATCGGCACGCTGGCCGCGCTCGTGCTCGGGCTCATGGTGTCGACTGCCAAGGATGCGCGCGCCGAGCGCGGACGCCAGATTGCCCAAATCAGCGTCAACTGGGTGCGACTAAACCGGATATTTCTGTCCGGTATCTTCCCGGCCCACAGCGCGCGCGCAGCTCCAGGCGCTCGTGCAGTTGCGATACAAGCAGGTGTTTCCCGAGCCTGGCGAGCCGAAGCCCAACAGCGACGAGGTGTCGAACTTGTTTGAGGCGCTATGGATAACCGTGGCCGAACTTCCGACAGGCAGCGAGGTTCAGAAGCTCGCCCGCGGCGACGCGCTTGTCCTGATGGACAGGCTGGCGCAGGCGCGTTTTTCGCTCGACAAAGTGGCTGACGAAAATGTCCCGGGAGCCTTTTTGTACACGCTGATTGCGTGGCTGGCGTTGGTCTACTTCAGCCGCGGCCTGTTCGCTCCGCTTACGCCGGCCACAGCCGCGATCTATTTCCTGAGCGCAGTGGCCTTCGGCTCTGCAGTGCTGCTGGTGCTCGAAATCGACAACCCGCAATCGAAGATTGTTCGTGTTTCGCCGAGCGCGATGAAGCACGCAATTGCCGAGATCACGCGCGTGCATTGAGCCGTCGATCCGCAGCTGACGCGTTGCCCGAGACTCGCGTGTGGTCAGCGTCGGGTCGACGTCCGACCCGCGCAGCGACGCGCGCCTCGCGGACCTCGGCAAACGCGCTGCGTCAGGGGCAGGGAAAGTCGGCGCGCGTCGGAACAGTGACGGGAGACGGCGAGGCCGGGCCCGGCGTGCGCAGAAACGCCTGGTAGGAGCCGATGGCCGACGCGCAGTCTCCCGACAGCCGCGGAGCCTGCGCGAGCATGAACATCGCGTCCGGCTTCGGATCGGCCTCGTAGGGGCTGTTCGGGACTTCGGCATGTTGTGCGAGCTCATGGGGGTGGCAGGGGGCTGTTCGGATCCCACGCGCGGGCCGGCGGCGACGCGGCGGCCGGTGGCGCAGTTGCGGCGGGCTTCTGAGGCGCCGTCGGGGCCTGCGGGGAAGGCGCCGCGACGGCAAGGCGCGGCGCGGTCGTCGCCGCTGGTGGTTTCGTCGGTGAAGCGCTCGGCGTCGGGGGCTGCGCCAGCGCAGGCTGGGCTACGCTGACGGCGGACGCGGGGGCGACGGGCAGCGCTGCGGCGGACGCAGAGGCGACGGACGGCGCAGCCGCTCACCGAAGGCGTTAGCGACACTGGCGCTTCGTGACTCGTGTTGGTGACCGTAGCCGGTGCGGCGCACCTGCGACCATCGGGGTTTCCCCGGATTTACTGATCAGGGTTATTCCCGGCAAGGCCTGAGGATGCCGGCGGCGACTGCGTAGGCGACCAGCTCCGCGCGCGATCGGCAGCCGAGCTTTGTGCCGACGTGCGCACGGTGCGTCTCCACAGTCTTGACGCTGATCGACAGGCGGCGCGCGATTTCGGCCTGCGTGTGACCAAGCACGATGAGCGAGAGCACTTCGCGCTCGCGCTCGCTGAGCGGCGCCAACGACGCACGGCGGGTGGCCTCCTCGTCACCGTTGTCGGGGAGAAAGTCACCGTCAGCGCCGGGAGGCGGCGGGATCGTCGGCACGCGCGAGGCGCGCTCCAGGAACGCCTCGTGCGCGACAGTCAAGACTGACAGGCCGACGGCGATCGCGTCGCCGTGCGACAGCTCCGCCTTCTGCGATATTTTGACGCCGTTCACGCCTACGCCGTTGAGACTCCCGAGATCCTCGACCCAAAGCCGGCCGCCCATGGCGAACACGCGGGCATGGCGCCGAGACACGAGGCCGCCCGACAGTCGGATGTCCGCGTCTTCGGCTCGACCGACCAACAAGCCGGCCGGCTTCACGGCAAGCTCGGTGCCTTCGTGGACGATGCGGAAGTTCCCCTTGACCATCTGCGCGCGAACGCCAGCGCCTGGGATGCTATAGCGCGGGCAAAATCATCCAATCGGATGCCGCTCGGCTCGACCCAGGGGGTGCCCGTCGCACGACTCGCGAGCCGCAGGCGCCACGAGGCTCAGGCACAAACAGTGCCCCGAGCCGCCATCTCGCGCGCGGGGCACACGACGTGGTCTCCGAGGAAATGTTGCCTGGCCCTCGTCAGCTCTTTCTGCGCGACGCGCGCGGGCGCTACGCGTTCGAGCAGCGCATGCAGGCCAGCCGCAGGCGATCGCCGGCGCCCCTGCGGCCGCTGCGTGAAGCGCATCCGTCCGCGTGCGCGACGAGCCATGTTTCATCGCTCGCGAGCGCGTATGGCTCAGCGCCGGCGCGCCAATTCGGATCTCCGAACTGGGCTGCGCCGCGCGCACCCTAGCGGGGGCGCGTGCGGCTGTTTGCCCGCTCACGGGCGCCTCGGCCGCTAACGCCCATCGGGCGCGAGAGGCCGCAGTCTGCCGTCGCAAACGTGCTAGGTGGCTACAGTCATGTGGGTCGATCTGACGGGCTCCGCCATCGACGCCGCCGCGGTCATGGCCCGCGTCACTCACGCCGGCGCCGGCGCGGTCGACGCGTTCATCGGGCTGGTGCGCGACCACAACGACGGGCGCGCCGTGACCCTGCTCGAGTACGAAGCTTATGCGCCGATGGCGATCGCCGAAATGAAGCGCATAGGCGCTGAAATCGAGAACGAAATGCCCGGCGTTCGCGTCGCGGTGGCGCATCGCACCGGCGCGCTTTCGGTGGGCGACGCCGCAGTGGTCTGCGCTGCGAGCGCCGCGCATCGCGGAGAGGCGTTCGTCGCGTGCCGACGGCTCATCGACGCCATCAAGCACCGCGTGCCCATCTGGAAGCGCGAGCACGGCCCCGACGGCGCGTACTGGGTCGGCTGGGTCGACGCGCGCTGCAGCGGCGAGCACGGAGAGGCCGCTCGATGACGCTGTCGCGCGCCGCCGCTGCGATCATCGCCGGCTCGGTCGCGTGTCATTCGGGCGCGTCGCCGAAGATACGCGTCGTCCACGTCTCGGCGGCCGTCAGTCTGAAAGAGCCCATCGAAGCGCTCGCCCAAATCTATGAAGCGGCCCACCCCGAGACGCAGATACGACTGAGCCTGGGCGCCAGCGGCGATCTCGCGACGCAGATCGAGCGCGGCGCGCCGGCCGACCTGTTCGCGAGCGCAGCGCAGGCTCCGGCAACGCGCCTCATCGAAGCACGCCTCGCGCAGCCCTCGTGCACGATCGCGAGCAACCGGCTCGTGCTCATTCGGCGCGCCGACGCTTCGCTCTCGGGCCTGTCGTGGGCGACGCTCGCCAGCGATCCGCGCGTGAAGCGCATCGCGCTCGGCCTGTCGCCTTCGGTGCCCGCGGGCGCCTACGCAGAGCAGGCCCTGTCGGCGCTCGGAGTTCTCGGCGCCGTAGCCCCGAAGCTCGTGCGCGGCGCCAATGTGCGGCAAGTGCTCGACTGGGTCGCGCGCGGAGAGGCCGACGCCGGCGTCGTCTACGCCACGGACGCAGTCGCACGCGCGGACGTGGTGGTGGTCGGTGAGCCTCCCGAGCACGCCCGCCCGCGCATCACCTATCCGCTCGTCGTCGCGCCGGCCGCCGGCCCCGAGGCGCGCGAATTCGCCGCGCTGCTCTGCTCGAACACGGCGCGCGACGCGCTCGCCGCGCGAGGCTTCGGGCCGCCGTGAGCGACGCGCTCGTCGTATCGCTGCGCGTCACCCTGATCGCGCTGGCGCTGTCGGCGCCGCTCGGAGCCGTTACCGGCTTCGCACTCGCACGCGGGCGCGGTCCCGTGCGCGCGGCGCTCGACGCTGCCGTGCTGGTGCCGCTCGTGCTGCCGCCATCGGTGACGGGCTACTATTTGCTCCTGTCGCTCGGAGCGCGGTCGTGGGCGGGCGCGTGGCTTGAGCGCGCGGTGGGCCTGCGCCTCGTGTTCACCCAAACAGGCGCCGCAGTCGCAGCCGCAGTAGTCGCGCTCCCGCTCATGGCCAAGGGCGCCGAGGCCGCCTTCGCGCGCGTCGATCGCGGACTTGAAGAGGTCGCGCGCGCAAACGGACTCAGTGCATCTTACACGTTTTGGATCGTGACATTGCCGCTCGCTGCGCCCGGCCTCGCCGTGGCGCTCGCCGTGACTGCCGTGCGGGCGCTCGGCGAGTTTGGCGCCACCCTTACATTTGCCGGCTACGCGAAGGGAGAGACCTCAACGGTTCCCCTTGAGCTCTACGTCGCGCTGCAGAGCGGGGACGAGGCGCGGGCCGGGCGCCTTTCGCTGCTGCTCGTGATTGCATCGGCGCTGGCCGCGCTCAGCCTCGGCGTGTGGGGACGGCGCGCGGGGAGCACGCGATGAAGCTGCTGCAGGTCGCATGCACGGTGAGCATCGGCGGGGCGACGCTGCGCGCAGCGTTCGAAGCCGCAGCAGGCATCACCGCGATCGCGGGCCCCTCCGCGGCCGGCAAGACCACCTTGCTGCGCGCCATCGCAGGACTCGCCCCGCTCCGCGAGGGCACCATCTCGTTTGCCGGTCGCGTGCTCAGCAAAGACGGCGCAGGCGTGCCTGCTGGCGAGCGCGACGCCGGCTACGCGCCGCAGGAGACCTCGCTGTGGCCCCACCGCACGGTACGCCAGCATCTGCTGCCGTTTTGCGACGCGGCGCGCATCGACGCGCTCGCTGGGCGGCTCGACTTCGCGCACTTGCTGGAGCGGCGCCCCGGCTCGCTGTCAGGGGGCGAACGCCAGCGCGTCTCGCTGGCCCGCGCGATGGCGCGACGCCCGCTGCTGCTGCTGCTCGACGAGCCCACCAGCGCGCTTGACCGCGCTTCACGAATCGCGATCGGCGACGCCATCAAGCGCGACGCCGCCGAGTACGGAGCCGTCGTGCTCCTGGTCACGCACGATCGCGCCGAGGCCGAGCGCCACGCCGACGCGTTCGTACGGGCCTGCGACGGCGTCGCGCGCAGCGTCGAAGGGTTCGACGCGCAGGCCTGAAATCAGCCGCCCGCGACTGGCGGGATGATCGCGATCACGTCGCCCGTGGCGATCGCGTCGCCGTCCTGGGCAAAGGTCTCGTTGCGCGCGAATCGCGTGGCGACGAGGCGGCCCGAGAAAGCCTCACGGTGCTGCTCGAGCCACGCACGCAGCTCCGCTACGTTCGTCACGTCGTCCGGTACCGTCACCGCTTCTTCGTCGACCCCCGCGAGATCGCGGACGGCCGCAAAATACAGCACGCGCAGCGCTGTCATACGTGCGCCGTGCGCCGACCGGTCGCGAGGTCGACCGCGTGCTCCAGCACCGGCCAGATCAGCTCGACGGCGACGGGTACCGCCTTTGGATTGCCGGGTATCGCGAACACGACGCAGCCTGAAACCACCCCCGCCGTGGCGCGCGAGAGCATCGCGCGAGCGCCAATTTTCTCCCACGACTGCCTGCGAAACGCTTCGCCGAAGCCGTCGATGCGTTTGTCGAAAATGGCCTCGAGCGCCTCGGTCGTCACGTCGCGGGGTGCGATGCCGGTGCCGCCCGTGAGCACGATCACGTCGGCGAGATTTTCAGTCGATACCGAACGCACCAACTCCTGAATGTGCGCGGCGTCATCTTTGAGGATGACGTGCCGGGCCACTTCAAAGCCGACTTTTTTGAGCTCGGCACCCAGCATCCTGCCCGCGACATCGTTGATCTGGGTGCGCGAGTCGCTGACGGTGACGGTGTAGACGCGAACGGCCATGATCGAATGCTAGCGCGAGTGGGCCGTTGCCGCGCGCCCCATCCGCTCGGGCGACCGCGCGCGCTTCGCCGGCCCCGTCGCTCCCGCGCCCCGCCGCGGCATGGTAGCGTCGGGAGGTATGACCGGAAGGATCCGATTCGCCCTGACGATCGCCGCGGGCGCATTATCCGCGTGCGCTGCCGTATTGGGCCTCGAAGACGGAATCGAGCGCGAGGCGGGCGCCCCGATCGCTCCGCCTGACGCTGCGCCCGACGCCGCCCGCGACGCCGTCACGCCGGAGGCCGGCCCGACAGGCTGTGACGTCAGCAAGCCGTTCGGTGCCCCCGCCCCGCTCAGCGCGCTCAACGTGGTGGCCGCGATCGACGCCCATGTCCGCTTCACGGCCGACGAGCGCATCGCGTTTTTTCAGAGCAACCGATCAGGCGGCGTCGGACAAAACGACCTGTACACGGCGACGCGTTTGACGCGCGCAGATCCCTTCGGCGCGCCGACCAGCCTCGCGCCGCTCAACACAATCTTCGAGGAGCGCGACCCATCGCCCAGCGCCGACGGCCTGTCACTCTACTATACGTCGCGCGGCAAGTCGCTGGTCGGCGAATTCGGCATCGTGGTCGCCACGCGCGCGAAGCTCACAGACCCGTTCGGCAGCGCGGTCAGCGTGGCCGGACTGAAATCGACGGGGTCCGACTTCGCCCCCTACGATCTCGGCGCAATGGTGGGCGTCCTGCTGTCTTCGACGCGCGGCAGCGCCGACGGCGGCGTTTCGAACCTCTTCGTCGCCGCACCGATCGACGGAGGCTTCGCCTCACCCACCCCGTACGACGGCAAGACGTCGCTCTCCGACGACCGCTTCGGCGCGATGACGGCCGACCGCCTCACGCTTTATTTCAGCTCGTCGCGCGCGGGCGGCAAGGGCAAGGGCGACGTCTGGGTCACCACGCGCCCCTCGACCGCGGCGCAGTCGACATGGAGCACGCCAGTCGCCGTCGCCGAGCTCAACTCGGCCGACGACGACTTCCCCGACTGGGTCTCAGCCGATCGCTGCCGGCTCTACCTCACGAGCGATCGCACTGGCGACAGGGACGTGTATGTCGCCACGCGCACCCCGTAGCCGCCCTGTCAAACCGGGATGATCCCCCGCTTGCGCGACGGGCGCTCGACGCGCTTGTGGCTCGCCAGCTCGAGCCCCATCGCGATGATCTTTCGGGTATCGCGGGGATCGATCACGTCGTCGATGAGGCCCCACCCGGCGACTTTGTAGATATCTATGTTCTTCTGAATCTGATCGACGATCATTTTGCGCATTTCGGGGGGCGGAGGCGCGTCGCCAAACAATTTGCGCGCCGCGATTCCGACCATTCCCTCGGCGCCCATCACGCTGATTTCGGCCGACGGCCAGCTCACGATCAAGTCCGGCTCGTAGGCCCGTCCGCACATCACATAGTAGCCCGCTCCATAAGCCTTGCGCACCACGACGGTGAGCTTCGGCACGGTGGCGGCGCTCATGACATGAAGCAACTTCGCGCCGTGACGAATGATGCCCGCGTGCTCGACCTTGCTGCCGACCATGAAGCCTGGGACGTCCTGCAAGAAGAGCAGCGGCACGTTGAAGGCGTCGCAGATCTGAATAAACCGCGCCGCTTTGTCACTGGAGTCGACGTCGAGAATGCCACCCAGATAGTTGGGCTGGTTCGCCACCACGCCCACGCTCCGACCTCCCACGCGCGCGAGGCACGTGATCACGCTGCGCGCGAAGCGGGGCTTGATGTCGAGGAAGTCGCCGTCGTCGACGATCGACCGAATGAGCTTGTACATGTCGTACGGCTTGCGGGTCGACTCGGGGAGCAAGTCGAGCAGGGCTTCGTCGCGGCGGCTGACGGGGTCTGTGACCGGGCGCGCCGGGGGGGCCTCGTCGCAGCTCGACGGGAAGTAGGACAGGTACTTTTTGACGGCCGCGATGCACGCTGCGTCCCCCTCGAACTCGCCGTCAGCGACACCCGAGATTTCGGAGTGAACTTTCGAGCCTCCCAGATCCTGCTCGGAGATCTCCTGCCCCGTCACTGCCTTTACGAGCGCGGGCCCGCCGAGCGCGAGCGATCCGACTCCCTTGACCATGGGAACATAGTCCGCGAGTCCCGGAATATAGGCTGTGCCCGCTGCGCCGGGGCCGACCATCGCCGCCACCTGGGGAACCACGCCGCTCATGTGCACCTGCTCGCGAAAGAGGTGCCCGCTTCCGGCGAAGAGCGAGATGGCGTCGGCGTGGCTGGATCCCGGGTCGATGCGCGCGCCTCCCGAGTCGATGAACCACACGATCGGCCAACGCCCGCGAAGGCTCATCTGGCGCAGCCGGGTGACCTTCTCCTCGCCGGTGTGCCCGATGCTGCCGCCCTTCACGGTAAAGTCATAAGCCGCGGCGCAGACCATGCGGCCATCGACCTTTCCGAAGCCGACCACGACAGCATCGGCCGCCGGCTTGTCGGTGCCGGCGGGTCCGGCCGCGAGCCCCATTTGCGTGCCGTGGGCGCCGATCTCGAAGAACGTGCCCTCGTCAAAAAATTGCGCCAGTCGCTCGCGCGCAGTGAGCTTGCCTCGGGCGTGTTGCTTGGCGACTTTGTCGTCGCCGCCCATCTTGCGCAGCTCTTCGATTCGTCGCTCGAGGTCGGCGACCATTTCACGCATCGTCGGCATGATCTTCGTTTCCTGTTTTCGTTCGGGAGATCCGGTCTACTTGCCAGTCCAAACCGGAGTGCGCTTTTCGACAAACGCCATGAGACCCTCGCGCGCGTCGTCGGTCGCGAGGCACTCCGCGAGCCGGGCGCGCAGCATCGGCAGCGCCGCGGCGAGATCGAGGTCGTCCTGCGCTGCGAAGGCATTAAGCCCGAGCGCCAGGGTCTTCGGGCTCTTTGACGCCAACTTCGCGACGAGCGAGTCGACGGCAGCATCGAGCGCGTCAGGCGCCACCACGCGATTGACGAGGCCCGCCGCGAGCGCCTCGTCGGCGGTGAGCCTGTCGCCGGTAAGCATCATCTCGAGCAGCTTGCGCCGCGGAACCACGCGGACCAAAACCGCCATGATCATCATGGGAAACAAGCCCACGTTGATCTCGGGAGTGCCGAGCGCGGCGTCGCTTTGGGCGATGGCGAACGCGCTCGCTGCGACGAGCCCGAGCCCGCCCCCCATCGCGGCTCCGTTCACGCGCGCGACAACAGGTTTGTCGAACTGGGTCATCGCGAGGAGCAAATCGGCATAGTCGCCTTTGAACGGCAGCTCGGCGACGTCTCCGCCTGCCGTCATCTGCTGAAAGTCACCGCCCGCGCAGAACGCCTTGCCTGAGCCAGTGAGCACGACCACGCGCACGGCAGCCTCGTCACGCGCGTCGGACAGCGCATGCAGAAGCTCGTTTACCATGACGGGGCCAATGGCATTTCGCCGCTCGGGCGCATTGAGCGTAATGCGGCACACCGGGCCGTCGTGCGACACGGCGATCTTCGAATACGCCCTCATCAGCTCGCGGCGCCCAGCGACAGGATCTGCCGGGCCTCGTCGACGCTGGCCACCTTGCGGCCCACGTCGCGGGTCATGCGCGCGGCGATCTCGACGACGTCAGCGTTGGAGCGCGCCATCTCGCCGCCGGGAAGGTAGAGGTTGTCCTCGAGTCCGACCCTGATGTTTCCCCCGAGGGCGAGCGCCGCGCCGATCATGCGCCACTGGCATTTCGATATGCCAATGACCTCCCACTCGCTGCCCGGAGGCATGATGCGCGTTTGAAGCTGCAGGCTCTCGATGAGGGGCGGAATGCCTCCCAGCACATTGACGATAAACGAAAACTGCAGAGGCTTTTTGAGCACGCCCATGTCGAGCAGCGGCCAGATGCCGTGCGTGTGGCCCGTGTCGAAGCACTCGAGCTCGGGCTTTACGCCGCTTTCGTTCATGGCAGTCAGCAGCTTGATGATCTTCTCGTACGTATTGGGGAAGATCATATCGAATACGAATGATTTTCGCTTATCGGAGTATTTCGAATAGTTCATCGTGCCCATGTTCAGGGCGGCGATCTCGGGCTTGCTCTCCCGGATGTAAGCGCATTGCTGGCTCACGTCGTCCGTGATGGTGCCTGTTGAGAAGTTGAGGATCACCGGGCAGCGCGCACGAATCTCGGCTTTTATGGCCGCGAAGGTGGCCGGGTCGAACGTCGGCGAGCCGTCGTCGTTTCGGGCGTGAATATGCACCACGCTCGCCCCCGCGTCGTAGGCGCGCTTCGCCTCTTCGGCGATTTCCACGGGCGTATACGGAATACCCGGGCACTGCTGCCGAGTGGCCAGCACACCCGAGAGCGCACAGGTGATCACGCACACATCGGGGTCACGCTCGAACGCCATGATTTACTCCTTCACTCGGCTTTCAGACTCACTCACCAGCGCGCGAACGCGCCTCGCGAGCTTGGTGGCAATTTTCAGCAGATCGCGGGCCTCGCTCGCCGAGAGGCTCGACAGCGCGCGCCGCAGAATTTCCATCGGCTCCACCGGGATGTCCCGCGCGAGCTCGGCGCCCTTGGGCGTGAGGCGAATGTGCACGACGCGACGGTCCTCGGTCGATCGCTCGCGCAGCACGAGGCCCTCGCGCTCCATGCGGTCGATGATGCCCGTGACGGTGCTGTTCTGCGCGCGGATGCGGTCGGAGAGCTCGCTCAGCGACAGGTCGCCGATCTGCTCGAGCATCTTGATGACAGTGAGCTGCGGCCCGGTGAGGTTCGCTCGGCGGGCGAACTCCTTCGTGATGCGACGGCCCTCTGTATAGAGGTAAATAATGGCCTCGAGCGTCGAGTCGACGTCGGCCTTGAGCTCGGGGGAGAGGTGCGAGGGCAAGTTGTTTCGACCTTCGTAACTTTCGTGTGCGAAATACTTCAGCACGAAAGGCCTGCCGTCAACGTCGAAGTTCGGTGAGGGCCGCTCGTCGCTACGGTGTTCTCGCGAGGGCGGCGCCGGGCTACGTTCCTGCGCCATGTCCGAACCGAGCCGCCCCGGAGCGCCAGTCACGTACAAGCAGTCGGGCGTCGACATCGACGCCGGCGATGATCTCGTCGAGCGCATCAAGCCGCTCGCGAAGGCCACGCGCATCAAGGAAGTGCTCGGCGACGTCGGCGGTTTCGCCGGGCTGTGCGCCGTCCCCGGAGACGTGAGCGAGCCGGTGCTCGTGAGCGGGACAGACGGCGTCGGCACGAAGCTGAAGATCGCCTTCGCCATGAACGACCACCGCACCATTGGCCACGATCTCGTCGGCATGTGCGTCAACGACGTGATCACCTGCGGCGCGCGGCCGCTGTTTTTTCTCGACTACTTCGCCACGGGCAAGCTCGACGTCGCGGTCGCTGAGTCGGTGATCGCCGGCATCGCAGACGCGTGCAAAGAGACAGGTTCGGCGCTGCTCGGAGGCGAGACGGCGGAGCTGCCCGGCATGTACCACGAGGGCGAATACGACCTGGCGGGCTTCTCGGTCGGCGTCGTTTCGCGCCCCGCGATCATCGACGGCAAGCGCGCCGTAGCGGGCGACGTGGCGATCGGAGTGCGATCGTCAGGCCTGCACTCCAACGGCTATTCGCTCGCGCGTCGCGTGCTCTTGACGTCGGATGACGCGCTGAAAGAGCGCCCCGCCGAGCTCGGCGGGCGGTCGATCGGCGAAGCGCTGCTCGAGCCCACACGGCTTTACGCGCGCCACGTTCGCGCCATGCTCGCAGCGGGCGACGTCGAGGTTCACGCCATGAGCCACATCACCGGCGGCGGAATTCCTGGCAACCTGCCCCGGGTGCTGCCCGACGGGCTCGGCGTGAAGGTGCGCGCGGAGGGCTTCACCCGCCCCGCGATCTTCGACCTCATCGCAAGCCGCGGCCCCGTCGCTGAAGCCGAGCTCCGGCGCACCTTCAACTGCGGCGTCGGCTTCGTTTTTGTGGTTTCGGAGAGCAGCGCTGCGGCGGCGATGCGCGTGCTCGGCGAGCTCGGAGAGTCGCCCATCGCCCTGGGAGACGTGGTGCGCGTGGCGGGCGACACTGAGTTCGAAGCCCGCGTCATCTGGGACCTCCCGTGATCGCGCTAGGCGTGCTCCTCTCGGGCAACGGCTCGAATTTTCAGGCGATCATCGACGCGATCGCAGCCGGCGAGCTCGACGCGCGCGTCGCCGTCGTCGTCTCCAACGTCGCCTCCGCGCGTGGGCTCGACCGCGCGCGCGCCGCCGGGATCCCGGCGATTGTGGTCGATCATCGCGGGTTCGCCAGCCGCGCCGACTTCGACGCGCACGTCGCCAAACTGCTCGTAGCACGCGGCGCTGAGTACGTGGTGCTCGCGGGCTTCATGCGCGTGGTCACGGGGGCGCTGCTCGGCGCGTTTCCGATGCGCGTGATCAACATTCACCCTTCGCTTCTGCCCGCATTTCCCGGCATCGATGCGCAGTCGCAGGCCTTCGCGTACGGCGCGCGCATCGCGGGCTGCACCGTCCATTTTGTCGATGAGGGCACCGACACCGGCCCGGTGATCGCACAGTGCGCCGTGGGCGTGCTCGCCAGCGACGACGACGCGTCCCTTCGCGCGCGAATCCTCCACGAGGAGCACAAACTGCTCACCCGTGCGCTGCAATGGCTGAGCGAAGGGCGGGTCACGGTCGAGCCGCGCGATCCGCCCCGGCGCGCGCGCGTAACGGTGGCCGGGGCTCAAACGTTTTCGTTCGCGGCCACGCCGCAGAACACGTAGCGCGAGGCTCTGCCGGCGATGGCGCGGCACTACGACGTGGTGGTGGTTGGAGCCAGCGTGGGGGCGCTCGCGTGCTCGGCCCTGCTCGCGCGCCGCGGGTGGCGCGTGCTCATCGTCGGTCAGGGCCACAAGCGTGCATATTACACCTATCAGGGACTGCCGTGCGCGCGGCGCTCGTTTTCGCTGCTGTCGGCGTCGTCGCCGGCGTTCACCAAGCTGCTGGGCGAGCTCGCCCAGGCGCAGACGTTTCGACGCCGCACGCGGGCGCTCGATCCGATGCTCGCGGCGCTGCTGCCGGGGCGGCGCGTCGATCTGCCTCCCGACACCGCGCTCTTTCTAAGGGAAGTCGAGCGCGAATATCCCGAGGTCCGCCGGGTCGTCGAAGATCTCTACGCGGCGCTCGGCAACGTCAACGCCGACGCCGACGCGGCCCTGCGGCAGGACGTGAGCTGGTCTCCGGCGGGTTTTTGGGAGCGCCGCGCGACCGCCAGCGCGCTGGCCGCGTTGCCGCACCTCTCCGATCCCGACCACGACTGGCTCGCCGAGCTGCCACGCGCGCACGCCATCCGCGACCTCGTCCAAACCAGCGCGCGGTTCGCCAGCGATCTCGGCGGCCCGCTTCCATCGCTCGCCCTCGCGCGGCTGCACGGCGCCTGGACGCGCGGACTCGTCGAGCTCGAGCACGGCGAGACGGAGCTCAGCGAGTTTCTGCTGGGCCGCGCGCGCGCCCACGGCGCAGACGTGCGCCTTCACGAGCGCGTCGATGCGATCAACGTCAAATTTCAGCGGGTGGCGGGCGTCACGCTCGCGAGCGACGACGCGCCCACCGGAGCGCAGTTTCTCGTGACCGATCGCACCACGCGCGAGCTGCTCGATCTGGCGGAGGACTTCGACCTGTCGCGCAGCGCGGAGCTCGCGATGCCCGCAGTTGTGGCGACGGCGTTTCGGTTCGTCGTGTCGATGCTGGTGCGCAGCGAGGGCATCCCGGCTGCCCTCGCGACCGAGTCGTTCATCCTGCCCGAGGGCGAAGGGACCGCCGTTCACCTGCAGCGAACCCGGCCCCCGGGCTGTCCGCCCGGCCACGAGGTGCTCGTGGCCGTGGTGCTCACCGGCGACGAGGAGCCGGCGCCCGG
>CANJCO010000046.1 GCA_947473045.1 Myxococcales bacterium | reverse complement strand
GACGGAACGAGCCCGTGGCTCTCCATCGCCTCACAGGCCGCGAGCTCCACCTCGAGCCACACGGCGTAGCGGGCGTCGTCGGACCAGTGAGCGGCAAAGTCGGCGGGCGTGTAGCGCGGGATCATGCGAGCGCGGATATCACAACCACCCTCGCTCGGGCCGCGCGAAACGCGAGCCTTCGCTACAAGCCGCGCGCCGCCACTTCGCCCGCGGCGATCGACGCCGCCATTTCGGCGAGCGATCGCAGCGACCGGGCGACGACGTCGCGATCGAGCAGCGGCACGGCGTGAGCAACATCGGCGAGCAATTCGTAGCGGGAGTGCTTGATGCGGGCGGCGAGGCGACGACCGTTGTCGGGCGGAACGAGAATGTCTTCGGCGCCCGAGACGATCATCGTCGGACACGCGATGTGCTTGTGCAGATCGCCCGTCCAGTTCGTGGCGATCGCCGCGAACTGAGAGGCGAACGTGCGGGCGCGCAGCGGGTCGTGGGCGATGGCCGCCGGCCACTTCGCGAAGTGGTGGGCGGCGCGATCGAGCTCTTTTTCAGGCAGAAGGAGCCGGTTGTGAGCGCGGCTCGTGCGGCTCTTGTTCTGCAGCGGCATCGACAGGAGCAGCCCCAGAGTTCTCGCGCTGGGCAGGCGCGAGTGCGGCAGACCCGGCAAGGTGGCGAGCAGAACCAGACCATCGACGCGGTCCGGGTGGTGCATCGCCACGCGCTGCGCGATCATGCCTCCCATCGACACGCCGACGAGCGTCGCGCGCTCGCAGCCAGCCGCGTCGAGCACAGCGACCACGTCACGCGCGAGCATGCGCATGTTGTAGGGGCCAGTCGGCCGATCGCTGCGGCCGGTGCCGCGGTTGTCGAGCACGATAATGCGGCGAGGACCGCGCGGATCGGCCGCGAGCAGCTCCGGCTGCTCGAACCAAAAACGCGACGACAGGCCAAGGCCCTGCACGAGCACCACCGTGCGCGGATCGTCTCCGCGACCCTCGGTAATCTCGTAGAAAATGCGTACGCCGCCGCTGTCTGCGTGAGCCATGCGATCGCCTAGGCCGACCTGCCGCGCACGCGCGAGACGACGGCGGACACCTCGGCGTCGGTGAGAATGTGGGAGCCCGCCTTTGCCTCTTTGAGCAGCTCGGAGACGAGCAACTCGTCGGGCTCGATGCCACGCTCACGAAGGTAGTAGTTCACGTTCGAAGCGCCGCTCATGAAGCCGATGACGATCTCCTGCTTGCGCCCGAACATGCCCGCCGGAACGCCGCTGTAGATGCGGTCTGCGAGCCACGCGTCGCCCTTGTTCATCGCCTTGATGATCGCGGCCGCGTGCACGCCCGTGGCGGTGCGAAACGCATCGGCGCCGACCAGCGGATAGTTGAGCGCGATGTCCCAGCCGACCGCGCCCGCCGCCGTCTGGCAGTATTCCATGAGCTTGGTGAGGTCCTGATTTTCGAGCAGCCCCAGCAGCTTCATGTTGAGCAAAATGAGCTCCATTTGAGCGTTTCCCACGCGCTCGCCGATGCCCATCGCGGTGCCGTGAATGCGATCGGCCCCGCACTCGAGCGCCCAGATCGCGTTCACGAGGGCGAGGCCGCGGTCGTTGTGACCGTGCCAGTCGATGCCGATGTCCCGGGCCCCGGTTCCGGCGATGATACTCCGTGTAAACTGCACGAGATTGCGCACGCCGTCGGGCGTCGCGTGCCCCACGGTGTCGCTCAGGCACAGGCGCGTGGCGCCGTGGTCGATCGCCGTCTTGAAGAGCGTCGAGAGCACCTCGGGGCGCGATCGCGTGGTGTCTTCGGTGACATAGGCCACCGGCAGGCCGGCCTTCACGGCGACGTCGATGGCCTCGGCGCTGCGCTGGGCGATCAGCGCGACGTCCCAGCCCTCGGCGTACTGGCGAATCGGGCTCGAACCGATGAACGCGTAGACTTCGACCGGAATGCCGGCGCGCTGGCTGATCTCGATCATCGGGGTGATGTCGCCGACCACGGTGCGGCCCGCGCAGGCGATCTTGATGTCGAGCTTGCAGTCTGCGACCTCGCGGCACATGCGCAGCACGTCGTCGAAGGCGCGCTGCGAGCTTCCCGGCAGACCGATGTCGGCCTCGTGAATGCCGAGATCGTTCATCAAGTGCAGCAGCTTGAGTTTGTCGTCGATGCCGGGGTCTTTCACGCTCGGGTTTTGCAGCCCGTCGCGCAGCGTCTCATCGAAGAAGGTCACGCCCTGAGGGATGATGCGCCCCTTGCGCGACAGCTCGTTCCAGTCGAATACGAGATCGGCGGCGGCGTCGGTGGGAGAGTTCGGCATGGCGCCGACTATAGCGCAGGGCGCGCCGGCGGCGTGGGCGCGTGGGCGCCGATGTGATGAGAAAACTCGCAGTGCCCGTCGCGCTTCGACAGCAGTCGTTCGAGCGGCACGAGGCGATAGGTCGGGTTAATCGCGCGGAACGTCGCGGTCTCGAGGCCGTGCACGAGTTCGGTGCATAGCTCCGGCATCGCAGCCGCGATTTCGGCGAACGGGCACGCCGTCTCGCACTTCGTAGCCGAAGAACGCTCGCGCGCGGTCCAGTGACCTTCCACGGAAAAAGCGCGGTCTTCGAAGTCTTGAATGCGGGCCAGATCGCCCATGTGGTTCGGGTCGACGCCGAGCGCCTGCGCGAGCCTCGGACCGCGATAGGCGCCGAAGCGCGTCAGCCAGCGCCGCGAGAGCTCGAACAGCCTGCGGCCACCCCGCGCGCGCTCGGCCACCAGCACGGAGAACCAACGCTGCACCATCCGCACGACGAGGCCGCGCGCGAGGGGATCGCGTTCGGCGCGGACAAACAGGCGATACGCGAGGCCGAGCGGCGCCCGGGCGGGGTTCACTGCGCGGGCGCGTCGGCGGGCACGGGGGTCGCCGGGTCACCGTAGAGCTTCTCGGCGATCTCGAACACGAGCGCCTCGAGGCTCTGATGTGCCTCGCGAATGGCCGCGAGATCGCCCGCGCCGTCGAGCAGCAGCCGAAGGTGCGCAGCCTGCTCGCGCGCGATGCCGATGACCTCGGCGTCGACGAGATCGGCGTAGCCTTCGAGGCCGGCATGCGTCGTGTAAAGCAGCGTCTCCGACTGGTTTTTCAAGTCCGCGAGCTGCCGGCGCATCTCGTCGGTGTCGCGGTAGCGCTCGCCGTCGCCCACAAGCTTGTCGACCTCTTCTTGCGACAGGCCGCTGGTCGACGTCACCTGCATGTGCTGCGCGCGACCGGTGCCGAGGTCCTTCGCCTCGATGCTCACGACGCCATTTTGGTCGATGCGGAAGGTGACTTGAATCTTCGGCACGCCGCGCGGCGCGGGAGGAATTCCAGTGAGCTCGAACCGGCCGAGCGACCGGTTGTCGGCGCACATGGTTCGCTCGCCCTGCAGCACGTGAATCGGCACGAATCCCTGGTTGTCGACGCTGGTCGTGAAGATTTCGCTCTTCTCAGTGGGAATCGTCGTGTTGCGTAGGATGAGCGGGGTGAACACGCCGCCGCCCGTCTCGACGCCGAGCGACAGCGGCGTGACGTCGAGCAGCAGCACCTCGACGTGCTCACCCGCGAGCGCTGCCCCCTGAAGGGCGGCGCCGGCGGCGACGACCTCGTCAGGATTGACGCCCTTGTGAGGCTCGCGACCGAAGAAGTCTTTCACGGCCTTCTGCACCGCGGGCATGCGCGTCATGCCGCCCACGAGCACCACGTTGTCGATCTCGGCAGGCGTAAACCCGGCGTCTTCGAGCGCCATTTTGCAGGGTACGAGCGTGCGCTCCACGAGCTCGGCGGTCAGCATTTCGAGCTCGGCCCGCGTCATCGTCTTTACGATGTGCAGAGGCTCGCCGAGCGTGCTGGTCGCGACGAAGGGCAAGTTGATCTCGGTCTCGAGCGACGAAGACAGCTCGTGCTTCGCCTTTTCGGCAGCCTCTTTGAGCCGCTGCAGCGCCATGCGATCACGGGTGAGATCGACGCCGTGCTGCGCCTTGAACTCCGCGGCGATCGTCGTGACGATCAGCTGGTCGAAGTCTTCGCCGCCGAGGTGCGTGTCGCCGTTGGTCGACTTCACGCTGAACACGCCGGCGTTGATCTCGAGGATCGATATGTCGAACGTACCGCCGCCGAGGTCGTAGACCGCGACGCGCTCAGCGGCCTGCTTTTCGAGTCCGTAGGCCAGCGCGGCCGCTGTCGGCTCGTTGATGATGCGCTTGACGTCGAGCCCGGCGATGCGGCCGGCGTCCTTGGTCGCCTGGCGCTGGGCGTCGTCGAAATAGGCCGGAACGGTGATGACCGCATCGGTGACCGTCTCGCCGAGGTAGGCCTCTGCGATTTCTTTCATCTTCGCGAGCACGACCGACGACACCTCGGGCGGAGACATCTCGCGTCCTGCCACATGCACCCAGGCGTCGCCGTTGGGAGCCTCGACGATTTTGTACGACGAAAGCGCGAGCTGCCGCGAGACCTCGTCGTCTTTGAACTTGCGTCCCATCAGGCGCTTGACCGCGAAGACCGTGTTGGTCGCGTTGGTCACGCCCTGGCGCTTCGCGGGCTGCCCGACGAGGCGCTCGCCCGTCGAAGAGAACCCGACGATCGAAGGCGTGGTGCGCGCGCCCTCGGCGTTGGGCACGATGCGAACGTCTATCTTGCCCTGCGCGCCTGCCGCTTCGACGATAGCGACGCACGAGTTGGTGGTGCCGAGGTCGATGCCGATGATTTTGCCCATCGCTCCTGAGAGTAGATCAGCGCCGGGCGCGCTCCTACATTTCTTCGGCCGCGGCGGGCAACAAGCGCCTGCGGCGACTCAGCTGGGCTGAACTTCCGGGTCGGTCTCGGCCTTCGGCTTCGCCACAACCACCATCGCCGCGCGAACGAGGCGCTCGGCGGAAGCGTAGCCGGCCTGCACCTCGGCCACGATCGTACCGGGGGCGTGGTCGTTCGTCTCGACCTGCTGAATCGCCTCGTGCACTGAGGGATCGAACGCGGCGCCAATGGTCGGGACTTTGTTGACGCCGACGCGGCCCAGCGTGGACTCGAACTGCTTGAGCACCATGCCCAGCCCGTCGGTCACGCCCTTGATGTCGGTCGACCGCTGCGCGCTCTGGATGCCGCGCTCGAGGTTGTCGAAGACCGGCAGAAACTCTTTGAGCAGCTCCTCGCGACCGGCCTTGCGCGCGTCGTCGACCTCGCGCCTCGCGCGCTTGCGGTAGTTGTCGAAGTCGGCGGCTCCGCGGAGCGCCATGTCCCTGTATTTGGCCACTTCTGCGTTCGCGACGGCGAGCGCATCGGGCGCCTCGGCCACTTCGCTCACGCGGGCCTCGGGGTCGGTGGCCGAAGCCTCGGGAGCGTCGACTGCGGCTTCGTTTTGGGACTCGTTCGATTCGTCGGTCATGGCTGTTGTGGCGGCAGATTAAGCACTTCTTGGGCGCGCTGCACAGAAAAGTAGAGGCCGCGGGCATAGAGCTGGGTCCGCGCGGCCTCGTCGAGATCGCCCGGACGGCCGACCGTGGCGTGCGACAGCAGGACCGCGCACGTCACGCTCACGTTGAGGCTCTCGACCATGCCGCGCATCGGCACGCGCACGGTGTCGTCGCACGCCGCCATGAGGTCGTCGGTGATTCCGTCGCGCTCGTTGCCGACCACGATCGCGAGGCGCGCGATCGCGGAGAGATCGCCCGGCAGCAGCTTGCCTTCGGGGTGGGCCCCCACGAGGCGCATGCCGCCCGCGCGCAGCTCAGCGATCGCGGGAGCGGCGCCCTTGTGAGCGCGCACGTCGAGCCATTTGTGCGCGTTCCGCGTGACGCTGCCGGCCGCCAGAAACGACTCACGCCGCTCGACAACGTGGACGCGGTGCACGCCGAAGGCTTCGCACGTGCGCAGCACCGCGGCGCCGTTGAAGGGGTCGTGCGGGGCGTCGAACACGACCGTAACCGACCCCAGCCGCGCGCCGGCGACTTGCAAAATGCGCTGCCGCCGCCGTTCGAGCACCAGCGGTTCGAGCATCGCGATGACGCGGCGCGGATCGTGGGCATCGGCCGCCTCGATGACGCTTGGCACGAGGTCGTCTGAGGAAAGCACGCCCTCGGTTCGGCGACGCATGACCCGCTGCATAGCGCACGCAATTGCGCGCCGTTGCCGCATTTGTCGCCCAAATCGCCGGAACGCACTAAATTTGCCCGAGCCACGCCGGTTGTCCGGCCCGCCCACGCCGCATGAAGATGTCCGAACCACCCGCCAGCCTGGCTCTGCCGCGCATGCCAAAGCGGCGCAGCGCTCCGCTCGGGCGCGGTCTGGCGCGCGCTCTTTGCGCCCTGCTCGCGCTGCTCGGCCTGCTGCCCCTCGCGCTGGCGGGCGCGGTTCGCTCTCCCTGGGCGCAACGTCAGGCGGAGGCCTACGCCCAGGGGCTGCTGGCCGCTCAGGGCATCGAGGCGAGCTTCACGGCGGGGGTCGGTCTGTGGCCTCCGAGAGTCGAGCTCACGCGCCTGACCGTTCTGTCGAGCGACGGCGGCGCCCCGTTCCTTACAGCGGCGCGCGCTGCGGTTCGCCCGCGCATCTTCGCCCTGCTCGCAGGAAAGCCAAAGATCGCTGAGATCGACGTGGACGCGCCGCGGGTCCGCGTCGTGATGCAGGGGGGGAAGTTGATGAACCTGCGCCTTCCGGAGACGAAAGGATCGGCTTCCTCGGAGCCCTTTCACGCGCCGTTCGACGTGGTGGGTCTCACCGACCTGCACATCGATTTCGCGAGCGAGGCGCTGACCGCCAGCGCCGACGGCATCGACCTCGACATCTCGGCCGACGACGACGCGCGCGCGGGGTCGACGCTCGAAGTCGCGCTGCGGAGCTCCTCGATCCAGCTGCACCGCCGCCGACCGACGGGCGACGCAGGAGCCAGGATCGCGTTCGACGACGACGACATTTGCGGAGTGGATGCGCGCGTTCGCGTCGAGCCCGGTGCGGTGCTCGTGCGGCGTTTGAAGCTCAGCGGCGCCGTAGACCTCGACAGCGGAAGCGGCGCCACGGTGGGGTGCGACCTGCTGACCGGCGACAAGCGAAATCTTGAGCTCGCGCTCAGCCATTTTCGCATCGAGCTGCCCAAAACCCCGGACGCGCGGCCAGCGCTCGAAGGCCACGCGCACGTGCGGGCCCCGGTGGGTCTGGCCCAGCGGGTGGCGCAACTGCCGGAGACCGACGGCTGGATCGCGGCCGACGCCGACGTCCGCTTCTTGCCGGAGATGCAGCTGCCCGAGCTCGACGGGCGCGTGGAGGCCCACGACATCGCGCTGCGGGACTTCCACCTCGCCGAGTCGATCGAAGCCGACGTGTCGATTCACGACGGGGTCGTCAAGAGCAAGCGGCTCGCGATCGCACTGTCGGGCGGGAAGGTCGCGCTGACCGGCATCGAGGTCTCGCCCCTCGCGCCGGCCATCCCGCTCCGCTGCTCGCTGGAGGCAGGCGGCGTCAACTTCACGCGGCTCATGGTCGATCTGGGAGTATCCCAACATCCGCTGGTGGCGTGGGACCTCAACGAGGTTCACGCGCCCCTGCTGTCGGGGACCATCTTCCCCCTCAAGATCGACGGCGCCTTCGAGGCCCAGACCACGGGATTTACGGTCTACGACCGGGGCTTCGACCGACCGGATCGCCAGCGGGTCCTCAGCGTTTCGGCTGCGAAGGTCGGCGCACAGCTCGCGGTGCGCGACACCGGCGTACAATTCAGAAGCGCGTTCGTCGACGGGCCGCACGGACACGCCGAAGGCGGCTACGTCGCCCTGTATTACGCGGGAGGAGTGCAGGTCGACGTGCCGACCGCGAGCATCGGCCTCGAAGATATCTCTCCCATCGCGACCACGCCGATGGCGGGCCGGGTCGGACTCAGCGCGTTTCACTTCCTCGCAGCGAACAACAAGCCTGTGCACATCACAGCGACAGCGCAGATCAAAGACTACGTCCTCGGGGAGATGGCGCTCGGGGACATCACCAACGTAAACGCCGAGCTCACGAACCTCACGCTCGATCTTCGCGAAGTCAGGGCCACCAAGGGCAGCAGCACCTATGCCATGCCTGCGGGCCGCGTCGATTTCGGCTCGGACGGCCCCGGGCTGACCGTCGACGGAGCGATCGGCACGACCGACCTCAAGCTGCGCGATGCGCTGGCCATCTTCAATCTGGACGACGACCCTCGCTTCGAGGGAATCGAGGCGAAGGCGCGCGCCGACGCCGCCTTCCACTTCGCGAGCGGCGGCCCGAGCGACGTCTGCGGCACGGGCGCGCTCTCGGTGCACGCGACCACCCACCTCACCGACCTGCTCTTGTTCGGCGAGGAGTTCGCAGACGGGGACGCCGACTTCGATTTCCGCTGGCGTGATCGCAGAGCCGGCCTCGCAGGAGGCGAGATCGACGCGCACGCCATCACCCTGCACAAGCACAGAAACAACGACGTCACGGCGGTGGGCTCCGTTCTGGGCTCGTTTAAGAGCGACATCGGCGGCGCAGTGCACGGCAACTTTGTCATCGAGGGCGTTCCGCTTTCGCGCTTGCAAACGCTGGGCGCGCTGGGCAGCGAGGCCGAGGCCGCTGTCTCGGGGATCGCGCAGCTTGGCGGAACGCTGAGCGCGCTCACGACCGACGCCGACGTCGACATCTCGCCCCTTTCATTTCGCGGCGCGAAATTCGGCGCGTCGAAGCTTCACGCATCCATGCTCAACGCCTCGCCGCCCGGGGCCGTTATCGGCCATACGCGCTGCGGAGGCGCGATCGTTCAGGAAGTAGGCAAGGCGGCCTTGCGGGACAGCCCCTCGCGTCTGACCGCGGAAGTGTCGGGCGATTTGCTCGGCGGCCAGATTCAGATGCGTTCGCTCAGCCTGTCGCGACGCAAGCTCGCCGAAGTCTCCGCGGCGATGACGATCCGCAATCTCGACCTTGGGCAGGTCGCGAGGGCGACGGGGGCGTTCGACGGCGCGCCTCCGTCGGGGGCGCTGTCCGGAGAGCTGGTGATCTCGAAGGCGACTCAGGGCGCCTTCGATTCGGCGGAGGTGCGCTTCGCTCCGTCGTCGCTCTTCCTCGAAAGAGGCGGAAATCGCGTGACCCTGCGCCCGACGGGAGTCTGGCTCGTGGTCGCAAAGGACACCCTCTTCGTCTCTCCGATCACGCTTGATTTGGCCACGCCCACGGGGCTCACCGGCAGCGTCAGCGTTCGGGGCGAGGCCTCCCACGTGACCACCGATCCGCGCCTCGCGTTCGACGCCGACCTCATGCCTGTCGACCTTGGGGTGCTCGTGGGAGTGGTGCCGCGCCTCACGAGCGCCAAGGGGCAGCTCAGCGGACACCTCTCCGCGAGCGGCCCCGCGCGCGCGCCGAGCGTCAAAGGCGACGTTCACGTGCGCGGCGCCGAGCTGACCGCGAAAGACGTCCCTGGCGCCGTGACCGAGCTCGATATCGACATGATCGCAGACACTCAGGAATTGCGCGTCGACCGGGGGAGCGCGCGCTACGCAGGCGGCAGCGTTACGTTCACCGGACGGGCTCCCATCAAGGGCCTGGCCTTCGCCGGCGCGGAGCTCGACGTGAGCGCGCGCGGCCTGCGCCTGCAGCCGCAAGACGGCATTTCGGTTGGCGTCGACGCGGACCTCGCGCTCACGTCCGCCGGCGGCGGGGACATCGAAGGCCAGAGCCTGCCGCGCCTCGCTGGCGACGTCACGCTCACATCGTTCGAGTATACGCGCCCGATCAGCATCGCGAGCGACCTGTCGTCGATCGGCGGAGGCAAGGCCAAGCGCACGGTCGTCGAAAGCTACGACCCCGCGCTCGACGCGCTGTCGTTCGACGTGCGCGTGCGGTCGAGGGCGCCGCTGCGCATCAAGAACAACCTCGCGGAGGCGCAGTTTTTGAGCGAGACCGACTTTCTCGCCGTGAGCGGAACCAATCAGCGCATGGGGCTGCGCGGAGGCCTGAAATCGCTGCCCGGCGGCCGCTTTCGCCTCCCCTTCGGAGCCAGCGTTTTTGAGGTAAAACAGGCCTTTTTGCGGTTCGATGATCCCACGCGAATCGCAGCGGTCGTCGATGTGTTCGCCGAGACCGAATACCGGCGCGGCGACAGCAGCTCATCGTCGCTTTCCTCGACGGCCCGGGGAGGCTCGCTCTGGCGCATCGGACTGCACGCCTACGGAGAGACCGACAACCTGAAGATCGACATGTCGAGCGATCCGCCGCTGTCGCAGGAAGACATCGTGCTGCTGCTGACGGTCGGGATGACGCGCGCGGAAATCGACCAGCTGCAGGCGGGCGCGCTCGGGGCGGGCGCGGCCCTCGAGGCCCTGAGCGCAGTCAGCGGCGCCTCCACGGCGGTCCGGGCAGCGATCCCCGTGATCGACGATTTCCGGTTCGGCAGCGCCTATTCGCCCCGCACCGGTCGCACCGAGCCGCAGGTCACCATCGGCAAGCGCATCACGAACCAGATCCGCGCCAACGTGTCGACAGGCCTGTCGGAAGATCGCGACTTGCGCGCCAACGTGCAGTGGCGACTGTCGAACCGTCTCAGCGTTCAGGGCTCGTACGACAACGTGAGCGACGTCTCGTCGTCATCGGTCGGCAACCTCGGCATCGACCTGCGATGGCGGCTCGAGTTCGAGTAGAAGCGAAGCGATCCGCGTGAGCTCCCGACGCCCGACCCGACACGCCGCATCGCGGACGATCTTGCCGATCGGCTGCCTTGTCGCAGCCTTCATGTTCGCGCCGGAAGGCTCGGCCGGCGCGGCTGGAAGCAGCGAATTTACGGTGCTTACGCCGCCACCGTCACCGCCGCTCGCGCCGAGACTTCCGGCGCTGGCGGCGCCACCCGACCTGACCCCATTTCTCGGACAGCGCGTGCTCGGCGTCGATGTAGTGGTCGAAGACTCCCCGCTCCGCCCGCCCCCGCTGCGCGCCATCACGAGCGTGAGGGCCGGCGAAGCGCTCTCGCCGTTCAGCGCCCGGAGGGTCCTCGATGAGGTGCTCGAGTGGGGCCTGTTCGGCGACGGCTGGGTCAACGTCGTCACGGGCGACTCCGGCGTCCACGTGCGCGTGCACGTCCGGCCGAGGTTTATCGTCGATGGACTCGTCATCGACACCCACGGCGGAGCGATCGGCGTAGACGATCTGCTCCGGGAGGCGGGCCTTGATGAGGGCAGCGAGTTCGTCGGCAACGAGCTCGACACGCGCGCCGATCGGATGCGCGCGCTGCTCGCGCGAAGAGGCTATCCCGACGCGGTCGTCCGAGTCACCGCGCGCCCGACCGATGCGCCGACGAGGGCGGTCGTGCTCATCGATGTCTCGCCCGCAGCGCCCCGCAAGATCGAGCGACGTGTATTTTACACGTTTGGCGCCGCGGCGGCGGATCTGCACCGATTGACGGCGCGGTACGCGCTGGATCGCGGCGACCGCGTCGACGAGCCTGCGCTCGATAGCGCCGACGACGAGCTCGTCGGGGCCCTGCGCGGCGCCGGATACCACGACGCCGACGTTGTTCACGACGTTGTGCTCGCATCCGGCATGGTCACCCTGCGCGTCCGCATCGACTCGGGGCCGAAGTACGCGCTGCAGTTCGTGGGCAACGAGCACTACGATCGTGACGCGCTCCGCGCCGCCGCGCTCGGCGAAAGCGACGGCGCAGACCTCTCAGACCTGCAGCTCGAAGCGCGCATCGCCCGGTTTTACGAAGTTCGCGGCTTCCTCGACGTGGCCGTGACAACCGAGACGCGCGACGATCCGAACAAGCAGGCGCGTGCGCTCGTGTTTCACGTGCGGGAGGGCGAGCGCGTCCGGGTGACGTCGCGCAGCTACCCGTGCCTCAAGACCGAAGAAATCGCGAAGCTCACGGGCGGCGGACCGGCGACGGCTGCGGCGGTCGGGCGCGAAATCGACAGCTTCCTCGAAGAAGACCTCCCGGGCGCCGACCTGCTCGTGTCGCCGTCGCAGGAGGGGGTCGACGCGCTCTTCTCGGGCGCTTCCGGAGCCCGCGTCGAGCCGATCGATCTCGACCCCAACACCGTCTACGCCGCGAGCACGTATGAGCGGGCGGTGGCGCACGTGCAGGAGCTCTACCGCGCAGAGGGATACCTCGCGGCGATGGTCGGTCCGGTCGAAGTTCTCAGGCGGCCCTGCGATCCGAAGTCGGGCGCGGGACGCTGCGATGCCGCGCCGCCCCGCAGCGCCCCGGCCTTTGCGTGCACCTACGACGCGTCCGGCCTGCCGCTCGCTGCGCCTGCAGCGCCGGCCTTCGCGCCGTGCACACCTGATCCGGCCCGCGGATTGCTTTGCGAAGCCAGCGTCTCGCTGCGCGTCCCGATCAAGCTCGGCCCGCGCAGCTTCGTCTACGATCTCGCGTTCAAAGGCGCCGCGTCGATCGACGAGACGCGGCTCGCGGCTGCCGCGGCGGTGCAGCTCGGAGAGCCCGTCAGCTCGGTTTCGCTCGATCAGGCGCGGCGACGCGTGCTCGACCTTTATAAAGAAGAAGGCTTCGCCTACGCCGACGTCGCGTTCGCTCTCGAAAAATCGCCCGATCAGACCCGCGCGCGGGTTCGCTTCGACATCACCGAGGGCGTTCAGGTCATCATTCGACACATCCACGTTCGCGGCAACGACCTCACGAGCGAGTCGGCCATCCGGCGTCGGGTGGCCCTCGAAATTGGCCAGCCCTACCGCACGAGCGCGGCCCGCAAGACCCAGGAGCGCGTCGCGACGCTCAACGTTTTTTCGAGCGTGAACGTGGCGATGTCGAACCCGCTCGTGCCGGAGGCCGACAAAACCGTCGTCGTCACGGTGACCGAGGTGAAGCCGCAGTACATCGAGCTCCGCCCCGGTTTTTCCACGGGCGAAGGCGCGCGAGGCGCGTTCGAGTACGGACACAAGAACCTGTTCGGTAGCGCCGTCGGCGCGTCGCTGCGGGCCCAGCTTTCGTACCTCCCCGACTTTCTCATCCTCGATCCCACGATCGCGGCGAACTTCAAGACGCTCTCCGCAGCCGAGCGGCTCGCGGCGCGCGTCACCGCGACGATGGCATTTCCGGAGGTAGGCCTCGGTCCGCTGGTGCGCGCCTCGCTCGACGGCGTGGTGCTGCAGGATCCGGAGCGCTACTTCACGATCCTCAAGCAGGCCGCGATCCCCACACTCTACTACAGGCCCGCGCGTCAGGTGCAGCTGTCGGTCGGGCTCGGGGTCGAGCACAACAACCTGTTTGTGTTCAACGACAGGACCCCCGCCGAGGCGATCGCGGCGACCGGCGGAAACTACGACGTGGCGAAGCTGCTGCGGGCGCCGAGCGGCGACAGCGTCGTGGCCTCGCAGCGCTTCACGGTAGCGTGGGATCGCAGAGACAGTCCGTACAACGCGCGCAAGGGCACATACGTCGCGGGCAGCGTCGAGCACGATGACGCCTTCGCGACCCAGGAGGCATCGAACGGGCACTTCGTGCGCCTCGCGCAGACGTTCAGCGCCTACGTACCTGTCGGGCCGAAGGCCTCGTTCGCGGCCACGCTTCGCCTCGGCGAGATCATCCAGCTGGCTTCAAACTCGGTGACCTATCCCGATCGGTTCTTCTTCATGGGCGGCTTTGATTCGATGCGGGGCTGGGCGCAGGACACCCTGTTTCCGCAAGACGCGGTCGACGCGATCGCGAGCTCGCGGTCCACTGCGCACCCGATCGACCCGAGCACGATCGCGGTGCGCGGAGGCAACCTGATGATCAATCCGCGCGCAGAGCTGCGCCTGCCGCTCTTCGGACCGCTCGAGACGGTGCTCTTCGTCGACCTGGGCAACCTCTGGCAGGATGCTCGTTACCCGTTCGATCACGGCTTCCGCTGGCGCGTCGCTTCGGGCTCGGGGCTGCGACTGCAGACGCCGGTCGGACCGCTCGCGCTCGATTACGGCATCAACCTCACGCGCGTCGCCGCCTACGAGGATTTCGGCGCGCTGAACTTCTCAATCGGCCTATTTTAGCTGGCTGCCGCACGCGCGGCGTCGTCGGCCGGGCCCGGCGCTACGGCCTCGGCCGCCTCGTAGATGCGCTTGCCGGTGACCAGCTCGACCCACTCGACGGCGACCCACACCGGCCCGATCGCGAGGTAGCGAAGGTCGCGGGTGAAGCTTGGCTTCTTTCCCTCAAAATAGTGCCCCACAAACTGCAGCGCCCAGCCAGCAGAAAACATTGTCAGACCTACGGGAGGCGCAACCGGAATGAGCGGCAGCGAGCACACGATGAGGGGAATTCCCACGAGGTGAGTGGCCTTGTTGACCGGATGCTGATGGTCGTCGCCGTATGCGCGCATGTAGTCGTGGAAGGTCATCTTCTGGCTCATGTACGTCTCATCATACTACGGCGGCGCGCGTTCTTCTAAGCTGGCCGCATGCGCCTTGGACGAAGAGGGTTCGTGATCGGATCGGCGGCGGCGGCGGCCGGCTGCCGCATGCCCGCGCCGCACGCCCCGCGCACGCACGACGACGCCCAGTCGGCGCTCGGGGCCGCCCTCGATGCGGCGACCCGCCTGGGCGCGACCTACGCCGACGCCCGCGTTGTGCGGAGAAGACGCGAGCATCTGGCCACGCGTGAAGAGCACGTCTCGGAGGTCGGCTTCAGCGAATCGTACGGCATCGGCGTGCGCGTGCTCGCCTTTGGTGCGTGGGGCTTCGCCGCAACGCCAGACGTGAGCCCCGAGGCGGCAGTCGGCGCCGCGGAGGGCGCCATCGCCATCGCGCGCGCCAACGCCGGAGCCGCCACCCGCCCCGTGTCGCTCGCCCCGGTCGCCACGTACCGCGATACGTGGTCGACGCCGCTGCGGGTCGACCCGCTGAGCGTTCCGCTCGCCGAGAAGGCCGAGCTGCTGCGTGCGATCTGGGCGGAAGCGCGCGGCGAAAAAGTTGTATTCTGCAATGGTTTTTCGGAAGTGCTCGTAGAGGATAAAACGTTCGCATCGACGTGCGGCTCGCTCCTGACGCAATCGATCACGCGCGTCGGCGCAGGCTACAAATTGACGGCCGTCGACCCGGCAAGCGGGCTGGCGGTGACGCGCGCGCACGAGCTGCCGCCGATGCAGGCGGGTTGGGAGTACATCGCCGAATCGAGCCTCCGCGCAGACGCCAGGGCGATGGCCGAGGACGCGCGCACAAAGCTCGCGGCCCCCCCGGTCACGGCCGGCAAGCGCGATCTGGTCCTGGCGCCGTCGAACCTGTGGCTTACGATCCACGAGTCGGTCGGACATCCCACAGAGCTCGACCGCGCGATGGGTTACGAGGCCAACTTCGCGGGCACCTCGTTCGCCACGCCGGACAAGCTCGGCTCGCTCCGGTACGCGGCTCCGCACGTGTCGCTCTACGCCGACAAGACCACGCGCGGCGGGCTCGCGACCTGCGGCTACGACGACGACGGCGAGCGGACGCAGCGATGGGACCTCGTCAAGGACGGCCTCTTCGTCGGGTATCAGACCACGCGCGAGCTGGCAGGCGCGATCGGCCTTCCCCGCTCGAACGGCTGCGCCTACGCCGAAGACTACCGCGCGGTCGCGTTTCAACGCATGCCCAACGTCTCGCTCGCGCCGGGCCGCGAGCCGCGATCGCTGGCGGACATCGTCGCGGCCACCGACGACGGCATCCTCATCTCGGGTGACGGCTCCTGGTCGATCGATCATCAGCGCTACAACTTCCAGTTCGGCGGCCAGATGTTCCACGAGATCAAGGGCGGAAAAATCGCCGGCGCGCTGCGCGACGTCGCCTATCAGTCGAGCTCGCTCGAGTTCTGGCGCAGCTGCGACCTCATCGGTGACGCAAAGAGCTTCGAGCTGCACGGCGCGCTCAACGACGGCAAGGGAGAGCCCACGCAGAGCAACGCGGTGAGCCACGGCTGCCCGCCCGCGCGCTTCCGCGGCGTCAACGTGATTTCAACGAAGGCGGGGGCGGCATGAGCGCGCAGGATACGGCGCGCAAGGTCGTCGACGCTGTGACCCGGCTCGCGAAAAATGCCGAGGCGATCGCGCACGTGCGTGAAGGCGCGAGCGCGTACGTGCGCTTCGCGGCGGGTGAGCTGACCACGAGCGGCGCGAGCGACGTCAACGCCGTCTCGCTGACAGTGGCGCTCGGCCGCAGACACGCGACGGTGACGACCAACCAGCAGGATGACGCGTCGCTCACCGCGCTCGCCGCGCGGGCCGTCGAGGTCGCGAGGCTCGCGCCCGAAGACCCGGAGTGGGTGCCGGTCGCCCGCGCGCAGGCATTTCCGAGCTCCCCGCAAGCGCACGACCCGCAGACCCGGGCGCAGCCGCCGCAAGCGCGCGCGGCCGTGGCGCGGACAGCGATCGCGCTGTCGAAGGCGAACGATGTGATCGTAGCCGGATTTTACGAAGCGGGCGGCCACGACACCCACCTCGCGACCAGCGCGGGCCTCGCGGCCTCGCACTCCCAAAGCGTCGCGCGACTCACCGTGACCGCGCGCTCCGGCGACGCCACCGGATCGGGCTGGGCCGGCGCAGAGGAGACGAAGTCGAGCGTTGTCGACGCGCGCGCCACGAGCGAGCAGGCGATCGCCAAATGCCTGCGCTCGCGAAGGCCGACGACGCTGGCTCCCGGCCGCTACGACGTCGTGCTCGAGCCCGCCGCGGTCGGCGAGCTGGTCAGCTTTTTGACAGACGCCCTCGACGCGCGCGCAGCGGACGAGGGGCGCAGCTTCTTGTCGCGCAAAACCGGAAGCGCGGTTGGGGAGCGTCTTTTTTCGCCGTGCGTGACGCTGCGCTCCGATCCGACCGACGCAGCGACGGCCAGCGCGACCTTCGACAGGCACGGATCTCCGCTGCGACCCACCACATGGATCGAAGACGGCACACTCAAGACGCTGCGAACTTCCCGGTTCTGGGGCAAGAAAAACGGAGCCGATCCCACGGGCGAGCCCAACACGTGGTGCTTGTCGGGCGGCACGTCCGCATCGGTCGACGCGCTCGTAAAACAGGTCGAGCGGGGCTTGCTCGTTACGCGCTTTTGGTACTGCCGCTGGCTCGACGAAAAATCGCTGATGGTCACGGGCCTGACGCGGGACGGCGTATTTCTGATCGAGCGCGGCGAGGTTACTTCGCCCGTGAACAACTTTCGCTTCAACGACTCGCCGGCGCGGGTGCTCGCGAACATCGCCGGCATGACAGCCCGCGGCGCACGCGTGCCCTCGCGCGACGGCATCGTCCGCATGCCGGCCGTAGCAGCCGCAGGCTTCAACATGGCCAGCGCGTCGGCGGCGGTCTAGCGATGCGCCTCGGTCTCCTCGGCGACGTGCACGCAGAAGACGTTCGGCTCAGCGCCGCACTTGAGCGCTTCGAGCGCGAGGGCGTCGACCATGTGCTCGCCGTCGGAGATTTCGTCGACGGGCGCGGCGACGTCGAGCGCACCCTGCGACTGCTGCGCGACCACGGCGTGCTGTCGGTGCGTGGCAATCACGATCGGTGGCTGATCCACAGCGAGATGCGCGGTCTGCCCGAAGCCCACCGCGAAGAAGCGCTGTGCTCGGAATCCCTCGAATGGCTGCGCGCCCTGCCGCCCACGATCACGCTCGGCTCGCCCGTAGGTCCGCTGCTGCTCTGTCACGGCATCGGCCGCGACGACATGACCGGCCTGCGTCCCACCGACGAGGAGCCGGCCGTCGCAGCGATGGACGGACTGCAGGCCCTCGTGCTCGCCGACCAGGTGCGCATCATCGTGTCGGGACACACGCACGAGCGAATGGTGCGACGGGTAGGCGGCCTTACGCTCGTCAACCCGGGCACGCTGCGACAAGGTGACAGCCCATGCGTCGCGGTGCTCGACCTGCTCAAGGCCGAGGTGACCTTCCTCAATTTTGACGCGCAACAGGCGCTGATCGAGGCCGAGCGCTTCGATCTGTCGGCCGAAGGTTTTCCGGCATGACAGGGCGTGCGTCCACGGATTTCGCATCTTGCGGGGTCGCTGTGATAGCGTTGTGCGTTGTGGCGAGAGGGAAAAAATGCTGAGGGTTGAGTGCGAATCGTGTAAGTCGCCGTATCAGGTAGACGAGCGTCGCGTGCCCGCTCAGGGCCTGAAGATGCGCTGCCCAAAGTGTGGCACCACCTTCATGGTCAGGAGCGGCATCGCCCCCACTGAGGCCGCGAAGCCGGCTGACGCGACGGCCCCGCAAGTGGCCGCGCGCAAGCCGAATGCAACCATGATGGGCCTCGGAATTCCGGGCCTCGATGAGCCCCCGCCGTCCAGCCGGGCGTCCGTGCCGCCGGCGCTGCCGGGGGCAGGTGCGCTGCCGCGAACTCCTGAAGGCACTCTCCAGCGTCACGCGCCCGCCGTCATTCGAAAGACGCTGCCGCCGGGCGCGCTCAACGCGATCACCGCCGCCAGCAGAGTGGCGGCACCGCCGCTGGCGAAGGCGCCGCCGCTACCGGCAAAAGAGGCCGCGGTTGCGCCGGAAATCCCCGACTTCAGCTTCGGCGATTCCATGCTCGACGATCCCTTCGGCGGAGCCCCCGCGGCGGAGCTTCCTGCCCCCGCGCGCGGAGATGCGACGAAGCCCGTCCCGGCCGCGCACCCACGACAATCAACGTCTCCGCGTGACGATCGGTCCTCGGGCCTTCCCGCCGCGCTCGGCTCGCTCGACGACGATCTGCCTCTCGCGAGGCGCGCGACGCCCCTGGCGAACGCATTTCCCACCGGCGCGCCGGGGCCGCTCGACGAGCTTGACCTGCCGTCGCCCGCCGCCGACTTCCCCGCCATGCGCAGCGCATCCCCGTTCGCGGCGACGCCGCCCCGCGGGTCCGCCGTCCCTGCCGCCGCCCGAAGGCCGCCGAGCGTTCGTCCAGACGTCGCCGACGGTTTTGGCGACATCGATTTTCCCATGGCCGCGGGCGACCGGCCCACGGCCACAGCCGATTACCCGACTCCCGCGAACATGTTGCCCTCGCGCGCGGGAGGCTTCGCGCCCGCGGCGGCGCCTGCCGACCTGTCAGACTTCGGCGAGCTCGATCTCCCTCCTTCGAGCCGTATGCCCATCGCGCCAGGCGCGATCAGCGACTTCGGTGAGCTCGACCCGATCGGCGCCGCGCTACCTTCGCCGATGCGCAGCGGAGCAGAGTCACGAGGGGGGGGGCCAAACGTGGCGCCGCCGCCCGTCCCCGCCCGCCCGCAGCTTCCTCCGCCGGCGCCCGAGCGCGCCGAAGCCCGCCAGGCAGGCGGCATGGCGTTCGGCGAGGTCGATCTCGGCGGCTCCGACGAGCCCATCCGGCGCTCTGGTCCGCCTGGACCGCTCCCGCGCGCCTCAACACCCCCGCCCCGCATGCAGTCGGTGCCGCCTCCGAGCGCCAACGCCGGTGCGGAGCTGACGCTGCCCGCCGCCGAAGCGCCACGCGCGCGCCGCGACGGCGCGCAGGCCCCACGGAAGAAGTCCGGAGCGGGGCGCGTCGTGCTCGCTTTTCTGGCGATCGCAGCCGTCGGCGGCGGCGCGCTCGAGCTGTCGCGATTCGGTGCGTTTGGCCGGTTTGTCGTGATCGACAAGCTCCACGCGACGGATTACGCCACTGCGACTGCGGCGGCCAGCAAGGCCCTGCGCGACAAAGCGCGGGCCGACACCTTCGCGAGCACGCGGGGAGCGGTAGACGAAATTTTCGCCGCCCACGCCCGCACGCCTCGCGCCAAGGCGCTCACCGCCTACGCGGCGTTCGCCGAATTTGCCTACGAGGCGCGCTTCGGCGCCGATCCCGATCGCTCGACCCGAGCGAAACAGCTCCTGGCCGAGCTGGAGCGCTATCCCGACACGAGCTACCTCGCGCTGGCGACGGCGGCGCAAGGCGCCATCGGAGCTTCACCCGAGAGCGCGCGCGCAGGCCTCGAAGCGGCTGCCAGGCGCGCTGCGGGCGACCCTGTCGGAGAAGAAATCGCGCTGCTGCGCGGTGACGTCGAACTCAAAGCGCGCAACGCGCCCGCTGCTCGCGCGGCCTTCGCGCAGGCGCTCTCAGCGAGCGGCTCGGCGCGCGCCCACTTCGGAGCGGCGAGAGCCGCGAAACTGGCCGACGACGACACGGCGGCGACCAAAGAGATAGACGCCGCGCTCGTGGCGTCGCCGCTTCACGCCGGCGCGCTGACGTTGCGTGGATCATACAAATATTCAAACGGTGACGAACTGGGCGCGCTCGCCGATTTCAACGCCGTCTGCGAAGGTCCGGCGAAGGCCGGCGCCTCGCCGAACGAGATCGCAGACGCGCGCGCGCACGCCGCGTTCATCCACATGAAGCGCGGCCGTGCAGCGGACGCGAGGGCCGCGTTCGACATGGCCCTCAAGACCGTGCCGACCCACGTGACGGCCCTGGTCGGCCAGGGAATGATGCTGTCGTCGGAAGGACGCTATTCGGAGGCACTCTCCCGCTTCGACACGGCCCTGCAGAGCGACCCGAACGACACCCAGGCCATCGCTTACGACGCGCTCACCAAGGTGCACCTCGAGCGCCTCAAGGACGCAAAAGATCAGCTCATCGCGGCGCGCACCCGCTTTCCCAAGTCGATGCTGCTCTCGTATGCGCTCGCCGACGCCGAGCGCGCCCTTGGCAACCGCGAAGACGCCGACAAGGCCCTGCGCTCTGCGATCGAGCTGGCGTCCCCGCGCGACCCCGACGCGGTGATGCCGTACGTGGCGCTCGCGACGCTGCTCGCATCGCAAGACAAGAACGCAGCCGCGAAAGCGGTCGTCGAAGAGGCGAGCACAAAGCTGCCCGATACGCCGGCGCTGGAGCGCGCACTGGCCGAGTTCCTCGCGGCTCAGGGCGACTACGAGGCCGCGGTGAAGCGCTACGCGCGCGCCGTCGAGCTCGATCCGCAAGACCTCCTCACGCGCTTCAAGCTGGGCGTAACCTACCGCCGAATGCGGCGCATGACCGAGGCCGCAGCGCAGTTCGATCAGGTGCGCGCGACCGACAAAGATTATCCCGGCCTGTCGCTCGAACGCGGCCTTCTCTTTGAGGAGAGCGGCAACACCGAAAAGGCGCTCGACGAGTTCAAGGCTGCGCTCGCGAAGGCTCCCGAAGACCCGGATCTCATGCTGCGCGTCGGGGCGGCGTACGTCGCCATCGGGCGGGGCACCGAGGGGCTCCCGATGCTCCGCAAAGTGCTCGAAAAGCGGGCCAACAGTGCGGAAGCAAACCACTACCTCGGGCGCGCCTTGTTCGCACAAAACGGCGGCGGCAACGCCGAAGCGATGCGGTACCTGAGGCGCGCCACGGAGCTCGACTCCAACCGCGCCGAATATCACATGTACGTGGCGTGGGCGGCCAACGAGTCGAACAACCGCGAGGCGCTCGGCATCGCGCGCGACGAGATCGAGAGAGCCTACGCGCTCGACAAGCTCAACGGCGACGTGTTCTGGCAGCGCGGATCGCTCGAGCGCAAGCAGGGAGCCGTCGAGGACGCCGAGCGCGACCTGAAGCGCGCCCTTCAGCTCAAGCCGTCGCGCATCGAAGCCCACGCGGCGCTCGCCGAATGCTACGAAGACAAGAACGACGTCGCCGCTGCGCTCGACGAGTGGCAAAAAGCCGTGAGCGGAAACGACAGCGTCACGTCGTGGCGGTACCGTTTTGGCAAGCTGCTGCTCGAGCGCGGAAACGCAGCCGAAGCCGCCAAGCACCTCGGGTACGCGGCCCAGCAGGCCGACAAAATGGACATCAGGCCGGGCTGGTTCTCCGACCTTCAGTTCCAAACCGCCGAAGCTTTCAAGCGCACGGGGCAGCGCAAGGAAGCGATCGAGCGCTTTAAGAAGTTCCTCGAGGTGGCCCCCACGAGCTCGCCCGATCGGCGGGACGCCGTCCGAGCGCTCGGCGAGCTGGGCGCGCCCTAAGGCGTCGAGGGCCGACACGCGCTCGCTGCCAGATGGTAGCGTGGCGATTTGCGAGTTCACCCGACACGCTCGACGCTCCACGTCGCCCTCGCCGGCGCGGCTTTGGTTGCGATCGGCGTGGCCGCTCGCATCGGGCCCGTATGCGCGTTTGGTGGGGCGATGATCGTCGCGATCGCGACGGGGCGCGCGCTGTCGCTTTTGTCCGTCACGCGACTTCGCGCTGCGGGCTTTGAGATGGTGTGGGGCGGCGATTCGCGCGTGCTTCGCGCAGCGCGCGGTTCGACCGTCGAGGTCGTCGCCGAGCTTCGCAACCGCAGCGGCGAAGACGCGCGCGGGGTTTCACTCCGCGCGATCGCCTCGAGCATGCTCGCCGCGAAGGTCGAGCCCGACACGGTCGATCTGCCCGCCAGCAGCCGCGTCTTCGTTCGCGTGTTGGTTCGCGGCAGGCGCGTGGGGCATTGGGGCGTGCACGGGCTCGCGCTCGAGGTGCGGGCCATTCGGGGCGGCGGCGCGGGCCTGTACGAGGTGCCCTTGCTGTTTGCAAATCCGCTCGGTGTGGAGGTGCTCCCTCGCCCGCTTGCGAGGCTCATCGACTCGCCGGCAGGAGGTCGATCGCGTCGCCACGCCGATGCAGGCCGCGCCGTGCGCTCGGCGGGAGACGGCGATGAGCTTCGCGAGCTTCGCGATCACGGATTTGGGGACGCCTTCAAACGCATCGCGTGGCGGGCAAGCGCGCGACGCGGCAAGCTCCTGGTCCGCGAGTTCGAGCAGGAGCGTCGCGATCTCGTGTGGCTCGTGGTCGCTGCTTCGGTGGAGCTGTGGGCCGGCGAGCCCGGCGAGGCCCCCCTGGATGCGATCGTCGATGACGTAAGCTCCGTCGCCGCCCGGCACCTGGCGCGCGGCGATCGCGTAGGTCTCGTGCTCGCTGCAGCGCGGCCCCGGGCGTGGCTTTCCCCCGCGGCAGGGCCAGCGCAGGCACTGAAAATCGCGCGCGCGCTCGCGAGCGCCGCCGAAGTGCTCGACGTCGACCGCTCGGGGCTCGATGAAGACGAGATCGCGAGCAGGGTTGCCGAGCACGCGCGGCCGCTCGATCCCGCGGCGTTCGGCGAGCTCGGCGCGCGCGACCTCGATGCCCTCGCGGAGCGCGCCGAAGCGCTGCGATCGCGGGCGCCGTTCGCTCCCGACAAACCGCTCGCGATGACCCCGAGAGACGCCAGACTGCGCCACTACCTCTCCTCGTTCGGCGTCGAGGCCCCGCCGCGCCCCGAGGGAGAGGGCGCGCGCACGGCCGAGACGATCGCCGCCGCGCTGGGCAGACTCGCGCGCGAGCGCGAAAAGGCCGGACTCGTGCAGATTTGGGCGCCACCTCCGGGTCGTTCGGCGACGCTTCCGCCTGCCCTGCAACGACTTCGGCGCCAGCGCACCGACGTGCGATGGAGCCTCGCAGCCGCCGCCCCGCCCGCGCGTGAGGCTCCCCCGGAGACCGTGCGCGAGGCCGTAGATGCCGCCATCGGAGCGCGCGAGCGTCTCGCGGTTGTGCGCGGCACGCAGGCGCTGCGGCGGCTTGGGGTGCGCGTGGTAAGAACGGGCCGAATGTCAGGAGACAGCGAATGAGCCGAGGTCCGCGATCGATCCTGGACAGCGCAGGGCTGAAGCCCAAAAAGAGCTTCGGCCAGAATTTCCTCACCGACACGCGCGTCGTCGAGGCCATCGCCGCCGCCTGCGTCCCCGAGCCCGACGTCGGCCGCGCGCACGTCGTCGAAATCGGCGCCGGCACAGGCGCCCTCACCCAAGCGCTCCTCGCGCGCGCGCGCCACACGGTGGCCATCGAGCGCGATCGCGACCTGCTTCCGCTCCTCGCCGCGACCTTCTCCGAAGCGATCGCCGACGGAACGCTCGCGCTCGTCGAAGCCGATGCCGCCCGCGTCGACCTCGTTGCTGCGCTCGGCGCTGCGTCTCCGCGCGTGCTCGCCGGCAACCTTCCCTATCAAATCACAGGGCGTCTGATCGAGCGCGCATGCCACGCCGCGGCGAGCTTCGAACGGGCTGTTTTCATGGTGCAGCGCGAGGTCGCCGATCGCCTCATCGCAGCGCCCGACAACAAGGAGTACGGCGGCCTGAGCGTCTTCGTGCAGGCCGCGTTTCGCGTCTCGCGCGTGATGGCGGTGTCTCGGGGCGCGTTCTTCCCGCAGCCTGCCGTCGACAGCGCCGTCGTTCTGCTCGAGCCGCGCGCCGATCGCGTCGAGGAGACGGCTGCGTTTCGCGCGCTCGTCAAAGCCGCGTTCGAACAGCGCCGAAAGACGCTTCGAAACGCGTGGAGCGGTGTGGCCGAGCGCGCCGACATCGAGCGCGCAGCCGCGGTCGCGGACATCTCCCTCGACGCTCGCGGCGAGACCCTCGGCGTCCGCGACTTCGCGCGCATGGCGAGCGAGCTCGATTCGCTGAAAATAGCCTGAAGTCCCGGCATCGGCCCAGCTAACATCGAGACTTCATCCCGTGTCTTCGCTGCTGCCTGCACCCCTGCCGCCCCAACTTGGGCCCTATGTTGTCGGCGCAAAAATCGGCGGCGGCGGTATGGCGACGGTGTACCTGGGCCGGCACCCCGACGACACCGCGCAGGGTCTCAAACTGGTGGCGCTCAAGGTCATCCGCGACGACCTGATCGCCGACGAGGCCTACCGCGCCATGTTCGACGACGAAGCGCGAATCCTGTCGCGCCTCGTGCACCCGGGCATCATTCGCCACGTCGGCTACGGTCACTCGGCCTCCCATGCCTACATCGCCATGGAGCTGGTGCTCGGGCGATCGCTCATGGATATCTGGCAGACCTGCGACGCAGACGGAACGCCAATGCCGATCGATCTCGGCGCGTTCGTCACGATGCAGATCGCCGAGGCGCTGCACCATGCGCACACGCTCGTCGATGGCGATGGGCAGCGCACGGGCGTCATTCACCGCGACGTCAACCCGAGCAACATTTTCATTACGTACGACGGGCGGGTAAAGCTGATCGATTTCGGCCTCGCCAAGGCGCGCGGGCGCAGGCACGAGAGCGGGCGCGGCATCGTCAAAGGCAAGGTGGGGTACTTCGCTCCCGAGCAAATCACCCAGGCCACGCTCGATCACCGCACAGACGTGTATGCGCTCGGCGCGACGCTCTGGGAGGTCACAACTGCGAAGCGGCTGTTCAAGCGCGCGACCGACGTCGAGACGATTCGCGCGATTCAGGCTCACGATGTCCCAGATCCGCGCACGATCGTCGACGGGTGGTATCCTGAATCGTTGTGGAAGATCATCTCGTGCGCGCTCGAGAGCGACCGTGAAAATCGCTATTCGACCGCGGCCGCGATGGCCGACGACCTTCGCGGCTTCCTCGGCAAGCACGGTCGCAAGGGCGACATGCAAACAGCGCTCGCCACGTGGGTGGAGCAACTCTTTCCCGGTGAGCACGCTGCCCAATCCGAGTGGCTGATCGACGCCGTGGAAAATGCACTGCCGCGCGCGACGATGATGCCTCCCGCGCCCCTGGCCGACGTGCCGGAGCTGTCGCTCACCGCACCGACGAAGCTGCCTCCCATGCCGAGGACCGGCTTCGAACCGCCCGAGGTAAAGCCCGTTTCCGCAGCGGCGGAGCCCCCTGCCGAAGCGCCGGGCCTTGCGGTCGGGTGGATGATCGCGGGCGCGCTGCTCGTGCTCGCCGCGATGGTCGCGGGCGCAGCAGCGCTGACGCACTGATCTCCGGCTAGCTGCTCTTTCGACGAATCAGGCCTTCTTGCGAAGTGGAGGCGACGAGCGCGCCGTCGCGCGAAAAAACGCTCCCGCGCACGAGCCCCCGCCCGCCGTGCGAGGCGGGGCTCTCCATCACGTGCAGCAGCCACTGGTCGACGCGAAAGGGCCGGTGAAACCACACCGCGTGATCGAGGCTGGCCACCTGCATTCGCGGGGTGCTCCAGCTAACGCCGTGCGGCAGCAGCGCAGTGGTGAGGAACGCGTGGTCCGAGGCGTAGGCGAGCAGCGAGCGGTGGAGCGCAACGTCATCGGGAAGCTCGGCGACCGTCTTCAGCCACACCGCGCGGGAGGGCGGCAGGGGTCCGGTCGGCATGAGCTCGCCCGACGCAGGCCTTACTTCGAACGGCCGCTCGGCCATCAGGCGCTCGCGCATCGACGACGGCAGCCGCTCCGGCGACCGCGCCATCAGCTCACGTTCGCCCGGGAGTCCCTCCGGCGGCGGCAGGACCGGCATCGCGTCCTGGTGCTCGAGCCCCGCTTCCTCGAGCTGAAACGAGGCGGCGAGCTCAAAAATGGGATGTCCGTTCTGGCACGCAACCACGCGACGGGTCGTAAACGATCCCCCGTCGCGAAGCCGGTCGACTGCGTATTCGACGGGGCTCGAAACGTCTCCGGGACGCAGAAAATAAGCATGCAGCGAATGACACAGGCGATCGGGTGCCACGGTTTGGGCGGCCGCCGACAGGGCCTGCCCGAGCACCTGCCCGCCAAACACGGTACCCCAGCCGAGGTCCTGACTTTGTCCGAGAAAACGATCTTCACCGGCGCGCTCGAGCGCCAGCAGCGTGACGAGCTGATCGAGGACAAGCGCCATCGCGCCGCGTTATTTGACGACGCGCAGATACGGCGGGAGCTCCCGCTTCGGCTTGCGTTGACCGAGCGGCGCTGCAGGAGTGGGCGCTGCCGCTGGAGCGTGGTCTGGAGCGGGCGCGGGAGGCAACGCGACCTGGGAGGGCGCCCGTACGGCGACGAGACGTTCACGCATGGGCGCAAGCGCAGGCGCGGGTGCGGGCTCCGCCTCCGGGGCTTGCGGCTTCTTGCGCGCGCGGGGGGCCCTGGGAGGAGCGCCGTCGAGATCGGCTGCTGTCTTCTTCGCGGTGCGCGTGCGCCGCTTCTTCGCGGGCGCGCCGTCTTCGGCGGGAGCGGGCGCGGCGGCCTGCTGCTGCTGCTGCTGCGCGAGTTCGGGAGGAAGGTCTTCGGGCCAGACCATTCCGCGACCGTCTTCGCCCACCACCGCGTAAACCGCGCTCCACGGAATTGAGCACCAGAACGGACGACCGCTGAAGCTCAGCGTGCACGACAGACCGTCGTCTTCAACGCGCAGATCAGGGATCGGCACGGCCATGTTGAGTCCCACCTGCAGCACGAGCTGGCCGCGTGATTTGAACGTCATGGGAACGACCACGCCCTGAAGGCGCGGGTCGAGATGCACGAAAGCCGTGGTCTGCTCAAGGAGCGCCAGGGCGACTTCTTTCTTGGGCGGCAGGGGGAGCGCCATGGTGGCCTTCTACCGTATTACGCTGGCGAGCGCATGATCATCTCGCGCACCTCACGTGCAACCACCCTGCAGACGCCGCCGATCGCGCTCCGCGTGCCCCTCGGCGTGTTCGACGCCTTCGGCTGGTGCGCGAGCGAATCGGTCGAGTGGCGCTGCAGAACCGACCGGCCGTTCGACGCCACCACGCCGATAGACGGCTCGGATCCCGCGCGGATGGTGTTTGTATTTCATGCACAATGCACGTTTTTACCAAAGGAGCTCGCGCGGATGCACGCGTTCGGAATGGGGCTGGCGGAGGAGCTGGCGCTCGCGCCCTACGCCATCGACGATGCCACCGACGAGCTCTTCGCGCGCAAGGTGGCCCCGGGCTCCCTGCTCTGGCTCGCAGCCGACAACCTGAACGCGCTCTTTTGGGGCCTTCATGACTGGGCGCATTTTCACAACCACGGCCCGTTCGAGCAGCGGGCGTGGACCGAGCTGCAATGCGACGCCGCGGCGCTTCACTGGCTGTCGCTCGCGCAAGGCGCGCTGGGTCTCAGCGACGCGAGCCTGTCACGGGTGCGCGGTGAGGTCGCGCGGCTCTCGGCGTCGCGCTTCGCCGAAGAGGGTGCAAACGCGCCGCACGATCTCGTTCTGCGCCTGCGCACTGACCCATCGATTCGCGTGGGCGGGCAGGCCGCGACGTGACACCCTGTAGGCGCATGCGACCCATTTCTGCCCTCCCCATCCTCGCGCTCGTGGCCTGCGGCGGCGTCGTCGATCCCTATGCGAGCGGCGCATACGACGACGGCGGAGCAGACGCCCCGGCGCACGCGCGCGACGGGGGCAGCGGCGGCAACGGCTACCACGACCCGAACTGCCCCGACGCCGGCCCTCCCCGCGTGCTCAACGAATGCGACACGGCCGATCCGATCAACTCGTGCAAAAGCGCCGGGCCCAACGCCGGCTGCTACCCGTTCGTCATGCCGCCTGCCGCCGCATGCGAAAGCGAGACGTACGGCACCACCTGCCTCCCCGCGGGCAGCGGAACCCAGGGCGTCGCCTGCGGCAGCGGCGGCAACTGCGCGCCCGGCTACGTGTGCCTCATTACGGGCGGCGACACGCAATGCGCGAAGCTGTGCAACATCAACGCAAAGCAGTCTTGTCCGCCAGGATTTGTATGCGGTCCGATCGACATCCCGGGATTCGGCGCGTGTCTGTGAACGCGATGCGCCTGCGCGCGGCGATCTCGCTCACGGCGCTCGGGCTCGGGTCCGCCGCGGCCACCGAGGGCTGCGGCTCGCGCTCCGAGCTCCTCGGGTGCACCACGAACGCAGAGTGCGTCGACACCCGCGACCTGTGCACCCATTTCGCCTGCGAGCAGCAGCGATGCGTGCGCGTCTCGCAGACGACCTGCAACGACAACAACGCGTGCACCACCGACAGCTGCAACAGAAAGACGGGCGCTTGCGCGTTCGCCCCGCTGTCGGTCGATCTCGACGGCGACGGCCACGCAACGCCGCTGCAGGGCTTCGAGCCCGGCGCTCCCGGTGCGTGCGGAGACGACTGCGACGACAGCGACAGCAGCGCCTATCCTGGAAAAAAAGAAGTGTGCGACGGGGTCGACAACGACTGCGACGGAATCGTCGACAACGGCGCCACCTATGCTCCCGCGAGCGTCGGCAACGAGCTTCGAATCTCCGAGCTCGACGCCGACTACGCCGAGCCCGATTTCCTCGCGCGCGGCGGCGCCGGAGCGCTCGCGGCCTACTCGGCCTCCCGCAGCGGACAGCTCGGCACCGAGCTGCGACGGCTCGATGCGGCCGGAACGCCAGTGAGCGCGCCCGCTGCGCTGACGGGCGCGGACGCTGCCGGCACCAACTCCGCCGCGGTATGGACGGGCGACCGCTGGGGCATTGCGTGGAGCGACCGGCGCGACGGCAACTTCGAAATCTATTTCGCGACGCTCGACGCGCAGGGCAGCAAGCTCGCGCCCGGCGATGAACGCATCACCGTCTCGGACGGCTTTTCGCTCTACCCGAAGCTCGTCTGGAACGGCCACGAGTTCGACCTCGTTTGGCAGGAAGAAGTGGGAGCTGCGACCTTCGCGTTGCAGGGGCAGCGCCTCGGCGTCGACGGCTCGCTGCTCGGTCCCATCGCGAGTCTGGCCGGCGGTCTCACGGCGCAGGGCCCTGCGCTCGCCGCCGGGCGCAAAGAGCTCGGGCTGTCGTGGATCGAGGGCACGCCGAGCCAGCACGCCGTTCGCTTTCAGACGATCGGCTTCGACTTCGCGCCGCTCACCGCGCCCATCACGATCACCAGCGGCGCGATTCAAGGCGTCGCAGCGTCGGTTGCGTTCAACCGCACCGGCTACGTGGTAGCATTTACCGACCCGCGCGCCGGAAAACGCGGCGTCTACGCCGCGGTCGCCTCGACCGACGGCTCCCTGGTCATCCCTCCCGTGGCGATCGCGCTGCCCGGCAGCGATGCGCGCGACATCGCGATGCTGCCGCTCGGCGACCGCGTTGAGTTCGTCTACGGCGACGATCGCGACGGCAATCAGGGTTACGAGCTGTACGCGCGCACGATGTGGGCCGATCTGGGCCCGATCGCGCCGCCGACCCGCGTCACCCAGGCGCGCGGCGACAGCATCTCGCCCAGCATCGCGTTTACGCGATCGGGCGCCGTTGGCGTTCTGTTCCGCGACGACCGCGGCACCTCGCCCGCCGTGTTCGCCACCACGCTCGCCTGCAAATTGTAGCCTCGCGCCCCCCAAGGAGCCAATCGATGCAGCCCACCATGATGCGCTACGAGCTCACGCTGACGTCCCTGTTTCGCCGCGCCGGCGAGCTCTACGCAGGCACCGAAATCGTGTCGCGCAACCCTGACAAATCCATCGATCGCAAGACGTACGCGGACTTCGATCGCCGCGCCCGGCAGCTGGCCTCGGCCCTGCGCCGCGCCGGCATGAACAAGGGCGATCGCGTGGCCACGCTGTGCTGGAACCACCACGCGCACCTCGAGGCCTACTTCGGGATCCCCATCGCGGCAGGCGTGCTGCACACGCTCAACTTGCGCCTCCATCCCGATGAGATCGCCTTCATCGCGACGCACGCGCGCGATCGCTTCATCATCGTCGACAGCGTGCTTTGGCCCTTGTTCGAGAAGGTGCGCGCAAAGGCCCACTTCGAAAAGGTCATCGTGGTTCGCAGCGCCGATCAGCCGCTTCCGGGCGGCGCCGTAGACTACGAGGCGTTTATCGCGACGGGCGATCCGGGCGATCCGTTGCCCGCGCTGAGCGAAGACGACGCCCTCGGGGTTTGCTACACGAGCGGCACCACCGGAAAGCCGAAGGGCGTGTGCTACTCGCACCGCGCGATCGCGCTCCACTCCCTCGCCGCCGGGCTCGCCGATACGCTCGGCGTTTCGAGGCGCGACACCGTGCTGCCGGTCGTGCCCATGTTTCATGCAAACGCGTGGGGGCTTCCGTTCGCGTGCGTGATGGTGGGCGCAAAAATCGTGCTCCCCGGTCCTCATCTCGGGGCCGCCGATTTGCTCGATCTGTTCGAGCGCGAGCGCGTGACGATGGCCGCGGGCGTGCCGACGATCTGGCTGGGCATTTTGCAGGCCCTCGACGCCGAGCCTGCGCGCTACGCGCTGACCCGCGAGATGCGCATGGTAGTCGGGGGCGCGGCGGCACCTGAGTCGATGATCCGCGGCTTTGACAAGCACGGACTGCGCGTCGTGCACGCGTGGGGAATGACCGAGACTGCGCCGCTCGGAACCGTGAGCAACCTCGGCCCCGACGCCGACGCGTGGAGCGACGACGAGCGCTACGCCCAGCGCGCGAAGCAGGGGATCGCCTCGCCGTTCATCGAGCTGCGCGCCATGAGCGACCGCGGCCCCGTCCCGCGCGACGGCACGACGCCGGGCGAGCTCGAAGTGCGGGGCGCCTGGGTCGCCGCGAGCTACGTCGAGCCGTGCGACGAGGGCGCCGACAAGTGGACCGACGACGGGTGGTTTCGCACCGGCGACGTCGTCACGCTCGACGCGAGCGGTTGCGTGAAAATCACCGACCGCACCAAGGACCTCATCAAGAGCGGCGGCGAGTGGATCAGCTCGGTCGACGTCGAAAACCTGATCATCGGGCACCCCGCGGTCAAAGAGGCCGCGGTCATCGCCGTGCCGCATCCAAAGTGGGACGAGCGCCCGCTCGCGGCGGTCGTCGTCAAAGAAGGTGCGACCGTTACCGCCGAGGCGCTGCGCGCGTTCGTCGCGGCGAAGCTCGCCAAATACCAGGTGCCCGACGCGTTCGTCTTCATCGACGCCATTCCGAAGACGAGCACCGGAAAGTTCCAAAAGAGCGAGCTGCGCGAGCGCTTCAAAAATCACGTCTGGTAGCCGCCGCGCAGCGAAGCGAGCCCGCGACAGCCCTGGCGCGCGGTCGCTGCGAACGAGGCTTTGTGCTACGGTCGGTGGTTTATGCGAGCTTCCCTCTTCATCCTTCCGATCGCGCTGGCGGCGACCGTCGGTTGCTCATCCGGCAACACAGTGATCGACCTCCCCATCACCGACGCCGCCCCCGATCCGGCAAAGCCCGATGCCTACTTTGCCCCGCCGATCGACGACGCATCGGCGCTCGACGCCGCGGTCGATGGCCACGGCGACGACCACTTCGTCTGGCCCGACTGCACCCAGCAGCCGGCGGGCGTACCCACGAAGTCGATCGCCGAGGTGTGGTCCGACAATCCGGCCAAGCCGCTGCAGGTCTGGCTTCCCGGCGTTTATGTCACCGCGCTGTCGAAGGGCGCGTGCACTGCGGGCAACGCGTGCGACGTGTATGTCCAGCAGGATGTCACTTACCCCTCGCTCGCGGCCGGCGCCCACAAAGCGATCAAGCTGTTCGTCTCGCCGAACACCTCGATGTACTTCCCCGCTCTCGCCGTCGACGACCGCATTGACGTGATGGCGTGGGCGTACCGCAACCATCAGAACAACCAAAACGAGCTCATCCTCGAAGTGCTTCAGACCCTCCCAGGATGCGCGCACAAGGTCGGCACCGGAAAGACCACCCCGGTGAGCGGCGTCCAGCTGTCCGATCTCACACTCGCTGCGATTGAGGACACCACCGGACCGCTGTATGTGCAGGTCACGAGCGTGAGGGGAACCCCTGGCTTGCCCGGCGAGACCTTCGGCCTCGGCAACGCGTTCTTCGACGGCGGCGGCGGCGGGGCGATCGTGAGCCTGAGTCCGTTTTTTCTGACCGGCGGCGTTTTTGCGGGCCTCGTGCAGGGCAAGAAGACGACCTTCAAGAGCGTCTCGGGCGTGTTCGGCCTCTTCACACCAGCGAGCGACGCATCGGTCGCCAAGTACCTCGAGATCTACCCGCGCACGATGACCGAAGTCGTTCAGTAGCGCTTCAGCGCAGGGCGTCGGGAATGCGCGCGACGGCGCCGTGAACCGCGCCCCGCAGCGCGCTCGATTCAAGCGAGACGATTTGCGCGCCCTCTGCGCGGGCGCGTCCCTCGACGACCGCGAACACCGCGCCCGACTTCGGATTGCGAAGGGCCACCGACACCACGCAGGTCGCCGAAGCGCCTCCCGGGCGGGGCTCCGTGTCGAGGCGCACCACGCTCAGGCTGAGCACCGCCTGCTTGTGGGCGTGGGTCAGGTCGAGTCGACCGATTTCGTCCTGCGCGACGAGCACGATTCGCGGATTGAGCACGCCGTCGGAGCGCCCGACCACGCTCACTTCTCCGAGCGAGACCGTCTTCATTTCCGCGCGCACGTCCTGGGCCACGAAAATGGCAAAACAGGTCAGCGCCAGCAGATGCACTACGCGCATCGTTGCCTCCATCATTGCAGTTTGCACGCGATCAGCTTCGCGAGCGGTGACTGCATGGCTACGACGCCGCGCGCGCAGCGGCCAAGTTCCGGGCGCGCGATGCAGATGGCGCTAACCATCGCGGCGCGTCGGTCGTACATACACTCGGAGCATGGAAGCCGGTCCCGACTTCAGCGCCGAGGCAGCCACCGCAGACGCGCGCGTCCGCGTCGCCGTGGTCGATGACGACGAGATCGCCCGCACGCTGCTCGCGCGCTGGCTCGTGGCGCTCGGCTACGACGTGTCGACCTACGCCGACGGCCGCTCCGCGCTCGCCGCAGCCCGCGCCGACGTCGTCTGCCTCGATCTGGGCCTCGGCGATGTGTCCGGCATCGACGTGCTGGCGCATCTGCGCGCCCTCGACGCGGACGCCACGATCGTGGTCACCACCGCCGAGACGCGCATCGACGTCGCCGTCGCGGCGATGCGCGCCGGAGCCTACGATTACTTGACGAAGCCGCTCGATCGCGAGCGCCTCGCCGCGGCCGTCAAGCGCGCGTGGGAGCGGCGCGCGATGGCCGTTCGGCTCCGCACGCTCGCCACGCAGATGGACGAGCGCGGCAAGGTCATCGGTCAGAGCCGCGGGGCGCTCGAGGTGATGGACCAGGTGGCGCGTGTGATGGACAGTGACATCACAGTTTGCATTCTGGGAGAGAGCGGCAGCGGCAAGGAGCTCGTCGCGCGCGCGATTCACGATCACGGCAAGCGCAGAAACGGCCCGTTCGTGGCCATCAACTGCGCGGCCCTGGCGCCCGGCCAGCAGGAAATCGAGCTGTTCGGTCAGGAGAAAGGGGCGTACGGCGGCGCGCGGTTCGGGCGGTCCGGCCGGTTCGAGCAGGCGCACCACGGAACGCTATTTCTCGACGAGATCGGCGACATGAGTCAGGGGACGCAGGCGGCCGTACTTCGCACCCTGCGCCAATCGGTCATCCGCCGGGCGGGCGCCACCGTTGATGTACCGATCGACGTGCGCGTGGTGTGCGCGACGCAGCGCGATCTCGAGGCCGATGTGCGCGCCGGGCGGTTTCGCGAAGACCTGTATTTTCGCCTGATCGCCTACCCGATTCGGGTGCCGCCGCTGCGCGAGCGGGCAGGCGACGTGCCGCTGCTGGTCGGTCACTTTCTGCAAAAATTGTCGGTCGACGTAGGTCGCCCGATCGCCCGCGTGAGCCACGAGGCGATGCAGGCGCTCATGGCCTACCGGTGGCCCGGCAACGTGCGCGAGCTCGAGAACGTGGTGCACCGCGCGATGCTCGCCTGCCAGAGCGATCAGATCGCGCTGGCGCATCTTCCGCCCCAGGTGCGCGCCATCGCGCTTCCCGATGAAGCGCTTCCCCCCTCCGGCCACCCGACGCTGCGCCCCGAAGACCACCCCGTCATCCCGCTCCGCGAGCTCGAGCGACGCGCGATCATCCACGCCATGAAGGTCGCCGGCGGCAATGTCGGTCAGGCCGCGAAGCTCCTCGGCATCGGTCGCGCGACGCTGTACAGGCGCCTCGGGGAGCCCGAGCCCGCGCCCGGCGACGACGGTTGACGCCGCACTTCGCCCGGCCGGACGGGCAGCGTATATTGATCGGATGATAGGCAAAAAGCGGCTCGCTCTCGTGCTCGCGGGAGGAGCGGCTCGCGGGGCCTACGAAGTCGGCGTGGTCGACCACCTCGTCCGCGAAGTTTCTCGCGACACGGGCATCGAGGTGCGCTTCGACATCCTGTGCGGCACGAGCGTAGGGGCGCTCAACGCATGCGGACTGTCCGCGCACGCCGACGAAGGCCCCGGCGCCGTGGGCCGGCTCATCGACGTGTGGTCGAAGCTCGACGTGAGCGAGATCATCGCCCCGGACATCGGCGGCGTGCTCGCTCTCGGCGCGCGTTTTCTGGGTCGGTCGAAGGCCCCGAGCGACAGCGGCGCCCGCCGCGAGGGCGGCCTGCTCGACGCCTCCGGGCTCGAACGGCTCATCGAGACCCGCATCCCGTTCGGGCGCATCGCGCGCAACCTCGAGGCCGGTCACCTCGAGGCCCTCACAGTTTCGACCACCCACGTCGCCAGCGGAAAAACTGTGGTGTTCGTGCAGCGCAAAGACGGCGACATTCCGCGCTGGAGCCGCGATCCGACCATCATCCCGAGAGCCGCCCAGATCACAGCCCAACACGCGCTCGCCTCGGCCGCGGTGCCGATGCTTTTTCGCGCGGTGCGCCTCGGCGGTGAATACCACTGCGACGGCGGACTCCGCCAGAACGTGCCCCTGTCGCCGGCGCGAAGGCTCGGCGCCGACGGCGTCATCGTCATCAATCCGCGCCACATCGGCGGCGAGGCGCTCAGCGGCACCCCGAGCACCGAAGAGCAGTTCCCGGGTCCGTTTTTTCTGCTCGGCAAGACCCTCAACGCGCTGCTGCTCGACCGCATCGACACCGACCTCGCGCGACTCGAGAGCATCAACCGAATCGTCGACGCCGGCTCGCGCGCCTACGGCCCGGGCTTTGTCGATCAGCTCAACGCGCAGCTCGGCTACGAGCGGGGGCACGGCATCCGCACGCTGCGCGCCCTGCTCGTGCGCTCCACGCAGGACATCGGAAAGCTCGCCACCGAATACGTGCACAGTGCACACTTTTCGCGCGTCAAGGGCGTGATGGGCCGGGTGATGCGTCACCTCGCCGAGCGCGAAGGCGCAAAAAACGAGAGCGACCTGCTGTCTTACCTCCTGTTCGACGGCGGCTTCGCCGGGCAGCTGATCGAGCTCGGCCGCGCCGACGCGCGAGCGCGCCATGGCGAGCTGTGCGCGTTCGTCGAGGCGATGGCCACTTGCGTCGCGTGACCGGGCCAGCGCCCTTCCAAAGAGGCTGCAACCCCGATAAGAGCTGAGAGAAGATGCACAAGTACCGAACGGCGATCTTCGTTGCGGGCGCGCTCGTCGTGGCGATGGCGCTCGATTGGGCGTTGCCGGTGCTCGTGACCGACGGCTCCGTCCGGCAGCTCGTCATGCTGGCCGCGTGCAACGTCGTCGTGGCCCTGTCGCTCAACGTCATCAACGGCATGGCCGGGCAATTTTCGATCGGGCACGCTGGGTTCGTCAGCCTCGGCGCGTACACGAGCGCAGTGCTCAGCGGCAACATGCACAAGTGGCTCGGCGGCGGCGACGCCACCCTCGCCCGCAGCTTCATCGTGGTACCCGCGTGCCTGCTCGCATCGGCGGCGGTCGCTGCGCTCTTCGGCTTCATCGTCGGCCTGCCCAGCCTTCGCCTCAAGGGCGACTACCTCGCCATCGTCACGCTCGGTTTCGCCGAGATCGTGCGCCTCGTGATCGGCACCGCGCAGGTCGGCTCGGGCGGCGAAACGATCGGACAGGCCATGTCGTCGGGCGGCGCGCTGCACGCGCTCTCGGTCGCCGTATCGAAGCTCGGCGGACAGAACGGCTACATGGGCCCCGACGGTCAGGGACTGCCGCTCTATGCCGGCCCGTTCTGGGTGCTCAGCGTCACCACGCTGGCCTGCGTGGCGGCATGGCGGCTGAAATTCTCGGGTTGGGGCAGAGCCCTGCGCGCCCTGCGCGAAGACGAGATCGCCGCGGCGGCAGTCGGCGTCGATCCGACGCGCTACAAGGTCACCTCGTTCGTGATCGCGGCGATCGGCGGCGGCGTCGCGGGCGGGCTCATCGCGCAGATGCGCGACGGGAGCTACCTCGTCAACCCCGAGACCTTCAACTTCCAGGCCTCGTTCGACGCCATCACCATGGTCATCATCGGCGGCTCGGGCAGCGTCTCCGGCGCGATCATCGGCGGCATTTTCGTGACCGTCACCGTCAAGGCGATCGAGCAGCTGCAAAACACGAGCGTGGCTCAGCTCATTCGCGGGCCCCACATGCTGGGCACCTTCGAGCTCACGGTCGACCTCAACGCGCTGCGCATGATCATCTACTCGGTAGTGCTGATCGCGCTGATGATCCGCAGGCCCGAGGGCATGCTGGGTGAGCGCGAGCTCGGACAAAAGAGACCCGGGCCCAGGCCCAAATCGGAGCCCGCAGTCACATGAGCGCGCTCGTTCTCAGCGGCGTATCCAAGAGCTTCGGCGGCCTTCGCGCCGTCGGCGGAGTGAGCTTCGAGGTGCCTGAAAAGAGCATCTTCGGCCTCATCGGTCCCAACGGCGCCGGCAAGACGACGGTGTTCAACCTCATCACCGGCGTCTACAAACACGACGCGGGATCGATTCGCTTCGGCGATCACGATCTGCTGCCCCTGCAGCCGGCGCAGATCGCGGCCGTGGGCATCGGGCGCACCTTTCAGAACATTCGCCTGTTCGGCCAGCTCACCGTGCTCGAAAACCTGCTCGTCGCATGCGAGCTGCAGAAAAAGGCCCACCTCGGATCGGCCCTGTTTCGCACCCGCGCGCACTACGACGACGACGCCGCGATGCACACGCAGGCGCGCCAGCTGCTCGACGTCTTCGAGATGAGCGAGATGCGGGACGAAGCCTCGACGTCGCTCTCGTACGGCAATCAGCGACGCCTCGAGATCGCCCGCGCCATGATGCTCAGGCCGAAGCTGCTGCTGCTCGACGAGCCCGCGGCCGGCATGAACTACGGCGAGGCCGAAGGTCTCAAAAAGCAGATCCGCTGGCTGCGCGACACCTTCGCGCTGTCGGTGGTGCTGGTGGAGCACAACATGCAGGTCGTCATGGGCGTGTGCGAGACGATTCACGTGCTCGATCACGGAGAGACGATCGCCCACGGAGCGCCCGAGGCCGTGCGCGCCGACCGCAAGGTCATCGCCGCCTACCTCGGCGAAGAGGAGCCCGAAGCGGGCCCGGGAGCCGCCTGATGCGCGTCGATCATCCCACACGCGGCAAGCTCGAACTGCCGGCCGGCCAGCCGCTGCTCGAAGTAAAATCGCTCCAGGTCTCGTATGGCGGCATTCGCGCCCTCAAGGGCGTCGACCTGCACGTGATGCCCGGCGAGGTCGTCGCGATGATCGGCTCCAACGGCGCCGGCAAGACCACCACGCTGAAGTCGATCGCCCGGCTGCTGCCGATCGGCGCGGGGGAGATCACGTTCGCGGGCAAGCGCATCAACGACACTGCCACCGCCGACCTGGTGGCCGCCGGCATCTCGCTCGTGCCTGAAGGCCGCGCGATCTTCCCCAACCTCACCGTGCGCGAAAACCTCGAAGTCGGCGCGTATCTCCACCGCGATCGCAAGGCGATGCGCGAGACCCTCGAAGACGTCGTGGCCCTGTTTCCGCGCCTCGGCGAGCGCATGACGCAGGAGGGCGGCACGCTTAGCGGCGGCGAGCAGCAGATGCTCGCGATTGGCCGCGCGATGATGGCCCGCCCCGCCCTGCTGCTGCTCGACGAGCCGAGCCTCGGCATCGCCCCCAAACTCGTGATGCAGATCTTCGAGTCGATCAAGAAGATCGCCAACGCAGGCGTGACCATACTGGTCGTCGAGCAGAACACCCGCATCGCCCTCGCCAGCAGCCAGCGGGCCTATGTGCTCAAGACGGGCGAAATCGCGATGGAAGGCCCGAGCGCCGAGCTCGCGCAGAACGAAGAGATCCGAGCCGCCTACCTGGGAGGCTGAGCGCGCCGCTCCGGCGAGCGCCTCCTGTGATGAAACAGGATGAAATGGGACTACCCGGAGACTCGGCGCTGTCCCAAACAGCGGTCGCGGGGGCCGCCGGGGCATCATCGGGGGCGGCTCGCGCGATGGGCGCGACGCACTCCGCGGCCCCTCATGGGTCACCTTCTCCGTCGAAATTCGGATCTCCGAATTGGCTCCGCGGACGCTCGTGGCAGGCTGCACGTCAGCGCCAAATGTAGCCGGAATGCTGCGGCATTCGTGGTCGCGCGCGGCCTCGGCGACTACAGTTGCGCGCATGGCCGACAAGCAGTTTCCGCCGCCGCGACGGCCGGCACTCTCCTACCGGGAGCCCGACGACCCGCCGCGCGAGCCGCCCGCGCCTGCGCCCGCCCGCGCCGCCGTCGTCGTGCATCGACCCGCCAGCGACGCCTTCGCGGCGGAGCAGGATCCCGTCGCCGCGCTCGCGCGCATCACCCCGAAGCGGCGGCCTCCGCGCGTGGGCTGGGCCGTCGCGTTCGCCGTTGTCGGGGTCGCTTGCATGGTCGCCGCGTTCACGATGGGCACAGCGGCGTGGCGCCTCGGGGTCGGCGGTTGCCTCTTTTTCGCCTTCGCCTACCGCACCTGGAAGGATCCCGATTTTTGAGGGCGGCGCCGCGGTCGAAATCGACCCGTCGCCATCAGCGCTGCTGGCCGCTTGCATCACGCGCTCCGCGGTTTGCGCAGGATGCGACCGACCGCATCGTCGAGCCACAGTGGCGTGAGACACCCGAACGCGACGCGGGGCTCGCCGGCCTGCGTGATGGCTGGCGTCGACGGCGACGAATCCGACAACCGCGCTCGCGCATTTCCGGGGAAGCATCGGCGAAGTCGCCGTCTGCGTCTTCGCGATGGCGGTCGGCGCAGATTGCAGGCATCACGCACGCAGTGGTGAACGCGGTCGCGTCGGCGTATCGTCCTTCGAAAGAGGAGCGTGCGCCGAGGGGCGCGCGGAGAGACCCGATGCGAGCTTCCTGGACAATCGCCCTTGCCGCCGTGGTTTCGATCAGCGCCGCAGTCGTGGCCTGCGGCTCGGACGGCGAGCCGGTCAACGCCTTCAGCGACGGCGGCGTCGACGGGGGCCCGACCCCGGGTGACGAAAATAGCGAGCCGGCGTTTCCCGATGCCGCGCTCATCGACGCCATTCCGACCCTCGAAATCAAGCCGCACGCTCCGACGCTGGTTTCGTCCGGAAGCCCCGTTGTGCAGCCGTTTCAAGCGTTCGTCAGCGGCATCGCGTCGCCCGCCAAGTGGTCGATCGACAACGTGGCGCTCGGCGCGATCGACGCCATGGGCACCTTCACGGCCAGTGGCGCGGTCGGCGGCGTTTCGAACGTGACCGCGCAGTCCGGCGCCGCGCAGGGCTCCACCACGGTTACCGTGAACCTGCAGCTCGCCGAAAACCCGGGCAACGTCAGCGCGAGCGACCAGACCAAGCTCAAGGGCGGCGGCAACGCCGACGGCACCTTCAAGTGGCTCTACCCCTACGACAAGACCGTGTTTCCG
>CANJCO010000045.1 GCA_947473045.1 Myxococcales bacterium | reverse complement strand
TCGCAGCTGCGACCGAGCGCTGGGTCGCCGCGATCCCGCCTCCGGCGGCAGCGATCTCGACATAGTCGCCGCCGCGCATCCGCACCGCGTACTCGTCATGCCGCGAACCGGTCCACGCGGCGTGCGTGTGAGCATCAATGAGCGCAGGCGTTACGAGCGCGCAGTCCTCGATGACATCGGCGGACGCAACGCGCGCGTCGGTTCGCTCGCCGATCCATGCAATGTCCCCGTTTTCGATCAGCACTGCCGCGTTGTCGATCACCCCGAGCGGGTTGTCCGGCGTGCAGCGATCGGGATCGCACGTGACGACGCGCGTCGCGAGCACCGCACGAATCATCGCGCGACCCAGGCGCGCGCCTGCAGCGCAGTTTGCTCGTCCGTGCCGAAATGCGCGCTCAGCTGCGCGGCGTCGGTAATCGGCGTAGGAGCGCATCGCCGGCGCATCGCAACGAAGCGCGCCTTCGCCTCTTCGCACCGCGCGCGAAATGCGCCATCACGGCTCGCGCGCTCCGCGACCGCCTCGCGCGCTTCGTGCCACGCGGCCTCCTGGGAGCACACAAGCAGGGCGTCGCAACCGGCCTCGATCGCGCGTACGGCACTTTGCCCGTAGCTCATCGTCGCAGACAGCGCCTTCATCTCCAGGTCGTCCGAAAAGAGCACGCCGGTGAACCCGAGCTCGCCGCGCAGCAGCTCGGTCGCGATTCGCCGCGACAGCGTCGCGGGCTGGGAGCACAGGGCAGGGTAGACGACGTGCGCCGTCATGAGCGCGTCGACCCCGCTCGGCGCAGCCGCGCGAAACGGAGCGAGCTCGACGTCATCGAGGCGCGCGCGGTCGTGCGCAACGGTCGGCAAATCCAAGTGAGAGTCCTGGCTGGTGTCGCCGTGTCCGGGAAAGTGCTTTCCGCACGAGAGCAGCCCGCCGGCGCGCATGCCCTTTGCGAACGCGAGCGCCCGGCTCGCGGCCCGCGTCGCGTCGCGTGAAAACGCGCGGTCTCCGATGATCGGGTTGGACTCGTTCGAATGCACGTCGAGTACGGGCGCGAAATTCATCGTGAAGCCCAGCGCGCGAAGTTGTCGCGACTGCGCCGCCGCGAGCGCCTCGACAAACGCGTCGTCGCTCGCTTCAAGCGAAATCATTGGCGGCAGTTTCATCGCCGGAGGGCCAATGCGTGCGACGCGACCACCCTCCTGATCAACCGCGATAAGCAGCGGTTCGTGGCCGCCCGCGGCGCCTGCGAGGTCGGCGTTGAGGCGAGCAACGTCAATTAGGTCGGAAGCAATATTTCGCTTGAAAAGAATCACTCCGCCGAGCGCGCCCGCCGCCGCCGCGCTGACGACGGCTTGCGTTGGTGTGGTTGCAGGAAAACCGACCACGAACAGCTGACCGGCGAGCGACTGAATTTCTGAGGTCGTCACCGCGCCATCATGCCTGTTTTGGCGCTGGATCGCGACGGGGCGTTGGCGACCTGCGGGCCGGCTACTTGGCCGTGGCCGTTGCGCTCGCGGTGCCTCTGGAGCCGAAGGTTACGCCTGAAGCTGTGATCGGACCGACCCAGTCGCCTGAAAAAGCAACCGGCTGGGCGTTGTCGGTGAGCGTTCCGTGGACGGTCGCCGTGATGCCCACCGATGCCTCTTGAGCGAGCTGCTCGGAGCGATTTCGGGCGGCCTTCCACAGTCTTTGGAGCGCGCCCTCGCACAGGCTCGCCGTGCACGCGGCATCGCACGCGCCGTAGGAATAGCCGCCTTGCGCGAGCTTTTGACCGAGCCCGGTGCAGTCGAGCGCGAGCGCGAGCGCCGAGGCGCCGTCGACTGCGCTGGGCACGACACCGGCGGCGATGACGTCGGCGCCGGCTGTCGCGAGCCTGGTTGGAGAAAAGGTGACGGTGCCGTGAAGCCGCAACGTGTCATCGGCATCTGCCACCCACGTGAAAGGCGCTGCGGCGTTCAGTCCGACCTCAGCTGCGGCGAAAATGCCCAGCCTCTGTGGCGCGACGATGGCCTCGCCGTCGACTCCGCTGCTCAAGATCCGCGCGCCCAGCGGTCCGTTCGTGAGGCTGGCGCCCTTCGCGAGCCACGTTGCCGCGTGCGAACGCAGGCCTCCGTGGCCCGTAAGCCACGCGCCGACCGTGGCGTCCCACTGTGCGCCGGCGCGCGCGGCGACAAACGCTTGTTTCGCAGCCATGTTCGGAGTGAGCTCGCTCATCGCGTCGAGCACGGCAGCAGGCTCGGCGGCGTCGCTGACCGAAATGGCGTCGAGGGCCAGCGTCGCGGCGGCGGCGGCCGCCCCGGCCCAGGCGACGGCCTCTGCCGGGTCCGGGGCGAAGGTGAAGTTCGCTGTGAGGTCGGTCTGAGAAAGATCGATCGGACGGTCGTAGACCGCGACGAACGCATCTCGAGCGCTGCCCGGGGCGAGCGCGTCGAGGTCGACGCAGCCTGTCGCATAGCCCGAGATCCGCACCGCGACCGCGACGTGGACGCCCGCGGGAACGGGCTGCAGCAGCAGCATGTCCCCCGAGGCGCCCACGACGACGGGGGCGCCGTCTTTCGGAGGCAGTGCGGCGAGCTCGGCGCAGGTGTCTTTGAGAAATGCGCTCGCGACAATAAAGGCGGCCCCGCGCTTGCCCATGTAGTTGGGCTTCACGCGAATCGAGGCGAAGCCGGAGGCGCTCACCCCGATGTACAGGCGCGCCGAGTTCACGCCTGCTGCAGAGGCCGACAGGTAGAAATTCGCCGGCGATTTGGCCGCGTGCAGACGCACCACCGACTGGCCGTCGGCGGGCGTCACGAACGCCGCTTCGAGCGAAGAATCGCCGTACTCCCCGTCGAGCGACAGCGCGACGCGCGAGACATCGCCGCTCGACGAAAGGCGAATATCGACCACGTCGCCCGGCGCCAGTTCGAGCGAAGGCCCGCCGAACGCAAGCGAACCGTTGGGGTCGACGATCGTCTCAATCCTGCGCGGGGCGTCCGAGCAGCCTACAGCGGCGCAGAGGGCCGCGCCCAGCATCAGGCGCGCCAAGCAAGTGAAAGTCATCGCAGGATCTTAGCAATTCGCGTCGCATGGCGCGAACGCTTACTCGTCGCGGCCGGAGGGCAGCTGCGCGGCCCAGTCGTTCGAGCATTCGGGCGCGAGCGACCGCCGCGTGCCCGCGCAGGCGAGCGTGTCGCGCAGTGGCCCAACGAGCACAAATGCGCTGCGCGACAAGAAAGGCAGTCCGCGGCGCCAGCGCGCGTCGAGGTAGCGGGAGTCTTCCTGCAAACGCTCGGCGTCCGCGCTGCTGGTGAGCGCTTGAAGCCGCGCCGAGATCTCGTCTCGCTCCTCCGGTGAGTCGGTGAGCGCGTACGCGCGGCGCAAGGCTCGAATGGCCGAATCTTTGGCTCCGTAGCGCGAAAGCAGCGTCGCCGCGCCGAGCGAGCGGGTCGCGTCGGACCCGAGATCGACGGCCCTGGTGAGCGCCTCCGCGCCCAGCCGCTTCCACTCGTCGAGCTCAGCCCCGGGCTGCAGATAGCTGGGTGACATATAAGCCATGAACTGGCCGTATTCGAGCCACACGTCGCGGTCGAAAGGCAGCGCTTTCGTGCCTCGCTCAAGGTAGCGACGCGCGTCGCGCGCGCTGCGCTCATCGCCGCCGTCGGGTCTGAAGCAAATCAGCGTGTCTGCAAATCGGTAGACCGGTGCGTAGTCGGGGGCGAGCTCAAGGATCGCGTCGAGATACAGAAAAATGTCGGGGAACGCGCGCTTTTCAGACAGATGAACACCGAACTCGACGAGCAGCTTCGCCCAGAGCATGTCGACCGTCGCGGCGTGATGCCCGAGCGTTGCAGCCTTGAGCTCCGCCGGGGGCGGCAGAACGTAGACATCGTCGCGCATTTTAGTGTCATGCAGACGCGAGGCGAGCGTGGGCTGAAATAGTCCCACGGCGCTGCTGCCGGCGACGATGGTAGCGACGGCGACGGCGATCGATTTCACGTTACTCAAGCTCCGCCTCGATCTTCATGCTCGGCTCGACACGCGGTCCGCGTGCGTCATCGACCACCCCGCGCAGCTCGAACGAACTTGTGGTGCCGTCGCCGTCGAGGTCTCCGTGAGCGCTCGCCGCGAAGCTCGCGTGATCGGCAGCGTTCGCCGAGCTGAATTGAAAGGCATAGGCGTGAGGGACGCCTTCTTCGGACGCGCGAAACCCGAGGGCCTCCCAACTGGGATGGTCCCATATTCCCGGCGGATCAACTTCTCGCGTGCCGCGCGGAGCGGCGCCGGGCGTGAGCGGCGCAGGCGCAGGGAACGCAGCCGACGGCGGTTTTCCGGCAGCGCAGGCGATCGCGCCGGCTGCCATTCGCGTGACGCCTTCGGCAGCCTCGGCCTGCTTCGAGGCGCGGAGCTCGCGGAAAAACGCAGGAAAAAACACGAGCGCGACCGACGCTGTGACCGTGCACGCGGCCACAATCTCCAAGACGCTCCATCCTCGCGTGCTTGCGCTTCGCTTCACGACTTCACTCCTCGGGGTCGGTCCGGGCAATCGTCGGGTCGACCTTTGCGGTCATCGATTCGTCCGGCGTCACTGACGCCGAGAACGTCGATCGCACGCTGTTGCCGTCCAGGTCACCGCGGGCGATCGCGCTCGCGCGGGCGCTGGCGCCGCTACCTCCCGACTCGAAAGCGTAGGCGTACGATTGTGGCTGGGTCATGGAAAAGTGCAGGTCGATCCAGGGCGCGCCAGACCAGTCGCCAATCGCGCTTTGGTAGCGTTTTCCGCAAATGTCGGCTGGATCCGCCGGCACGCTGGCGCGTGACGCCGCGGGGAAGTGGCGCATCGCCTTGGCGCTGTCGCGGTTCGCGCCGGCAGGCTGGTTGGCGTCGGAGTCGTTGTAAAATTCTGCCGCGTGCTGCGCGATCGCCGTGACCGAGCCGATCGACTCGGCCGTCTTTGCGTGGCGGACGTAGCGCGCGACCCCATACATCGCGAGCGCCGTGATCACGGCCGCGAGGCCAATGAAGTTCATCAGCTCAAGCAGCGTGAAGCCTCTTCGCGAGCGTTGTGCCGAACGGGCCGAGAGCATCGGAGTAGTCGTACGATAGCGCAAAATCGTGTTCAGGAGGGAGGCCTGGCGCCTCAGGGCGCGCGGCGACGGCGCTCCAGTTCGGCCCGCGCGGCGACGACCTCCGGCGACGCGTCCAGGCCCGGTCCCCAGGCGGCGAGCGTCGCGTCGATTCCGGCGAGGTCGCCGGCGGTGAACAGGGCGCCGAGGTAGAACCTTCGCGCCGCCGCATTGCCAGGTCGCTCTTCGAGGTAGCTCTTGAGCCGATCCGCCGCCGCGCGCGGCTCGCCTCGCATCAGCAGGCACGCGCCTACGCAGTAGTCTGCCCGGTGCGACGTCGGATGGGCTTGTGAATAGGGGAGGCACAGGGGATATGCGGCCGCGAAATCTCCGGCTGCGAGACGCCGCGTACCTTCAGCGAATTGCGCCGCGGGGTCGGACGGGCGCGCAGAAAACATGGATGCCTGAAGTAGCGCCTCGCTGCTCCATTCCGAATCGCGCGCGAGGGTGGCGGGGCTGATCGCGAGCACGAGCAGGCCCGCGAAGAGTGGAATCAGCGGTCTGAGCGGGCTCTTCGTCGCGGCGCGCTCCGCACGGACTGCGACGCTTTCGGCCGCGGCGCCGAGCGCGAAGGCCACAGCGACAAGCATGGGGTAGGCGTAGCGATCAGAAATCTCGCCAGAAACGAGCGCGATCGGCGTGTGGACCGCCACGAAGAGCCCCATCGCTGCAGCGCCAGCCAGCGCGAGGGTTCGTACGTGCGGCGCCGCGAAGTGCACCAGGAGCACGCACGCCACGCCGGCGACGAGCGGAACGCTGATCGCTAGCCATGCGGGCGCAGGAGTGACCGTCAACTCGAACGCTAGATCCGTCGGCAGAAACACGTCGTGAAGCAACCGCGCCGCGACGCTCGCGAAGGATCGTTCCCACAAAATCGGCGAGCCCGTCGCTCGCATGTGCGTGCCGACGCCTGCGAAGCTGCGAAGCGCCACCGCTGCGCCTACCGCGACAACCGAAGCCGCCGCGGCGACGGCCCCTCGCCGCCGAGTTGCCGTTCGGGCCGCGACGATGGGTACGATCGCCGCGATCACGACGAACGACTCGTGCGCCAACGCAGCACACGCCACACCGAAGAACGCGGCCAGGCCCGCGCTCGCGAGCGACGATCGCTTCGCGAGCGAAGTGATCGACAGCAGGGCGATGACCGCGGCGAGCATCGCCTGACGCCCCCCAACGTAAGCAACGATTTCGGAGGTGGCGGGATGCACGGCAAACAGCGCCGAGACAATCGCAGCGACCTCGGTGCGCGCGCCAAGGGTCTGCAGCGCACGCAGGAGCAGCACGGACACAACTGCGTGCAGCACTACGTTCAAGCCGTGCTGCGCGGCCGCGCCAACGCCGAGCACTTGAAAGCTGAGCCAGTACAAAGCGCCTGAGAGCGGCCGGTAGTAGTCGGCGAGGATCGGCCGCGCAGTGGCGTCGAACAGCCCGCTCGTCAGAAGTTTACCAAGGCCTGCCGCAGTGCGCACGAACGGGTTCGATACGAGAAGGTCGTCATCGTCGAGCACGAAGCCGTTCTTCAGCGACAGCGCGTGGCCAAGGGCGGCCACGAACGCGACTATGCCGCAGGCGCGCCACGTCGATTTCGACGCACCGTTCACGCTGAATCTCGCGAGAGCAAAAGCACGGAGCGGGGCACGACAGCGATTGTCATGACCTCTAGCGTACTCGTTTGGCGGAGTCTCCGAGGCCTCATTGCCCGGTAGCCAGAGCCTTTGCCCGGACGTTGCCGGCGTCGAGGCGAAGTACGCGTTCGGCTTCTGCGCGTGCATCGCCCGGCTGACCGAGCGCGCGCAGCGCCATTGCGCGCACGAGTCGAGCTTCGACGTAGGTCGGCTTGCGGGCGATCGCGGCAGCAGCGGCCTGTGCCGCCTCGGGGAAACGCCCCTGACGAAGCTGAATTGTGGCCAGGTTGAGCCAGGCCCGCGGATCATGAGGGGCCTGCGCGATTCGCGACCGGCACGCGGCCTCGCCTTCCGCGTAGCGCCCCTCGTTGAGATAAACGAAGCAAAGCGCCGTCTCGATCGGCCATGTGAAACCCGATCCTGAATCGCTTCTTCCGGGAGCTGCGCGCTGTGCCGCCACGAGGAGCACCTCCGCTTCGGCGAATCGCCCGTGCCGCGCGCGGTGCTCGCCGAGCGCCGCTGCCGCGTAAAAATTGCCCGGATCGCGCGCGTAGGTTACCTCGAGCAGGCCCTGCGCGGTCTGCCAGTCGGTCACCCGTCGCTGGAGTGAGACGGTCTGCAGCGCGCCGAGCGCCGCCAGCCCCACCGCGAGGGCGACGAATGACCGCGCGCGAAGGCGCGGCGCTGCGGCTGCGACAAGGCCTCCCGCAGCGAGCGCCAGGCCGATCATCGGAAAATAGGCGTACCGATCGCCGACCACGAACTGATTCGCCGCCGTGAGCGAAGTCGGCGTGATGCCGACCATCCACCAGAGCCAACCGAACGCTGCGATCTTGACGGGTTTCGAAGCCCCGCGGCGCAGTGCGATGAAGGCGAACCCGGTCGAGACGACGGCGACCATCGCCAGCGTCGCGCACGCGCGCACAGTCGACTCCGGCGCATACGCGTGGAACGGGGAGAGGGTCGACGGGGCGACCAGGCCGCGGTGCAGCGTGGTCACCACGAAGCTGAACGCCGGCAGCAGGCGGGCGCCGCCGCTAATCGCTGCCGCTTGCGTCGCGGACGAGACCCCGACCCAGGCGCGCGCCGCTGAATAGGTGAAGATCGCCAAGAGGGCGAGCCCGGGACCGGCCAGCCAGCGCCGGGCCCGCATCGGTCCGCGGCCGACAAAAAGTTCGTATCCGGCGAGCATCACTGGCGCGACGAAGAACGTCTCCTTGCAGGCGAGCGCGCCCGCCAGCGCGAGAGCGCATCCCAGCGGGCGCCGGGATATATGTAAAATGCACGCAACCACCGTCAGTAGCGCGCCGAGCAGATCAAAGCGTCCCGAAATCCAAACGACTGCTTCGCTCCCGAGCGGCGTGGTGGCAAACCAAAGCCCGATGACTGCCGCGACCCAGCGGCCAAGTCCGAGCCTCCGGGCAAAGACGACCAGGGCCGCCGAGACGGCCGCGTGCAGCAGCACGTTTCCAGCGTGGTAGCTCGCCGCGCTGTTGCCGGCTGCGGCGCGATTGAGCGCGAGTGACAGCGACGCGAGCGGTCGCCAGTAGCCGCCAGGCTCTCCCTTGGCCGAGGCGATCCACAGGTCATGCGATACGAGGAAGCGAATCCCTTCGAGCGTCGACAAATAGGGATTTCGCGTAGACAAGTATTCATCGTCCCAGAAGACTTCGGCGAACCCCGCCCGCACATACGCGGCGCCGGCAATCGCGGCGACGAAGAGCCCGTCCCAACGCTTCTTCATCAAGGCGCATTCTCCAAGCAACCACTGGGCGTGGTGCTAACGCCGAACACCATACTGCGGCCCACAAAGAAAAACGCCGCGACCCGAAAAAAGGGCCGCGGCGCTCGTCGCGCTGACGTGGGTCAGCTCATTCGTCGGGGTTGGTTTCCAGCGCCTTCGGCGCGAGAATCACGGTGCCGCTGACGATCGCGCCAGAGAACAAGAACGAAGACGTCGTGCCGTTTCCGTCGAGGTCGCCGTAAGCGCCCGCCGTGAAACCCGTCGAGGCCGCAGCGGAGTAGCTGTACTGGTAGTACTGGGGCCCGAGGATATCGAACTTCAGGCAGGCCCAGCCCGTGGTCGTGTCGCCTGCGGTCCAGTCGCTGGGCCCGGAGACGTACTTCGCCGCGGCCGGAACGGCCGCCGGAACTTTTGCGGCCGCGGTCGCGCAGAGCGACTGCGAGCCGGTGACGCTGCCGCCCGGAGCGACGTACGTCCCCGCCATCTTTTCACGGGTGTAGGCTTCGGCGGCGTTTTTGCCGACTTGGCCGACGTTGTTGCTCGCCTCAGCGGTCTTCGCCGACTTGAGGTAGCGGCTGACGCCGTAGATGGCGAGAACTGCGAGAATGCCGATGATGGCGACAACGATCATCAGTTCGATGAGCGTGAAGCCCTTTTGGCCCTTGCGAGTCATCCACTTCATAATGAGATCTCCTTGAAATATTCGCGAAAACTACAAACTTACTCGCCGTCGTTTTCGACGTAGACCTGATTGGTCCACGACGAAGCGAAGACGCTGCACCAAATTCCGTTACTGTTCTGATCGAGCATTCCGCGCGCCACGAACCAGTCGCTCGTGAGACCGGCACCCATTTGATAGACCGTGTCGGTCGCCGTCGGCATTGCCGCACCTGCTGCGCCAGCCACCGTCGCGTAGCCGAAGTACATCGCCCCGGTTGCGTGAACCGGCAATTTCTTCCACGCCTTCGAGTCTGTGCACTGCGTGCAAGCTGCGCCCCAGACGGTCTTTACCATCGGGCTCGAGTTGGGCGTGGCGAGTGGATAAAGGCTGCCTTTGTTGAGGTCCTTAGATACGTTCGCGTACTGCCCGGTCTCGGCGTGAAACGTCTCCTGCGCGACCTTGATGGCGTTGACCATCTCGGTCGCCTCCGAAGTGCGCGCCGCGCGGATCATTGCGCGGAAGCCGACCACGGCCAGCACTGCGAGCACGCCGATGATCGTCACCACCACCATCAGCTCAATGAGCGTAAAGGCGCGGGAAGCGTTTCGCTGGCGGAACGGGGTACCCATGGATCTGCTTCTACGGGTAAAGCAGCTCTTGTGCCAAGTTCGCTCGCCGCCGCGAACGTCGCGAATTGCGCCAAATACGGGCAAACGCAGGTGGTGGACACGTATCTGACCAGTCGAGATTGACAATTTTTGTCGCTGCGACGGCCGCCGCTACCAAAAAAAGTCATTCTTTACGTTCGATCCGTACTGCGCGCAGCGCTGCGGCCGACGACAGTCGCGCACCTTCGCCGCTCTGGAGTGCGACGGTGTCGTCTTCGGTCGCGAGCGAGAGCTTCTGCAGGCGGTAGCGCAAGCTGCGAAGCGAGAGGCCGAGCATGCGCGCGGCGATCGTTCGAACGCCGCCGCTTCGCTCGAGCGCTTGCACAATGAGGCGCCTCTCCACCTCGCCGAGGACGGCGTCCAGATCGCAGCCCTCCTCCGGCAGCGCGGTGAGCATCGGAGTGGGCTCTGCGCTGAGTCCGGCGACCTCGCGAGGCAGATCGCCGAGCCCGATGACCGAGCTGGTCGCGAGCGCAACGGCGCGCTCGACGAGGTTCTCGAGCTCGCGGACGTTGCCCGGAAAGTCGTACGCATCGAGCGCGCGGAGGGCGTCGGCAGAGAACGCCGAGAATTCCTTCTGGTGTTCGGCTGCGCAACGCTTGAGAAAGTGCGCCGCCAGCTCGGGAATGTCTTCGCGCCTTTCGCGAAGCGGCGGCAATTCGATGCGAATGACGTTGAGTCGATAGTAGAGGTCCTGGCGAAAAACCCCCGATTTTACGTCGTTTTCCACTTGGCGATTCGTCGCTGCGATGATGCGCACGTCGACGCTCGTCTCGACAGACTGGCCGACGGCGCGAACCTTTCGCTCCTGAAGCACGCGCAGAAGCTTCACTTGAAGTCCGAGCGGCAGTTCGCCGACCTCGTCGAGCAACACCGTGCCGCCGTCTGCCTCCCGGAAGATGCCGAGGCTCCGGGTGACGGCGCCTGTGAACGCGCCCTTTTCGTGACCGAACAGCTCGCTTTCCATCAGCTCGTCGGGAATCGCGCCGCAGTTAACAACGACAAACGGCCTGCTCGCGCGATCGGACAAATCGTGAATCGCGCGGGCGACGCGCTCTTTTCCGGTGCCGCTTTCTCCGGTGATGAGCACGGTGCCGCGTGCGTTGGCGACCCTGCCGACCAGGTCGACGACCCGCGCCATCGCATCGGAGGTCCCGAGAAGCCCCTGCGGCTGTGCCTTGGAAACCTTGGCCCGGAGGCGCTCATTTTCGGTGACGAGCGCGCGCCGCTCGAGCGCCTTCGCCACGAGCTCGCGGAGCTCGGAGGTCGCGAAAGGCTTGGCGACGAAGTCGTAGGCCCCGCGCTTCATTGCGTCGATGGCCGTCTCGACGCCGCCGAAGGCCGTCATGATGATGACCTCCGTGTTGGCGCTGCGGCGCTTCGCGGCCGACAGCACCTCGAGCCCCGAGCCGTCGGGCATCATGAGGTCGGTGATGATCAGGTCGTACGGCGACGGGGCGCCTGTCAGCGCTTCGATGCCCGTCCGCAGCGAGGAGGCGAGCACGACATCGTACCCCTCGCGGCGAAGGAGAATCGAGAGCACCTCTCGCAAGCCCTGCTCGTCGTCGACGACCAGAACGCGCGCGCGACGCTCCGAGCGATCGGCGCCGGGCTGAGGGCTCATCCTGTGTGTCCTGGTCGCGAGCCGGGCATCGCGATCAGTCCCGCAACCGGACGATGACCTTCTTCGACTCGCCTGCGCCGACGACGACGTCAACGCTCTTGCTGAGCCCCTCGCCCTTGTTGATGCAGCGAATCGTGTGCGCTCCGGGCGTTGTCGCGATGTCGGTTTTCGGTACCGCGCCGATGGGCTTGTTGTCGACGAGGCACACCGAGCCCGACGGCGGAAGGGCCGTGATCAGGGCAAACTTCGCCTCTCCGCCGCCGGACTTGGTCGTCGCGGGAGCTGCGGTGGTCGTGGGCTTCGCGGTGGCCGGTGCGGCGGTCGCGGTCGTCGCTGCTGCCGTCGTCTGCGGCGGAGCAGCGGTCGTCGCGGGAGCTGCGCCCTTGGGAGCAAGCGTGATGTTGAACTCCTTCTCGGCCTGGCCGTCGTCGAAGCTGATCGGCAGCTTCAAGTCGTCGAAGCCGGGCTTCGAAGCCTCGATCGTCCAAGAAGACTTGGCGGGCTCAATGTCGATGGAGAGCGGGAAATTCGGGATGTCGCGGCGATCGCCGGTAGATGACACCATCGAAACCTTGGCGCCCGCGGTGGCCAGGGTGATCGTCGCCTTGCCTTTGACGACCTTCAGGTTCACGTCGCCGAGGTCGGTCACTTCGCCGTTCGAGACGTTGACCGACTTTTCGACGGTGGCGTAGCGGTCTCCCGCTCCTACGAACTTGAGCTTGTGCTCGCCGGGGGTCAGCTCGCGGAGCTCCTGTGGCAGGGCGCCGATTTCGTTGCCGTCGACGAGGAGCTTCACCCCGCGCTGCGACCCCGCGACCTTGAACCCGGAGCTCTTCGCGCCGCCGGACAGGGCCATTTCGAGCGGAGCGTCCTTGCGGGCCTCGACAACCACCATCTTGCTAAGCGTGTCGTATTTGTCGGACGTGACCTTTACGTCGTGCGTGCCGCCGCGAACCTGGTCGACGGTGCAGGGGGCCGTGTCGCAGACTTTTGCGCCGTCTACGAAGACCTTTACTTCGCCAGTGATCGGGCTTCCCTTCGCGTCGGTGACCTGCACGAGGATGCGCCCGGTTCGCGGGATGAGAGCGAACGCCCCGACCGCGCCGATGAGCACGACGCCGCCGAGGATCGCCCCGAGGATAATGCCGAGCTTGGCGGAGCTTTGTTGGGGCGGGGTGACGAGCGCCGTCGCCTCGAGACGGTTCGGTGCGAACTGCTGCGCAGGAGGAAGCGTTCCCGGCGCCGGCATCGTCGGCGCGTAGCTTTGCGGCGGCTGGCCGTATGCCGAAGGCGGCGCACCCATTCCCTGCGGAAGTCCCGGAGGAGGCGGAAGCGGCTGCGGCGCGAAACCGCCGGCAACGGGCGACATCGAGGGCGGGCGCGGCGGCATTTTCAGAGGCTCTGTCGCGGTTTGCATCGGTGCGTTACCGATCGGCAAGCCGAGGCCCTGTGCGGTTGACGAAAGTGGCGACGGCGGGGGCGGGGGTGCGAACGGACTCGAGGGCGCGCGCGGCGGTCCGAAGCCGCCTGGTGCGGTCATGGGAGGGGCGGGGATGTTGCCCATCGCCATGGTGCGCGCGAAGGCAGATGGCGGCGGAGGCGCCGCTGCAGCAGGAGGCGGCGCGAGGACGGCTGGCGCGCCAGCGGCCGGTGGGCGCTTTGCCGGCATCGGAAACGCCCCCTCCGAGTCTTTGTCGAAGACGTGGGTCGCTTCTTCTTCGTCGTCCCAGTCCATCTGCATGCCGCCTGCTGCCGGCGCGACGGGCGCAGGAGTTGCCTCGGCCGCGGGGGGAGGCGGAAGCGGATCGCTGGCACGTTCAGGCGCCGGAGCAGCCGGCGCGGCCTCCGCTGGCGCGATGCTGCGCGGCGGAGGAGCGACAATGGCCGGCAACTGACCGCGGCCCGGCGGAGGAGGCGGGGGCTGATTCGAGGGCGGGCGGTTCGGTGGCGGCGCGATCGGCGCGGGTACGCCGAGCAGCGTTCGCTTGCCGAAGTCGCCCGGCGGCGGGGGCGGTGCTCCCGGCCCGCGGCTTGGCGGTGGCGGCGCTCCGGGCCCTCTGGGCGCAGGCATGGAGGCATCGGATTTCTTGCCGAGGCCTTCAAAAATGTCGAGGTCAGAGCCCTTGTTCTCAGCCATCGTACGCGTCTCCTGAACCTGTCGTGGCGACGGGGCCTGCGGCTCCGACCACATCTCGGCGCCCCGGGTCGTCCCGTGGTCGCCAACCTTACCATACCCCGAAGTCGCGATTTCTTTGCTCGCGTCTTCGGTGAACAACCGATTCATGTATTCTGCAATGTCTTGCCGGGTCGCCGCGGCGTCCGCGTGCTGGGCCAGAGCATTCAAGTCGCGAAAAAGCTCTCGTGCGTCACGGTATCGCTCGCCGGGGTCCTTTGCGAGCGCCTTGAGCACGATTCGGTCAAGATGCGCCGGCACCCCTGGGTTGCGCGTTGACGGCTCGGGTATTTGCAGGTTTCGTATCTTTTCGAGCACCAGCAGCTCGTTGGCCGCGGCAAAGAGGCGCTCGCCCGTGAGCAGTTCCCACATGCAGATGCCGAGCGAAAAGACGTCGGTTTGCTGGTCGACCTCGAGGCCGCGCACCTGTTCGGGGCTCATGTAGCCGAACTTGCCTTTGATCGCCCCAACGCGGGTTCGGCTCGCTTTTCCGGCGGCCTTCGCGATGCCGAAATCGATGAGCTTTACGTCGCCCGCGAACGACACGACGATATTCTGCGGTGAGACGTCGCGGTGGACGATGCCTGCGGGCTTGCCGGCGTCGTCTCTCCGAGCGTGCGCGTATGCGAGGCCCTCGCCGATGCGCGCAAAGACATGAATGGCGAACGGCAGCGGCACGGCTTCGCGTCGATTGACCGCGCGGTCGAACACGGCGCGCAGGTCGCGGCCTTTGACGTATTCGAAACTGATGAAGTACTCGCCCGCCGGCGTTCGCCCGAAGTCGAGGGTTCGCGCGATGTGCGGGTGCTCGAGCCGCGAGGCGATTCGGCCTTCGTCCTCGAACATCTGGATGAACTCGTCGTCTGCCGCGATGTGGGGCAGGATCTTTTTGATCGCGACGATTTGGCCGTTTCGCACGGGATCACGCGCGCGGAACACCTCGGCCATGCCGCCTGCGCTGATGCGATCGAGCAGCTCGAATCGGCCGAAGGGTTGGGGAAATTGCGTCAAGTGGCTCGCGTGCCTCATCGCGGAAGGTCGGTCGCTGCGAACTCAGCACGGCCGGCTTCGGCTGCTCGCGACGAAAGCGCGAATTGCAGCGGATTCGGGCGACGTAGTCAAGGTCCGGCGTCGTCCGGGGCGCCGGCGTCCTTGACGCGCGGCTTGGGAAAGTAGCGCACCCGCTGCATTTGAAGTGGCTGCCACACCGACGGCGGAGCGATCGGAGTCGTCTCGAAGTAGGGACGGGCTCCTGGCAGCTCGGCGCGCACGAGGCGCGTCAGCGCGGCTTTCGGAGGCGGGAGCGCAGCGCCCGCAGCGTCGAGTGTTCCGCCGAGCGCGATGCGCGTGTCGCCGACGACGGCGTGGCGCTCGCCGCAGCCCATCGCTGCGAGCATGGCGTCGACCGCCTTCGTCGCGGCCGCGCCTTCACCGTGCGGCAATTCGGCCCACACGAGAATGCCGTCTTCGTCCTGGACGCACACGGCCGCGCTCGGGCTCCCTTCGAGCTTTGAAATGCGTGCAATATGCACGTCTTCGGGGGCGCCTTCTCCGGCCTTTCGGGCCACGAACGCGCCCTTGAACCAGACGAGGACTTTTTCGGCCGCGCCCGGCGACGGACCTGCGAAGGCCACAACGGTGGGAGCTGACTCGCCCGGGGCGCCGTCGCCGCCGCCGCGAACGGCGCGGGGATCGAGACGCACGACGTGGGTGCGCTGCTCCGGACGCTCGGGCGTGAGGGCGACGTCGGCGATGGCCATTGCGTACGGAAATCCGTGCTGCGGCAGGCCCTTGGTGCGCCAGGGTGCCTCTGCGGCGATCGGAAGCCCGGGAAGCAGCGGTCGACGTGTGAGGTAGAAAAAGTCGCGCCCGTCGATGTGGATGTACTGCGGGAAGTTCTGCTGCTGCATTCCGCGAATCATGCGGCGCGCGCGGTAGTGAAAGTCAGGGAGCGCTTTGAACGTGCCCTCGTATTCCCAGTCGGCCTGGAGCGGCCTGCCGAGCGCCTTCCAGGTGGCGCTGGTTTCGACCCGGTAAAACTCGAAGCCGGCCATCCCCGGATTCATGTCGAGGTGCACGCCGTAAGTGCAGCGCGCGGCGAGCATGGCCTTGGCCAGCGCCTCTGCAGACGTATCGTTGCCCCAAAAATAGCCGATGTAGCGCTCTTTGGTGATGCACAGGCCGCTACGCGTCGTGTGGATGTTGTCCTTCCAGTCGGGCGGTGTGCCTCCCCACCAGGTGCGGCCCCAGGGGTTGAAGCGCTCGCGCTCGACGATGGCGGTCAGGTTCTGGCGGTACGACAGAACCGCGTCGGGAACTTCTTGCGAAGCCGGCCACGAGCCGAGCGCGGTCGAGCCGTCGCGGAGCTCCATGACGGTCGCCGCGTAGGGCTTCGGCGGTAGATACAGCACGCCGTCGGCCTGCATCCCGAACTCGCCGTGCTGCGCCTGAAAGCCGCCGTTGAAACCGCCGACCACGCGGCGCATAATTTCAGGAACGCGCGGAATTTGCCCGTTGCCGGCCTCGCCCGTGGCGCTGATGGGCTCGACGGTGCCGGCTTGCATGTGCAGCGCGATTTGACGCGGATCCCACATGGTCACGTAGATGCGTACGTCCTTGCGGTCTTTGTCGGGGCGCAAGAACGTGGTCACGAACGCCGGCGGCAAACCGGCCGCGGGCGTGATGAATGAATCGCTGCCCAGCTCGATCCACTTGCCCTCACCGGCGAGCGGCGGACTCAGAATCGGCGCGAGCGGGGAAGGAGGCCAGCCCACCTCGGGGTCCGAAAACGTGGGCGCGACGGTGGTGCCGAGATCTCCGAGCTCTTCTGCGACTTTTGCCTGATCATCCTGGCCGTCGACCGAGCCCTTCACGCGGCCCGCCCAGTCGAGCGCGGTCATCGCGATCGTCTTGGCGACGAACATCGGATCGTCGCCGACGAGCGCCGAACCGATGGTTCGTCCCCAGGCCAAAAATGACGGCGGCTTCGCGCGCTGCTCGGGGGACGTGCGTACCCACTCCGCGCCTGTCGCAACTTCGCCGTTGGCCGCGCTGAACACCACCTCGCGCGAGTCTGCGCGCGCCCGAAAACTGCCATTCGCGAGCGACTCAAGGGTCACGCGGGACGCGGGAGATTCAAGCGCGAACACGTGATGCGAGACGCCCGAAGTGCTGCCTGTGGCGAGGAGGTTCGTGACGGCGACCTGCGCTTGCTGGAGGCGCGAGAGCTCGGGCTGACGCGAGGGCGCGAGCCCGTCGAGATCGAGCGCGTGCAGGCTCGTCACGGTGCCGTCGGCAGACGCGGCATAGGCTGCGAAATGGCCGTCGACGACCGGGCGGCTCTCGTCGACGCCGCTCGTCTGGGTCAGGTCGTGGACGCGGCCGAGCTCGAGCAGCACGCCTTCGGGCGACAGCGTGGCCTCAGCCAAATAGAGGTCTGCGGGATCGCCTGCGCGCTTGGCTCGCACCAGCGCGGCCGCACCGCCGAACAGCGCGCCGCGCACGCCGCCCGGACCGCGGACCCACGCCACGTCGTCGGGTTCGCAGCCAAGCTTTGCCTCGGTCGCGAGCGCGCGGCACAGAGCCACGTTGCGGCTGTTCGCGTCATCATCGACCCCGGCTCCGCGTCCGTGCGCAGCTACCGCCGCGGCGACGAGCGCGAACGGAACGGGCCGCCATGTGAGGCGACCAACGCGGGAGCGAAGAAGACGAACCAAGGTTGCCTATTGGAGCCTGAACGCACGCCGGCCGTCGAGGTATCCGCGCACGCGGGCGAAAAAGGCGGCAGGACCGCTTCGGCAGCGGGAACGACCACGTCGTATTCGCATCGACAACACAGTTGTCGTTCTTAGGTTGAAAATTGCCAAAAATAAGCCAAAATTGGCTGGCGCAAATCGTGCTACGAAGTTGGCCGTGGTCCACTCTCGACGCTGGTTCATCGGAGGCGCTCTCGCGACCTTGCTCGCGTGCGCCAGCCCGACGTTGCCGCTGCCCCCGCCGGACGTTCCGTTCGTCAGCGCCGGTGCGCTCGCCGGCACGGTGCACCTCGTTGGTTCAAACGCCGAGTCTGGCGCGGAGATCGTGATCCGCAACATGAACCCTGCGGTGCCCACCAACCGTCAAATCGGCGGAGCGGTCGTCAACCCCGACGGCACGTGGGACGCCGACGTCTACGCCGGCAACGGCGACGTGCTCACCCTCACGCAGCAGGTCGGCAATGCGGTGAGCCCCCCATTGGTGCTCACGATCAAGCTGTAATCGGGGGAGACTGCGCTCCGGCTTTGCCGCTTTTCGGCGTCGCGAGCGGCGACGGGATCGCGCGTATCGCCTTCCCCCGTGGGCACGCGTTACGCGGAGACCATCTTGAGCGCTACGCGGCGCGTCTTTGTCTCGCGTTCGGCGGGGCCCTCGAACTCGCCGACGAGGTCGTAGTCGCTGGCCTGCGTGATCTTGACGCGGCGCATTTGTCCCGCGCGCGATTCGTCGCCCGACAGGTACACCTGGCCGTCGATGTCGGGAGCCTGCCCGGCGTGGCGGCCTTTCATCACGAGCTCGTGCTCGTCGCTCGCGCCCTCCACCAGCACATCGACCGAGGTGCCCACGAGCGCACGGTTTTTTCGTCGCGCGATGGTGCGCTGCAGGCTCATCAGCTTTCGGTAGCGCTTCGACGCCACGACGGCCGGTACCTTGCCTTCGAGCACGACGCTGCCGCTTGATTCTTCGTCGGAGTAGCGAAATACGCCCATTCGCTCGAACTCGGCCCAGCGCGCGAACTCGCACAGCTCGTCGAACTCTTCGTCGGTCTCGCCGGGGTGGCCGACGATGAACGCGGTGCGGAACGTGAGGCCCGGAATTGCGTTACGCAGGCGCTCGACGACGCGTTTTTGGCGATCTTTGCCGTGTCCGCGGCGCATGCGCTTGAGCATGGCGTCGGCGGCGTGCTGCAAGGGCATGTCGACGTATTTCACCACGCGCGGGTGGTTCGCGAGCACGTCGATGAGGGCCTCATCGAGCGTCTCGGGATACAGGTAAAACAAGCGCGTCCAGCGCACGCCGGGCACATCGGCGACGCGCTCGACGAGGCTGGCGAGGGCGACGCGCTCTTCTTTGGGCAGATCGCGCCCGTACGACACGGTGTCTTGCGACACGAGGTTGATCTCTTTCACGCCGGTGGCCGCGAGCTCGGTGACCTCGCGCACGACGTCGTCGGCGCTGCGCGAGCGCTGCTTACCGCGCAACTGCGGGATGACGCAGAACGAACAGGTGCGGTTGCAGCCCTCCGCGAGCTTGACGTAGGCGCTGGCACGAGGCCCGGTGACCACGCGGGGATCGGTGGCCCGTACCACCCAGTTCGCGGGGTTGCCCACCATCATACGCTCGCCGGAGCCGCGCAGCACGTCGGCGAGCTTGAGCATGTCGCTCGACCCGAGGAAGTGATCGACCTCGCTCATCTGTGCGGAGAGCTCTTCGGGATAGCGCTGCGAGAGGCACCCGCTGACCACGAGTTTTTTGCAGGCGCCGAGCTTCTTCATTTCGCCCAGCTCGAAGATCGTGTCGATCGACTCGCGCTTGGCTTCGCCGATGAAGCCGCACGTGTTGACCACGATGACCTCGGCCTCGGCGGCGTCGTCGGTGATGGCGTAGCCCTCGTTGCGCGCCACGCCGAGCATGACCTCGCTGTCGACGCGGTTTTTGGGGCAGCCGAGGCTGACGAAGTGGATGCGCTTTTTGCGAGCCATGATCGGCGGCACACTTAGCAGGCGCGCCGCGCGTTGTCCCGCGTGCGCGCCGCTTTAGGCGCCGAGCATCGACGCGCGAAAGCGGTCGAACAGATAGAGCGAGTCGTGCGGGCCGGCTGCGGCCTCGGGATGATACTGCACGCTGAACGCCCGTAGTGCGGGCGCCGCGAGTCCTTCGCTCGTGCCGTCGTTCAGGTGAATGTGCGTAGACTGCACGCTTTCGGGCAAGGTCGACAGATCGACGCAGAAGCCGTGGTTTTGAGTGGTGATCTCGATGCGCCCGGAGGCGAGGTCTTTCACCGGCTGATTGCCGCCCCGATGGCCGAACTTGAGCTTGAACGTCTTGCCCCCGAGGGCGAGCCCGAGGAGCTGGTGGCCGAGGCAAATACCGAACATCGGCACCTTGCCGAGCAGCGCCTTGACGGTCTCGACGGCATACGTCACTGCGGCGGGATCGCCGGGGCCGTTCGAGAGGAAGACCCCGTCGGGCTTCATCGCCAGGATCTCGGCGGCCGTGGTGCTGGCGGGCACGACAGTGACCTTGCAGCCGACGTCGACGAGGCAGCGAAGGATGTTTCGCTTTACGCCAAAGTCGAGGCAGACGACGTGCGGGGAGCCCGCGCGTTCTTGGCGCTGAAAGTCGGGCGATCCGGCGCCGGGGGCCCACGCGCCGCGGCCCTCGGTCCACGCGTAGGGGCGCTTTGGCGTCACGAACTGCACGAGGTCGAGCCCGTTCATGTCGGGGGCCTGCTGCGCGCGGCGAAGAAGCTCGTCGGGCGGCGCCGTGCCCATGGCGGCATTTTGCGCGCCGTGGTCGCGCAGGTGTCGCACGAGTGAGCGGGTGTCGACCTCCGAGATTCCGACGACGCCGTGCCGGGCGAGGTAGGCGCCGAGGGTCTCTTCGGCGCGCCAACTCGACGCGATGGGTGACAGGTCGCGCACTACGAATCCAGCCAGTTTCGGACCCGGATCGCGCGTCGTGTCGAGCGGGTCAATCGACTCGCTGTCGGCTGCGTTGACGCCGACATTGCCGATCTCGGGAGCGGTCATCACGACGAGCTGGCCGTAGTATGACGGGTCGGTCGCGACCTCCTGATAGCCGGTCATCGTGGTGGTGAAGACGGCCTCGCCGACCGTCACACCGGCGGCGCCGAACGGGCGCCCTTCGAAGACCTTGCCGTCTGCAAGAACCAGGTGCGCGACGTCGTTCATGGCTGCCGCGCTGCTATCACGCGCCGAAAGGTTCGCCAAGCTGCGACCCATGCGCATCGACAGGCTTGACGAACGCGCGGTTGGGCGGTACTCACCGGCCGGTCACGCGAAGGTGGCGGAATTGGCAGACGCGCCAGATTCAGGTTCTGGTGGGGTAACTCCTGTAAGGGTTCAAGTCCCTTCCTTCGCACTGAGTTCGAGCTCCGGGGGGAGCTCTGCGAACACTAGAGATTCTCGACGCTCTTCAGCATTTCGCTGATGAACTGCACGCGCGGTCGCACGAGCAGCATGCGTACGGCGGCAGGGCGCACGACAATGACCGGCTCGCCTGGGCCAAATGCGCCGGCCGCGAGTGGATCGTCTTTAAAAATGACGTTCTGATCGGCGCCAGCGTTTCGCTCTGTGTATTCTGCATGCGAATTTTGTTCTGCGTTCGCGTCGTGCGCGCTCGCGCAGAGGGCAACACAAGCCATCGCAAGGCCGACAGCGGCCCGCTTCATCGTTCGGATCATGGTTCGCCTCCAGGGCAGGACGAGCGCGCGTGGTTTTCGTGCGCTTCGTGGTGTTCAGACGCCTGAACGCCGCGCGGATTGGGTCTACTTTGCGATCGTCGCGACGATCACACCGACCAGGATCGCCACGCCGGTGAGCGCGGCCGCGATCGCGCAGCCGATGCCGAGTACGCCCATCGTTCGGCTGCCGGAGCCCGCGTCTGCGCCGCTCGCGGCGATGTCGGCGCGCAGAGCGTGCTCGGCTTGCGCGATGGGCAGCAGCGCGCGGTAGGGGAGGCTCGCTCGGGTGCCGTCGGCGCGCACCCCGAGTTGTTGGCGAATTTCGCGCCCCGAATCCACGGTCCCGGGAGGCGCGCTGCGCCGCACCCACGCGATCGCGCCGCAGTGGCGGCAGTGCATCGCGTCATCGTCGGCGGCGGTCGGCGTCGCGCAGTGGGCGCAGCCAGCCGTCACGCCGGTGGAGTCGTCGACCCACGCGAGCCGGTACTCCACTGCGCTCGCTGTGCCCTCGAGGTGCGCCCACGGCTCACACCACTGATCGACGAGCACTTCTTCAGCGGCGCCTTGAACAGGTGCGCGGCAATGCGGACACGCGAGCTGCACGTGCGCACGCGAAGACACGACAAGGGGCCAGTCACACGATGCACACGCCCCTACCGCGACCCCCGGAACTCCTCCGGCCATCGACATTCGTGCGGCCGCAAACCAGCGCAGCAGCCTCGATGCGCCAAACGCAGCGTTGAAATCAGCGGGCTGGCCGTCCGCTGCGAACGGGAGCCGGTTCGCCCGGCCGCACGCCACGCAGCTGAGGTCGATGGGGACGTAAGGAGGGTCGGCGAGCGGCTGGGAGCACTGCTCGCATCGCGCGCGGGTGAGGGGCACGGGCGGTTCTCAAAAAGAAGAAGGAGCGAGCGCCGCGTGGGCCCTCGCTCCTTCGAGTAGCACGAACGCGCCGTTACTTCTTGGCGGGAGTGGTGACGGGCGGGGGCGCTACGGGCGGCGCGGCGCTGCCCGCAGGCACAGCGCTTCCTGCGGGGGGGGTGGCGGGTGCGGGGGCGGCGTCGCGCGAGGTCGACACGACCTTGCCGTCGAGCTCCTGCACGTGAAACTCGGTGCGGCGGTTCCTCGCCTTGTGCTCGGTCGTGTCGTTGGTGACCTCGGGATAGCGGTCGCCGTGGCCCACGGTGACGACGCGCACCTTGTCGACGCCGTGTGCGATGAGCCAAGCCGAAACGGCCTGGGCGCGCTCCTGCGACAGCTTGTTGTTGTGCTCTTTGGTGCCGGCGTTGTCGGTGTGACCTTCGATGCGCAGTTTCGTCACTTGACGATTTTGTTCGAGGAACTCCTTGAGCGACCCGAGAATCGTCTTGTTGGGATCCTTCGTGTCGTCGAAGGTGGCCTTGTCAGTTTCGAACTCGAGCTCGTCGGGGATGCGGACGCGGTTGCCCTCGAGCTTGATGCCTCGCACCGCACGCGCGGCGGGCGCAGGGGCGGGAGCCGGCGCCGGTGCGGGCGCAGGTGCGGGGGCGGGCGCTGCGACCGGAGGGGGCGGGGGCGCGGGCTCGGGGCTGCCGATCCTGATTTCGCCGTTGCAGGCGGCGACGAACGAAGCGAGCGCGACGGCCGACAGTACCAGTGACACGCGCATGGTGGGCTTACGGGACATAGAAGCTGCTCCTTGGAGGTGCGGGACGTCGCGCGCCGCGAAGAGTGCGGCGCGCAGCGCTACGTTCGACGGCCCACGCGCCCAATCGACGCATTGGCCGAGGCGCACGTTAGGCAATAGGGCCCGTCGCGGGAAGCGCTATTGCGCAGCGACGTCACAGGCGCAGTCTGCCCCGATTCGGTCTACGCTGACGGTGCCGTCATCGGCGCGGAGGAGACTGCAATGCGTAGCGCTATCCTGGGGTTGACCGTCGTCATGCTGGCCTGCGGAGCCGGCGACAAGCCGGCGGAAGCGCCGCCGCCGCCACTTTCAGACGCGCCGGCTCCTGCCCCGCCCGCGGCGATCAATGGTCAAAAGGCGCAGGGCATCAAGGCGATCGAGGCCGGCGACGCGCAGGCTGCGAAGACCTCGCTGGAGGCAGCGATCAAGGCCGATCCGCGCGACGCAGAGGCGCCGTATTATCTCGGCGTTGCGCTGGAGCGACTGGGCGACAAGGCGGGCGCCGAGACGGCTTATCGGGCCGCGCTGAAGCTCAGGCCGGACTTCGCCGAGGCAGCCGGCAATTTGGGTGCATTTTACATCGATGCCGCGCGCTTCGACGAGGCGGTCGCGGTCCTGAAACCCGCCTCGCAAAAGCAGCCCGATCGCGCGGAGCTGCACACCAACCTCGCGCTCGCGCTGGCGGGGAAAGGTGATCAGGGCGGCGCCACCTCCGAGTTCGACGCGGCCGTGAAGCTCTCGCCACGCGACGCGACGTTACTGTTTACCTACGGCCACCAGCTTGGCGCCTGGGGGCAGAGCGAGGCGGCGCTCGCAAAGCTGCGGGCAGCGCGCTCTGCCGCGGGCGACTCCGTCGACCTCGGAGCCGCGATCGGGCACGAGTTTTTGCTCCTCCGCGCACCGACCGACTGCGTGGCTGCGTTCGACGTGGTCATCGCGCGCAAAGATGCCGCTGCGCTGCGAACCGAGCGCGGCCTGTGCAAGCTCGCGAGCAAAGATGCGGCCGGCGCGCAGGTCGACTTCGAACAGGCGGTCGCGAAGGAGCCGGGCTACGCGCTGGCGCATTACTGGCTCGGCCTTTCGCTGCTCAATGCGAAGAAGTCTGCGGACGGCGTGAAGGCGCTCGAGGCCTATTTGAAGCTTGATCCGAAGGGCGCCAAAGCAAAGGCGGCCGAAGACGCCATCGTGCGCGCCAAGCAGAAGAAGTAGGCGGCGTTGGCCGACCGAAAGCCCTCGCCGCAAGGCGTCCTCGTCGTCGACAAGCCGAGCGGCATGACAAGCCACGACGTTGTGTCGCGCGTCCGGCGCGCGCTCGGCACCAAAGAGGTGGGCCACGCCGGCACGCTCGACCCCATGGCCACCGGCGTGCTCGTCGTGATGGTGGGGCAGGCCACCAAGCTTGCGGCGTATCTCACCGCCGACGACAAGGCCTACGAGGCGCGTGTGCAGCTCGGCGTTGCGACCGACTCGCTCGACGCCGATGGCAGGGTGACGCGGGTCGCCGACGTGCCTGCCGACTGGCAGGAGCGATTGCCTGGTGCGCTCGATCGCGAGCGTGCGCGTACGCTGCAACAGCCGCCGGCGGTGAGCGCTGTGCACGTGGACGGCGAGCGTGCGCACGCGCTCGTGCGCCGGGGCGAGGACGTTGTGCTGCCGCTTCGGGAAGTGGGCGTGCGGGCGCTGGAGGTCTCTGAAGTGGCTGAAAATAGCCTCGTCGTGAAGCTCGAGGTGGGCAAGGGCTACTACGTGCGGGCGCTGGCCCGCGACCTCGCGGAGAGTTTGGGAACGGTCGCGCACCTCACCGCGCTGCGTCGCGTGCGTTCCGGCGGTTTTTCGCTCGAAGGCGCCGTGGCGATTGACGCGATCGCGGGCGCGACGCTCGTCTCCATCGCAGAGGCTGCGAGCCGCGTGCTGCCGCCGGTGGTGCTCTCCGATGCGGGAGAAGCCAGGGCGCGCGTCGGCAAGGCCGTGGCCGCGACCGACCGCGCCCCCGTGATCGAAGGCGTTCAGGCTTGGTTCGACGGCGCGGGCACCCTCGTCGCGATCGCGGAGGCGACCGGAGACGAGGGGCGCGTGCGACGAGGGTTTACCTGAGCGTTACACCGTCGCGAACGCTGCGTCCGAAATCTCGAGCGGCGATTTGTCTTCGTCGTTCATCTGACGCGCCTTGAGCTCCGCCGCGGGCAACACGCTGCGCGCGTAGTACATCGCGGAAAACAGCTTGCCCTCGTAGAACGCCTTGTCGGGGTGACCGGGCTCGACGGTCTGCAGCTTCGTGTCCGCGATGATCGCGGCATCGAGTAGCATCCAGGCAACTGCGATCTCGCTCATCATCTCGAGGAACCGCGTGGCGTAGAGCGGGACGGCGGCCATGTTGCCGGTCTGAAACCACATCAGCAGCTTGAGCGCGCTTCCGCCGAGCGCTTCCTGCGCACCGCCGAGGGCGCGCACCGACGCGCCGAGTTTTGCGTGGTCTTTGTGGGCCGCCACGAACTTGGCGATATCACCGAGAAATGCCTGCAGATTGGCGCCGCCGGCCTGACCGAGCTTGCGACCGACGAGGTCCATCGCCTGAATGTGGTTGGTGCCCTCGTAGATGCTGAAAATCTTGCAGTCGCGGCAGTATTGTTCGACCGGATAGTCGCGGGTGTAGCCGGCGCCGCCGTAAGTTTGAATGGCCGTCTCGCAGACGCGGAACGCCTGATCGGTGCCGTAGGCTTTGACGAGCGGCACGAGCAGGTCGACCTGCCCCTGATGGTAGGCGGCCTCCGCGTCGTCCTTCGCGAAGGTGAGGCGGTCGATGTGGCTCGTGAGCTTGACCACCAGCGCACGGATGCCTTCGACGCGCGACTTCATGTCGAGCAGCATGCGTCGCACGTCGGCGTGCTCGATGATCGACACGCGCGGCGCCGTGGCGTCTTTCCAGTGCGTGATGCTCGCGCCCTGCTTGCGGTCCCGCGCGTATTCGAGGGCGTTGAGGTAGGCGCTCGACGCGACGCCGATGCCTTGAACGCCGACCGCGATGCGCGCGCCGTTCATCATTTTGAACATCTGCGGCATGCCCTTGTTGAGCTCGCTGTCGCCGCCGACCGGCACGCCGATGCACGCGTCGTTGTCGCCGAAGTTCAGCACGCAGGTCGCCGAGCCGTTGATGCCCATTTTGTGTTCGAGCGCCGCTACCGTGACGTCGTTGTCTGCGCCCAGCGTGCCGTCGCCCGAGGTCCGCACGCGCGGCACGATGAACAGCGTCAGGCCCTTGGTCCCGGCGGGAGCGCCGTCGACGCGCGCGAGAACGAGGTGAATCACGTTGGACGCGAGATCGTGATCGCCGCCTGAGATGTAGATCTTCGTGCCTTTGATCGAATAGGTGCCGTCGGCGTTGAGCCGCGCAGTCGTCTTGGCGGACCCGACGTCGCTGCCTGCGTGAGGCTCGGTGAGGCACATCGTACCGCCCCATTCGCCGCCGAACATGCGTGCGCAATACAAGTGTTGCTGATCGGTCGTACCAAACGAGGCGATCACCTCGGACGCTCCGAACGCGAGCCCGGAGTACATGTTGAACGCGGTATTGGCCCCGCTGAGCATTTCTTCGACGAGGATTTGCACCGAGACCGGCGAGCCTGCGCCGCCGTGCTCCGGAGCGATTCCGATCGACTTCCAGCCGGCTTCGTAGAGGCTCTTCCAGGCCTCTTTGAAGCCTTTGGGCGTGATCACGCGGCCGTCGACAAGCTTGCACCCTTCCGCGTCGGCGGGGGCGTTGAGCGGGCCGGCTACTTCGCGCGTCCACCGGTAACACTCGGCGAGCGAGACGTTGACCTGCTCAGCGTCCCACGCTTCGAACACGCCCTTGCCGAGCAGCTCTCCGACCTTGAACTGCTCGAACAGCAGAAACTGAAAGTCGCGCAGGTCGGCCTTGTAGCGGTTGATGGCTTGGATGGGCTTGCTCACGGGCGATCTCCTTGGGCGCAGTCGGGTAGGAAACGGGCGAGGCGATGCATCGCCGCGGGCACCTAAGGTGGGGTCAACGGCGCGTTGCGTCAAGAATGAATGAACATTCAGTCACTTCGGGCCGTCGCGGGAGCACACGCACGAAAAGCACTGGATCGCGCGAAAACGTGCGGTTTTGGAGGCCGAAGCCCGATAGGCTCGCGATATGGGATTGTCAGGCGCGCACGCTCCGACGCTGGAGCGCCCGGTCGTCATCGTGCTGGTCGGGGGCGAAGAGGCGCGGGTTACCCTGTACCTCGCGTCACTTTCATCGAGGCACGCAGGCCCGGAGACCCTCGAAGAATTTCTCAACGCGCCCGCGCGTTTTCTCCCCGTGCGCTACCCGAACGGCGGCCACGCGTTGGTGCGTCGTGACGCCGTGCTCCTCGTGCGCGCAGAGCCCGAGTCGCGTGGGGCGCTCGACGACCTCGCTTCGCTGCCGTCGATCGACCTTCTCCACGTGCGCCTCGAAGGCGGCGTCGAACTCGACGGAGTCCTGCAGCGGGTCGACAGCGCGCCACGCGCGCGCCTCAGCGACTACTTCAACGACGCATCGCGGTTTTTTCCGCTCGAGGTCTCCGGTGGCCTCGTCTACGTCAACAAAGATCACGTCATCGCGCTCACCCTCTGAACGGAGCCACAAGTTGTCCCGACTCGATCCCCTGCTCGACGCACTCAAGAAGACGGACAGCGATGAGCTGCGCGTGTTCGTGGGCGAGTGCATCTGTCTCATCAAGGCCGGAAGCCGTCGCGATGTCGGGCGCGAGCCGGTTCAACCGCAGAGCGTGAGCGCGCTCGCGGGCGAGGTGCTGACGCCGGAGCAGATCGACGCGGCGCGGGTGAGCCCGCAGTCGATCCAGCTGGAGCGGGGAGGCTCGACCTTCGAGCTCGTCTTTGCTCAGGCAAACGGCGGCCTCTCGATTTCTATCGCGCAGCGTCGCGGAGGCGCCGAGCCCGCTGCCGCAGCCCAACCGGCCTCGTCGCCGGCGCCGCTGTCCGGCACGCCCGACTTCGCGCCGCCGCCCGCGTCGCAGGCGCCGGCTCGCGCAGCTCCGCCGGCTCCCGCGCCTGCTGCTGTCTCTTCCCCCGCGGTCGCCGCTCCCGCCGCTGCAGTCGCGTCGGCGCTCCCGCCTACGCGAGGCGGGCGCAACGCGATCGACGAAATTCTTTCGCTGATGATCGCGCGCAAGGCGTCGGACCTTCACCTGTCGACGGGAGCCGTTCCGATCTTGCGCGTGCACGGCGAGATGACGTTTCTGCGCGACCGTCCGATCCTGTCGAGTGACGACGTTCACGCGCTGCTCAAGCCGCTGTTCACGGGCAAGACGAAAGACGATTTCGACGCCAGAAACGACGCCGACTTCGCCTACGAGATCCCCGGGCTGGCGCGCTTCCGAGTCAACGCGTTCCGCGATCGCAACGGCATCGGCGCCGTGCTCCGACAGATCCCGATCGAGATCATCCCGGCGGAAAAACTCGGCCTCCCGCAGGCGGTGCTCGACCTGTGCTGGCTGTCGAAGGGGCTCGTTGTCGTGACGGGCCCAACCGGCTCGGGCAAGAGCACCACGCTTGCCGGCATGATCGACTACATCAATAAAAACCGGAGCGATCACATCATCACGATCGAAGACCCGGTCGAGTTCGTTCACAAGAACATCAAGTGCCTCGTCAATCAGCGCGAGGTCGGTCGGCACACGCAGAGCTTCAAGGCTGCCCTCAGGGCCGCGCTTCGTGAAGATCCGGACATCGTCCTCGTGGGCGAAATGCGCGATCTCGAGACGATCTCGATCGCGATCGAGACCGCCGAGACCGGTCACCTCGTGTTCGGGACGCTTCACACGACGACGGCCATATCGACGGTCGATCGCATCATCGATCAGTTCCCGACCGATCAGCAGGAGCAGATCCGCGTCATGCTCAGCGAGTCGCTCAAGGGCGTGGTCGCTCAGGTGCTCTGCAAAAAGGTGGGCGGCGGGCGCGTGGCGGCGATGGAGATCCTGCTCGGGAGCTCCGCCGTGAGCTCGCTCGTGCGCGAGGGAAAGACGTTCCAGATCCCGAGCGTCATGCAGACTTCGCGCGGGGCCGGGATGGTGACGATGAACGACGCGCTCATGGCGCTCGTCGAAAAAAAGCAGGTCGATCCGAAGGAAGCCTACGTCAAATCCGTCGACAAGCCCGGCCTGCTTCAGATGTTCAAGAGCGCCGGCATTCGCTCGCCGGTGTGACGCTCAGGCGAGGTGCTGCTTCAGGAAGCCGATGCTGCGCTGCCACGCGAGCTTCGCGCTCGCCTCGCCGTAGACGTCAGCGCGCGTGTCGTTGAAAAACGCGTGCTGCTCGTCGTAGACAAAGAGCTCCATGTGACCGCCATGCCCGGTGATCTGCGTCTGGATGTCCTGGCCGAGCTCGGGCTTTGCCCACTGATCGACCTTGGCGAAGTGCGCCATGATCGGCGCGGTGACCTTCGCGTAGTCGACGCCCTGCGGAACGCCGTAGAAGGGAACGACGGCAGACAGCCCGGCTATGTTGCACGCGGCCGCGAACGACAGCGCTCCGCCCATGCAGAAGCCCATGACCGCGACTTTTCCGTTTGAGGACGGGTGCTCCTGCAGGTGCTTGACCGCGGCGGCGATGTCGCTCACCGCGTGGCCCCAGTCGAGCGCGCCGAGCATCTTGCCGGCCTCGGCAGGGTCTTTGGTGACGACGCCATGGTAGAGGTCGACCGCGAGCACGCGGAAGCCTTCAGCGGCGAGGCGCGTGGCTACGTCACGCACGTGGTCGTTGACGCCCCAGTACTCCTGCACGAGCACCACGCCGGCAGCGTGCGCGTCGCCGGGCGGACTCGCCAAGTCTCCCTCGACTTTGTGCCCACCTTCGCCGTCGAACGCAATTCGCTTAATCATAACCGTTCACCTTCGAGTCTTCAAATTGTCAGTTTCGCGTTTGGACTGCAAGCGCCGCGGACGACGTGGCCTCCGCGCACGCGTTCGTCGCGGCGGATCGATGGCTCGCGCCAAGTTTGCCGCGGCCGCCAAACCTCGCGGCGTTAGAGGCCTACTTCCGGGCAGCAGGCTTGCCGGCATCGGCAGCCGGGGACTTGGCCGCCGGCTTGCCCGCATCGGTAGCGGCGGACTTCGGAGCAGGCAGCCCGGCGTCGACGATGGCCTTGACCGGTGCCGGCGGGGGCGCGCCTGCGTCGGCGCTCATGTTCATTCCCGGCATCGGATCGGCCGGAGCGTCGTGATTGACCGTGATCTTGCGGGTCGCGGAGTTCCACGTTCCGGGCAGCACTTTCATGTCCGCGCCGCCGCTCATCAGCTCGAGCTTCAGCGTATATTCACCGTTCGCGAGGTTGTCGAGGAAGAAGGGCACGCCGCTCTTCTCGGCCTTCGCCTCGAGCGCCTTCTCGATGCCGGTGCCGGTCACTGTAATGTGCACGTGTTCTTTCCCCTCGGCGAGGGTGACGTTGGCCGTCTGGAAATCGATGAGCACGTGATTGGCCATCTCGCCTTTGTATTCACCCTTCGGGCGGCTGTAGACGAGCATGGGCTTTTTGAGGTCGGTGACGACGTCGCCCTTTTTGCCGACGAAAAACGAAAGCATCGCCATCGCGTCTTTCGTCTTTACCGACTCGTGGTTCGGGCGGCTCGGGAACGCGACGAGCGTGTGCTCGCCTTCCGATAGCGGATCGGCGCTCAGCTCGCTCAGCTTGATGGGCGCCGCGGAGTTGTAGATGGGCTTGTAGGGACGATTGTCGAGGATCAGGTGCACGTGCTGGCTGCCCGTCGCCGTCTGCCAGTTCTTCACGTCGAGCTTCACGATGAAGTCGCCTGACTTTTCGCTCGCGATAACCTGGCCGCTGGTGGGCGAGATGATCTTGACGGTGGGGAGCGGCGACGGATCCGCGCTCGGCGTGCCCATCACGAGCACTGGCGCAGGCGCCGGGGCCACTGGAGGCGCGGCGTCGACGACCTCGGGGGGCGCCGCCACGACCGGCGTGGCGGACGGCGTGGCCGACGGCTGCGCGCGGGGGGCCGGCGGGGGCGGCGGCGGGGGAAGGTTGTCGTTTCCGCCTCCGCAGGCGAGCGGCAGCGCGATGACGACGGGCAGGGCGAGGGCGAGGAGCTTGAATGAACGCTTCATGGCGCGCGCAGCATCGTGCGAACGGGCGCAATCTGCAAGCGGCGCGACGCTAGTTCGGCAGGCCGGGGGTGGGCTTCGTCGTGAGCTGGAAATCTGCCGCATTCTTGGCGCTGTTGGCGCCGTTCGGGGTTCGCGCGATCGATTGTTTCGACGGGGGTAGCGGCGCAGCGGGGCCCGACGTCGGCCGCGCGAACGGGTGGGGCAGCGTTACCGTTTCCCACGCCACGCTGTCGGCGGCCGTGCTCGCATCGGGCCCGAACAAGGCGATTCCGCCGCCGCTTTTGCTGAGTACGCCGTTGACGCCGTTGTCAAATCGCCCGAGGGCCGCGTCCGGGTAGATTTGGCCGCCGATAACGACGTAGCCGCCCGCGGCAATCTTGTCGGCGGCGGCGCCCGTCCAGTGCGCCTGCGGGTTGGAGCCTGAAGCCGGGCTGTACAGCAGTTGCCATCCGGCGAGCGAGACGTCGCAGGAGCCCGGATTGTACAGCTCGACGAACTCGTCCGAAGCACCCAGCAGGCCGTCTACCTGCACCTCGTTGATCATGACCGCAGAGGCGCTGCATCCCGCATCGCCGCCCGAATCTTTCGGATGCGACGCGTCGACTCCCGCGTCCTCGGGGACGGAGGCGGCTTCAACGTCGCTCGCGTCCTTTGGTACTCCCGCGTCGGAGAGAGAGGTCTGCAGCGCGTTCCAGTCGAGGACGCATGCCGAGAGCGCTGCGGCGGCCGCGCACGCGCACGCGAGAGGGCGACTAAAATGCATGTATAATACCTACGTTAGCGCCGCGCCCGTCAGGCGTCGGGCCGGCGATTGGCAGCAGGCGAGAGGTCGCCTCTGCGGCTTTCGTCACCAAACGCGGACCGCCCACGGCGATCATGATCGCGCCAGTGACAAGCAGGGCAGCTCCCGCGCCGAGAGAGACATTCGCGATGAGCTGGCGCTGCCGTCCCTCGTCGATTTGTGACTGATACTGGGCTCCGCAGTGGGCTCCGCAGTCCGCCTGGAGCTGGGCGAAACGGCTCTGTGCGAGCCCGGCGAAGGTGCCGAAGAGCACGACGCCGACAGCTCCCGCGCCCCCGACGACGAAGCCGGCTGTGCGCGCTCCGCCGCCCCGTCGTTCGACCGCCACCGCCGCGTCAGGCTGGGGATTCGGCTCCGCGCCGTCCGGACTCGACGGGCCGACGGATTCGGCTTCCCGATCGAGCGCAATCGTGAGCGTCGACTCTTCGCCGGCGCGTACCTCCGCGCTTTTGCGAAATGCCTTGAACCCGCGCGCTGTTGCGGAAACTTCGACGGTGCCCGGGTCGACGGGCATGGCGATCCCGATTGCAGCAGCGCTCATCGCCGAGCCGGCGACCGTGAGCACGATGTCTTTCGGCAGTCCATCGCCTCTCACGACAATGTGTCCAAATTTGGCCTCGATTGTGGCGGACTCCTGCTTGGCGGCGTCGCGGGTGCTGGCGTAGCGGGCGTCGCTCGCGCTGCGGTCTGCGGCTTCTGTCTCCGCGCGCCCGTACTCGACGTAGGCGCGGGCGAAGTGGCCCAGCTCGCGCTCGCATCGAGCGATGTAGAGGCGTGTGTTCGGACTTTCGACCAACTCTGTCGCGGCGCGGAATTCGGTCACGGCGTCGCTGTAGTTGCCGGCGATGAACAGCTCTCTGCCCTTGTTGAATCGCGACTGCGCGACGGCCTGCTGGCTCTGTGCGGCGGCAGGTGCCGCCGCAGCGGCTGACGCGACGAGGCAGAAAATCAAGGCGTGTAGGGTAGGGCGGCGCATCACATCGCTTCGGGGTTGAAAGAGGGATTCGCTGTCGCGCGAGGCGGTGGCGCTTGCGCGGGCGGAGGCGGCGCAGTGACGATCGCCGGGGTTGCCACGGGAACCTGAACGGCGAGGGGCGCCGGCGCCGAGGCGTCTGTCGCGATTGACGTGGCCGTCACGGGTGCCGGCCTGAGCGCAGGCGGATCGCCCGCGGTTGGCGCGGCGAGCGCGACGGTCGGAATGGAAAGAACGGTAGCGCTTGTGACGGGATCGGCGGCTTGGGCGGGCGCGGAGGCAGTCGCCTGCGCAGCCGGCGGCCCCTGGGGAGCTTCCCGTTCCGCTCCCGCGGGTTGCGCGCCGGGTTGCGCACGCGGCGCCGTCGCGACGAGCAGCGTGACGCTCGCGACCGCCGCGCCGAGCACCACGAGGGCGCCGGCAAGGAGCCCAATGAGCACCGCGCGCTTGCGCGACGGCGGGCTCTCGAGCGAGCGGGCCGCGTTGCGAACGAGCGCGGCGTCGGGCGCGGTGGAGGGCGTCCCGGTGCCGAAGCCGCGCTCGCCGTGCGCGGTCGGAAGGTGCTCGCCGATCGGCAGCAGTCGCATCAGCGTCGCGGTGCCGTCGGTAAACCCGCGGACGGCGGCCTCGACCTCGGCGATGTGCTCCCCGGCGAGATCTTTGACGTAGGCTGCGACCGCGCGTTGCGTAGCAATTTCGACCGGCGCTGCAGCGGCTTCGAGCGCGTCGGCGAAGTCTGCGGCGGTGTCGAATCGTGCCTCGGGATCGCGCTCGAGCGCGCGCGCGAGCACAGCGTCGAGCGCCTCCGTGTATTCGGGCGCGACCTCTCGCAGGTGCGGGATCGGGTTGTCGAGCAGCGCGCGGAGCAGCTCGATGTCGTTACCTGCCTTGAACATGCGGCGCCCGGCGAGGCATTCCCAGATGACCACCGCCGACGAGAAGATGTCGGCGCGCCGATCGAACGGGCCGCCCGACGTCGTCTCGGGCGCCATGTAGCTCAACTTGCCTTTGATTTGGCCTTCGCGGGTGTGGGCGATTCGTTCTTCGGCGCGCGCGATTCCGAAGTCGGTAATGCGGGCAGCGCCGTCCTGTCCAACGAGAATATTGTGCGGCGATACGTCGCGGTGAACCAGGTTCAGCGACTCGCCCCGATCGCCGAGCAGCTCGTGGGCCGCGTGCAGGCCCTGGAGCGCGTCGAGGGTGATTTTGAGCGCGATCTCGGCAGGCATGCGCTCTCCGCGCCTGGCCGCCGCTTTCAGCAGCCCCAAAAGCGAGTCGCCCTCGATGAACTCCATCGCCAAATACAGGCCGCTGTCGTCGTTTTCGAGGTCGAGCGTCGGCACGACGTTCGGGTGGCGAATGCGCGCAGCGAGGCGTGCCTCGTCCATGAACATTTTGACGAACTGCTCGTCGCCGGCGATGTGCCCGTGCATGCGCTTGATCGCGACCAGTCGGTGAAAGCCGGCGGCCGCCGTCATTCGCGCGACGTAGACGCTCGCCATCCCGCCGCTCGCGAGGTGCGTGATGATCTCGTAACGTCCGAGCCGCGTGCCCGGGCCCATGATCATGGTTTGTTCCAGCCGCGCGCGCGGCGCGGAGCCGGAAGTTCCAATCGAGGGCCTGCTCGAAGAATGCACGTCTTCACGCTACCACACCGCGCCTGCGCTGAAAGCGCCGCAGATTTACGTCTCGGGGTAGTGGCTTAGTCCCACGCGGCGGCCGTCCGGATCGCGGACGTACAAAGTGTAGGCTGTGCGGGCTTCGACGACGACGCCGGCGGCAGCGAAACGGGCTTCAAAATTCGCGCGGTCGCGCGGATCAATGCAAAATGCAATCATGTCCATCGAGCCGGCCGCCGGCTCAGGCTCCGCGGAATCGGCCTGCTCGATCATCACGATCGCGTCGCCGGCGCGAAGCCAAACGCTGCGCGCCGCGTGCCTGTCGGAGATCACAAACGCGAGCACCTCGCAGTAGAACGCTGTGAGTCGCGCGATGTCGCGCGTTCGCAGCGCCACGTGGTGGATACGCATGAATGTCTTCCTATGGTAGTCGTAGCCGAAATGAACTCCGGTAACCGTCGTTTTGTGGTCGCGACCCACGGTCACTGTTTCGACGGTCTGTGTTCGGCGGTCGTCTTTTCGCACCTGGCCCGGGAGCTCTCCGGGGCGGCCGATTTTGAGTACGTCGCGTGCGGCTACGGACCCGGTCAAAATGGTGTGGATCCCGCGAAGCTCGTCGGAATCGACAACGCCATTCTCGACTACCGCTTCAGCGCAAGTGACAAACTCACGTGGTACTTCGACCACCATGTGTCGGCGTTTCCTACGGATGGGGAGCGAACGGCCTACGCTGCCTCTGCCGGAGAGACTCCTCGTCGCTTCTTTCACGACGGCGCCTATTCATCGTGCACCAAGCTGATCGCGGACATCGCGGCGTCCTCGTTCGGCCTCGATTTTTCGCGCTTCGACGAGCTCGTTCGCTGGGCCGACATCATCGACTCGGCGCGTTTTCCGAGCGCGGAGATGGCCGTCGCGCGTGCCGAGCCTGCGCTTCAACTGATGACGGTCGTCGAACACCAGGGCGACGACGCGTTTCTCACGCGAATGGTTCCGCGACTGAGCCATGCTTCGCTTGAGGAAGTCGCAACCGCGAAGGACATCCAGCTTGCGTACCAACCGCTGCGCGATCAGAACTCGCGCTTCGTCGACCTCGTCAAGGCGAACGCGTCCGAACGTGGGCCCGTCGTGCTCGTAGACCTGCTGCACGAGAAGATCGACGTCGCGACGAAGTTTGTGACCTATGCGCTCTATCCCGATCGCGCCTATTCCGTGGTGCTGACCCGCGCGCGGGACAAGGCCAAGATAAGTGTAGGATACAATCCGTGGTGCAAGGCGCCCCGCACGCACGATATCGCTCAGATCTGCGAGAAATACGGAGGCGGCGGGCATCCTGTGGTTGGGGCGGTGAGCCTGAAGCCCGACGACACAGGGGCCGTTCGATCGATCGCTGCTGAGATTGTCGCGGCGCTCGAAGCTCCGGCTGCCGGTCGGTAAGTGGGAGTTCGCGCCGCGCGCACGCTAATCCTCGGCCATCGCGGCGGTCGCGGCCCCTCGTGGCCCGCCGAAAATACGATGCGGGCGTTCGAGCGGGCGAAGCTGGAGGGCGCCGACGGCATCGAACTCGACGTGCGGCTCTGCGCGAGCGGGGAGGTCGTGGTCTTTCACGATCCAGGCCTTGCACGTGCGACGGACGGCCGCGACCCACGCGAGGTCGAGGCGCTGCCGCTTGCGGAGCTTTCGGCCGTGCGGCTGTTCGGTGGACCGGAGCGCGCGCCGCGCCTCGCCGAGGTGCTCACATTGTGCCGCGAGCGCGACATGATGCTCAACGTCGAAATAAAGTACGACGTTCGCGACAAGGTCGCGCTCGCGCGTGCGGTCGCGCGAGAGCTCTCGGGCTACGACGGCCGTCTGGTGATCTCCTCGTTCGACCCGCGGCTGCTGTGGCTGGTACGCGCGATGGGACTACGGGCGCCAACGGCGCTGCTCACGAACGAGGCGCAGCGCTACGCGATGATGTGCGTTCGGGCGTTCGTTCGCTTGCCAATCGCCGCGGGCGTTCATTTCGAGCGATCGCAGGCGTTGCCTCACCGCATCGCGCGATTGCGCCGCCGCGGACTTTTTTGCGGCGCATGGACCGTCAACGACCCGGCCGAGGCGCGGAGCCTGTCGGCTGCGGGCGTGAACTGGTTGATCACAGACGCGCCGGCAACGATGGTCGAAGCGCTGTCAGCGGCACCCTGACCGTCACCGATCGTCATCGCAAGATACTTGCTCCTGCTCGGTCGCGGCCGGCGCCGCCTGGGAAAACGTGCTCGCCGTGAGCAACGGATTCCAGAGAATCTTATCGTATCGGAACAGCACGTCTTCACCGAGCGATGGCACGCTGACGTGCAATCGACGGGGCACCTCGGCGTCGCAAGCGGGGCCGCTCAGTTGGGCCACTGCGGCCGTGATGCCGAGCGCGATGTCCTCGGGATCGACGGACGTGGCCGCCGGCGCCGGCGCCATCGGTGCGGGCTCGTGGCCTTCGAGCTCGGCCTGATAAAGCAGGACCCCTCGTTGCCACACCCGAACGTCCAGCAGGCGCATACGCTGCTCGTTCCACGGCCTCAGCCAGTCGTCGCGTCTTGGGACGATGTGGAGTTCTTCGCGCGCGTCTCGCCCGCCTTCGATGGTGACCACGTAATACCCTTTGCCGCTCCACGCGATCGCGGCAGAGGGGGCGTTGTGCTTGAGGATCGGAGGCTGCCCCCTGAACAGGTCGACCAGCACGTTGGCGGGCACGGGTACCTGGGTGAGCCTCGCGATGTTGCACGCGCTCGCGGGCCCTGTCAGGAAGCGCTTCTCCCGCAGGTCGGACAGCGCGAATGTGGACCCGTCGCTCGTCAGCGTGGCGAGGGTGTTGCTGAATTCGATGACGTCGAGGCGCACGCGCGCGGGTCGCGCGGCGATGAGCATCAGGCTGGTGCGAATGCGCTCGCCTTTTCCGAAATGGTCGATTTTGGCCTCGGCCTGGACCGCGTTTCCGCACGCCGTCGTCGCACGCATGCGGTCGATCGCGGCCTGGGCGTTGGGCAATACGGACTGCGGCGGGGACGCGGAGCACGCGCCCGTCGCGAGGCCCAGCGCCCCGATGCAGAGATGAAATCGCATGTGATTTCGAAGCCTACCACGCGCGCCACGGCCGCTCGTAGCCACGTTCCACGCTTGCACCCGGTCTGCGCGTGCCACTAGCCTTCGGCGAAAATGCCCTCACCCGAACCGCTGTCGGCGAGCCTGCCGCTTGGAGATGATTGGCAGGCATTGCTTGCGTCCGTTGCTCGCGCGAAGGGGTGGCCCGCGAGCGCAAAGGAGCTGGCGGGCCCGGTCGCAGAATTATCGAAAGTCTACAACGGGCTCGCTCCCGAGGGCAGTTCGCGAGGCGACCGCGCTCTCGCAGCGCGCCTCGGGTTTTCATTCCCGCGAGATGTCGCCAAGGGCGCGTGCGCGGTGCGCGAGCTCGTGTCGTCAGGACTGCTTGCCGCGCACGGCGGGTCGGTCTCGGTGCTCGACATCGGCGCGGGAATGGGCGCGATGTCCGTCGGCGTGGCGATCGCCCTCGCGAAGGCCGGACAGCGGGGGAGTATCGACGCGACGTGGGTCGACTCCGATCTCGAAGCGATGCGCGCCGGCGAGGCGGTCGTGCGCGCAGCATCGCGTATTGGAGGGATCGAGCTGTCGCTGCGTGGCCTCTCGCATCGCGACGCGAAGGAGGCGAGCGGCGTCTTCGATCTCGTGATCGCCGGGCAGGTACTGTCCGAGCTCGATCGCGCCTACGGCGAGGCCGAGCGCGCTGATCTTCACGCAGAATGGCTGAAAACTACGCTGCGCGAGCGCGTCAGCCACAGCGGCGCCCTCGTCGTCGTGGAGCCGGCGTTGCGCGACCGAACGCGTCACCTTCACCGCGTGCGCGAGCGCCTGATGGCGAGCGAGGCCGTCACGCTGTTCGCTCCATGCCTGCATCGGGCGGCGTGTCCGGCACTCGCAACGAAGGGGGACTGGTGTCACGAAGACTTGCCGCTCGACTTGCCTGAGTGGCTCGTTCCTCTGGCGCGCGCGGCCGGCCTGCGCTGGGAGGGACTCACCTTTTCGTATCTTGTTTTGCGCCGCGATGGTGCGACGCTGCGGAGCGTTGCATCCAATGCTCGCGGGTTGGTCCGCGTGGTTTCTTCCGCGCTGGTCAGCAAGGGGAAGCGCGAAATGCTGCTCTGCGGTGAGACAGCGGAGGGGCCGGGCAGGGCGCGACCGTTCGTGCTCGATCGTGAGCGCGATAACCGCGGCGCGTGGGACAGCGCCGTCCGCGGCGATCTGTTGTCTTTCGATCCGCCGGTCGGTAGCGGGCGCTTGGCGCTCGATGCCGTGCGCACCGAGCTTGTTGACGACCTGAGTCCCCGCCGGTAGCCAGAATCAAACGATGCGCGGCCTGTATGTGATCGTGGACTTAGCGAGCTTGACACTGCGCGGCCTCGACGTGCTGCGATTCGCGCAAGCGACGCTCGACGCCGGCCCCGCGATGCTCCAGCTGCGGGCGAAAGGCGTAGCAGACGCGGAGGCGATTTTTTGGCTCGAACGGCTCGCGCCGGTCTGTCGCTCCGCTGGCGTTCCGCTCGTGGCCAATGATCTTATCGACGTCGCCGTGCGCGGCCACGCCGACATACTCCACGTTGGACAGAGCGACGTTTTGCCGGGGCGCATCAGGGACGAGGCGCCAGCACTTCGCATTGGCATCTCAACGCACTCGCTCGGTCAACTGGTCCGAGCGCTCGCGGAGCGCCCCGCGTACGTGGCGTATGGGCCCGTGTTCAACACGACTTCCAAGCACGATCCTGATCCCGTGGTTGGCCCCGCCGGCCTCGAGGCTGCCGCGCACCTCGTTGCGCGCTCCGGTGCCGCCGTCCCGCTGGTCGCAATCGGCGGAGTCACGCTGGAGCGCGCGCCGATGATCCGAGAGTTTGCGTCGATGGCAGCGGTTATTGGTGACCTTTTGCCCCCGCGCGACACGGACTCCGCACAGGTCTACAATTGGGTGACGGCGCGGGCCAACGCGTTGCAGGCCGCCTTGTCGGTCGGCGCTTCGCGATCCCCTGCTGAGGGAGACGCGTGAGCTTGCTGCTGACCGCAGCGGTCGTCGCTGCGGGCCTGTCGGTTGGGCGGTTCGTTTACTGGAAGCGTCGCGCGAGACCGTCGCCGAGCCTCGCGCTGCCTCTTGCGGCCGCGCCGAGGTCACCGATCGTTTCGGGGCCGTCGCTCAGCGGCTTCCGCTGCAAATTGGGCGATGTCGTGATGCGAGCCGGAGGTGATGAAGCTTTGCTCGCCGGCGCGCTCGTCCTGTCGGAGCAGCGGCCCACCGCGGCGTTGTTCATCGCGCCCGATGCCGCTGGCGAACGCGCGATCTACGCGAAACTTGAGCCCGCGCCCTCGCTCGCGTGGCTGGTCCCGGTCCTGGCGAACGCGCTCGGGCTTGGACTCGCGGGCGCGCCGCCGTCGACCATCGAATTCGGCGCGAATCGTTTTGAGCGCGTGCGGCGGATCCCCGTCCGGGTGACCAGGCTTGGAAGCGGCACGCCTGACGTAGGGGACGTTACGACCGTCGGGGAGTACGCGGATGCCGCCGGTTGCGTATTGCTTGTCCTCACCGGATCAGGCGGCGCCTGGGCGTGGACGGGAAGCCGGCTCGAAGACGGAATGTTCGATGTTCTCCCCGGCCGCGACGACGAGGACGACCGCAGCGGCTGAGCGCACACTCGTTTCACGTTCTGCGCATCTTGAGCAGCATGGCCTCTACCGTGAGCTGAGCAGATGCGTTGCGCGCGAGGTCCGAGATTGCTTTGCTGGCGAGTTGATGGCGCGCCGCGGCTTGCATCGCCCCGGGGCCGAGTCGTCGCCCTTCATAGGCAAATCGTGCAGCCAACGCCTCGAGGTTGCCTTCGATAGCTCCTTTTGCTTGCTTGGCCTCTGCTGCGAGCTCCAACGCCGGACCGACATGCTGAGCGTCAATGGCTTCGAGCGCCCGCGCGACGAATGTCTCGAGCCCTGCCGCGGTGGTCGCGTCGGCGAGCCTGAGGAGAGCGTCGACGGTCCCCCCTGCGAGCGGCGCGAGTCGGGTTGCCAGTTCGGCATCGATTCCCTTCGACGTGGCGACGTGTGCGACCACGTCGTCGGGAAGAAAGCCGAACCGGATGCGTTGCGCGCGCGAGCGAATCGTCGACAGCAGGGTGCCCGACTTCGCCGTCACGAGAATGAAATACGTGCCGCGCGTTGGCTCCTCGAGCGTCTTGAGCAGCGCATTTGCCGCCGGGGTACTGAGTTCGTCGGCATCGCGGATCACGTAGACGCGCGCACGCCCTTCGTGCGGCGGAAATGCGGCGCGGGCGAGAACGAGCGTGCGAATCTGATCGATCGAAATGTCCTGCGATTCCTGCGTCCGACGACCGATTGCCGCG
>CANJCO010000044.1 GCA_947473045.1 Myxococcales bacterium | reverse complement strand
TAGCAGGCCGTTGAAGAACGGCCTGCTAGCCTTTCATCTCGGGGAGGTATGCACCTCCCCGCCCCGAAAAACGCGGTTTTTCGGGGTCCCCACCCCACGCAATTGGCTTCGCCAATTACTATCAGGGTGTTTTTCAACACCCTGATAGCAGGCTCCGCGCGGCGTGCGTGACCTTGCTCGATTGGCGCGATCGTGCGCAAAATGCGCGAATGCAGCGCGTAGGGTTTGTAGGCTTTCGCGGGATGGTCGGCTCGGTTTTGCTGGGCCGCATGAGCGCCTGCGGAGACTGGCGCGGACTCGAGCCTGTGTTCTTGTCGACCTCCCAGGTTGGGGCGCAGGCACCGAGCATCGGCCAGGCCGTCGCGCCCGTTGGCGACGCGCACGACCTCGCGGCGCTTGCGTCGCTCGGCGTCATCGTCTCTTGCCAGGGGGGCGACTACACGCAGCGCGTTCATCCGGCGCTGCGGGCGGCGGGCTGGCAGGGAATCTGGATCGACGCGGCGTCGACGCTGCGCATGAACGACAGCGCCGTCATCGTGCTCGATCCGGTGAACCTCGAGCGGGTCGAGGCCGCGGTGGCGCGCGGCGTGCGCGACTTCATCGGCGGCAACTGCACGGTGAGCCTGATGCTGATGGTGCTCGCCGGGCCGATCCGCCAGGGGTGGATCGAGTGGATCAGCTCGATGACCTATCAGGCGGCGTCGGGCGCGGGCGCTCGTCACATGCAGGAGCTCGTGCAGCAGATGCGCGCGATCGGCGGCGGCGCAGGCGAGCTGGCGACGGAGCCGGCAGCGTCGGTGCTCGAGCTCGATCAGCGCGTCCGGGACGTGATGGCCTCGCCTGACTTCCCGACCTCCCATTTTGGCGCGCCGCTCGCGGCCAGCCTCATCCCCTGGATCGACAGCGCCGTCGCGGGCGGACAGACCCGGGAGGAATGGAAGGCCGGCGCCGAGGCGAACAAGATTCTCGGACTCGATCCGCCGCTGCCGATCGACGGCTTGTGCGTGCGCGTGGGGGCGATGCGTTGCCACTCGCAGGGGCTCACCATCAAGCTCAAGCGGGCGGTTCCGCTCGATGAAGTCGAGGCCTGCATTCGGGAGTCGAATCCGTGGGCGAAGGTGATCGAAAATACGCCCGAGGCTACGCGGCGCGGCCTGACGCCGGCCGCGATTTCGGGATCGCTCGACGTGGCGATTGGCCGGCTGCGAACGATGAAAATGGGGCCCGACTACCTGACAGCATTTACTGTCGGCGACCAGCTTCTGTGGGGCGCTGCCGAGCCGCTGCGGCGCATGCTGCAGATCGCGCTCGCTTCGTGACGGGCGCTCGCTTCGTCGCCCTCGTTGCGGCGACGCTGCTCGTGTCGTGCCGGGCCGATTCGCCGAGGAAGGCGCCACCTGTCGCCCGCCACCCGCACACCGCCGCTTCGCGCGAGGCGCCTTTCGCGCCCTCGCCAGCGGCCTCCCCGATCCCGGCGGCCTCGTCGATCCCCGCTCCGTCGCCCCTGACGGCGCCTGCTGCGCCTGCCGCGCCCGGGGCCTGCGGCGCGATGACGGTTCGCTTTTACGACGTCGGGCAGGGGCTCGCCGCGCTCGTCGAGTTGGCCGACGGACGCAGGGTGCTGGTCGACACCGGCGATGATCCCGCTCGCAGCTCCCAGCAGTGCCATGGGGCCTGCGCGGGGTGGCATTCGCGGCTCATGGCGGACCTCGAACGCGATCTGGGAGGTCACCCGATCGATTTGCTGTGGATCACCCATCAGCACTCCGATCACCTGGGAGGCGCCGCCGACGTCATGGCTCGCTTTTCGGTGGGCCAGCTGGTCGACAACGGGCAAGAGCCAGGCAAGCGCGAGGTGCGCCACATGCACGACGTCGCGGCTTCGCGGGGCACGCGCGTGACGTCGATTGGGCCCGGTAACGAGGCTGCGGCGCTGACGAGCTCTCCCTCCGCGCGGCTCACGGCGATCGTGCCCGAGCGGTGGCCGCATGCGTGTGCGCGCGACGCGAACGACTGCTCCATCGGCCTTCGCATCGACCAGTGCGCTTCGAGCGTGCTCTTCGTCGGCGACGCCCAGCGCAGCGAGGAGGATGGGCTCGACCCCCGCGGGCACGTCACCCTGCTGCAGGTCGGGCACCATGGCAGCGACACTTCGACTTCGCCGGCGTTTCTCGCGCGCGTGGCGCCAAAGTACGCGGTCATTTCCGCCGGCAAGCGCGGCGAGGGGACCAACGCCGGGTACTGCCATCCGCGCAGAAGCGTCGTGGAGCGTCTGACCGCCGAGCTCGGCGACGCGCCAACGGGAACCGTTGCCTCGTTCGACGCGACCGGCGGCTGCGGCAAGGAGGGCGAGGAGTCGCACTGGATCGACGCGCGGACCAGCGCGCGGCTGTGGATCACCGCTCGCGACGGAGATGTCGTGCTGAGCAGCGTTGGGGACGGCGTTTTTTTACGTCGATGACGATTGCGGCGCGGCCGGCAATTTCGCAAAAACGTGCTGATTCGGCGCGTAGGCGCTCGACTTGCCGGTCCGGCATCGGCCCGCCCGCTGCGGGACGCGGTGACATTCGCTTGCCGCGGGCCCGCTTTCGGTTATCTTAGCGGAGTCACGACACTCTCCGGCTGACACGCTCTCTTCGGGATGTACCTCCGAGTCGTGCCTCTGGCGACGCACGTGTGAAGCGGCGAAGTTTGCGCCGCGCGTCTCCCTTCCCGACTGGCTCACGCGGATGGCAGGCATTACTAAAAGCACCCTCGGGTGCCGTCTCGAGAGCCCTAGAGAGAACCGGAAAATGCGCAATCGTCTTTATGTCGGAAACCTGTCGTTTCATTCTACCGCCGAAGGCGTCCGTGAGCTGTTCGCGGGCATCGGCGAAGTCACTGACGTGCACATCGTCACCGATCGCATGACGGGCCAGTCCCGCGGCTTCGCGTTCGTGACCATGGCCACGGCCCAGCTGGCTGAGGCTGCCATCGCGGCGGTCAACGGCGCGAACCTCGACGGCCGCGCTCTGCGCGTCAACGAGGCTGAAGAGCGCGGCGCCCGCACGGGTGGCGGCGGCGGCGGCGGCGGCGGCGGTGGCGGCGGTGGATTCCGCGGCGGCCGTGAAGGCGGCGGCGGTGGCGGCGGCGGCGGTGGCCGTGGCGGCGATCGCGGCGGTCGTGGCGGCGGCGCCGGCGGCGGCGATCGCGGCAGCCGCTGGTAATCTGACGTAAGTCAGGTTCAGCGGGAACGCCTCGGGCTCAAGCGAGCTCGGGGCGTTTTCCTTTTTGTGCCCACGCTTGCGACGATGCTGCGGCGCGCCTAAGCACGCACGCATGAAGAACGCAGACCGCGACCTCGATGTCATTGTTTGGGGCGCCAGTGGATTCACCGGGCGCCTCGTCGCCGAGTTCATCGTCGAGCGGTACGGGGCCTCGCGCGAGCTGCGTTGGGGCATCGGAGGCAGAAGCCTGGCGAAGCTCGAAGAAGTTCGGAGGTCGCTCGCCGCCATCGATCCGGCCGCGGCGGAACTTCCGCTGATCGTCGGCGACGCCAGCGATCGCGCCAGCCTGGGCGCCGTCGTCACGCGGGCGCGCGTGGTGCTCTCCACCGTCGGCCCGTACGCGATTCACGGCCGCGAGCTCGTGGCGGCCTGCGTGGCGCACGGCACCGACTACTGCGATCTCACGGGGGAAGTGCCCTTTATCCGCGATATGATCGACGCCCACCACGCCGGCGCTGTTGCCTCGGGCGCGCGCATCGTCTGCTGTTGCGGCTTCGACTCGATCCCGAGCGATCTCGGCGTGCTCATGCTGCAACGCTACGCGACAGAGAAGTACGGGGCCCCCTGCTCCGAAGTGCGCTTCTACGTGATGAAGGCGAAGGGCGGAGTGAGCGGCGGCACGATCGCCAGCATGATGAACCTCATGGAGAGCGCGGGCCGCGATCCGCGCGTTCGCAAGCTCGCCTTCGACGCCTATGCCCTGACGCCCGGCGAGCGCGGGCCCGACGGCGCCGATCAGCAGACGGCACGCTACGACGCCGGCCTGGCGCAGTGGACGGGGCCGTTCGTGATGGCTGCGATCAACACGCGCGTCGTGCGTCGCAGCAACGCGCTGCTCGGCTATGCGTGGGGCCGCAATTTCAGCTACGCCGAGGTGATGGCCACCGGGGCGGGCGCTGCCGGCTGGCTCCGCGCGACGGCCACCTCGGTGGGCACCGGCGCAGCGATGGCGCTCGCCGCGATCGCCCCAACGCGTGACGTGCTCAAGATGGCCCTGCCGTCGCCCGGCGAGGGGCCGTCGAAGCAGGCCCGCGAGCGCGGCTCCTTCGAAGTGAAGCTCGTGGGCCTTTGTGACGGCCGGCGGCTCGTGGGAACAGTGGCCGGCAAGGGGGATCCGGGCTACGCGGCCACGGCGCGGATGATCGCCGAGAGCGCAGTCTGCCTCGCGAAAGACGAGCTGCCTCCGGGCGGCGGGGTGCTGACGCCGGCGTCGTGCATGGGCGATGCGCTCATCGCGCGCCTGCGCGCGGCGGGGATGCGCTTCGATGTGACCGAGGACGCCGGCGCGTGAGGCGACGCGCGATCGCGGCGATTGCGGTGCTTGTGAGCGCGTGCGCTCCCGGCGGCAAGACGCCTGCTTCGGCAGCGCCGCCCGGGATCGCGCTCGTGGAGTCTGCACCGATCGGCACCACGCTCGGGCACGCCGACCTACCCGACGCCGCTGACGAGTGGCTCGCCATGATCCGCGGCGCTTCGAGGTCGATCGATCTCGCCGAATTTTACGTGAGCGACGCGCCGCAGAGCCGCCTGCACGCGGTGATCGACGAGCTGCGGAGCGCCGCTGCCCGCGGCGTGCGCGTGCGCCTGCTCGTGGACGAAGTTTTCTATGCGAAATATCCCGAGACGGTCGATGCGCTCGGGGCCCTTCCGGGGGTGCTGGTGCGTCGCTTCGACGTCAAGGCGTCGATGGGAGGCGTGCTGCACGCCAAGTATTTCGTGGTGGACGGGCGCGACGGCTACGTGGGCAGCCAAAATTTCGACTGGCGCTCGCTCGAGCACATTCAGGAGGTCGGGGTGCGCATGCGATCCGAGGTGCTGGCCGGAGCGCTCGGCAGTCTCTTCCTCGCCGATTGGGATGTCGCTGCCGGAGCACCGGCCTCGCGCTGGGAGGGGGTGTGGAAGGTGCCCCCCGTGGCGACGATCGCGGGCGCGCGCGTGACGCTGGCGGCGAGCCCGAGCGGATATCTGCCCAGTGAAGCGGCCTGGGACCTGCCGATTCTGATCTCCTGGATAGACGGCGCGACCGCCTCGGTCGACGTGCAGTTGCTCACCTACCGGACGACCACGCGCGACGGCGCCCCGTGGACCGATCTCGACCGCGCCCTTCGCCGCGCGCTTGTCCGCGGCGTGCGCGTTCGCCTCGCGATCTCGAGCTGGGGAGCGAAGGAGGCGTCCCTCGCAGCGCTCGCCGACGCCGGGTGCGCGTTGCGCATCATCACCGTGCCGCCGTGGTCGGGCGGCGACGTTCCGTTTGCGCGCGTCGCGCACGCCAAGTTCGCCGTCTTCGATGGCGATCGCGCGTGGGTCGGCACCAGCAACTGGGAGGGTGACTACTTCACGAAGAGCCGCAACGTGAGCGTGTTCATCGAGGGCGGGGGTATCCCTCCGCGGCTGCAGGCCGTGTTCGACGACGACTTCGGCGGCCGCTATGCGAGCGGGCTCCCGGGTCGCTAAAACACAAAGTGGCGCGTCTGCGCGGCGGCGCGCGTGAGCTCACCGCGGAAATCGGGATGCGCGATCGAGATGAGCGCCTGCGCGCGCTCCCGCAGCGTCTTGCCGTGGAGGTTCACCGCGCCGTACTCGGTCACAACCCAGTGCACGTGTCCACGTGTGGTCACGACTCCGGCTCCTGTTTTCAGGGCGGCGGTGATGCGCGAGACCTGACCGTGCGCGGCGGTGGAGGGAAGCGCGATGATGGGCTTTCCGCCCGAAGACAGCGCCGCGCCGTGAATGAAGTCCATCTGTCCGCCGATGCCCGAATAGATTTGGTAGCCGATCGAGTCGGCGCACACCTGTCCGGTGAGATCGACCTCGATCGCCGAGTTGATCGCGACGACCTTCGGGTTTTCGCGAATGATCGACGCGTCGTTGGTGCGATCGCACGGATGGAACTCGACCTCGAGGTTGTCGTCGACGAAGTCGTAGACCTTTTTCGTGCCGCTCACGAAGCTGGTGACCGTGCGCCCGGCGTGAATTTTCTTGAAGCGATTGGTGACGACGCCCGCGCGTACGAGGTCGACGACGTGGTCGGAGAACATCTCGGTGTGAACGCCGAGATCGTGCTTGCCGCCGAGCCGCTTGAGGGCCGCGTCCGGAATGCCGCCGATGCCCATTTGCAGGGTCGATCCGTCCTCGACGAGCCCTGCAATCAGCTCGCCGATCTGCGCGTCGGCGGCAGTCTCCTCGGTCGGCTGCTGCGCGAACAGCGGCCTGTCGGTGTGGATGAACGCGGTCACGCGGTCGAACGGCACGATCGACCTGCCGTGGGTTCGGGGCATTTGCTCGTTGATTTCAGCGACCACGATGCGGGCCGAATCCGCAGCCGACTTGGCCGCGTCGATCGAAGTGCCGAGCGTGCAGTGGCCATTTTCATCGGGCGGCGAAAGCTGCAGCACCGCGACGTCGATCGGAATTTGTCCCGAGGAAAATAGTCGCGGGATGTCGCTCAGGAAGATGGGCATGAAGTCGGCGCGCCCCGCCGCGATCGGCTCGCGAAGCTCGGTGCCGGCAAATAGCGACACCGATCGGAAGCGGCCTTCGTGCTGCGGGTCCGCGAAGCGCGCCTTGCCCGTCGTGTGCAGATGGAAGAGCGTGACGGCCTCCAACTCCGTGCGGGCCGCGAGCGCTTCAAGCAGCGACTCGGGCGTCGCGGCGGCGCCGTGCACAAACAGGCGCGAGCCCGATGCTATGTGCCGCATCACGTCGCTGGCGGTGCCCGCGCGCGACTCCCATCCAGTGAGCCTCTTCATGCGGTGAGCATAGCGCACTGAACAGACCGAACGTGAAGGTCGCGGTTGAAGTACGCTCTGCGGATGCGCCTTCTCATCGCCGACAAATTTCCCGAGAGCTTCATCGCGCAGTTCCGGTCGCTCGGCCTCGCCGTCGACTACGAGCCTGAGCTGTCTGCTGCCGCCCTCGCCGAGCGGGTGAGCGACGTGCAAATCCTGGTCGTTCGCAGCAAGAAGGTGTCGCGCGAAGTGATCGTGCGCGGCGACAAATTGGAGCTGATTTTGCGGGCCGGCGCGGGCGTCGACACCATCGACGTGGAGGCCGCGAGTGAGCGCGGAATCTACGTCGCCAACTGTCCCGGCAAAAACAGCGTCGCGGTGGCTGAGCTCGCGATGGGGCTCATGCTGGCGGTCGATCGGCGCATACCGGCAGGCACGGCCGAGTTGCTCGCGGGCAGCTGGAACAAGAAGGAGTACAGCAAGGCCGACGGCATCAAGGGCAAGACGCTCGGGATCGTGGGTTTCGGCGCGATTGGGCAGGCCGTCGCGAGACGCGCCGCCGCGTTCGAGCTCGACCTGCTCGCGTGGTCGGTGCCCGCGCAGCCCTCGGTGCTCGCCGCCCACGGGGCGCGCGCTCCGGCTTCCCTCTTCGAGCTGGCGGAGCTGGCCGACATTGTCACCGTGCACGTGCCGCAAGTCGCCGAGACGAAGAAGATGTTCGGCGTCGAGTTCTTCTCACGCATGAAGCGCGGCGCAGTGTTCATCAACACGAGCCGAGGCGGTGTCGTCGACCAACCCGCGCTCGAGCGGGCGATGCGCGAAAAGGGGATCCGCGTGGGGCTCGATGTGTTCGACCCGGAGCCCGAAGGCGCGACGGGCGCATTCGGGGGCGACATCGCGTCGCTCCCGGGCTTCGTAGGCACGCACCACATCGGCGCGAGCACCGAGCAGGCGCAGAACGCGATCGCCGAGGAGGCCGTGCGCATCTGTCGCGCGTTTGTGACCACGGGGCAGGTCCCCAACTGCGTGAACATCGAGCAGCACACGCCGGCCAAGGTGCAGCTGCTCGTGCGTCACTACGACAAAGTCGGCGTGCTCGCGGCGGTGCTCGAGATCGTCCGCAATCACGGGCTCAACGTCGAAGACATGACGAACACGATCTTCTCAGGCGCGAAGGCGGCGGTCGCCGTTATCAAGCTTTCGGCGGCGCCGCCCGAGGGGCTCATTCAGGAGATCGCGCGCATGCAGGACAAGGTCATTCAGGTCAGCGCGAAGGCGTGCTGACCGGCCCGAGCGCGTCGCGTTTGGTGCCTGCGAACGGGGGCTGCGCGGGAGCTTCGACTTCGCGCCAGGCCGCGCGCGTCGGTGTTTCGGTGCCCGTTCAGGCGCGTTGATGCGCCGCGTCTCCGCTCTTGTGATAGCGAAGTGAGATAAGATGCCAATGCCCGTTTCATCATTGCCAATCGCAAGGGGCGCCGCGCGCGCGCTTGCGGCGGGCGGCCTCACCGCCGCGCTGTGGGCCTGCGCCACCGCGACCGCACCGCCGCCCGAGCCTCCCTCATGCCCTGGAGCGCAGACGCGCTGCGGCGACGTTTGCGTCGACGTGCAGAAGAGCGCGGCGCATTGCGGAGCGTGCGCGACCGCGTGCAAATCTGCAGAGGTCTGCAGCGCCGGCAAGTGCGCGGCCGGGTGCGTCGGCGGCCTCTCGGTCTGCTCGAAGGGCTGCGTCGATCTCGCCGACGATCCGGCCAACTGCGGTAACTGTGGTGTCGCGTGCAAATCGGGCGACGTCTGCTTCAAGGGCGCGTGCGTGTCCAGCTGTGGGGCAGGCGTCACGCTCTGCGCGGCCGATGGCGGCGCTTACTGCGCCAACACCAAGGCCGATGTGACCAACTGCGGCGCTTGCGGCAAGGCGTGCAGCGCCGGTCAGGCGTGCCTCGCCGGAGCCTGCACCGACAACTGCGGCGCGGGAGGCACCCTGTGCGCGGATCAGGATGGCGGCGCGTCGTACTGCGCGCAGACGGCCACCGACAACGCCAATTGCGGCAAGTGCGCAGCGCCGTGCGGCGCAGGTCAAGTGTGCGGCGGCGGCCAGTGTGGCGATTCGTGCGGGCCCAACGAGACGCGGTGCGTGCCCGACGGCGGTTTGCCCTACTGCGCGCGTACCGACACCGACAACGCCAACTGCGGCGTGTGCGGAGCTGCCTGCGCGCAGGGCCAGCAGTGCGCGGGCGGCAAGTGCGCGGTGGCGTGCGGCCCGGGGCTCACGGCGTGCGGAAACCTGTGCGTTGACGTTCAGACTGCGCGCGACAACTGCGGAAAGTGTGGCAGCGCGTGTCCTCAAAACGCTACCAAGTGCGTGAGCGGGGTGTGCCAATGAACCCAGTCGGAAGCCGTTGGACCGTGCTCACCAAAGCTGCCCTCGCGGCTCTCGTGGGGGTGGGTGTCGCCATTGTTGGATGTTCGGGTGACATCTCGCCCGCGCCCAGGACGTGCGCGGCCGGCGAGCTCGTGTGCGGCGCCGACTGCGCTGAAGTGCAGGTCGACCCGAAGAACTGCGGGGCGTGCGGCGCGACTTGCGCGGCGAGCGAGGTCTGCGACAAGGGCGCCTGCGCGACGGTGTGTTCTGCGGGCGCCACCCAGTGCGGTCAATCGTGCGTCGACGCGAAGGTCGACCCGAAGAACTGCGGGGCGTGCGGCGCGGCCTGCGAAGCCGGCAAGCTGTGTTCGGCGGGCGCATGCAAAGCGCAGTGTCCGGCAGCGCAGACGCTGTGCGTCGGTGACGGTGGGGCCATCGCGTGCATCAATCCGCTGACCGACGGCGCAAACTGCGGCGGCTGCGGCGCGGCCTGCGGCGCGGGTCAAGTGTGCGCGGCGGGCAAGTGCGGCGACAGCTGCGGAGCGGGCGCTGCATTCTGCGCGGGCGACGGCGGCGCCCCGTACTGCGCGTCGATCGCGGACGACAACGCCAACTGCGGCGGGTGCGGAGTCGTGTGCTCTGCGGGGCAGGTGTGCGCCGGCGGCAAGTGTTCTGGCAACTGCGGAGCGGGCGAGCAGCTGTGTCCGGGCGGCGACGGCGGCGCTCCGTATTGCGCGGCGACTTCGTCCGACAACGCCAACTGCGGCACGTGCGGCCTCGCGTGCAGCGGCGGCAAGAAATGCGTCGCAGGCAGCTGCGTGATCCAATGCTCGGTCGGGCTCACCCTTTGCGCAGGCGCGTGCGTCGACCTCAGCGGCGACCGCGACAACTGCGGCGGCTGCGGCGCAGCCTGCGCAAGCGGGCTGACCTGCTCAGGCGGCAAGTGCACGACGTGCTCGAACGCCAACGTCGCGCTCACGGCGACCGCGAGCATCAGCGGAGGCGGCAATTCTCCGCCGTACACGGCGGTCAACTGCAACGACGGCGTGGTCGAGGCTACGAAGTGCTCGCAATTTGCGTGGATTTCCGCGGGCAGCAGCCCGGGCGGCGCATGGGTGCAGTATACATGGTCGGCTCCCAGGACCCTCGTGAAGATGCACATGGACACGCAGAGCGCGACGGTCACCAACGCGTGTGCGGCCATTGGGCGAACGCTCGGCGCGGCGACGGTGCAGTGGTGGAACGGCGCGGCGTGGGTCACCGACGGATCGGTGAGCGCGAAGCTCGACGACTGGGACTACAGCTTCACGAGCCCCGTCACGACGACGCAAGTGCGTCTCTTCGACCTCTATGCGACCAACACGCAGGGCCAGCAGAGCAACCCTGTGATCTTCGAGTGGCAGGTCACGGGCTGCAACTAGCCGCGCGCCTTCCCGGCCCGGCGGGCTCCCGAACGTGCTTGCCTTTGGGCGGCAACGACTGCCTACTTCGCGCTTGAACATGAACGCAAAAGCTCCACTCTTTGCCTTGGCGTATTCACTCGCGGTGGCTGTTGCGTGTTCGAGCGCCAGCGAACCCGCTCCGCCTGCTGCGCCCCCGCCGCCCGAGGCTGCAGCCGGCTGCAATCCCGTCATTGGTGACGATTGCCTCACGCCGTTCCCGTCGGCATTTTTCGAGCGCGCGGACAGCGCGAGCGCGACCGGCTACCGCGTGTCGCTTCCGGCGACCGGCGCGCTTCCGGTGCAGGCTTCGGGGACTGCGCTCAGCGTCGAGCGCATGAACCGAAAAGACGGTTTTTCCCCGGCTACGCCCTTCGTTGCCTACTTCGCGGCGGGCGTCGACAAGTCGCAGCTGTTCGGCTGGCGCGATCCTTCTCCGTCGCTGCAGCCTGCCTCGCCGGTTCAGGTCATTGACTACGAGACCGGCGAGCGCGTGCTCGCCTTCGCCGAGGTCGACGCCAACGTCACGCGCGACGGCCAGCGCCAGGGGCTCCTCATTCACCCGCTCGTGCGGCTGAAAGCTGGAAAGCGCTACATTGTTGCGCTGGTTGGTCTGCGCGATGCGGCCGGACTTCCCCTGGCTCCGGCGCCCTTCCGCGCGCTCCGTGACCGCACCACCCTGTCGAAATCGCTGCAGCCGCTGGCTTCGCGTTACGAGGAAATCTTCGGCGTGCTCGGCAAAGCTGGCGTCGATCGGTCGAAGCTGTCGCTCGCGTGGGACGTGGTCACGGCGAGCGACAAGACTGCCACCGGCAACCTTGTGAAGATGCGCGATGATGCGTTCGCGGCGCTCGAAAAAGGGGAGCTGGGATACTCGATCCTGGCGGTGACGCCAGGCACCGGGCCGCACACGCTCTCGGTCATCGACGCAACCGTGAAGGTGCCCTCGTACCTCGCCGACGACAGCGGCAAGTCCACCATGAAGCTCGACGCTGACGGCAACCCGGTGATGCGCGCGATCGTCGATGTCCCGGTCACGATCACCATCCCGAAGTGCGCCCAAATGGCGACGGCGCCTCTCCCGGCGGTGGTCTTCGGGCACGGGCTGTTCGGTAATGCGAAGTCGACAATCACGGGCGGTCCTGCGCAGGCGGCCGCCGACGGGCTGTGCACCATCTTCGTCGCGACCGACTGGATCGGGCTCTCGTCGTCCGACGTGCAGGTGCTGCCCGATCTGCTCACCGCCGATTTGAACAACTTCTACGTGATCACCGATCGGCTTCAGCAGGCGCAGCTCAACGCGCTGGTGATGACGCGCACGTTCTTGACGAAGATAAAGGACGACCCCGCGCTCGCGCTGGGCGCCAAGCCGATCACCGACGGCAAGGCCGCCTACTATTTCGGTGTCTCGAACGGCGGCATTCAGGGAACGACGTTCATGGGGCTCACTCCCGATGTGGTGCGCGGCGTTCTGAACGTGCCCGGCAGCGAGTGGTCGCTCATGATCTACCGCTCGGCCGATTTGGGGCAGTTCGGCCGCGTGCTCGGTATTCTGCTGCCCGATCCGCTCGATCGTCAGATCGCGATGGCCTACACGCAATCGGAGTGGGACCACACCGATCCGGCGTCGTATGCCCCGCACCTCCTCTCCGATCCGCTTCCCGGAGTTCCTGTGAAGCGCATCCTGGTTCAGGAGGCGATCGGAGATGCCCAGGTCGCGAACGTGTCGACGCGCGTGCTCGCGCGAACCATGGGGCTCACGGGGTTCGACTTGAGTGAGCCGGTGCCGGGGCTCGCGACTGCCGCCGCCCCGCTCGATTCGGCCTACACCCAGTGGAACTCACACAAAACGCCGCTCCCGCCCGACGACGACACTTCGCTGCCGAAAGACAACGGGGCGCACGACTCGGTTTGGGCGAGCCAAAAGGCGCTCGATCAGATCGCCGCGTTTTGCAGGCCCGACGGTCAAGTGACCTCGGTCTGCGGTGGCCCCTGCAATCTGCCATAAGCCGATGACGGCCCACGCGCGCCATACCATCGACGCCGATACGACGCCGGAGTTCACTGCCTGCTACCTGCGCGTAGCAGGGGACGAGTGCGCGTTCATCGAGGCCCACACCGCGCACGCCCTGCCAAAGTTGCTGGCGGCACTCCGCGCGCACGGCCGGCGCCCGGAAGACGTGCGTTATGTGGTGGTCACCCATGCGCACCTCGATCATGCCGCGGGCGCTGGGGCGCTCATGGACGCCTGCCCGAACGCCACGCTGCTCGCCCACCCGAGGGCGGCGCGGCATTTGGTCGATCCGACCCGGCTCGTGGCGAGCGCGACGTCTGTCTACGGCGAGGCCCGATTTGCGGCGCTTTATGGCGTCGTTGGGAGCATCGCCCCGGAGCGTGTGCGGGCGCTCGCGGACGGCGAGTCATTCGAACTGGGAGGTTCCCGGCTCGTTGCTCATCACACTGCCGGGCACGCCAATCACCACATCGTGATCGACGATCCGGCTGTTTTTAGCGTGTATACGGGCGACACGTTTGGCCTCGTTTATCCCGCGCTTCAAGGGCGCGGCCTGTTCGCGATGGCGTCGACGAGCCCTACCAACTTCGACGCAGGCGCGGCCAGACGCAGCGTCGCCACGGTGCTCTCGCTCGGCGAGCGATTCGTATGTCCCACACACTTCGGCGCTCACGACGACGCGCCCGCCATCGCCGCGCAGGTGCTTCGGTTCATCGATCGCGCCGAGGCGTGGGTCGACGAGGCTGCGCGCGGCGACGAGCCGCTCCCCGCGATGGAGGCGCGCCTCGCCGACCGCTGGCGCGAAGCGATCGCCGCCGAAGCGCCCGAATTCGGCGACGCCGAGCGAGCGCTGCTTGCGCTCGACGTGGAGCTCAACGCGCAAGGCCTGGCGTTTGTCGCGGCCGCGCGGCGCAGCGCCGGCGTGTGAATCGTCTCAGCCGCTGATGCGCTTCGCGAGCGATCCGTCGGCGATCGCAGCGACGGTGAGCGTTTCGCCGCCGACGAGGGTGCCGCCCACGAAGACCTGAGGAAACGTCGGCCATCCGCTCCAGAGCTTGATGGCGAGGCGCTCGCGCCACTTCGACAAGTAGCTGCCATATTCGAGGTACTCGAACGTAACGCCGGCGGCGGTCAGCGCGGCGCGCACCTTCTTGACGTGCGGGTTTTGGGCCATGCCTACGACGACGACCGGGTGCTTCGCGATGGCCGCGGTGATTTCGGCGATGATGTCGGCGTGGAACGCGGCGACTTCTTCAGCGGCTGCGGGCGCGATGTGGGCGGGTTCGAGGATGACGCGATGGGAGCTTGCGTTGGACATGGCGCGGGGCACGTTAGCTCACCCGCAGGTAGCGCGTCTCGGTGTTGTCTCTCCGCCAGATGACCCAGTCGATAAGGTAGTGGTGCAAGTTGATGAAGGCGTAGAGCGCGGCGAAGCATGGCGTGGCGCCGAGGTCGGTGAAGCGCCACGCACGCGGAACGACCGCCGCGTCGAGCGCGCTTGGGCCCGCGTGAAACACGAGCGCGCCGAGCGCGACTGAGCCCCCGAAAAGCGCAGTGAGCTTCTGCGCTCGCGTCGCCTCGAACCACGGCGGGCCCTCTCGCTCGGCGGCCTCGTTGCCGCGCATCAAATAGACGAAATACAGGTACTGCAGCGAGTGGAGCGCGGGTACGAGGTAGCGCACGAGCGGGTCACGGCCGGAGAAGATCGACCACGCCCAGATGCTGCACAGCAGCGCTGTGAGCGGAGTGCCAATCGGCAGCCTCCTGTCGCGGCGCCACTTCGCGAGGAGCGCGACCGAGAGCGCGATCGCCGTGACGACGAGGCACGTGAGGGTGAGCGGCTCGAGCCAGCGCGGATGGGCGATCGTGTTGTAGATTACACCTTTTTCGATCACCTCGCGCCCGGGATCGTACGGGGTGGCCCACGCGTAGGCCCAGCCGGCCAGGGCGTGCGCGACGATCGCCGTGCGCTCCGCCGGCGAGTACGTCACTCCCCGCCGGGCGCTCAACGCAAGCATCACGCCGAAGCCTTGCTTGACGTAGTGAAAGCCGACCCAGAAGAACATCAGCTGGATCATCAGCCCGAGCGCGAGGGGCGAGCGCGATGCCAGCGCGGCGACCGCCCACGCAGCCAGCGCGATCGGCGCGATCACCCCGGCGAACCAGTACCGGACGCGCTGCGCGCCAGCGAAGGCGGGACCGAGGGCTCGCGCGCGAAACCCCCTGTAAAAGAGCAGATAGCTGACGGTGAAGTGGGGATCGTTGACCACGAATGCGGCGCAGAACGTGAGCAAGCCGGCTGCGTATTCCGCGTCGCTGAGCGGAAACCTGTGACGAATCGCCCAAGAAAGCGCGATCGCGAGGGGGGTGAATCCGCCGACGAGCAAAAATTCCGCGGCGCCACGCAGGCGGCTCGGGCGCGAGGTCTGCGAGTTCAGAACGAGAGCTGCCCCGGAGAAAAATTGCCCGACGGCGCCGCGCGCTCGGTCGTGAGCGCGTAGTACGAAGCGCCGGCCGCGGCTCCGGCGACGACGACGCCGATGCCGGTCCAGAACCACCAGCGCGCGTAAATCGGCTTCGCCTGGCTCAAGTCGATCGACACCTCGCGCCGCTCGCCTTTGCGAAGGACGATCTGCGTGTCGGCGCTGTCGTAGCCGTCGCGCTCGACGTGCACGGGGTGCGGTCCGGGCGCGAGCGTTGCTTCGGCCGGCACTAGGCCGACGAACTTTCCGTCGATCGACACGCGCGCCGACGCGACCGGGCTCTTGATGAGCAGGTAGCTGGCGACGTCGCGCGCTGACAACTCGACGTTGATGGCGGTGGCGGTGCCTCCCGCGAGTGTTACCTCCTGTCGGTAGTCGACGTAACCCTCCGCGACGGCCTCGAGCGTCGCCGTGCCCGCATTCACGCGGACCGGGCCAGTCAGCGGCACACGGCCAACCTCCCGACCGGCGAACAGGACGCGCGCCCCGGGTACGTTGGCGACGAGGGTGAACGTTGCGACCTTCGCCTCGAGCTCGACGACGTGCCCCGGGAGGTTCGGAACTTTGGCCTTGAGGTCGGCAGGCGCCTCCGCCGCGAAGCGCTTGAAGGCGTCGACGGCCTCGGGATAACGGGCGAGAAACTCGAGCGCGCGTCCACGATTGTAGTGAAGGGCAGGGTTCGGATCGATTGCGAAGGAGCGCTCGTAGGCGTCGAGCGCCTCGACGAACTGCCTGCGGGCCAGCAGGTCGTCGCCGCTCTGCTTGAGCGCTGTGGCCGGGCTGACCGGGGGGGCAGCGAAGAGCGACGTGGGCGCTGCGATCGTCAGCAGCAGCGCGAGCGGGAGCGGGGAGACTCTCATAGGTGATCCGGGAGTGCTGCGGGGGATTGCGGGCGCGAGCGGGGCGGCGCAGAAGTTGGGAGGGTAGCCCTTGGGGACTGGGAGGTCGAGGGAGCGGGAGCGCCCGTCGGGCTCGCTGCGACCGATGCGTCGAACGCGGGCGCTGCAGAAGCGCTCGGGGCGGCGGCGGTTGCCACAGCGGACGCTGATGGGCCCGGCGCCGGTGCCGCAGCACTCGTGGCTGGCGGACTCCGCAGGGCCAGTGCCGCAAACGTAAGCGCGGCCGCCAGCGCGACGACCGCGGCCAGAACCCGGGCGCGGAAAGGCCACGCCCCGGGCGGCTTGCTGAGCAGCGCGTCGCTTGAGAGGTCGCCGCGCGTGTCGGTCGCCGCGGTTGCCGTGGCCGTGGCCGTGGCCGTGGCCGTGGCCGCCGCGGCCGTGGTTGCCGCGGGCAGCACGGTAGGGCGCGTCTGCGACGGGTTGCTCTCTACGTCGGCGAGGACGACCGCCCGCGCCGTGAGCAGGTCGCCGGCGACGCGCTGGATCCACGCGGCCACTTCATGCGGCTCGGCTTTTTTGGCGCACGCACCGAGCGCGATCGACATCGCCTGCGCAGAGTCGAAGCGGTCGGCCGGGTTTTTCGCGAGCGCTCGGAGCACGACGGCGTCAAAGGCGTCGGACGTCCCCGGTGCAGCGACGCTTGGAGCGGCCGCCGTTGCAGTCAGTACTTTCGTGACGACGTGGCCTTCGGTATCCGCCGCGAACAGGCGCTTTCCGACCAGCGTCTCCCAGAGCACGACGCCCATGGCGTGCACGTCGCTCAGCTCGGTTACGGAGCCGTTGAGCTGCTCAGGCGCCATGTAGGCGAGCTTGCCCTTGAGCTGTCCCTCGCGCGTGACCTGCGCGCGTCCGGCGGCCTTTGCGATCCCGAAATCGAGCACCCGCGCGCACCCATCGGTGCCGACCATCACATTCTGCGGCGAGACGTCGCGATGGACGATGCCGAGCCGTTCTCCGAGCTCGTCGCGCGCCTCGTGCGCGGCGTGCAGGCCGTCGAGGGCGTTGCAAACGATCGCGGCCGCGATGGGGCCGGGCACGCGCTCGCCGCGCTTGCGGGCGCAGCTGAGCAGCTTCGCGAGCGACTCACCTTGAACGTATTCCATGACGAGAAGCATCTCGCCACCATCGGCGACCACGTCGATTACCGACACGACGTTCGGGTGCCGAATGCGCCCGGCGAGGCGGGCCTCGTCAAGAAACATGGCCGCAAACTCAGGGTCTTGTGCGAACTGCGGGTGCATTCGCTTGATGGCGACCGTTCGGGAGAAACCGGCGGCGCCGAGCAGCCGCCCGAGGTGCACGGTCGCCATTCCGCCCGACGCGAGGGCGCCGCACAGCACGTACCTGCCGACGACTTGCGATTCGGACATCGCCGAGGATAATATCAACGATCGGGCGGGCGCGTGAGACTTCTGCGAGGCGCCCACCGCCCGCTGCGGTCACCGCGCGGGAGCGAGCGCCCGCGCACGCTTTAGCTTGCGGGCGACCAGCAGCGCCGCGACGACCCCGGCGACGACGATCGCTCCGAGCTGGCCGAGCCGATACACGACCGCGAAGGTCAGCGACGCCTCGCGCGGGAACCCAAGGGCCACGAGCGCGCTGGCGGCGCCCGCCTCGGCGGCCCCCAGCCCCGCGGGTGTTGGCACGATCAGGGCCAGGTTCTGCGCGGTGAGCAGCACGAAGGCGCCGGTGGGCCCAAGCTCGATGCCGGCCACGCGACCGACTCCCATGAGCACCGCGGTCTCGAGCAACCAGGGCAGCGGCGTGATCAGCAGCGGCGCGAGCCATGCGCCGGCGCGCCCTGGCGGCGCGATCCCGGTCAGCACGGCTTCGAGCCAGTCGGGGCGCCGCGCGAGCCGACGCGCACACGTTGCGAGCGCGTATGCGGCCGCGATGAGTACGGTCATCAGCATCGCCGCGCGGGCCGCCCATGCCGGGGGGGAGCCGACCGCGCAAACCAGCAGCAGCGACGGCAGCCAGCCGATTTTGTCGAGCCACACGTCGGCCAGCTCGGCGCCGACAACCGCGGCGCGCGACGTCGACGCGAGCGCGCGAAACAGCTCGACGCGAACGGCGTCCCCTCCGCGCGCAGGAAGGACTGTGTTGGCCAGATTGCCAATCGCACGAAGCGCCAAAGCCTCAGAAAATGAGAGCTTTCCGACACGCGACGCCACGAGGTGCCAGCGAAGGCACTGCACCGAAACGAGCACCAACCAGCCTGCTGCGGCCACGAAAAACGCGAAGGGAGACGTCCCGCCGATTCGGGCGAGAAGGGCCCCGGGCGGCTGTTGCGACGCGCTAAGCGCGGCGAAGCACAGGCCCGCAGTGACGACGCACGCAACGAGCGCTCGGACACCGCGAGCGCGGGCGATTTCCATGAACTGCATGGGCGCACCCGGTGCGCGGCGCGTGCCAATACGGCTCCCGCACCGGGCAACCGTCGGCCCGCCGCCACGCGCGCCCTCTGGGCAATCCCGCCCGCGAAATCCCGATCCGCGCCCTGCGTCGCACGCTGGCACGACCGTCGCACCACACCGCCGTAGCGAGTGACGTCCGAACCCGGAAGGAATGTTGATGCATACGCCTGATAAACCGCAGGGAAAGCTGGCTGTCCTCTTGCCGGGGATGGGCGCTGTCGCGACGACCTTCATCGCCGGCGTTCTGCTCGCGCGTCGCGGACTCGCGGCGCCGGTCGGATCCCTCACGCAGATGGGATCGGTGAGGACCCGGGATGGCTCGCACCGCGTGTGCGACTACGTTCCGCTGCAGCCGCTCGACCGAATCGAATTCGGCGGGTGGGATATCTTTCCGGAGTCCGCCTTCGAGGCCGCCGAGCACGCCAAGGTTCTCTCCGACAAGCATCTGGCGCTGGTGCGCGACGAACTGTCGGCCATCAAGCCCATGCGCGGCGCATTTTACCCGGAGTGGGTGAAGCGACTCAGTGGAACCCATGTGAAGCGCGCGCCCAACAAGGCGGATATGGTCGAACAGCTCCGCGCCGATATTCGTGAGTTCATCGCCAGCAAGGGGGCTGATCGCGCCGTGGCCATCTGGTGCGGCTCTACCGAGGTGCATCATGTGCCGACGGCGGTTCATCAGTCAGTCGCGGCGTTCGAGGACGGGCTCCGCAAGAGTGACGCGGCGATTTCCAATTCACAATTGTACGCGTGGGCGTGCCTGCAGGAGGGAGTCCCGTTCGCGAACGGCGCGCCGAATCTAGCGGTCGACTTTCCGGCAGCGCAGGCGCTCGCGCGGGAGCAGCGGGTGCCGGTAGCCGGGAAGGACTTCAAGACAGGTCAGACGCTGATGAAGACCATATTGGCACCAGGACTCCGCGCGAGAAGCCTCGGTCTGCATGGTTGGTATTCGACCAATATTCTTGGCAATCGCGACGGCGAAGTGCTGGACGATCCCGGGGCTTTCAAGGCGAAAGAGGCGTCGAAGCTGGGCGTGCTCGACTCGATTCTCGAGCCCGCCGAAAATCCCGATTTGTATGGTGACATGGTTCATAAAGTTCGAATCGACTATTACCCTCCTCGCGGTGACTCGAAAGAAGGCTGGGACTGCATCGACCTGTTTGGCTGGCTTGGCTACAGCATGGCCATCAAGATCGACTTTCTGTGCCGTGACTCGATTCTGGCGGCGCCGCTCGTGCTCGATTTGGCGCTGCTGCTCGACCTGTCGAAGCGCAGCGGGGGCGTCGGAATCCAGGACTGGCTGAGCTTCTATTTCAAGGCGCCCATGGCGCGCCCGGGCGACGCGTCGGTTCACAACCTGTTTCTGCAGATGCGCATGCTCAAAAACGAGCTGCGGCGCCTCATGGGAGACCGCGAGCTCGCCGCGACGCCGTCGCCAACCGAGCAGGAGCTGTCCGAAGAGTTCGAGCAAATTGCCGCGCCAGCCGCGTGACGGGGGATTGGTCATGGAGACGTTGAGAGGGGGCATCGTGGGCTTCGGATACATCGCCGAAAACGGGCACGCGCCGGCGTATCGCGCTTGCGGATCGCGCTTCGAAATTCGGGCGATCGCAGAGACGTGCGCGCTGCGGAGGCCGCTCGCCCAGCGCGCCTTTCCCGACGCGCAAATCTACGCGACGTGCGACGAGATGCTGCTCGCGCAGCGGCTCGATTTCGTCGACGTCTGTGCGCCCCCGTCCGAGCACGCGCGCGTCGCTTCGGCGGCGCTCGCGAAGGGGCTGCACGTGCTCTGCGAGAAGCCGCTCGCCCTGGGGGCCGATCAGGCGCGGGCCATGACCGCGCTGGCCTCGCGCGAGAAGCGCGTGCTCTATCCCGCGCACAGCTACCGTCACGCGCCCGTGGTTCGCGCCGTTCAGAGCGTCATCGAACGCGGGCGAATCGGCGCGGTCAACCTCGTGACGATGAGCACCTTTCGCACGGGGCACGCCAAGGGGGTACGGGAGTGGCATCCCGACTGGAGGCGTGACGCCCAGTTCGCCGGGGGAGGCGTGCTGATGGATCACGGACCTCACACTTTGTATCTGGCGTTCGAGTGGCTCCGCTCCTACCCGACGCAGGTTTCGGCGTGGGCGGAGTCGAAAGCGGGCGTGGGCGTCGATGACGAGGTCAGCCTGGCGGCTTCTTTTCCGACGGGTCGCCTCCGCGCGCACCTCACGTGGAACGCCGGCATGCGGCGTGTAATATACACGCTTCACGGCGAGCGCGGGGCGATTCGCGTCGACGACGACGACCTCGAGCTGGTGATCCGCGACCGCGACGGCCTCGCGCGCGTCGAGCGCAGCAAGCTGCCGTCGGAGTGGTCGGACGCGGGGCACGGCCCCTGGTTCGAGGGGGTGCTGTCTGGCTTTTCTCGCGCGATTCGCGTCGGCGACTGGGTGTCGCGCGAGACCGAAGACTCCGTCCGTGCGATGGAGTCGATCGCCGGCGCGTACGACTCGTCGCGGCAGGGAGGCCAGGCGCGGTCGCTGGCGTCGGCGCCGCAGCGGAGCCCGGCGTGATCGACCTGCTCTCCTCGATGATCCTCCTGATGCTGCTCGCGATCGGGGCACTCGCGTGGCTGTCGGTCGGCCGGGCGGCGCGACCGTCGTACGCTCGCGTCGACCGACTCGTCGAGGGCGTGCTGCTGGGACGTGGCGCGGCGACGGCGGGTTACTGGGCTTTGCAGCCCATCGCGCGTGGCCTTGCGCGTGCCGGAGTCTCTGCAGACGCCGTGACGATGGCGTCGCTGCCGCTCGCGGCGACGTCCGGCGTGGCGTTCGCGACGGGGCACTACGGCGGCGGCGCGCTGTTCGCGGCGCTCGCGTTTGCATGCGACGCCATCGACGGGTTGGTCGCCCGCGCAACGGGCACTGCATCCGAGGCGGGCGAGGTGATCGACAGCGCCGTCGATCGCGCGTGCGAGTCGTCGATCTACCTCGGACTCGCGCTCGGATGGCGCGACTCACTGCCGCTCCTTGCGCTCGTGCTGGCGGCCTCGGCGGGAGCGCAGCACGTCACCTTAGCGTCGGCGAAGGCCGAAGTGTACGCCCGCGGCCCGCTGCACCTCGCGGTGCCCGGAGGTTCGATGCGTCGCCCGGAGCGCGCGATGGTGCTGGTGCTCGGCTCGGCCGCGTCGGGCGTGCTGCTGTGTTTTTCGACCTCTCGCGCCCTCGCGCTGACGCCGCTCGCGGTCGCCCTCACCGGCATCGCGGTGATCGCCAACACCTCGGCGCTTAGCCGATTTCGGTCCCTCGCAGCCGCGCTGCGCGCCCACAAGACGACGACCCGGGAGGTCAGCCATGCAGGTCATTGAGCACGATCAGGTCCGCTCGCGAGACGCCCATCGGGCGCTGTGGCGCGATCAGAGGGTGCACTTGCGCACCGCCGTTCCGGGCCCCAGGAGTCGTGAGCTGCGCGAGCGCGAAGACGAGCACATCGCCCCGGGTTTGCAAGGATATGCCCTGCTGTCGGGGGTCGCCATCGAGAGCGGCTTCGGCAGCTCGCTCGTCGATGTCGACGGCAACGTCCTGCTCGACTTCATCGGCGGCATCGGCGTCGGATCGCTCGGCCACAGTCACCCCGCCGTCGTCGGAGCGATCACGAGGCAGGCGGCGCGTCTGAGCGTCGGCGCCTTCACGACGCAGCCGCGCGTCGACCTCGCAGAGCGCGTCGCCGACCATGCACCGCGGCGCGAGCTGCACCGGCTTCAGCTCTACACCAGCGGCGCAGAGGCGGTGGAGAGCGCCCTTCGGCTCGCCAAGAGCGCCACCGGCAAACACGAGGTCGTGAGCTTCTGGGGCGGGTTTCACGGCAAGACACTCGGCGCCATGTCGCTGCTCGGGTCGTCCGCCAAATCGGGAGTCGGACCGCTGGCGCCGGGCGGCCACCAAATCCCGTATGCCGACTGCTACCGGTGTCCGATGTCGCTTCGGCACCCCTCGTGTGGCCTGGCCTGCGTCGAGATTGGCCGCAAGCAACTCAAGGCAGCGTCTGGAGGCAGCATCGCTGCCTTCATCGTCGAGCCTGTTCAGGGAACCGCAGGAAACGTAGCGCCCCCGGACGACTTTCTGCCCGCGATACGCGATCTGGCCAATGAGCACGGCGCCCTGCTGATTGCCGATGAAATGATTACCGGGTTTGGTCGCACCGGACGGTACTGGGGTGTCGACCACTCCGGCGCAATGCCCGATATCGTCACGCTCGGGAAGGCGTTCGGTGGCGGGTTTCCGCTCACCGGGATTCTTACGACGGATGCGATCGCGCGCGCGGCGCCGTGGTCGAACGCGTCGGGATCGTCTTCGAGCTACGGCGGTAATCCGCTTGGGGCGGCGGCGGGGGCGGCTACGCTCGCGGCCATCGATTCAGAGGGGCTCGTCGAAAACGCGGGCCGCGTTGGCGCTGCGATGCTGCGCGAGCTCGAAGCGTTCGTAGACGATTATCCCTTCGTCGGCCACGTGGGAGGCCGGGGGCTGATGCTCGGAATCGACCTCGTGCGCGACAAGGCGACCCGAGCGCCGCTGTCTGCCAGCTCGAGCCTGCGGATCTTCAAGGAGAGTCTTCGCAGAGGCCTGCTCACCATGAGCTACGCGCCGCGCCTGCGCCTCCAGCCCGCGCTGACCATCGATTCGGCGACGGCAGCGAACGGAATCGCGATTTTGCGTGAAGTCTTCGACTGGGCAAAAGCAGACGGCTTTTGGCGCGACGCGTGACTGCGCCTCCCGAGCGTGCGTCCGCGCGCGCCCTTGCGATCGGGGGTGCGGCGCCGATGGTCGCATGGGGGGCCTCGAGACTCATCGCCGGCGAGCACAGGTGGGAGTACGCGGCGTGCGTGGTGGTCGGCCCCGCGCTCGCGTTTGCCCACTGGCGCAGCCGCCGCCTGATGGTGTCCATGTTGCCTTTCGTGCTCGTCGGCTTGCTCTACGACGCGATGCGGTACGTCAAGAATGTGGGCCTGTCGGCGGGCCGGGTGCACGTTTGCGACTTGCGCGCGCTCGACGCGCTGCTGTTCGGCAGTGGTGGCGAGACAGTCCACGACTGGCTTCAGCGTCATCCCTCCGCGTGGCTCGACCGGCTTTGCGCGCTGCCGTACGGCACGTTCGTAGCGGTGACCGTCGCGTTCGCCCTGGGGCTCGCCCTGCGCGGCGACCGCGGCGCCATGGCGCGCTTTGGCTGGACTTTCTTCGTAATGAACGTACTTGGATTTGCCACGTATCATGTCTATCCCGCCGCGCCTCCCTGGTACTTTCACCAAAGGGGTTGCGCGGTCGACCTCGGCGCGGTCGCGAGCGCGGGACCGAACCTGCTGCGCGTCGACGCGTGGCTCGGATTTTCCTATTTTCGCGGCCTGTACGGGCGATCCAACGACGTATTCGGTAGCGTTCCATCGCTGCACGTCGCGTATCCGGCGCTCATCGTCGCCGAGGGCTGGCGCAGCTTTTCGGTTTGGGCGCGCGCGGCCTCGTGCGGCTTTGCGGCCCTTATGGCCTTTGCCGCGGTCTACCTCGACCATCACTGGCTTATCGATGTCGTTCTGGGCATTGTCTACTGCGCCGCGTCTTATGCGCTTGTCGCGTGGGCCGTGACGCGCTTCGGCCACACTGGCGCTCGGAGCGCGGCATGAGGCAACGAATCGCGCGCGCCCTCGCGACCTGGTTCGGGGCCGGCTACGTGCCGATCGCTCCCGGAACGGCTGGCTCGGTCGCTGCGCTTCCGCTCTACTTCTTGCTGCGCGCTGCAGGAGGCGTATGGCTCGTGGCAGCCGGTGCAGTCGTGGTCACTGTAGTGGGCATATGGTCGTCGAGTCTGGTGGCGGGCGAGCTCGGCGTGAGCGATCCGCAGATCGTCGTGATCGACGAGGTCGCCGGTGTGCTCGTCGCCCTGCTCACGTGCCCAAACGACTGGCGGTACGCCCTCGCGGGCCTCGTGGCGTTCCGAGTCTTCGACACCCTCAAGCCATGGCCCGTGCACCTGCTCGAGTCGGAGCTGCCGGGCGGGTACGGCATCGTGCTCGATGACGTCGGTGCCGGCGCCTACGTCGCGGCGATTTTCGCGGTCTTGCGCGCGGGGGGGATCATCCCGTGACCGCGCGCGCCTACGTGCGATTCGTGCTACAATATGGCCGCTGGATTTGGCTCCTCGCGCTCGCGCTCGGACTGCCCGCCGCCCAGCGCACCGCCTCGCTGTACGCCCGCCTCGACGCAGACTTCGAGCAGCTGCTCCCGCGCGACGCCCCCAGCGTGGTCGCCCTCGCCGAGCTTCGCATGCGCGCCCCCGGCCTGTCGCACCTCGCCGTGGTGGTCGACACCGCGAGCGGGGGCAACGTGCCGGCCGCCGAGCGGTTCATCGACGACCTCGCGCGCCGGGTAAAGCAGTATCCCGCTTTGTGGGTATCGGGCGTCAGCGTCGGCACTGCCGAGGAACGAACCTTCTTGTCCGATCGCGCTCCGCTCTACGTCGATTTGGACGACCTCGAGCGCGTGCGCCAGCGAATTGTGGCGAGGCGCGACTGGGAGGTGTCACGCGCGCAAGGAACCCTACTCGACGAGGACGCGCCGCCCCCGCCCATCGACGTGACCGACCTCGAGGAAAAATACGCGCAGCGCTCGGCGTCGACGCTGCCGCAGGGCCGCTTCTCAAGCGCTGAGCAGGCGACGTCGCTCATGCTTATCGACGTCGGGGGAGGTCCGGCGTCGGTGGCTCGCGATCGCGCGCTGCTCGCAAAGGTGAAGTCGGATATCGCCGCGCTGGGGGGCGTCGCCGCCTACGCGCCAGGGATGCGTGTCGGGTTCGCTGCGGAGGTGGCCGCATCAGTCGAGGAGACCGAGGCGCTCATGGACGATCTTTCGTGGACGTCGGCGGTGGTGCTTGTGGCGGTTGGGGTGGTGATTGTCCTGTATTTCAGGTGGTTGCCCGCGCTGCTGGTGCTCGTTGCTCCGCTCATGCTCGCGACGGTTTACGCGTTCTCCATCGCCTCGCTCCCTGCATTCGGGGTACGCGTTCTCAACGCCAATACCGCTTTTCTCGGCTCGATCATCGTCGGCAACGGGGTCAACTTCGGAATTGTCCTCCTCGCCCGCTATGTCGAGGAGCGGCGCGCTGGATCGCCAGTTGAGGAGTCGCTTGTCGTCGCGGTGGCCGGCGCGCGCCGAGGCACGCTCGCCGCCGCCCTCGCCGCGAGCGTGTCGTATGCGGCGCTCGCGTTCACGCAGTTTGAGGGATTTCGGCAGTTTGGGGTGATTGGCGGACTCGGAATGCTTACCAGCTGGGTGTGCGCCTTTTTGCTGGTGCCACCGCTCGCAGCGTGGGTGGACCGCGGCCGGCTTCCATCCACTCAGCCGGGGCGCGGGCGCTTCTCCGGCGCGCTCGCGCGACTGGTTGGGCGCGCGCCCGTCATCGTGGCCGCTGCCTCGCTGGCGCTCTTCGTTCTGGCATGCGCCCAGGTAAGCGGATTTGGGCCTGCCGACATGGAGACCGATCTGTCGAAGCTCCGTCGCCGCGACACGTGGACGCGCGGTGAAGCCTATTGGGGGGCCCGCATGAACGCCGTGATGGGCCAGTACCTAACGCCGGTGGCGGTGCTCACCGACAGCGCAGCCGAGGCTCGCGCGGTCGCTGCCACCCTCCGCGCCGGCGTTCCGGAGCTGGGCGATACGGTGGCGCGGGTGCGCAGCATCGACGACGTGGTGCCCACAGGGCAGGCCGCAAAGATCGCGCTTGTTCGTGAGATGAAGCTCGACCTGACGCCGCGCGTTCGCGCCGGGCTCAGCGCGGCTCAGCGCGATCGCGTGGAGGCGTGGCTGGGTCGCAGGGAGCTGTCTGTATTTCAGCTCGATGACGTGCCGCGCGCGCTCTGCGCCGGCCTGCGTGAGTCGGGAGGCGAGAGCGGGCGCATCGTGCTCGTGTTCCCGTCACTTCGGGGCGCGCTGTGGGAGGGCGAGACGCTGCGTCGTTTCATCGCGGGGCTGCGCAATGCGTCGTCGTCGGCCGCCCAAAAAATGGGAGGTCGCCCGCCACGGGTGGCGGGGGGGCTTCCTCTGTCGAGCGACATTGTCTCGTGCGTCGCGCGCGACGGTCCTCGCGTGACGTTGCTGGCTTTCGTCGGTGTCGCGTTCGTAGTCGTAGCTGTGTTTCGGCGCAGCCGCGCGACAATCTGGGTGATCGCCTCTCTGGTGGTGGGCGTGACGTGGATGCTCGCTGCGACCATGTTTATGGGCGCCAAGGTCAACTTTGCGAACTTCATCGCATTCCCGATTACGTTCGGAATCGGCGTCGACTATGCGGTTAACGTGTTTAGTCGAGCGAGTCAGACCGGCGATCTGACCGGCGCCCTGCGTACGACCGGCGGGGCAGTCGCGCTCTGCTCGCTGACCACGATTATCGGCTATTCGTCGCTCCTGTTCGCGGACAACCGCGCGCTGCATCTGTTCGGCCTGTTTGCCGTCGTGGGCGAGGTCGCATGTTTGTCGGCGGCGCTCGTGGCGCTTCCGGCGGCGGTTGTCGCGGCGAGCAAGATCGCGGCGAGTCGCGCTACTTCGACGAGGTCCGGGAGTTGACGAGGCTCGTCGGCGCGGCGCGGGTGAGCGAGCGCTCGCCGACGTCGTAAAAGGCGACGCCGCGGGCTCCCTCGGAGACGGTGGCGCTCGCCGAATACGCACGATGCTGCCCGATCGCGACCATTCGCTCGGTGTGCGTGTGGCCGTGAAGCAGGGTCGTCGCCGCCCAGGAGCGCATCATGTCGATCAGTCTCTGCGCGCCGAGCAGCCCGTTCATCGCGTGCCACGCGCGCACTCCGCTGAGGTGGGGAGGGTGGTGCAGCGCGAGCACGAGGTGCTTGCCGGCCGCCGCCGCCGCGCGCGCTTCGCCTGCCAGGGTTTCAAGCAGCGCGTCGCAGACATGTCCGGCGCTCCTGAGAATGTTCTGGGTGCGGCTCGCGTCGAACGCCACGAGTCGCGCGCTCCCCAGCTCGATAGCCACATGCTGCGCGGAGTGCGCGGCACTTTGCGCCCACGGCGCCAGTGGTCCGCGCAGCGCGCGCTCCCACGCATCGTCCGCGTCGTAGCGATCGTGATTGCCTGGCAACATGGTCACCCGACCGGCGTCGAGGCCGCTCGCGTCCAGCGCCATCGCGAGCGACTCGTATTGGCCGAGCGATCCGGTCTCGGCCAGATCACCGCTGATCAGCACATGCGCGGCGCTCTGCGCGGCCCTTCGCAGCGCGGCGAGGAGCCTCCCGTACCGAAGCGCCGCGTCGAGAGGTCGCCCGACGCTGACCACGCGATCTTTCCACGAGGGCTTCGCGGCGAGGTCGAGCAGGTGGGCGTCGGAGACGTGGGCGAGGCGCATGTTCGCCAAGCATGCGCCTGTTGTGCCAGCGGCGCCACCGGAGCGCTGCGGGCGATTAACGCTTTCGCCGCACGGCGTCGATCGGAATGGACGTAGCCGGATTGCCGATCGCAAGCGACCGGGGCGGGACGTCGTCGCACACCACGCTTCGAGTCGATACGATGCTACCGTCGCCGATCGTGACACCCGGCTCGACGGCGGCGCCGTGGGCGAGCCACACGTCGTCTCCGATGCGCACCGGCGCGGTGCGATCTCCGTCGTGATCGCGCACGCTCACCATCGAGCCGACGCGGCATCGCGCGCCGACGCGCACGCTCCTCAGCGCGCGAAAGGACGATCCATAATTGACGAGCGCATACTCCCCAATGACGAGCTCCGCGCCCTCGCCGCACAGGAGCTCGGTCTGCAGCAGGCCGCGTGAGAATTGGGCTCTTGCGCCGATGGTAAGATGACCGTCGGCGACGACCCGCACGGGCCCCTCCGCGAACACAAGCTCGCCGCAATCGCAGCGCCGAAACTGGTAGGCGGCGCGGGCGACGCCGAGGCCGCGGGAGACGCGCGCAAGTGCCGCCCGGGGGCTTCCAACGAGCAGGCGTGCGAAGCGCGAGGCTTCGGAGGCGAGCGCTACCACGACGTTGCCTCATCGAGGCCACGCAGCACACGAAGTGCCCAGAATTCAGCGTCGCCGCGCTGCTGGCGGTAGGCTCGGAGCATCCGCTCCCCAGGCCTGCTGCGACGGACCGGCCCGCGCGAGCTCACAAGCTGACCGTCGACCGAGACGCTCCCGCCGGCGCGCAGTACGCGCAGCTGCAAGTCGCGGTCTGCGTCCGGCCCGACCTGCGGATCATGCCCGCCTGCGCGGAGCAGGGCCTCCAGCCGGTAGATGCTGCCCGAGGTCGCTGGAGGCGAGCCACCAAACAGCAGGCGCGACAGCAGCTCAATCTTTCCCGTCCGCGTGGACGAGTCGCGCAATCGGGCGATGGTCGCCACGGTGAGCGTCGCGGCGGGGTTGTCTCGCAGCGCGGAGACGTGCTCCGCGTACGCGCCCGGCCGCACCACCCCGGAGTCGGGAAGAAAATGAACGAAGTCTCCGCGCGCCGCGGCGAGTCCGAGATTGGCTGGCACCGCCGCGCGACCGACCTCGTGGAGAGGCATCCGCATGTACGAGACGCGCCGGTCGCCGTCGCCCAGCGCTGCGTCGCGCGCGCCCCCGCCTTCGCTGTCGTCGACGACGTGTACTTCCAACTTTGGTCCCGTCTGCGAAAGCGCGCTACGCAGGGCCGTCTGCAAGCCCGCGCCGTTCGCCGTCACTGCGACGATAACCGAGAGATCGACGCCCGCGCTTCGTCGCGTGCGCCCCCTGACAGCCGCGGGGATGCCGCCGATTGAGGAGTAGTCAGGAAACCTGCGGGAGACCACCGCGCCGGCGCGAACGGCCGAGCCGCGCCCGATGTGCGCGTTGGGGAGCAGCACCGCGTGAGGACCCACGTCGACGTCATCTTCGACGACGACGCGGCCAGGCGGCGGCCTCCTGCTCCTGTCGCCCTCGAGCGCGTGAAAGTGCCCGTCGAGCGTCTTGCTAAAGGCGCCGATGCGACTGCGGGCGCCGATGGTCACCAGACGCTGCACCTCGATCGATGCCCCGGGCCCGATCTCTACGTCGTCGCCGAGCTCGAGCACGCCGCCGCGCTCGACGTTCAGCTCGATGGGCGCGGCTCGTGCGTCCATGCGCACCCGTTTGCCGAGCCGCAGCTCGCCCTCGCCGCGCAGCCATACCTTTCCATCGACGGATACGCCGTGGGCCCTGCGGGAGAGGCAGAGCACGGCATTTGCACTGAGTGGTTTCATGCAGATCCCTGTTGCAAACCACATTCCGGAAGTAAGCGAGCCGACCGCCGCGGGCCTGGGAGGTAACGGCGCACCGCACCCCGCTCCTCGTGGGCCCCGCGAGATTCAGTCGCCGTACGATTCTCTCGTCATCGATCCGGCGCAGGTCACCTCCCATATCTGTCAGGTGCTCTCCCATCAGGTGCGCAGCGTGCTGCGCCGTCGCGGGGCTGTCGTGGGCTTGTCCGGCGGCGTCGACAGCTCCGTAGTCGCCGCGCTGTGCGCCCGCGCCCTCGGGTCTGAGAACGTGCTCGGTGTGCTCATGCCGGAGCGCGATTCATCTCCCGATGCGCTGCGCCTCGGCACCATGGTGGCGACCGCGCTCGGCGTAGCCACCGTCGTCGAGGACATCGCGCCAGCGCTCACCGCGCTGGGATGTTACACCCGGCAGATCGAAGCCATCCGCGAGGTCTTTCCTGAATACGCAGAGGGCTGGCGCTGCAAGCTCACCCTGCCACCCATTTTGGGTGACAACAGGCTCAATATTCATCGACTGACAGTGCAGTCTCCGCACGGGTCGGAGCAGACGGCGCGCATGCCCACAGACGCGTATCAAGCGCTCGTCGCGGCCACCAACTTCAAGCAGCGCATACGAAAAACGATTGAATACTACCACGCAGACCGGCTTCGGTATGCCGTCGCCGGAACGCCCAACCGGCTGGAGTATGATCAGGGTTTCTTCGTGAAACACGGCGATGGCGACGCTGACGTCAAGCCCATCGCGCACCTGTACAAGAGTCAAGTCTACGCCCTGGCGACCTACCTCGGAGTTCCCCACGAGATAACCAGCTCGACGCCGACAACCGACACTTATTCGCTGCCTCAGACGCAGGAAGAGTTCTACTTTTCAATCGACCTTCGCCGCATGGACGCTTGCCTCTACGGCTGCAATCACGGACTCGCGGCGGTTGATGTGGCTCCGCTGCTCGCCCTTTCTCCGGAGCAGGTTGAGCGCGTCTACCGCGATATCGCAGCCAAGCGCCGAGGCAGCACCTACCTGCACCAGCGGCCGATGCTCATCGACCCGGTCGAGGAGGTCTGAACCATGTGCGGCATCGCTGGAATCGTAGCGCTCGGACCCGACACCCGCGGCCCCTCGCGCGAAGCGCTGCTGCGCATGGCTGGTGCCCTGCGGCATCGCGGACCGGACGAGTTCGGTCTCTACCGTGACGCGCGCGCGGGGCTGTCGCACGCGAGGCTCTCCATCATTGATGTTGGCGGCGGCCAGCAACCGCTGTCGAACGAGGACGAGAGCGTCTGGGTTACCTACAACGGAGAGATATTCAACTACATCGAGCTGAGAGATTGTCTCATAGCGCTCGGCCACCAATTCAAGACCCGTAGTGACACCGAGGTCATCGTTCACGCGTACGAGGAGTGGGGCGTCGAAGCGTTTTCGCGGTTCAATGGGCAGTTCGCCATCGGCCTGTGGGACTCCGTGCGCCACGTCCTCGTCCTGGCGCGCGATCCGCTCGGGGTCCGTCCGCTCTACGTGTGCGTGCACCAGGGCCGGCTCCACTTCGCGAGCGAGATCAAGGCGATCTTCGCCGCTGATCCGTCGATTCCGCGCGCCCTCGACGCGGTGGGTCTCGACCAGACCTTCACGTTCTGGAGCAGCGTCGCCCCGCAAACGGTGTTCGTGGGCGTGACCGAGCTGCCGCCGGGCGCCGTGCGCGTCGAGTCCCCTCATGGGTCGACGACGCGCCAACCGGCCACGCCGGCCTTCCCCTCGAACGGAGGACGGGCCTTTCGCGGCTCGATCGACGACGCGGTGGTCGCGGTCGACGAAGCGCTGGCGCAGGCGACGCGGCTGCGACTGCTCCGCGCGGACGTTCCGGTGGGAAGTTACCTGTCGGGCGGACTCGACAGCTCCCTGGTCACGGCCATGGCGCAGCGCGCGCTCGGAGCACCGCTGCGAACGTTCTCGCTTCGGTTCGACGACAGCGAATACGACGAGAGCGGATTTCAGCGAATGATGGCCGCGCGACTTGGAAGTTGCCATACCGAGGTCGCAGTTTCAAACATGGATATCGCGCGCGTCTTCCCTGACGTGATCGCGCACGCCGAGCGGCCGCTGCTGCGCACTGCGCCCGCGCCGCTCTACTTGCTGTCCAAGCACGTTCACCGCGCGGGCATCAAGGTCGTCCTCACCGGTGAGGGCGCAGACGAGCTGTTTGCCGGTTACGACCTGTTTCGCGAGGCCAAGGTAAGACGCTTCTGGGCGCGACAGCCGGCGTCCTCGTCGCGGCCGCGCCTGCTCGAGCGGCTCTATCCGTACCTCGCGCGGTCACCGGTCGCGCAACAGGCCATCGCACGGCAGTTCTTCGGCCGGCAGCTGGGCACCAGCGGCGAGCCCGGATTCGGTCACCAAACGCGTTGGAGGAGCACCAGCGCTGTTAAACGCATCTTCTCGAAGAATCTTCAGGCCGACACATCACCGCGTGATGCGGTGACCGAGCTGCTCGACTCGTTGCCGACCGAGTATCGAAAATGGAGTCCGCTGGCCCAGGACCAGTACCTCGAGCTGCGCACCATTCTCGCCGGATACATCCTGTCGTCGCAAGGCGACCGCATGCTGATGGCGCACTCGGTGGAGGGCCGCTTTCCGTTTCTGGACCCCAATGTATTCGCGCTCGCGAACTCGCTGCCCGACGCGTACAAACTGCGCGTGCTCGACGAGAAGCACGTGCTGAAGCGAGCGGCCGAGCGGTACCTGCCGGAGGCCATCGTGGCGCGCCGAAAGCAGCCTTACCGCGCACCCGACGCGCTCGCGTTCGCGGGGCGGAACGTGCCCGACTGGGTGGAAGAGGTGATGTCGGACCGAGCCATCGCGGACGCCGGCGTGTTCGACGCCGCCGCGATCGCGCCCTTGCGCGCCAAGTGCGCGAGGAGCGATCGCTCGGAGCGCTTTTCAAACGCCGACAACATGGCAGTCGTAGGCGCGCTCTCAACCCAGTTGCTCCACCACACGTTTGTCAGGACGTCGCCGTCGACCGCGGTGGTCGAGCCCAAAACCTGCATCGATAGAGTCCTATGAAGCATTCAATGAACGCCGCCGTTCCGCTCCTTCACGACTACCTCGAAGACGCGGCGAGCAAATTTCCGCAAAAGGTCGCGCTCGTCTGTCAGTCGGAGCGGCTCACGTATGCCGACATCGACGCGCGCGCGAACGCGCTGGCGCGCACCCTGCAGTCGCACGGGGTTTGCCGAGGTGATCGGGTGATGCTGCTGCTCGAAAACAGCGTCGAGGCGGTGATCGCATTCTGGGCGACCCTCAAGGCGGGCGGCGTGGCTGTCGCCGTCAATCCGCAGACGCGGCCCGAGAAGTTCAGCTACATGCTCAGCGACTGTCGCGCCGCGGCGCTGGTCGCCGACGCGCGCGTCGCAGCTTCGTTCATGCCCGCGATCGCCGGCGCGCCCGAGGTGCTCGTCGTGCTCGCTGGCGAGCTCGCGGGGCCGCTTCGCCCGGCGCGCTGTCTGCCATTCGAAGACGCAGTTCGCGGCGGCGGCGCGAACGCCCCGGAGCGGCGTTCGATCGACGTCGACCTGGCGGCGATTATCTATACGTCGGGCAGCACCGGTGAGCCGAAGGGCGTGATGCTTACGCACCGCAACATGCAGGCCGCTGCGACCTCGATTACAACCTATCTCGAGAGTCGTCACGACGACGTCGTGCTCGCCGTACTTCCGCTGTCGTTCGACTACGGCCTGTATCAGATGATCATGACGTTCAAGCTGGGCGCTACGCTGCTTCTGGAGCGCTCGTTCGCATACCCGGCTGATGTTCTCCGGCGCGTCGTCACCGAAGGCGTAACCGGTTTTCCAGGAGTGCCCACGATCTTCGCGATGATGGCCGATATGAAGTCGCTGCCCGAGTACGACTTTTCGCGCGTGCGCTACGTGACCAACACGGCCGCAGCGCTCCCGGTGAAGCACATCGGCATGCTCTCCAAGCTGTTTCCGGACGCGCGCATCTACTCAATGTACGGGCTCACGGAGTGCAAGCGATGCACGTACTTGCCTCCCAAAGACCTTGATCGCAAGCCGACGAGCGTCGGGATCGCCATACCGAACACGGAGGTGTGGGTCGTCGACGAGGAAGATCGCAGGCTCGGCCCGGGAGAGGTCGGGCAGCTGGTCGTGCGGGGCGCCACCGTGATGCGCGGGTATTGGGAGAAGCCCGAGGAGACGGCGCGAAAGCTCCGCCCTGGGCCGCTCGCCGGGGAGCTCGTCTTGTATACCGGAGACTATTGCAGGCTCGACGAAGAGGGCTACGTCTACTTCGTCGCTCGTATGGACGACATTATCAAGTCACGCGGTGAGAAGGTCGCTCCAAAAGAGGTGGAGTCGGCCATCGTCGACCTCGAGGGTGTGCGCGAGGTCGCCGTCGTAGGTGTCGCCGACGCGTTGCTAGGTCAAGCCATCAAGGCCTTCGTGGTCCTCGAGAGTGGGTCGACGCTCACGGCGCGGGACGTGGAGCGTCATTGCCGCTTGCGTCTCGACCCGTTCATGGTTCCGCGCTTCATCGAGCTGCGCGGCGAGCTGCCGCGAACCGCAACGGGGAAGATACTTAAACTCGGACTTGCCTGACATATCGGACAACAAAAAGGGGGACACGATGGAAATTCGAACTCAGGTACGCACGTTCATTGCCGACAACTTCTTCGTGAGCGACCCGGCGTCGCTGGGAGATCACGCCTCGCTCATCGACGCCGGCATCGTCGATTCTACAGGTGTTCTCGAGGTGATTTCGTTTCTCGAATCGCGGTTCGGACTCATTATCAGCGACGACGAGATCGTCCCCGAGAATCTGGATACCATCGCTCGCATCGAGTCGTTCGTGGTGTCGCGCCAGCGACCCGTTTCCGCGCCCTCTATCGCGGCGGCCGGCGAGTAAGTCGGCAATCAGGGCTGGCGCATTCGGCGCGGCCGCGAACCATATTTTTGCGTGCCCGGCGCGCAGGGAGCAGTAGACATGGACGACCTCGAAGAGAGGCGGGGCGAGGCGTTGTTCGATGTCCCCCGCATTCGGAATTATCTCGCGTTCGTGGGCGGAGCCCTGCGGCGGCGCCGGGCACTTGTGCTGCTTGTGACGGTATCGGTCGTTGGGGGCGCCTTGCTCGTCGCCGCGGCGCTTCCAAAGACCTGGCACGTCGAGGCGAAGGTGCTGGCGCGCCGCAACGCCGCGCTCACCGTGCGGGGCGACGGACCGGGCGCCGAGGCGCTCACGCGCACCGCGGCGGAGACCGTGCTTCGGCGCGACAATCTGGTCGCTCTCGTCGAGCAGAGCGGCCTCGTCGAGCACTGGGAGGGTCACCGATCGGTCTCCGAGCGCGTGCGCGACGGGGCGCTTCGGGCGCTCGGCGTTCGGCGCGAGGCGCCGCAGGAGCAAATCGACGGGATGGTCGAGCGCCTCGAGAAGAGGCTCGTAGTGTGGACGAACGAGGGGGCCAGCACGGTGTCGATTGGCATCGACTGGCCCGATGGGCCGATGGCGTGCCGCATCGTGGACGCTGCGCAGCAGGACTACCTCGAGGCGCAGCACGCGCAGGAGATCAGCGCACTGTCGGAATCGATGACGATCCTCGTGAGTCACGCCGCGGCGTTTCAAGGCGACGTCGACCGTGCCCTCGTGGCCGTCGCGCGCGTTCGCGAGCAGAAGCACGGACGCTCCGACCGGCCCGGCGCCTCGCGGCTGGCTCCGGTCGCGGCGCCAGCGACCGCGCCGGGCTCGCTGCCCGCGCCTCCGCCGCCGCCGGGAGACAAGGCCGACGATCCGGCACTGCTTCAGGTTCAACTCAATCTCGACGCGCGCCAACGCACGCTCGAGGGACTCGAGGAGTTCCGCCGCCGCCGTCTGGCCGACCTTCAGGCCCGCCTCGCCGATGAGCAGACTGTGTATACCGAGGCCCATCCGTCGATTGTTGATTTGAAACAGGCCATCGCGGCGATGTCGGGAGAATCGGCGCAAATGGTCGCGCTGCGTGAGCAGGTCAGCGCGCTGAGGCGCGACCGCGACTCGCTTTTGCAGCGCGACGTGCGGCCTGCGTCCGCGTCAGGACCGGGAGCGTCGACACTCACGGCCACCGCGGCGCGGGCCTGGGCGCTGCGCGACCCGACTTCCGGCGCCTCCGCTGACCTCGCAGGCCTCGACGGAGCGCTGCGCGAGGAGCGCGATCCGAGCGTCGTGTACGCGCGCGCGCAGCTGCTCGACGCCATGGACAAATATGCCGATTTGCGCTCGAAGATTCAGGCCGCGCAGATTGATTACGAGACAGCCCAGGCGGCCTTCAAATACCGGTATACGGTCGTGACCCCGGCGCGACTGCCGCGCGAGCCGCTCAAGCCGAAGATGTGGCTGGTGGCGCTGCTCGCCCTCGCCGCCGCGGGGGCCTCGTCTGTGGTCGCCGCGGTCATCGCCGACCTTCGAAAAGGCACGATCCTGGAGCTGTGGCAGGCCGAGTCGATTCTCGACGAGCCAGTCGTCGCGGAGGTCGAAGTCGCGCTCCTTCCGGAGCAGTCCGAGCCGTGAGCGACCGCGCGTCACCCGTACGGCTTCACATCCCCTCACTCGATGGCATTCGCTGCTTGTCATTTTTGATCGTATTCGCCGCACATGCCGGACTCGAGCGCGTTGTTCCCGGCGGGTTTGGGGTCACGGTCTTCTTCTTCTTGAGCGGGTATCTGATCACGACCCTGCTTCGACTCGAGTGGCAGGCGCGATGGACTATCGACATGCGCAGTTTTTATGCGCGCAGGGCGATCCGGATATGGCCACCTTTCTACGTTGTGCTGTCAGCCGCGACGCTGCTGGCCTTCGCAGGAGTAGCCGCTGGCCACCCGGAGGCGCGGGCGGTCGCGGCCCAGGCCGCGCACGTGACCAATTACTGGGCGATGCTCCGCGGCGGCGGCGGCGTCGCCTCGGGCACCGGCGTGTACTGGTCACTCGCCGTTGAAGAGCACTTTTATCTGCTCTTTCCGTGGGCGTACTGGCTTCTTTGCCTCGGCGTTTCCGATCGGCGGGCGCAGGCGATCGTCGTGTGGGGCGCGTGCGCCGCTGTGCTCGCATGGCGAATATGGCTGGTGTCCGGCGGCGCCAACGCCGATCGAACGTATCTGGCCACCGACACGCGCTGCGATTCGCTGCTTTTCGGTTGCGCCATGGCGATATGGCAAAATCCGGCCCTCGACCCGCCCGGGCGCGTCAGCGAACGCGCGTGGAAATTCCTGTGGGCTCCTGCGTCGGCCGCAGTGCTGATCGCGTCTTTTGCGATTCGGGACCCGTGGTTTCGCGGGACGCTGCGGTATACGCTTCAAGGGATCGCGCTCGGGCCCCTGTTCGTGGTCGCCGTTCGGTTTCCGAACTGGCCGCCGCTGCGCCTGCTCAGGCATCCGATCGCGGCTTTTGGCGGGAAGCTTTCGTATTCGCTTTATCTCGTGCACCACGTGGTGCTCGAGGCGCTGGCGCCTGCGCTGGGAGTTTCGGTCGTTCGTGCGCTGTGCGCGCTCGCCATCTCGGTCGCGCTGGCGTGGGCGGTGCAGCGCCTCGTGGAGGTCCCTGCCTCCAGGCTTCGCTCGCTGCTGCCACGGACTTCCGCGGACGCGCTGCCAGCGCGCGCGCCGTGAAGTCGCTGGGGTTTGGGCTGCTCGTCCTGGGACTGATCGCGGCGGGCATCGCCGCGTCGGTCTATGGCTCGGGCGGCGTCGGGCTCGCCATCGCGGCACCTGCCATCGCCGCGCTGCTCTTCGCGGCGTGGCGGCTGCCTTTGCGCATTTCGATGCTGGCGGTCGCCGCGGCCGCGCTCACCCTCGAAAATCCAGCCGACGTGCCCGCGCAGGGTCTGTTCCGATCGCCGCTCTACACCTTGGGAGCTCTGCTCCTGGCGCACTTGAACGTCACCCTGCCGTCGCGCGCCCTGATCTTCTCGGGCCTCGATCTGGTGCTCGTATACCTGGTGTTGATCGCGGCAACGCGCGCGTTGTCAGCGTCGACAAAGAGTGCGGCTGCGCCCCCCTCGAGCCAATGGCTGGCGACCTGCGCCGCGCTGGTGCTGGGCTGCGTAGCCGCAATGTGGGCGTACGGCATGGCGCGCGGCGACGCAGATGTCGCGAGCTCACTTTGGCAGGTTCAGCGCATGGTCTACCTACCGGTGGTATTTCTGCTCTTTCGCGCAGCGTTCGCCACCGGAGCGTCGCTGCAGGCATGCGCGGGAGTGCTCATTGCGTCGGCCGTCGCAAAGTCGATGATGGCCATCTACGTCCATGCGACGGTCGCTCTTCCCCCCGGACAGACGGAGCTCGCCTACGCGACCACGCACGCCGACTCCATGCTGTTCGCGGACGCCGGCTGCGTCATCGTCGCCACGCTGGCTCACGCTGAGCTGTCGCGACGCACGCGCGCCTTGCTGCTGGCGACGATTCCGCTGCTTGTGGCCGCGATGGTGGCCAATCACCGAAGGCTCGTGTGGGTTGAGCTCGCCATTGGGCTCGCCGTCGTAATTGCATTGTCGCCGTCGACCCGCAGGTCGCGCGCGCTCAGTCGCGCAAGCATTGTCGCGTCGCCGGTCGCTCTGATTTACGCAGCGGCCGGGTGGGGCTCCAGCGCAGGCGTATTTGCGCCGGTGCAGACCCTGCGTTCGGTGGTCGACTCGAGCGCGGACGGTTCGACCAACTGGCGCGACTGGGAGAACTACGACCTCGTCTATACGGTGAGAACCCACCCGATCCTGGGCACGGGATACGGGCACGGATACGACGAGCTCGTTCGCCTACCCGATATTTCTGCGTCGTATTCTCTGTATCGGTACATTCCTCACAACAGCATTCTGGCCATGTGGGCGCACGGCGGACTGCTCGGTTTTAGCCTGCTTTCGGTGCTGTTTGTCGTAGCCATATTCCTCGGAGCGCGGACTGCACGTCTCGCGGTCGCGCCGAGCGAGCGGGCAGGCGCGATTTCGGCGCTGGTCGTGGTCGTGGTTTACCTTGTGCACTGCTACGGAGACATGGGACTTGGAACCTGGACAGCGGTCTTCACTGTGGCGCCGGCTCTGGCAATTACCGGCAGGCTGTGGGCGAACGTCGGTGGCGCGCGCGCGAATGCGACGGCGGGCAGGGGGCCGCGGTGATCCTCGCGGCGGAGCTCGTTCTGATCGTGGTCGCCATTCCGATCGCGCTCGCGTGCGGATACCTGGCGCTGCTCACGGCGCTATCGGGCCGTCCCGACGCGACGCCGACATGCACGGCCTATCCAAAAATCGATATCGTGGTTCCGGCACACGACGAGTCACTCGGCATAGCGGGCACGCTCGCCAGTCTCTCCGCCGTCGACTACCCGAGATCTCGCTATCGCATATTCGTCGTCGCCGACAACTGCACCGACGATACTGCGCAGCGCGCGACCGCCGCGGGTGCCTGCGTCATTCTGCGGACCGTTCCCGAGGCTCGAGGCAAGGGGCACGCGCTCGCATTCGCCTTCGACGGGCTGCTCAGGGAGGGGTGGTCCGATGCGGTCGTCGTGGTCGATGCCGACACGGTCGTCGCGCCCGACTTTCTGCTCCGCGTCGGGACGCGCTTCGCGCGTGGAGCGGAAGCGATGCAGGCAGACTACGCCGTTCGCAACCCCGATGAGTCGTGGCGTACCCGCCTGATGGCGATCGCATTTTCGACCTTTCATGAGCTTCGTTCGCGCGCCAGGGAGCGACTTGGCGTCTCGTGTGGACTGCGCGGCAATGGCATGGCGTTTACGGCGCGCACGCTCAGGCGCGTTCCGTGGGATGCGACCTCGCTCACGGAGGACGTTGAGTACGGCGCGCGCCTCGGTGTCGCCGGGGTGCGCGTGGAGTATGCCGGCGACGCGCGCGTCTTCGGCTCCATGCCCGTCGATGCGAAGTCGTCGGAGTCTCAGCGTGTTCGCTGGGAGTCGGGGCGGGCGGCGCTCGCGCGGACGCTGGTGCCTATGCTGCTTGGGAGAGGCGTCGTGGGCGCCGTGCGCCTCGACCTGGCGATTGACCTGCTGGTCCCCCCACTTTCATGGCTCGCGCTCGCCGTTGGGATCGGAACTGCGGCGTCGTGCGCGCTCGCGTGGCTCCAGCCGGCAGCCGCGCTGGGGGTCGCGCCGTGGCTGGTGTTCGGCGTGGCCCTCGCCGCTTACGCCCTGCGCGGGTGGTCCCTGTCGGGTACGGGGTCGCGCGGCCTGTCGGCCCTCGCCATGGCGCCGGCTTATGTCGTCTGGAAGCTGATTGTGCGACTGCGACGCAGGGGGCGCGCAGCCGGAGAGTGGATACGAACCACGCGAAGGGCGCCTGCCGGAGCCTCCCAGTCCGGCGGCGGGAGTTGGTCATGAAGCAGCGATTGCACCTGGTGACACCGACGGGCCCGTCGGCCACGCGATTAGAGGCGGGGGTAGATGATCAGCAGCGCCGCGAGGTAGAGCACGTTGAAGGCGAGCACGCCGATGAGCGCCCGCCCCAGACCTGCGCGCAAATTCTGGCGTCTCGACGCCAAAATGGGAATGAGCACCTGGGCGAACAAGACCGACATCAAGAGCACTTTCTGCATGGGGTCCCCCAACTCGTGGTCGCGGCTGCGGGCGCGCGCGCTCCGCAGTCGCTTGAGCGGGCACGTAGTGCAAGTAGTCGACCAGCGTCTCCGACGTCGACTGCGGCGTCGTCGGGCCGCCCACGAAGCGTCCTGTTCGTAACTCCCTATTTGCCGAGTCCGCCCCGCTTTGGTGGACAGCAGCGTATTCACGCGCTCATGAGCGGTTTGGCCCGTACGCAGCGCGTGAGCCTGCTATCGCTTTCGGACGCCGAGCCGGCGTCGGGCGATTCGCTCAGCGCAACGCAGCAATATTGCGAGCGCGTCGAAGTGATTCGCAACCCGCGGGCAGGAGGCCTCGCCGCCAAGCGCGGTCTGCAGCTCGCATCGATCGCATCGAACCGCAGCTACGAGCGGTTGATGCATGAGCACGCGGACGTTCAGCGTGCGCTCGATTCATGGCTGTCGCGGGAGCACTTTGACGTCGTTCAGTTCGAATTTCCGTATATGTCCGGTTACCGCGTGCGCGGGTATGGATCAAGCCGTCCGCTGCTGTGTTTGGATGAGCACAACATTGAGTACGATATGCTCCGACGTGTAGCGCGGTCCGAGGCGGGCCTGTTGCGCCGCGCCTATTGCGCGCTCGGTTGGCGGAAGCTGCGCGCGGAGGAGCGGCGAAGCTGGCGACGCATGGATGGATGCGTCGTCACGTCACCACGGGACATCGCGCTGCTTGCCCGCGACGCTCCGAACGCGGCGCGCACCATCGTGCCGAACGGTGTCGACGTCGACTACTTCAAGCGAGCTCCCGGCGCAGCGAGCGACCCAGCGACGCTGCTCTTCTTCGGCGCGATGGACTACTTCCCAAACACCGACGCCGCGCTCTACTTCGTGCGCGAGGTGCTTCCGATCATCGCCGCGGCGCGACCGGACGTGAGGCTTCGCATCGTGGGGCGAAAGCCTCCCGCGTCGGTGCTGGCGCTCGCCGGCGCGCAGGTCGAAGTCACCGGCCTCGTCGACGACGTCAGAGCCGAAATCACGCGCGCTTCATTGGTGATCGCGCCGCTGCGGCTCGGCGGCGGCACGCGCTTGAAAATCCTCGAGGCCATGTCGATGGGGGCTGCGGTGGTGTCGACGTCGCTCGGCGCCGAAGGGCTGGAACTTGGGCATGAGCGGGAAATCCTCGTCGGCGACACGCCGCAGGCTTTTGCCGCCGCGACCCTCCGGCTGCTCGGGGCACCCGAGCTCCGCGATGCGCTCGGAGCGCGCGCGCGCGCCCGCGTCGCTTGCGACTATTCGTGGGCGGACGCTGTGGGTCGCCTCGCTGAGTTCCACGCCAGGCTGCTCGGCCGTCGGGCGGCTCGATGAGCGCCCGTCTGGCGACGCCGGCTCACATTCCCGCTCTCGACGGCTTGCGCGGCGTGGCGATAGCGATGGTGCTGGCCGTGCACTTCATCGGTGACGCCACCCCGGCGAACGCAGCGGAACGGGTTGTCGTCAAAATTGCCAATTACGGCATCTTCGGTGTCGACCTGTTTTTTGTGCTTTCGGGATTCTTGATCACCGGCGGCCTGCTGTCGGCGCGAGGTCTTCCGTTTGCGCTGCGCCATTTCTATATACGAAGGGCGCTTCGAATCTTCCCGCTGTATTACGCGCTTCTTTTCGCGCTCTTTGTCGTCGGACCACGATTGGCATTCTATCCGGAGGGTCTCGCCGAGTCCGCCGGGCATCAGTCGTGGATATGGAC
>CANJCO010000043.1 GCA_947473045.1 Myxococcales bacterium | reverse complement strand
CTGGACGGCGGCCACCGGCAAAGTCGAGGCGGGCGGGCTCGTGCTCTTCGCCATCCTTTTTCTTTGGCAAATCCCGCACTTTCACGCGATCGCGCTGTTTCGCAAGCTGGAGTACGGGCGCGCGGGCCTGAAGGTGATGCCGAATGTCGCGGGCGATCACGCCACGCGTCACAGCATCGTGCGCAACATCGGAGCCCTCGTGTGCGTGAGCCTGTTGCCCGCGCCGCTGCGCATCACGCAATTCGGCTACGCGGTCGCGGCCCTCGCTCTTGGCGCCGCCTTCCTCGGCGCCGGCCTGTGGGGACTTCGTTCCGATGCATCCATCAAGAGCGCGCGCGCGACGTTTCTCGTTTCGCTCGTTTACCTGGTCGGACTCTTCGCGGCCATCGGCTGCTGGGCGCGGTGAAGCTGGCCGTATGGGCGCTGGTTTTGGCGGCTTGCTCGGCGTCGACGATTCCTGACTTCTACGGTGTCCGTCTCGGAATGAGCCCGCGCGATGTGCGCGAACGCTTCGCTGGCGGTCCGGGCACGTGGACCAGCGAAGCAACCCGGGACGACTACGCAGTGCACTGGAGCGCCGCCTCCGGTCACGAAGGGTCGCTCCCCGATGCGGCGATATTCGAGTTTCATACGGGCGCCCTGGTGGCCGTGCGCGCGGACTTGCCTGCGTCCGCGTCGTTCGCGAGCGGTCGCGCCCTCATCGTGACAAAATCCGGCGTTTTGAAGGTTTCGCACGCGTCAGGCAAGCTGCACGCGGACCTCCTCGCCCGCGACTGCCCCACGCACGCCACCGAGGCCGCAGCCCTCGCCGCAGCGGCTCCGTGATTGCGTCGTGCGCGGCCCGCATCGGGCGCTCCCCGACACTGCGCGCGCGCGAATAGTTTTCGCGATATCGGTTTGGGGCGTATCCCCGTCGCGCGCCTACGATTTTCCTTCAATCAAAGGGTTGTGTCGCGAGCGAAAATTCCCCTATAAGTGCGGGCGCATTCTGATCGCTCGGTAGACGGGCGCGCACGGGTTTGTTTCGGGCAGCCCGCGCTCTTCTCAGTAATGCGCTCAAGCCGATGCAACTATTCCCTCGCTCGCTCAATTCGCTCCCCCTCGTCGCCGCAGCAGGCTCCGTGATCGCTGCTACTGCAGTGATTCTCGGGGTTTGGTATTACGCGTCGCCGAAAAACCTCCAAGTCGGGTACGCGCCCGTCCAGCCAGTGCCGTACAGCCACAAGCTGCATGCGGGCACCATGGGTATGGACTGTCGCTACTGCCACGCAAACGTCGAACGCTCGGCGCACGCGATGATTCCGCCCACGCAAACGTGCATGGGGTGCCACTCAGTCGTCAAGACCGAGAGCGCGCGCCTGTCGCCGGTCCGCGAGAGCTGGAAGACCGGTGAACCCGTCGAGTGGGTCAAGGTTCACAAGCTGCCCGAACACTCCTACTTCAACCACTCCGTGCACGTTGCAGTCGGCGTCGGTTGCGCCACCTGTCATGGTCGAATCGACCAGATGGAGGTTGTTCGCCTCGACAAACCCATCGCGATGCAGTGGTGCCTCGACTGCCACCGCAATCCCACGGCAAATCTTCGCCCGAAAGATCAAGTCACCAACATGACGTGGACGCCTGACCAAGCGCCGCAGGGCTGGAAGCCGCCTACCGTCAATCCGCCCGTCAACTGCTCGGGGTGCCACCGATGAGCCGTCGTAAGCCATACGCGCCCCTTGGCGGCGCTAAAGAGACCAAGCTTTGGAAGAGCGCGGAAGAGCGCAACGACCGTGAGGCCGCTCGCGCTCGCGCAGCCACCGAGTTCATGCCGGGAGCAGTAGAAGACGTCGTCGAGCCTACTGCCGACGAAGCCGCCGCGCGCCTCGGTCGCCGCGGCTTCATGGGCTTCGGTGCGGCCACGGCCGCGCTCGTTTCGCAGGCCTGCATTCGTCGCAACGTCGAGAAGATTCTGCCTTACACCAAGGCGCCGGAATACGTCATTCCAGGCGTCGCCAATCACTACGCGACGATCATCGACACAAGAGGCGAGCTCGTCGGCGCGCTGGTCGAATCGCACGAGGGCCGCCCGACGAAGATCGAGGGCAACGAGCTTCACCCGATGAGTGGTGGCTCGACCGACCTGATCATGCAGGCCTCGGTCATGGACCTCTACGACGCGGACCGAAGCGACTCAGCGCTCAAAAGCGGCAAGAAGGTCGCCATGAGTGAGGTCGAGGCCGCGATCGCGGCGGTCCTCGCGACCGCTCAGTCCGATGGCGGCGCAAAGCTGCGCGTGCTGATGCGCCCCACGTCTTCGCCGACGGTTGTGCGTCTGCGAGAAGCCATGAAGGCGCGCTTGCCGCACGCCCGCGTTCACACCTACTCGCCCGTGTCCGAAGGCAACATCCGAGAAGGTGCGCGCCTCGCGTTCGGCCAGGCTGTGATGCCGCTCGCCGACTTCCAGAAGGCGCGCGTCATCCTGTCGCTCGACTGCGACTTCCTGCAGACGGAGCAGGGCAGCGTTCGCGCGAGCCGCCTCTTTGCACGCGGTCGCAAAGTCGAAAAGGCAGAAGATACGATGAGTCGCCTCTACGTCGTGGAGCCCGGCTCCACGATCACTGGAGCGAACGCCGATCACCGCCTGCGCTTGCCGGCGCGCGACGTAGAGGTCTACGCGCGCGCGCTCGCCGCCGAACTGGTCGCCGGCGGAGCCGAGATGGGGACTGTGAAGGCATCGCTCGGGGCCGAAAAGCCCGCGGGCGCCGCTGAAAAGTGGCTCAAAGTCGTCGCTAAGGAGCTTCTCGCCAACAAGGGCAAGAGCGTCGTCGTCGCCGGCCGTCGTCAACCCGCCCAGGTTCACGCGCTCGTCAACGCCATCAACACCGCGCTCGACAACGTCGGCAGCACCGTGAGCTACGCGCCCGTCGCCGATACGACCGAACCCGCTGACCTCGCTGCGGATCTCAAAGCGCTCGTCACCGATATCGACGGCGGAAAAGTCGACGCGCTGTTCATTGTCGACGGCAATCCTTTCTACGACGCCCCCGGCGAGCTCGGCTTTAAGACCGCCCTCGCCAAGGTGAAGACTTCCGTGCATTTGTCGGCCAAGGTCGACGAAACCACTGAGAAGTCAGCGTGGCACATCCCCATGACGCACGAACTCGAAGCGTGGGGTGACGGGCGCGCGCTCGACGGAAGCTGGTCGGTTCGTCAACCGCAGATCGCGCCGCTCCACGGCGGCCGCAGCGAAGTCGAAATGTGGGCGATGCTCGCAGGTGTCGCAGCAAAACCCTACGACGTAGTTCGGGACACCTTTCGCGCTTCGGCCGCCACGCCGAGCCTCTTCGAGTCAGCTTGGAGCAAGGCCCTCCAAACCGGACTTGTCGAGCGCTCCAACTCTGTAAAGTTCGACGCCCGCGCGAGCTTCGATGACGTCGCCGCCTCGCTCGCGAAGCTCAAGCCTCAGGGCGCGCCGGTCGGCGATTCAAACGTGGAAATCACGTTTACTTCCTGCCCGCGAATGCACGACGGCCGCCACGCGAACAACCCGTGGTTGCAAGAACTCCCCGACACGATGACCAAGCTGGTCTGGGACAACGCCGCGCTGATCGCGCCGAAGATGGCGAAGCGCCTCGGTCTCAAGAGCGGCGACGTCGTCAGCCTCTCCAGGGCCGGAGCCACCCTCGAGGTCGCCGTTTGGGTGCAGCCGGGCCTCGTCGACAACAGCGTCCAACTCGCCCTCGGATGGGGTCGCACCGCCGCAGGGCGCTACGGCAACGGGCGCGGCTTCGACGTCAGCTCACTGAGAAGCGCAGCGAGCATGGGGTTCACCGACGGCGTGAAGCTCGCCGCTACGGGCAAGACGTACGATCTGGTTCAGACTCAGGACCATCACTCCATGGAAGGGCGCCCGATCGCCCTCGACGCCACACTCGAACAGTTCCGCGAGAATCCCGAGTTCGCGAAGTTCAGGTCGCCCACGCCGAAGACCCTGCCGCTCTGGGACCGCCAGCAGTACACCGGCCACAAGTGGGGAATGGCGTTCGACATGAATGCCTGCACGGGCTGCAACGCCTGCGTCGTCGCCTGTACAAGCGAGAACAACGTTGCGTTCGTCGGCAAAGACCAAGTCTACCGCGGCCGCGAGATGCACTGGCTCCGCATCGATCGCTACTACACCGACGACGATTTCACGGGCGACAACAAGATCGAAGGCACCGAGGGCGACCAAAACCTACCGGGTAATCCGCCCGTCATCTTCCAGCCGATCGCCTGCGTCCATTGCGAAGAAGCTCCTTGCGAAAACGTGTGTCCGGTCAATGCGACGGCCCACGGCGCTGAAGGCCTCAACGACATGGCCTACAACCGCTGCATCGGCACGCGCTACTGCGCGAACAACTGCCCCTACAAAGTTCGTCGGTTCAACTTCCTCAACTGGCGCGGCGAGCCGATGTACGGCGACATGCCCGAGACCGAGAAAATGCAGTTCAATCCGAACGTAACCGTGCGTATGCGCGGCGTCATGGAAAAGTGCAGTTACTGCGTGCAGCGCATCGAAGAAGGAAAAATCGGAGCGCGCCGCGACGGCAAGACCCTCGGCGGAAATGACGTGGTCTCGGCGTGCCAGCAGGCCTGCCCCTCCGAGGCGATATTCTTCGGAGATCTCAACGATCCGAGCAGCAAGGTCGCCAAGGCCCACAAGAGCGATCGCGGATACGCGGTGCTTGCCGATCTCGGCACGCACCCGCGCACGCTGCACCTCGGCAAAGTTCGTAACCCGAACAAGGAGATGATGGGATGAGCACGCACCCCATCAAGGAACTAGGCGAGGTCGCCCTCACGGAAGAGGGAATGACCTTCCACGACGTAACCGAAACCGTCGCTTCGGTCACCGAGCGCAGCGCGCCACGCAACTGGTGGATCGCACTTTTCATCGCGGCCAGCTTCGCAGGTGTCTTCGGCGCCGCGGTCGGCTACCTCGTTTGGCAGGGCGTCGGAGTTTGGGGCAACAACGCGCCTGTGTACTGGGCGTGGGACATCACCAACTTCGTCTGGTGGATCGGCATCGGCCACGCCGGGACGCTGATCAGCGCCGTTCTGTTCCTTTTCCGTCAGAAGTGGCGCACCGCCATCAACCGGGCCGCGGAAGCGATGACGATCTTTGCCGTCATTTGCGCGCTCATGTTTCCGGGCATTCACGTAGGTCGCCCTTGGCTCGCCTACTACATGTTCCCGCTGCCCAACTCGATGGCCATCTGGCCGAACTTCAAGTCGCCCCTCATCTGGGACCTCTTCGCCGTCAGCACCTACTTTACGGTCTCGACGCTCTTCTGGTACGTCGGACTCATTCCCGACCTCGCCAGCCTGCGCGACCGCGCGATGGGCATGACCGGCAAATTCGCCAAGGTGCGAGCCACCGCCTACGGGGCGCTCGCCCTCGGCTGGCGCGGAGCGAACCGCCACTGGCAGCACTACGAGCGCGCCTACATGATCCTCGCGGCGCTCTCGACGCCGCTGGTTCTCTCGGTTCACAGCGTCGTTTCGTTCGACTTTTCGACGTCGGTCGAGCCGGGCTGGCACACGACGATCTTTCCTCCGTACTTCGTCGCGGGAGCCGTTTTCAGCGGCTTCGCGATGGTCATGACCTTGATGCTCATCGTTCGCGCGGTTTACGGCATGAAGGCCGTCATCACGATGAAACATCTCGAGCTGATGAACAAGATCATGCTCGTTACCGGTACGCTCGTTGGATACGCGTACGGCATGGAGTTCTTCATCGCCGCATACTCGGGTAACCCGTACGAGAAGTACGTGTTCATGAACCGCGCGTTCGGGCCCTACTCCTGGGCGTACTGGACGATGATTACCTGCAACGTCGTATCGCCGCAGCTGTTCTGGTCGAAGAAGCTTCGCACCAGCATCCCGGTCATGTTTGCGGTGTCGATTTTCATCAACATCGGCATGTGGTTCGAGCGGTTCGTCATCATTGTGACCTCCCTCCACCGCGACTTCCTGCCCTCGTCCTGGGGCTACTACCGCCCCACAGCCGTCGACGTTTGCACTTACCTCGGCACCCTGGGGCTGTTCTTCACCCTGTTTCTACTCTTCATCCGCTGGGTTCCCATGATCGCGATCGCGGAGATCAAGGGCGTGCTTCCTCAGGCAGACCCCCACGCTGAAGAACACGGCGATCACGAACATCACGACCACGCGGCCGAGAGCGATGCGGCTCTCGCGCCCGGAGAATGAATATGGCTGCCGATCCGAAGAAGACCGAAGCCTCTGAGCACCATGCGCCCGCGAAGCCGCGGCCGGCGGGTCCGATTATCATCGGCCCCAAGGAGCTGCCCGCGCCCCCGAAGGCGGTAGCCGCGCGAAAGCGAACCTCGCTGCTGCTCGCGGAGTACTCAACTCCGGCCAAGTGCCTGCATGCCGCAGAGAAGCTTCGCGACGCTGGCTACAAGAACTTCGATGCCCACACTCCGTTTCCGGTTCACGGAATGGACGCGGCAATGGGCCTCCCCGATTCGCCGCTTGGATACCTCGTTCTGTGCGGCGGCCTGACCGGGGTGTCGATCGGCGTTCTCATGATCTGGTGGATGAACGGCGTTGACTATCCGATCATCATTGGCGGAAAGCCTGGCTTCACGCTCCCCGCGAGCGTGCCGATCATGTTTGAGCTAACGATTCTTCTCTCCGCATTTGCGGCTGTGTTCGGCATGTTCCATCTCAACCGGCTGCCGCGTCATCACCATCCCATCTTCGAGAGCGACCGCTTTCGCGCTGCGTCCGACGACAAGTTCTTCGTCTCGGTCGAGGCCGAAGACCCGAAGTTTGATCTGAAGAAGACGCGGGTCCTGCTCGAGGCCACGCACGCAGACGCGATCGAGGCCGTCGAAGAGACTGTCGCTGGCGAGTCGCCCAAAGAGGAGACGCACTGATGCGCGGCATGAACTACGCAGCGCCCGCCGTTTTGCTTTTGGCTGCCGCAGTGTCGGGCTGCCGGGGTGAGACGTCTGAAGACCCGCCGATCGTTCCGATCCGCAACATGTACAACCAGCCGAAGTACTCGATGCAGCAGTCGAACGACTACTTCGCCGATCATCGGAATATGCGGCCTCCGGTAGACGGAACCATCTCGCGCGAGCACGAGATCGACCCGCGTGTCGCCACCGGTGTGCTCGAGGACAACACTGGCTACGTGCTCACCATTCCGCCGGAAGTCGTAAAGGCTTCGGGGGGAATGGACGCGATGCTTGTACGCGGCAAAGAGCGGTACGGCATCTATTGCTCGGCCTGTCACGGTCTGTCCGGCGCGGGCGACGGCATCGTCGTGAAGCGGAACGCGGGGATGCCCGCTCCGCCCAGCTATCACGATCCCAAAATCGGTATTTCGCACTGGCCCGACGGTCGCCTGTACGCGACGATCGAGAACGGGAAGGGGAATATGCCCGCCTATGGTCCCCAGACTACGGTGCAGGATCGCTGGGCGATCGTTGCCTATGTGCGGGCGCTCGAAGTTAGCCAGGCGCAGGTCGCGAACGTGGAGAAGAAGCCGTGAGCGAGCAGCAGAACAAAAAGAGCAGCGCCAATTCCAAAGAGGCGCCGACTTACCGGCTCAACGCTCAATGGTCGGGCTTGTGGAAGGTATTCGCCGTGCTCGCCGCCCTCGGCCTCGCGGGGGCAGCCGCGGGTTATTCGTCGAACCCGACCCGATTCGCCTATTCATGGCTGTTCGGCTTTCTGGTTGCGGTCACGATCGCCATCGGCGCGATGATGTGGGTGCTCATTCAGTACCTCACGAGCGCCGGCTGGAGCGTGACCGTTCGCCGTACCGCCGAGTTCTTTGGCTCCGGCACTGTGGTTTTTCTGGCGCTCGTCGTTCCGGTGATTCTCACGATGAACACCACCTTCGCGGGTTGGCTCCACGTCGGAGCTCACCACGAGGGCGGCGCGGAGGCGCCTCACGCGGCTGTCATTATGGGCGAGAGCTCGATGCTCGCTCAGGTAGAGCACACCGACTCCGCGCATCCTGCTCCCTCGCAAGCGATGCCGGCCGTTGCCGACCATGCCGCCCCGGCTCCGGCAGGACACGGCGCGGTGCTCGGTCATGCGGCGCACGCGACAGTTCGCGAAGATCCCGAAGAGCTCCTCGAGCAGGAGATCATGAGCCGTAAGACGTGGTGGCTCAACAAGAACTTCTTCATCGCACGGTCGGTGTTCTACGTCCTGGTGTGGTTCGGTCTCGGCAGCTGGTTGCTTCGCCGCTCGATCCTTCAGGACACATCGAAGGACGTGAAGCTTACCGCCGGCACCGCGAGCATGGCTCCGGTCGCGACGATATTCCTCGCATTCACCCTCACGGGCGGGGCCTTCGACTGGATCATGTCGCTTGAGCCCTCCTGGTATTCGACCATCTTCGGCGTGAACTTTTTTGCCTCGAGCTTCGTGGCCATTCACGCTGTGCTGATTTTGACGCTGATGTCGATGCGCAGCAGCGGCATGCTCGTGAAGGAAGTGACGGTCGAGCACTTCCACGACCTCGGCAAGATGCAGTTCGGCTTCCTCGTTTTCTGGGCCTACATCAGCTTCTCGCAGTTTATGCTGATCTGGTACGCCGGCATTCCCGAGGAGACGACCTGGTATCATCGTCGTTGGGACGTTGGCCCGTGGGCCCCGGTGGGACTCGCGCTGGTCGGGCTCCACTTCGTGGTCCCCTTCTTTCTCATCATCTCGCGCAACTTCAAGCGGAAGCTCGGCTGGCTGAAGCTTGGCGCGGGGATCATCCTGACGATGCACGTCGTCGAAATCTATTGGTTCGTGATGCCGAACCTGCCGAAGCAGGACGACTTTGCCTTCAGCTGGATCGACGCTGCGTGTCTCCTGGGCGCAGTCGGCGCGTACTTGGCCGTAGTGTTCCGCAACATGGCATCTCACTCCCTAATCCCTGTGGGCGATCCGCGACTGTCGCGCGCCCTCAAGTTCCAGAACGCTTAAGAGAACCATGGCGTCGGATCAATCACCCACCGCAAACAAGACCATCATCACGGTGGCGCTTCTCTCGGTCTTCATCCTCATCTCGCTCAAGTTCATCTTGACGAGCTACTACGTGGAGATGACCGAGGCGAACGCGCGATCCCTGTCTTCAACCCCCGAGCAACTTCGGGCGTTGCAGGCGGCGCAGCGCAAGGACCTCGCGCAGAGTTCGACGCCCATCGATGTCGCGATGAAGAATCTCGCGGTCTCGGGGCGCGAGAACCCGCCGCCCGTTATCGCGCCGGTGCAGGCGAAGTTCGACGAGACGGGGCCGCTGGTTGGTTGGAACGGTTTGAAGCGCGACGTCGCGAACTTTGTGGTTCCGTTCGATGCGAGCGTGCCGCTCGACGCGGACGGCGGGGAGGGCGGCGCGCCGCTTTCTGCAGACGGTGGTGCGCTGCTCGCTGCCGACGGCGGCGTGGCTTCGGTTGGCGATGCTGGCCGTACCGCTGCTACCCACGTGGTCGACGGCGGGTCCGCGACCCACGCGACGTCCGGCGACGCGGGTCATTGATGAATTTCGTGGCGCGCCTTTCAGCTGCGTTGGGGGTGGCCGCCTTTGCGCTGTCCCTCGCGCTGCCCGCGCGCGCTACGGAGCCTTCGCGACTCCCCGACCCCTACGATCCGGGCCCGGCCAACATGCCCGCCGAGCTCGTCGACGTTGGCGTCACCGAGCACTTGAAAGCTGCGTTGCCGACGGATGCCCAGTTTCAAGACGAGACGGGCAAGGCGGTACGCCTGGGCGACTACTTCGACGGGAAGCGCCCGGTCGTTCTCGTTCTCGCCTATCACTCGTGCAAAACGCTCTGCAGCTTCGTGCAGAATTCGACATTGTCGGCGATGAAGTCAATCGCTTGGACGGCCGGCGTCGAGTACCAGGTCGTCACACTGAGCATAAGCCCGCACGATACGGTGAGCATCGCATCCGACAAGCGCGCCGCGATGCTTGGCGCCTACGGGCGACCGGAAGGGCAGGCCGGGTGGCACTTCCTCGTCGGAAACGAAGCGAACATTCGACGCGTGGCGGGCGCGGTTGGCTGGAACTACGTGCTTGATGCGCAGGGCGAGTATGCGCATCCCAGTGCGGTGACGCTGCTGACGCCTGGCGGAAAGGTCGCTCGCTATCTTTACGGCATCGAGTTTGAGCCCAACGATTTGAAGCTGGGTCTCCTCGAAGCCTCGGAAGGCCGCTCAATCTCGACGGTCGATCGCATCATTCTCTACTGTTACCACTACGACCCGCAGGACCGGAAATACACGCTCGTTGCGACGCGCGTGATGCAGCTCGGTGGTGTCGTCACGATGCTCGTTTTTGGCGGGTTCCTGGCGACTCTTTGGCTGCGCGAGCGCCGCAATGCCAAGGGCGGCGGCGATGGCCCCGGCCCCACCAATACGCCACCGAAAGAAAACTCGAACGCCAAGAGCGGGGACCTTGCCCGCCTCGAAGCCACTCAGGTTTGACCCATGACGATGTTTGCCCCGACGCGTACCAGCTTTGACCTCCCGCCCTCGGTCTCCACCAACGTGGCGTCCTACGACTGGATGTACAATTTCATCTGGTGGTTCAGCATGATCTTCTGGGTGGTCATCACCGTGGTGATGGTCTACTGGGCCTTCAAGTACAAGCGCAAGGCGGGGGATAAGCGCATCCCGACGGGGCACTATCCCGTACTCGAGACGGCGTGGACCGTGCTCCCGGTCTTCTTCATCATCTGGCTGTTTCACGCGGGGTTCACCGACTACCTCAAAAACGCGATGGCAGCCGACGACGCGATGGAAGTGCGCGTTACCGGCCAGAAGTGGCTTTGGACCTTCACCTACCCCAACGGGCGGAGCGAGCCGAATCACCTGACCGTGCCCGTGGGCAAGCAGGTGAAATTCATCATCTCTGCGCAAGACGTTCTGCACAGTTTCTACTTGCCGGAGGCGCGCATCAAAAAGGACGCCGTTCCCGGGATGTACACGATGCTCTCGTTTACCCCGACGGTCCTGGGCGATACGCCCGTGTATTGCGCCGAGTACTGCGGCGCGCCGGAGGGCAACGCTGCCCCGGCGCTCGAGGGGGCTCCCCTTGGAGGGCACTCGGCGATGATGGCGTGGGTGCACGTCGTTCCGCAGGCCGATTTTGACAAGATGATGGCAGAGGGACCCAAGCGCCCCGATGGCCTCACCGAGGCTCAGTGGGGCAGCAAGCTCTACAAGGACAATGCGTGCATGACCTGCCACTCGGTGGATGGGAGCAAGGCGACTGGCCCCACCTGGAAGGGCATGTTCGGTCAGCCAGTCGCGCTAAACGGCTCTCTTTCAGGGGGAATGGACAGCGCGGTCGTCGACGAGAACTACGTCCGCGAGTCTATCTTGAAGCCGAATGCGAAGGTTGTCGCGGGGTTCAGCCCCGTCATGCCGCCGTACACTCTCAGCGACAAGCAGATCGACGCGCTCATCGCGTACATGAAGACCCTCAAGTAGGGTCCACGAACTCTTTCTCACCGATTCTGCAGGAGCGAATAAAGCCATGGGAGCAGCAGTAACGACCGCGCCCGGTCACCACGACGGCGAGCACGCGGACCCCGCCGGTAGCTACCTCGAAAATACGCACAGCCTTTTCAAGACGCACAAGGGCGTGCTGGGTTGGGTCGGGACGCTTGACCACAAGCGCATCGGCGTCATGTATCTCGTCGCGGTGCTCACGGCGTTTTTGCTTGGCGGCGTTCTCGCGCTGCTTGTGCGCGCGGAGCTGTTCACGCCCGGGCGCACGATCATGGACGCGAAGACGTACAACCAGATCTTCACGCTTCACGGCGTCGTGATGGTCTTTCTCGTCATCATTCCCAGCGTTCCCGCTGCCCTCGGAAACTTTGTGCTGCCGATCATGCTCGGCGCCCGCGACGTAGCTTTTCCGAAGCTCAACCTCGCGAGCTTCTACATCTACGTGCTCGGCGCCGTGTTCGCCGTTTACAGCATGATCAAGGGCTCGGTCGACACTGGCTGGACGTTCTACACGCCGTACTCGACCACGACGAATCAGGCAGTTATCGCGATGGTGCTCGGAGCCTTCACGATGGGGTTTTCGTCGATTCTAACCGGCGTGAACTTCCTTGTGACGATTCACAAGATGCGCGCACAGGGGCAGTCCTGGGGGCGCCTGCCACTTTTTATCTGGGGAATGTACGCAACAGCCGTGATGCAGATCCTCGCGACGCCGGTGCTCGCGATTACGCTCCTGCTGCTCATTGCTGAGCGCACCCTCGACATCGGCATCTTCGACCCGCACAAGGGCGGCGATCCAGTCTTGTTCCAGCACTTCTTCTGGTTCTATTCCCATCCGGCCGTCTACATCATGATCGTCCCCGGCATGGCGATCGTCAACGAGCTGATCGCCACGTTCTCGCACCGGTCGATCATGGGCTACAAGGCTGTGGCGATGAGCAGCCTCGCGTTGGCGCTGCTCGGGTTCCTCGTGTGGGGACACCACATGTTCACGAGCGGCCAGAGCGAGTTTGCGAACACGATCTTCTCAGCGCTGACCTTCCTCGTCGCGATTCCGAGCGGCGTGAAGATCTTCAACTGGGTGGCGACGCTGTACAAGTCGAGCGTCTCAATGGCGTCGCCGATGCTCTACGCCTTCGCCTTTATTTTTCAGTTCACTGTCGGCGGGCTCACGGGCCTCTTCCTTGCGACGCTCGCGACCGACATCCACCTGCACGACACCTACTTCGTCGTAGCCCACTTTCACTACGTGATGGTCGGCGGCACGATCTTCGGCTTCATCGGCGGCGTCCACTACTGGTGGCCAAAGATGACGGGGAAGCTCTACAACGAGACGACGGCGAAGGTGGCGTTCTGGCTGGCTTTCGCTGGCTACAACACGACCTTTCTCTCCCAGTTCGTCATGGGCTCGCGTGGTATGCCGCGCCGCTATTACGACTACCTCCCCGAGTTCCAGATCTTCCACCAGGTGTCGACCATCGGCGCGTTCGTGCTCGCCCTCGGCTTGTTCATCATGGCCGGCATGTTCCTGAAGTCGTTGCGCAGCGGCGCGAAGTCTCCGCGCAACCCTTGGAACTCCGCCGGCTACGAGTGGCAGACGGCGACGCCGCCTCCGCTCTCCAACTTCGTGGAGCCGCCGGTCTTTGCCCGCGGGCCGTATGATTACCACCTCGCCAGTGACGAGGAGCTCGCCTCGGACTGAGGGCAGCGCGACACGACACCATGACACTCTTTTTTGAGGCACAACGATGAGCAGCGCCAGCGACGCAGAGCACGACCACCCGAAGTGGCTCCAACACCATTTCGACACGCCCGCGCAGCAATTCGACGCTGCGAAGCTGGGCATGTGGGCGTTCCTTGGGCAGGAGCTCCTGTTCTTCAGCGGCCTCTTCGTTGCCTACGGAATCTTTCGCAACTGGTACCCCGACGCCTTTGCGGCAGGTTCGCACGAGCTGAACTGGAAGATGGGCACGGTCAACACGATCGTGCTGCTCTTCTCGTCGCTCACGGCGGCCTTGGCCGTTCGTTCTTCGCAGCTCGGTAAGAAGAACGAGACGTCGCTGTGGATCGTCACGACGATCGTGTGCGCTTTCATCTTCCTTGTCGTGAAGTATTTTGAATACCACCACAAGTTTGAAGATGGCTTGCTGCCGGGAAGTTACTTCGGCACTGCGCGCGACATGTTGACTATGGACGTGAAGGGGCCGGTAGCCGAGACGTTGGAGCTTCCCCACCACACCCACGTATTTTTCTCGCTGTATTTCGTTATGACCGGAGTTCACGCGATTCACATCCTCGTGGGCATTGGCGTGTGGATCTGGATTCTCAAGCGCAATCTTCGCGGTGACTTTTCCAAGCGCTATTTCACGGCTGTCGATATCACGGCGCTCTACTGGCACCTGGTCGACCTGGTGTGGATCTATCTGTTCCCCCTTCTTTACCTCATCGACTACGTGCCGCCGGGGCACAAGGGCTGAGCCATGAGTGACACTACCAATCACGAGCCGCACGAGCACTCCGACGACCACGCCCACGCCGCGGATGGCGAAGTGCATGCGCACGTCGGGTCCTACAGGCAGTACCTCGCCATATTTTTCGCGCTGATATTTTTCACGCTGCTGACCGTTGGGATCGCCCGAGTCCACCTTGGTCCGGCCAATCTCGCAGTTGCCGTTGTAGTCGCGTCGATCAAGGCAGTGCTCGTGTGTGTGTTCTTCATGCACCTGAAGGACGACAACCGGTTTAACTCGCTCGTGCTCGTTATCTCGCTGCTCTTCATTGGCGTGTTCTTCGCCTATACGACGAACGACACGGGCCATCGCGCGATGCTCGACACGCAAGCCGGGGCGAAGTTCTCGCTGGCCACGGGGGACGTCGCTCCCGGGGGATATGTAGCTCCGAAGGCTCCTGAGCATCACGCCGCCGCTGACACGGAGCATAAAGCGACCGGCGGGGGCGACGGCGGTCACGGGGACAAGGGCGTCGGTCCCGCCCCCGTTGGTTCTCAGGACGCCGCCGCTGAAGCGAAGGCGCTCTTTGCGTCGCGCTGCGTGACTTGCCACGGCGCGAGCGGGCAGGGAGACGGCGCTGCTGCTGCTGCGATGAACCCGAAGCCCCGGAGCTTCGCGGACAAAGACTGGCAGAAGTCGAAGACTGACGAGCAGCTCGCTCTGGTGATCGTCAAGGGAGGGGCAGCATCTGGGCTGAGTCCGCTCATGGTCGCCAACGCCGATCTCGAGGGGAAGCCCGAGACCGTCAAGGGGCTGGTAGCTCTCATTCGCGCCGCTGCAAAGTAGTTGTAATCTACAGATGCCGTTCCCGATTCGGGCGGTCTCGCTAAGCGGGATCGCCCGTTTTGCTTTGTGCGCGGCGTAGTCGCGAGGTGTACACGGTCGCTTCACTGCCGTGTCACATGTGCGCATTAGGCTCTACCCTATGGCGCGCATCCTCGTAGTCGAAGACGAGAAGGACCTGTCGCAGGTGCTGGTCTACAATCTCCGGCAGGCGGGACACGAAGTCGTCGCGGCGTTCAATGGCGCCGACGCCTTGAGGATCGCCGACGAGCAGCGTCCGGAGCTGATGCTGCTTGACTTGATGCTGCCGGATATTCCCGGCACAGAGATCTGCAAGATAATCAAGAAGGGCCTCGCGAGCCGAGAATGCCTCGTCATGATGGTTACGGCGAAGGGAGAGGAGATCGACCGGGTCGTCGGGTTCGAACTCGGAGCCGACGACTACGTCGTGAAGCCCTTCAGTGTTCGCGAGTTGCTGCTCCGCGTTCAAGCGATTCTGCGGCGCAGTCGGGTGCAGCCCGTGAATACGCCGGTGATCGAATTTGGCTCCTTACGGGTGGATCGCGATGCACATCGGGTATTCGTTCGGGACGAGGAGATAGAGCTGACTGCTCTGGAGTTTCGTCTGTTGACGACGCTGCACGATCGCAGAAATCGCGTCCAAACCCGAGGCGCTCTGCTCTCCGATGTGTGGGGAGTGGAGGCAGACGTTACGACTCGCACCGTGGACACGCACGTGAAACGCCTCCGGGAAAAGTTGGCGGAGGCGGGCGAGTACATCGAGACGGTCCGCGGAGTTGGGTATCGATTCGCGGACGCTGCTGAGTTGGAGTAGTCGGCACTGAACTTCTTCGTTGACGCTTGCCGTTGCGGGAATTTCTGTGCATGGATGCGCGGCCATGCGCCACATCCTCACCATCATCACGCTCTGTTCCGCGGCAGCTCTTTCGTCCTCGGCGATGGCTTCGCCGCCAGCTCCTGTGTCAGTGCATCTAGAAAGTAGCGTCGTCGCCGATCTCGAGCATCGCGCAGGCCCAGATGCTCCATGGGAGAACATTTGCGTCACGCCGTGCGATATCGTCGCCAGGACAGCAGGGGAATATCGGATTGTCGGCGTCGGCATCGCAGTGTCCAGGCCGTTTGTTTTTGACGCCGCAAAGGGCGGCGCGCTCTCGGTGACCGTGAGACCCGGAAGCTTGGCGATTGCCCGCCGGGGGCTTTGGTTGCTTGCGGGCGCCGGTGCGATTGGCATTGCGGGCGCGATTACCCTCGCAGCCGGGGGCGCGTCGGGCGCCTTCGACGCGGGCGGCGTCGGCAGTCAGAGTCGCACCGATTTCCTCTTCGCCGGCAGCTTGATGCTCGTCGCAGCTCTTGGAATGGGCGTGTGGGGCACGGCCGACTGGACAGAAAATCGACTATCGCGCCTCGATGGTCCTGTCTTACCGCCGCGCGCCGTCAGCCCGCAGCCGGATCCCCATGTCACCGCGCCGCAGCAAAAGGTGGCCCTGTCGCTCCCGTTAATTTCGTTCACGTTCTGAGGCGAATCGTCCCGTGCGAGGGCGGCATTGTGCGTCGCGCGCTGGGCAAATACCGGCCAAAAACGAGGCATTGTGTCGCACGCAGCGCCTTTCAAAGGCTTTACATACTCACGTATTCGAGTGCGCTTGAGTCGGCGCCTGCAAACCTGTAACCGCATGGGCATCCCGTTTTCGGTCGCCGCCAGCGTAGCGCGCGACATCAGGAAAAGTTGGAGAGCCCATGCGCCGTCTAGTGACCCTCGTTGCAGTTTCCCTCGTCTGCGCTGCGTGCGAAGACGGCCCGACGCAGACCTTTAACACTGCGCCGAACGGCGCCGGCGGACTCTGGAACGACGGGCAGGGAGGCGGGACCGCCGATCCCGCAAACCAAGGCTTCGGCACCGACATCGGGGGCACGAATCTCCAGGAAATCTGTGACGCGCCGACGAAGAAGAAGACTTGGGGGGCCTTGTTCGGCAAGGACATTGTTCCCCCGCTCGGACTCGACCCGTTGGGTAGTTGGCCGCGCGTCAACATGGCCGGCGACGCAACCTGGCCGGGGCTGACCGTTCAGGAGGCCGAAGCGCACAATTGCCAGAGCGCGAACCTCGGCGACGCGTTCGGGGACGGCAACTTGACGAATGCCTGGGGCGACAATCAGGAGATCATTTTCGAGTATCGAGTCTCGACTCGGAAGATCATCTATATGGGCCTCGAGCCGGGTTACACCGGGCACATGAAGTTCAAGAGTCGCAAAGGCGACACGTTCGACATCAGCTTGAGCAACCCTGTCTTGAAGAACGGGCAGCCTTATTCGGCGATGCAGTGGGACTTCGTCAACAAGGCCAACATGGTTGGCTGGGTCACCGAACTCACCGATTCCCTGTTTGCGACCTACGCTCCCGGGCTTCCGGTTGAGACCGATTGTCTGGCTTCCGGGCACTGCATTCCCGGACACTTCGGTGATCAGGCATATATCTTCATTCCGGCGTTGGGCTTTGCTGTCCGCGTCTCGAGCTATACGGCAGCTCCACCGACGCCATACACGGTCAGCTATCTCGACATTTATCTTGAAAAGATTATGCCGTTTTCGCTCGCAAATCCTCGGATGTCGCTCGACGCTTCGGGGCCACACGCCATCCAAACGGCGCTCGGACCCAACAATAAAACGTGCGATATGCACATGGGAATGAGCTACGGCGACCTGCTCGCAGACTGCGTGCAAGTCTCCGGTAACGCGATGGCGGACCAGACGGAGCTGAACAAACTCCTCGGCGGCCTTTCCCATGGCGACGAGCGGTTTCGCTTTGACCTCTCCGGTGTGGACGTAAACTTTACTGATAAGACGCTCCCGGCGAACGACATCGTTCACGACAAGGACAAGCCTTCGAACGACGACGTGGCGACTCAGTTCCAGATCGACCAGGCGTCGCTGGGAAAGATCGCAAACGACTACGTGAGCAACGACCCGACGCAGCCGAAGGACATTCACGGGACCGGCTTCGTCTACGCCGAATTCCTTCGCCTCAGCCAAAACGCGCTGAACGCCGCCAGCGGTGGCAATCACCCCATCGGCGATCCGGCCTGCCTGACGGGCAATCCGTCCACGTTCGCAGCAGGCTGCACAGGGCTCGAGGGCTTCGTAGTCCCGCTCGATCCGTCCAACACCGGCCCGGTCGACGACACGAACCTCCGCAAAGTCGCTCGCGCGTTTGGAACGTCGCCGACCTCTGCGATGAAGGGCGGCCTGAAGCCAGGGCACCAGAACGTGGTCATCTGCAACGGCCTCAAGAACAACGCCATCGACCCGGCGACGTGCGTTGTCGCGGGGGACACGTTTCCGACCGTGTATGCGCGGGTGCTGGCTGTGCTTGGCGGCGGAAAAGTGTCCGCGCTGCCGCTCGATGCGCAAGACGCTCGCTTCTTCTGGAAGCAATGGGCAACAGCTTTCGTCAAGTACAACTTGGCCTCCACGGCGACCGACGCAGGACTCAAGGTGTCTGACGTGGCCAACGCCCCGCTCAATCCGAACGACTTCTTCTTCGATTCGGTGGGTTCTGGACAGTTCGAGATCGCCGAATATGTCGACCGCCGCTTCGCGCAGGCCGACCCGAACAACGCGTTCGAGAACAAACAGGACATCACCGACCTTGAGATCGAGGCAGACGTTCGCAACGGCATTTTCGATGCCTACCAGTACTCGCGAGACATCTACCGCGGCGAGACTGCGCTCTACGCGGCGATGCGCACCGACAGCTCGCTGCCGCTCGCCAAAGAGCCAAACGCATACTTGACCAATATTTTTGGCAGCCCGCTGCTCAAGCAGAATTGGGTCGATCAGGCTGATGCGATTGCCAACCCGCCGCTCGACGATAACTTCGACCCCGAGCTTGGCCAGGATGGCCTGCCGATTCTGACGCCGTATCTGAACTTCGCTTTTGACAACGGCACGGATTTCTTTCTCGGTAAGACGCAGAGCGGTGGTGGTTCTCCGATTTCAGTGACGAAGCTGTACCCGAATCTGCAGTCAGCGACGATTCACCTGCCGATACACTCCAACCCGGCCGATTATCTCTCGGCGCTCGACAGCAACCATCCGAGCGTAGACTTGCTCATCCCGTGGCTGACGAAGCAGCCTGGCGTTGGCTTCCCGATCGCCCTCAGCGGGACGCGTGACAAGTTCATCGAGACCTACCAGCTCGACTTCTCAGGGACGACGCTGTCGGCCAACGTCGACTACGACTTTGTGGACCCGAATGACCAAACCAAGGGCGTCCAGTTCCTTGGCGTGGAGACGACCGATTACCTCGGCGACGTCTTCCTTTGCTTCGATCCGGATACCTACTCCGTGCTCCACGCGCGAATGTATGCCCCCGTCGCTGGCTTGCTCGACTGGATCTCGAAACACAAAACGGCGTCTGACGCGTGCGGAATGATCGTTCGCTTTAGCCCCTACAACAACTACCCCGATTACATCACCTCGCTCGCGTACGGCGTGCGCCTTGGCATCACGCAGGGCGGCGGCTTCGGCCGCGTGGTGGACACGGTTCTTTTCGTTCCAGGGCAGTGAGGTAAGAGCCACATGAAATCCATTCTCCGCGCTACATTGGCTTTTGCGGCGCTGGTCGCAACGGCGTCAGCCTCGGGTTGCGTTGCCAGCCGTCCTGCCCGCAACGGCGTCTTTAACGAGAACGTCTATTTCCGAAAGGACTTCCTCGTGCGACCTGGCGAGGCAGCAGCCAACGGCAAGCCCGTCGACGACTCCGGCTGGTACCTCGTCACGACGATTACCGAGACGTCCTCGCCCAACCCTCTTGGTGACCTGAATTTTTTTGCGGGTGCTCACAGCATCGGCAACCTCGTGCGCTTTCGGGTAACCCAGGACCACCTCGAGATGGTGGACATGAAGGAGCTCTCTGCGCTTCCGAGTCAGGGTAAGACGCCGATGGTTCTCGATTCGTGGAACGCCTCGAACGTCGATCTTAAATACCGGGTCAACCTCGATGGCGAGCAGACGAACTTCTACGAGGAGAATCAGGAACTACCGTGGGAGCAGCGCCAGTGGGTCAAGCTGAATCCTGCGAAGAATGATCTGAGCGACGTGAACGCGCTTGGTATGGGCATGCCCGACTTGCTCAATCACTGCGCGAGCGTCGGTGAGGCGACCACGTCGCTCCTGCCGGAGTCTGTCGAGCAAGTGCAGGGTGCCGACCCGACTCAGGACTATCTTTCGTGGAGCGTGCAAGTGACCGTGCCCCTACGCACGGACCTCGCCGAGTGCATTGATGCGTACGGAGCGCAGTGGCAGCCAGCGGTGGCCATTTCGCGCCCCAATGTGACCATGAATCTTAAGTACTCGATGCGGCGCGCTGTCGCTGATTCTGCCCTGACCTACAAGCCGCTCGTTTTGGCCGAGAAGGACCCGATCTGGCATAAATATGGTCCGCTGACCTGGTACAGCGAGTCGCGCGACGAGACGAGCGGCATGCTCGCGTCTCGGGAGCTGGTGCTGCGCTTTGATCCGGCGAAGGACATCGTTTGGTATTTCGACTCCAATTTTCCGCTGAAATATAAGACGTCGTTTTGCACCCCTCCGTCCGACGCAGGATCTACGAAGGCCTGTGCTGACAGTGAGCCGGCGGGCGCTGCGACGATTCGGGCGCAGACGAACGCGATCCTGGTCGCTTCCGGCGCCAAGCACGCAGACGGCACGCAGACGGTCGTCGAGTTCAAGAACAACAACGAGGACCTGGAGGACGGGGCGAAGCCGCGCGCGTTTGGCGACGTTCGTTATCACTGGCTGCGGTGGATGTCGGACAGGGATATGCAGTCGAGTTTTGCTGGGGTGACCGAGCCCGCCATCGACCCGCGCACTGCCGAAATTCTGTCGAACACGATCGTGTTCAACGATTTCGCGATCAAGGACTATTACGTTCAGCGAATCGACGCCTTTCTGCAGAGCATTGGCGCGGCTCCCGCGAACGGCGTAAACGCTCCCGGCGAGTGGGCGGATGGCCCCTCCAACTGCAAGGATGGCGATACGCTTCCGATTGTGGCGACCGATCTGCAGGCAGTGAACGCCAAAAATACGCTCTTCTCGAAGATGCAGCAGTACCTCAATCGGCCCGCGTCGGCCTATGGGGCGCTTGGGCCGAGCGACTTCATTCAGCCGCAGGACGATGACTTCCGTCACGCGTACTACGCCTTGGCGCCGTACGAGATCTTTGCGGACCCCGACATGAACCCCTACGTCGTTCGCGAGGGCGGCAAGGGCGTATACGGGCCTGACGCCTATTGGAAGATGATGAAGGACGAGGCTGAGTTCCATCAGCGCGCGGCCGATATCGACCATGGCAAGGATCCTTACTCCTACCAGGGACCTAACGGCTTGGCGAACGCGGCGAGCTTCCTCAACCGGATGCGCGAGCTCACGACGAATCACCATAACCTCGAGCGCGCAAAGGTGGCCCGCACTCCGTACATCAAGCGCGACGCGCCAGATGCCTTCTCGTTCGAGCAGATCATCGCCCGCGACGCCCGCCATTGCGTCGCCGGCAAGTGGGAGACGAAGGCCGAGTGGGTTCAGAACCTGATCGACACGTACTGGACGCAGGTCATTTGGCACGAGTTCGGCCACGCGATGGGTCTCGAGCACAACTTCATGGGGTCCGTCGACCAGCCCAACTTCCCGACCTACAAAGACGGCGCGGGACGCACGCGGTACTCGTTTCTCTCGAACAGCGTAATGGAATACAACGCTGCTCCCGACCGCGTGTTCTGGCATCAGGGGTGGGCGCCTTACGACACCGCAGCGATCGGTTGGATCTACGCAAACAGCTGCAAGGACAACAGCTCCGCTGACTGCACGGACGGCTCAAAGTCGGGCACCGCGATCTCAGGTCAGAGCTCGGCGACGAGTCCTTGGAAGGATCCGCTCGGATTTGCAAACGGCCAAGAAGTTCAATTCCTCCGGTGCGACGAGCATCACCTCGCGTACACGCCCCTCTGCCATCAGGGCGACATGGGGACCACACCGAGCGAGATCATCGCCAATCAGATCATCAGCTCCGAGTGGGGATACAACTGGCGTAACTTCAGGGTCTATCGCAAGTTTTGGGATAACTCCCGTTACGCCGACGTGCCCGCGACCATGCTCTACGACATGAAGCGGTTCCTGTCGCTTTGGGTTTACGATTGGAGCGGCGGCGAGCTCGCTGACAACTTGCGCCGAATCGGCGTGAAAAATCCTGATCCGAACGGATCGGATCTTCAATACTTCAACCAGCTGACCAACAAGTTCAACGCAGAGCTCTCTTCGGCGAATCAGATGGTCGCGGCCTATCACAAGGGCATCATTCAGCAGGGTAGCGGTGAGCGCCCGTTCGGCACCGTCTACGACAAGTTCTTCGGCGACGTCACGCAACAGGGCATCATTTTGGATAAGCTCTTTGCGATGCAAAGCTGGGTCGGGCTTTGGCCCGCCGACAACTACGACCAGAATCAGGCCGGCGCCTACTTTGCCGGCTACGAGGGACTTGGAGACTCGACGTTCAATTCCGTGGCGGAGGACGCAGTCGACTCGATGGTGGGCGGGCAGTACAACGTCTATCCCTATTTCCGGCCCCTCGCTGTAACGCAGTTTGCGCAGGACACGCACTCGCCGGCGTTCGGCGGACGCGTCGACGTCCGGGACTGGATCGGCGGGCAGGTATTCAACCGGGTTCAGGATTTCCTGGAATACTTCCGCAATATCGCAGTTCAGAACAACCAGTGTAACGATCTGTCGACTTGCCTTTATGACCCTCGCGTCGGGAGCGACCCGCACAACGAGTTCGTCGGGCCCGACAAGCGCGTTTGGATCTGGTCGTATATCCCTGATCGAAACCAGTACGTCGCAGTGCTGAAGGACCGCAACACTGCGTCGTACATCATTGTTCGCGCGTATAACGACGACGTGGTGACGCAGCTCGATGACGGCGCCTACCCCGGCAGCGCGTACGGGCTCGAGTTGCCCATGAAGTATTTCCTCGACGCCTACACGACGTATCGGTGACCTCGATGGATCGCAATCCCATGTCGCCCCTCGCGCGCAAGCTCCGAGGGCGACACGCGGTCCTCGTCGCTTCCCTCGCTTCGGCGCTGCTGCTTGCAGGGCCTGTCGCGCAGGGCGCTGGCGGCAAGGAGAGTTCGGTCAAGGGGCAGCGCAACGCCGAGTCTTCGTCTTCGAGCGGCGGTAGCGTCAGCAACGGAGCCTCAACCGACAGCAATGAGCTCAGCCGTGACCGATCTTCGGAGCGTCCAACCACGGAGCGCGTTTGGGAAGTTGGGGCGGGGTTCGAGACGCATCGCCTCTTTGTACAGACCGACCTCCAGGGGTTCGGGCCCGATAAGCTCTTTAATTACTATCAGGCCAACGCTTCGTGGCTTCCGACGCGTAGCGATTCAGTGACGGTATTCCTGGGGGCTTATCAGCGCTTTATCGCCGACCCGGGCGAAACCGGATTTCGTCTCGACGACGTGACCATTCGCTATGGGCACTACTTCGAGCTGCCAGGCCATTCGCAGCTGGTGACGCGCGCGTCTGTGTCGTTGCCGACGTCGTTCGTGAGTTATAAGGCGGGCAGTCTCGGGGCGGGCCGCCTTACCGCGGGGTATGACAAAGCGTGGGGCAAGTACGTCAACACCACGCTTCGCGTGAATGGCACGGGTTTCCTTCAGCAGTACGACTCCCCGCGTAACGGTGCCACGCCCAACCCTCTGGCTGGCTTCTCCGCGTCGGTTGGGGCGCGCGTTCGCATGCCGTTTCATGCGCCGCTGACAATCGGCGTTGAAGGCTATACGGGCTACACGTGGTTTCTTCGGCCGCAGTCGCAGCCGCAATCGGCCTTTTTCGGCGCGGTAGCGGATCCCCAGTATAGCCAGCAGCCGATTACCCAATCCTACGGCGGCGAGGTTTATGTGGCCTACGAGCTGCCCGAAGTGAGTGGCGTGAAGGCTGATCTCCATTTGGCGGTCGCCGAAGGTGACCCGGCCCTTGGTTACAATTCGCTGCTGCACGACGGCGTTTCTCACACCTATCTCTACTTTCGCGAGTCGTCCGAATTCTACGCGTCGCTGTCGCTTCGCTACTGACCTGGGCGCGAATGTTCGAGATTCGCGCGAAGATCGTGCATCCAATCGCTCGCGTTCGTTGCTCTGGGCTCCTTAGCGCCCATGATGCCGAGCGCGGCTTCGTCGAGCGCGTGCGTCATCCGAAGCAGCTCGATCTGCAGGTCGTCGATCGCGGGAGGCGCTCCGGTGGCGTCCTTGTGGACGGGCACTGCGCGGGAGCTCGTGCTTCCGGTCGACTTGCCCAGGGCGTCGAAGCCTTCGCGTTCGGCTCGGCCGGCGAGGTCGGTGACGATGCCGGTGTACGTCTGCTCTGAGCCCGTGAAGTAGCCGGCGCGTTTGAGCTCGTGAACGAAGCCTTGCGCGTCCCCGGCGCGTGCCATTTTCAGTGCGCCGGGGAAGCGTTTTTCGAGCACGTGAAGGTAATCGCCAGCTCCCTCCGTGGCGTTGTTGTACGCGCGGAAGCGGTCCTTGATTTTGATTTCGCTGGGGCCGCTGCCTTCGACGGTGTTGTATTTTACGGTGAGGCCGCCCGGGCCGGTGCCCTTGATCCCGCCGAAGTTGAAATTCATCATCGAGCGGCCGCCGCCCGTCTCGAGCGACCACTGGGCGCCGAGGATGGCGAGCATCTTCTGACTCGGCGCTTCACCGAATCGCGCGCGGTAAGCGTCGCTGATGGCGCGTGCGGCCTGTGTGCCGGAAAGGGGCGTTCGCTCGGCGGAGACCTCGCCGGTGCGCGCGCGCAGGGTAGCTTCGAACTCCGGGCTCGTTGCGCGCGTCTCGCTCGGCGCGTCGCCGAGGCCGAGGGATTGCGTGGAGACGGCGCCGACGAGGCTCATGTCGGAGACGAAAAGCAAAGATCGCGCCGCGGCTGACGCGAGACAAATCGCCGGAAAAAATTCGAAGCGAGCGCCAACGGATTGACGCTTCTGGCGTCATTTCCCCTACGCTGCGACGGCCATGTCAGACGCTCCCGCGCCGAACTCCTTTGCCCCGTCGACCTATCCGCCCGCGGAGGGGTCGCCCGCGCACACGCCGCACGGATCGATGAGCGCGCTCACCCTCGGCGCGCTCGGCATCGTATTTGGCGATATTGGCACGAGCCCCCTTTATACGCTCAGCGAGTGCGTCAACGGCGAGCACGGCGTGGGGAACGTGCCGGCGAGTGTGCTCGGTGTGCTCTCGCTCATATTTTGGTCGTTGATGATGGTCGTCACGGTCAAATACCTCGTCTGCATCATGCGGGCCGACAACCACGGCGAAGGGGGCATCCTCGCGCTTCTTGCCCTTGTCCCGGGCGTTGTGGGGCGCAAGGGCGGGGCCACTCCGCTGACCGTTCTTGTGCTCATCGGAGCGGCGCTGCTCTACGGGGACGGCGCGATCACGCCGGCGATCAGCGTGCTGTCGGCCGTGGAAGGGCTCGCGGTCGCCACCGACAAGTTGCAACCGTATGTCGTGCCCATCACGTGCGTCATCCTCGTTGGGCTCTTCGCGATCCAGCGCAAGGGAACGGGCGGCATCGGGCGCTTGTTCGGGCCCGTCATGCTCGTCTGGTTTGGCACCATCGGCGTGCTTGGCGCGATTCACGTGGTCAAAGCGCCGGGGGTGCTGGTGGCGCTCTCCCCCTCATACGGGGTGTCCTACCTCGCCCATCACGGCGTCCGCGGACTCGCGATCCTTGGCTCTGTCGTGCTCGCGGTGACGGGCGGCGAAGCGCTCTACGCGGATATGGGCCATTTCGGGGCGAAGCCCATTCGCATCAGTTGGGTCTCCCTGGTGTTTCCGGCCCTAGTGCTCTCCTATTTTGGTCAGGGTGCGCTCATTCTGTCGACGGCGGAGAAGATCGAAAATCCGTTTTATGCGCAGGTGCCGCACGGGCCGATGACCTACGCGCTCGTCGGCTTGTCGACCGTCGCGACGGTGATTGCCTCACAGGCCTTGATCAGCGGCGTTTTTTCGCTGACCCAGCAGGCGGTGCAGCTCGGGATGTTTCCTCGGGTGAGCGTGCGCCACACCTCGCGAGAAGCGGAAGGGCAGATTTACCTCCCCGAGCTCAACTGGGCCCTCGCGATCGCCTGCGTGCTGCTCGTCATGAATTTTCGCGCGTCGAGCCGGCTCGCCGCGGCCTATGGAATCGCGGTGAGCGGAACCATGGGAATTACTTCGATTTGCTATTATCACGTCACGCGCAGAGCCTGGAAATGGCCGGCTTACAAGTCGGCCCCCCTGCTCGCGCTGTTTCTGCTGTTCGATATCCCCTTTTTCGTCGCCAACCTCACCAAGTTCGTCGACGGCGGCTATGTGCCGGTGGCGATCGCGGTGGTCGTTTGCGCGCTCATGCTGGTGTGGAGCCGCGGCCGCCGACTCCTCGCCGAGCGCATGTCGCTGCGCACGCTGCCTGTCGCGCGATTTCTCGAAGGGCTCGACGATCGACTGCTTGGGCGCACGAAGGGGGCGAGCGTCTTCCTCGCCAGTCTGCGCGAGGGCATTCCGCGCACGATGGAACAGCAGGCGTCGCAGCTGCGCGTGCTCGGCGAGCAGGTCGTGCTTCTGACCGTCGTGTCCGAGCATGTTCCGTTCGTCGCGCCGGAACAGGCCGTCGATGTCATCGCCCTCGACGCCCGCGCCGGCCTCTATCGAGTCGTTGCGCACGTGGGCTTCATGGACACCGCCGATGTGCCCGCATTCCTCGAGCGGGCCGTGCGCGAGCGCGCCCTGCCGATCGACTTGTCGACGGTCACTTATGTCATCGGTCGCGAGACGCTGGTCGCGACCGGTCGTGGCAAGATGGGAGCCTGGACCGAGGCCATTTTTGGCTTCATGTTGCGAAACGCGCGCTCGGCGTCGGAGCACTTTTGCCTGCCGCCAGAGCGGGTGCTCGAGCTGGGCACGCAGATCGATCTCTAACGACTATGACGGATCGCGCGGAGTCGCTGCCGCGCGTCTTTCGTCTTTCTCGACGCGCCCGTCTTTGAGCGTGACGACCCGGGGCATGCTGGCTGCGAGTCCGAGGTTATGCGTCACAACGATCAGCGTGGTGCCTCGCTGCTTGTTGATGTCGAAAAAGAGCTGGTGAATCTGATCGCTCGTCGCCGAGTCGAGGTTGCCGGTCGGTTCATCGGCGAGGATGAGCTTCGGATCGAGCACGAGGGATCGCGCCAGCGCGACGCGCTGCTGCTCTCCGCCAGACAGCTCGCCGGGCCGGTGCAGTACGCGATCGCGGAGCCCCACTTCTTCGAGAAGCGCGCGCGCCTGGGCTTCGATCCTGGCGCGCGGAAGGCCCTGGATGAGGCCGGGCATCATCACGTTTTCGAGCGCATTGAATTCAGGCAGCAGGTGGTGAAACTGGAACACGAACCCGATTGAGCGGTTGCGCAGCTCGGCGAGGCGCGCGCCGCTCATGCTCATCACCTCTTCGCCTGCGATCTTCAGCGAGCCGCTCGTGGGCACGTCGAGTGTGCCGAGGCAGTGCAGAAACGTCGACTTGCCTGCGCCCGACTGCCCGACCAGTCCGACGATTTCGCCTTCATCGATCGACACGTCGATGCCCCGCAGGACCTCGAGCGTGCGACCCATGTGGATGAACGACTTTTTGACGTTTACGGCGGTGACGAGAGCCTTGCCCACGCCCGGCAGCTAGTCAGGTTTGCGCTCGCTGCGCAAGGCTTCGGCGCGAGCCCGGGCCAATTGAGGCGCTGCACAATTTTGAAGGAGGCCCGCGCGCACAGCTCTGATAGCTTCAACCGAGGGGTCCGGTTTACGGGCCTGCCGTCGCGCGTTTCGCCGCGCACCTGGCCAATACGCTTCGAGGGATCATGAAGACGCGCAGAAGCAAGGAACGGTTCGTATCAGCCCACCTCGGATGGCCGCTGCTGATTGGTATGCTGGCGGCGTGTAGCGACAGCACCAATCCAGCGTTCGACGGCGATTCGGGCTCGGGAGGCTCTTCGCCCGACGCCGGCGCCGATGCGCCGCTCTTCGTGTTCGACAGCGGCGGCGTCGACAGCTCGCTCGGCGCCGACAGCGGGTCTGGCGATGATGGGTCCGCCGCGGGGACCGACGCGGCGTACGCGTTCGACGGCTTCGCGAAGCCGGACGGGTCGAGCTACTGTTTCGACTCCGACGGCGACGGCTTTACGACCTGCGCCGGTGACTGCAACGATCATGACTCGCTGGTCAATCCGTGCGCGTTCGACTCTGACGGCACGACGGGAGACTCGGTCGGCACAGACGGCATCGACAACGACTGCGACGGGGTCATCGACAATCGTCGAATCTGTGACGGGAGCCTCGTCTCCGGGCACGGCGCGGTCGCGAGCGACTACGCAACCGCCGCAGATATCTGCGACAACGCCAAGTGCACCGTGGTCACCAAGGCTGCTTGGTACGGTCCGGTCTCGTCGCTCTCGAAGCGCATCACGAAGCACATGGGCAACGGTTTTTCTCCCCACGCGGGCTCCTTCATGGCGTTCATGTCGACCGGCATCTCGGACGACCTCACCGACACCCCAGGGTATCGCCCGGGCGACGGCACCGATCTGCTCAACACGTTCGTGCATCCGTCACCGCTGACAGCTGTGCAAAACAAGAACCCGTGCGGTCAGGGGCAGAACGAAGCGAACGTCAGCATTCACGACTATTCCGAGCTTCGGCTGACGCTTACGGCGCCGATCAACGCGGGCTCGTTCACGTTCGATTTCAACTTCTTCTCGACCGAGTACCCGGCGTACGCGTGCCGCGGGTACAACGACACGTTCCTCGTCATGCTGACGTCGAAGAAGTATCAGGCGCCGACGCAGATCGCGTTCGATCCCGGCGGCGGCCGCATCAACGTCAATAACTCGTTTTTCAGCGCCTGCAACGACGTCGTGCTGAGCGACAAACTCGGCTACACCCACACTTGTCAGCAGCCGCTGTCGACGATCGCGGGCACCGGCTACGACATCAAGTACGGCACGACGAGCCTCACGGTCGGAAACCTCAACAAGGGCAGCGGCGCCACCAACTGGCTCAAGACCTCGGCGCCCATCGAACCGGGCGAGACCTTCACGCTGAGCTTCATCGTCTTCGACGAAGGAGACGGCATTCTTGACTCGGCGGTCAACATTGACAACTTCCGCTGGGGCTCGGCCTCCATCGGCAGCCCTGTCACGGGTAGGTAAGAGCATGCGCAAACTCGGCATTATCGGCGTAGCGGCAGCATTTGGCGTGACGGGCGCGATCCTGTGGGCGTGCGGCGGCGGCGACAAGCCCGTCGTCGCGACCGTAGATTCGGGCGGATCGGATGCGACGCTCGACGCCGGCAAGAGTGACGACTCGGCGACCCCGGGTTTCGGCGACGTCCAGCTGAGCACCGAGGGTGGCGGAAGCGTCTCACCGATCCCCGAGACTTGTAAGGAGTCGAAGGACCGCAACAGCTACATCGGCTGCGACTACTGGCCGACGGTGACGCTTAATCCCGTCTACGAGAAATTCGATTACGCCGTGGCGGTGTCGAATCCGCATTCAACCGCAGTGACGGTCAGCGTTAGCGCAGGCGCGCTCGCGCAGCCCATCTCGGTGCAGGTTCCGCCGAACTCGGTGCAGGCGATTCCGCTGCCGTGGGTGAAGGAGCTGAAGGGCCCGCAGTTCGACGACAATACCGTGGTCGGAGATCCGGGGCCGAGCCGCATCGTGAAGAAGGGCGCCTACCACCTCACGACTGACCTCCCGGTCAGCGTCTACCAGTTCAACGCGCTCGAATATGAAATCGACGCCGGAGCGGGTTGTCCGGGATTTGGCGACGGCGGTGCCGGCGACCACTGCTTTTCGTACTCCAACGACGCGTCGCTGCTCTTGCCCGCGAACGTCGCGACGGGAGACTACGGCGTGGTGGGCTGGCCTTCGTTCGGCGCCACGCCGGGGTTTATGGCCATCACGGCGACGGTCGACAACACGCACGTGACCGTGTTTCCGGCGGGGAACGTGCAGGGCGTGCCGAACAACGGTCCCGCGACGATGGTCCGCGGAGACAGCTACACGTACACGCTCGACTCGGGCGACGTGCTCGAGATGTTTTCGGTGGTCGGCGACGTGCGCAAGCCCGTCTACAACTCGGACCTCTCCGGATCGATCGTGAAGGCCGACCAGCCGGTGCTCGCGTTCGGCGGCCATGGCTGCACCTTCATTCCTCAGGGCAAGCGTGCGTGCGACCACCTTGAGTCGAGCATGTTCCCTGTGCAGACACTCGGCAGTCAGTTCATCGTCGCGCTGCCGCACACGCCCCACGCCGAGCACATTTGGGTGCGCATCATGGGGCTGTACGACAATACGCTCGTCGCCTTTGACCCGCCGGTCAGCGGACGAAACGGAGTCGTCCTCAACACCGGCGACGTCGTCGATTTGCCCGACGTCGACAAGAGTTTCGCGATCGTCGCCAACGGGCGCGTTAACGTCGTGGAGTATCTGCAGGGTGAGTACGCCAACTGGTCGACCGATCCGGACGCCGGAGAGCCCTCGCCCGACCTCGGCGACCCGAGCCAGTCGCCCGCGGTGCCGCTGCAGCAGTACCGATCGACCTACACGTTCATCGCGCCCAAGACCTACGCCGAGAACTGGATCGACGTCATCACGCCCACGGGCAACGTCATCACACTCGACGGAACGGCGATTCCCCAGAGCGCGTACGTGCCCGTGGGCGGTCAGCCGTTCAGCACGGCGAGCGTGCAGCTGCCTCCGGGCTCGGAGGGACACGAGATTCACGCGACCTCGCCGTTTGGCCTCGTGGTTTACGGCTACGGGTCGCGGACCAGCTACATGTACCCGGGCGGGCTCGACCTCCGCGTCTTTTCGGTGCCCGAGCCGCCGCCGCCAAACTGACCCGCCGGTCAGTCATGCGGAGCATCGCCTCCGCCCCATTGTATGGAGTTCCTGATGCAATCCGGTCCCGCGTCGAGCTTCCTCGCGCTGCTGCTGCTACTCGGCGTCATCGCCTTCGTTTTGTCTCGGCTGCCGAAGGTCGATCTTGGGCATTCGGCGGCGTTCAAGCGCCGGCGCCTGATGAACTGGCTGCCGCTCGGGCTGACCTACGCGTTCCTCTACTTCGGTCGCTACAACCTGTCGGGCGTACAGCCGGAGCTCGAGCGGCTCGGGCTCTTGAGCAAGCAGCAGTTCGGCGACATCGACGGACTCGGCGCGGTCGTATACGGCCTCGCTTTTCTGCTCAATGGACCGCTCACCGATCGCTGGGGCGGGCGCACGACGATTCTGCTCGCGGCCGGCGGTTCTGCTGCCGCCAACGTGGCGACGGGCGTGCTGTTCAGCCTCGCGATGCGCAACTCGGTCAGCGGTGACGCGCTTCGGCACGGGCTGTTTTTCACGACGGCCGTGAACATGTATTTTCAGAGCTTCGGCGCAGTGTCGATCGTGAAGGTCAACGCCCCGTGGTTTCACACGCGTGAGCGGGGAGTTCTCGGCGGCGTGTTCGGGATCCTCATCTCGCTCGGCCTCTACTTCGCCTACGACTGGATCCCCGCGCTCTATCGGGCGCTTGGTTCCCTGCCGCTGCTGTTCTTCGTTCCGGCCGGGGTGCTCGCGTTGTTCTTCGTGGTCGACTGGCTGCTCATCCGCAACAGCCCGGGCGAAGCTGGCTTTGCCGACTTTGATACCGGCGACGCCAGCTATGAAGGCGAACGTGAGACGCCGGGCCTGTGGGCGCTCGCCAAGCGCATGTTTTCGCAGCGCGTGATCTGGACGATCGTCGTGATCGAGTTCTGCTCGGGGTTCCTGCGTCAGGCTGTGATGAAGTGGGGACGCAGCTACGCCAAGGACGTCGGCGCCGTCAGCGAGTTTGTGTTCTCGAACTGGGGCCTTGTGACGTGCGTGGCCGGCATCCTCGGCGGCGTGTTCGCCGGGTTCATCTCCGACGCGATGTTCGGCTCGCGCCGCGGACCCGTGGTCACTGTGCTGTACGCGGGCCTGCTCGCGGGCGCCGGCGTTGCGCTCGCGGTGCTCGGGAGCCCGGCGCTCGGCTGGTCGGTGGTGTTCATGAGCCTGTGCGTCATTGGGGTGCACGGCATGCTGTCGGGAACGGCGTCGGCTGACTTCGGCGGCAAGCGCGGAGCGGGCATGGCGACCGGGATCATCGACGGCTTTGTCTACCTTGGTAGCGCGACGCAAGCGTTCGTCTATGGCCGCGTGCTGCCCCACGGAGCCGCGGCGCACGATGCGCACAATTGGCGGAGCTGGCCGATCGCGATGGTGCCGCCCGCGCTACTCGGCCTTGGCCTGGCGCTCACGCTTTGGAACGCGCGCCCGGCGACCCGGCCACAGGGGCACTGATCGGCCTGGCCCCCGGACGGCCCGGAGCTGTCCGGGCCACGCCACGCACGACGAAACGAGGCTGAAACAGCTGGATTGGCCGCTGGCACGGCGCGTGGAATTGCGCGCCCCATGCGCCACATCACGTCGTCTGTCATCTGCTCGCTCGTGTGTTTGCTCGCCGCTGCGAAGGCTGCGCGCGCGTCGCCGCTGAGCGACGCAGAGTCGCGAAATGGTCTTTGGTTTTCGCTGACCGGCTACGTCGCATGGGCGCCGTCGGGGCAGGGCTTCGGGGTGCTTGCGGCAGTCGGGTTGCCGCTCGACCGCATGGCTTCGAAGTCCGCGGCCGCGGCGCCAACGGCGATGGCTGACCCGCCGGTCAGCCTCCCGCGCCGCTCGCCCATGCCGTCTGCGGCGGCCATCCTGGTGACGCCGGCGGTCGCGCGCCAAGCGGTCGCTGCTGCGTGGAGATGGTCGGGGTTGGCGGACGACGGCCGCTTGGCGAGCGTCGCGACGCGTGCGCGAGCGAGCGCAGTGCTGCCGGAAATTCACTTGCGCGTGCTTCGCTCTGCGCACGACGCGGTGGCCCCGGGCGACGACAGCGCGTCGTCGGGGCTCTACTCGGGCAATCGAACGCTGCTCGAGGCGCGCGCGCTCTTCAAGCTCGATCGCCTGATGTTCGCCGACGAAGAGGTGGCGGTGGAGCGGCTGCGGTCGGAGCGCCTCATCGAGCGACTTCGCCTCGCGAACCACACGCTCGAAGCGCTCTCGAAATGGCAGCGGGCGCGCGTCGAATCCGCGACTGCCCCGTCCGAATCGGCAGAGCGCATCGAAGCCGACCTCCGCGCGATCGAGGGCGCGGGCGCGCTCGATGTGCTGACGGGGGGCTGGTTCTCGCTCTGGTTTGCGCGGCAGAGCGGAGGCGACGCCGCTCCGGCTTCGCCGTGACCGCTTGACGCAGGCGCGCACAACCATTCAGATTGCGCCGCCATGTTGCCCTCAGAAGCCCGCAGCTCCCTCGCAGACCTCCAAAGGCGCCTCACGACGCTAAGGGGGCATCTTTGACGTCCCGAGGCTGAAGCGGCAAATCGATCAGCTCGGTGAACAGACGCTCGTGCAGGGCTTCTGGGACGACGCGCGCAAGGCGCAAACCGTGACGCGAAAGCGCTCCGCGCTCGAGCAGTCGCTCGAAACTTTTGAGAAGCTCGAACGCGACGTTGAAGACGTGCGCGTGCTGTTTGAGCTGGGCGCCGAGGTCGAAGACGAGGCGACGATGGATGAGGCCGTCGCGCTGCTTCCGGCGGTCGCGGGGCGCGTGCGGTCGATGGAGCTCAAGCGCATGCTCTCGGGGCCAGCCGATCACGCCAGCGCGATCGTGACGATTCACCCGGGCGCGGGCGGCACCGATGCGAAAGACTGGGCGGCGATGCTGCTGCGCATGTACTTGCGCTGGTGCGAGCGCCGCGGCTTCAAGACCGAGATCGTGGACTATCAGGAGGGCGAGGAGGCCGGCATCGACGCCGTCTCATTCACCGTTCAGGGCGAGAGCGCCTACGGCTACCTGCGCGGCGAGATGGGGGTCCACCGCCTCGTTCGCATGAGCCCGTTCAACGCCGATCACACGCGTCAGACCGCCTTCGCGGCCGTGGAGATCATGCCGGACACCGACGACGACATCGACATCGTCGTCAACGACAAGGACATCGAGATCACGACGATGCGGGCGGGCGGCAAGGGCGGCCAGAACGTGAACAAGGTCGAGACCGCGGTGCGCCTCAGGCACATCCCGACGGGGCTCAACATCGTGTGCCGCGCCGAGCGGAGCCAGCATCAAAACCGCGCCAACGCGATGAAGATGCTCAAGATGAAGCTCTACGAGCTCGAGCTCGAGCGACGCAACGCAGCCAACGACGCCTTCCAGGCGACCAAGAGCGCGATCAACTTCGGCAGTCAGATCCGCAACTATGTGCTCGCGCCGTACCGGCTGGTGAAAGACACGCGCACCGCTCACGAAACGGGGGCGGTCGATGGCGTCCTCGACGGCGACATCGATCCGTTCATCGAGGACTACCTGCTTCAGGCGGCCGGCGGCACGCTCAAGAAGGGCGGCGCGGTCGAGGCCGACGACGCCCAATAGGCGCAGCGATGCTCCTCGATCCTGAGCTGTTCGGCCCCGATCAGCCCTGCTTCGGTTGCGCTCCGAACCACCCAACCGGCTTTCGGCTGACGTTTGCGCGCGAAGGTGACTCCGTGGTCACTTATTTTACCCCGGGGCAGCTGCATCAAGGGCCTCCCGGCATCATGCACGGAGGGCTCGTGCTTACGCTCGCCGACGAGATCGGCGCGTGGACGATCATTGGCGTGCTCGAGAAGTTCGGCTTCACCGCGCAAGTCTCGGGCAAGTTGAAGCGCCCGGTGCGGCTGGGGGCGGAGGTCGTGGGCAGGGGGCGAGTGAGCAGCCAGGGCACGCGGTCGGTGCGCGTGGCGGTCACGCTGGATCAGGGCAGCGAGTGCGTGTTCGAGGGCGAAATCGCGTTCGTGCTGGTCGACGCGTCTGGCGCTGAGCGGCTGCTCGGGCAGCCCATTCCGGACGCGTGGCGGCGCTTCTGCCGCTGACGATGCCGGCGTATGCGTGCATGATGCATGCATGTGGTCGGTGACTACAGGAAGGCGACGAGCTGGGCTTCGATGAGAATCTCGAGCGCGCGCAGGACGGCGCCGGTCGTGCTCGCTCCGCCGCGCGTGGCGCTCGCGAGCAGGTCGGACAGGCGCGTGGGGGTGCGGGTCAGGGCGAGCGTGCTGGCGATCGTCGCCGGCCACTTTACGCTGGCGAGCGTCGGCCGCCCAGGCGTCGCGGGTCCGACGCTCGCTGCGAGGCGCGGGCGGTAGCGGTCGATCGCGGCTTCGCCCGACAACAGGCTCTCCATGCCGGCGATGAGCAGCGTCCCGATATCGAGGTCGAGCGGAAACTCGACGTGCTGCGCGAGCTGTCCCCGGTAAAGCTGCGCGCTGCCAGACGTCCACGAAAACAGGTCGGCGACGCGATCGCGTCCCTGATCGCGGATCGCCTGGAAGACTTCCACCGCCGTCACGAGTCCGAGCGCAACCAGCGTGTCTCCGAGGCGGCCCTGATAGTGTGGCAGGACGGCGAGCGCGAGGCTGAGCTCCTCGCGTGAGATGCGGCGGCGACCGACGAGGTATTCGCCGAGCAGCTCGCTCGCGTTCGAAGACGCGACGTGAACGAGCCGCCCGCGCACGAAATAGAGTTCTTTGCGTCGTGGCTCGGGCGCATTCGGCTCGGACGAGCAGAAGAGCATCGCGGTCTCGCTCCGCCCGAGGACGTCGAGCAGGATGGAAAGCATGGCGCCCGGCGTAAGCGCGTAAGAGGCGTCGGGGCCTTCCGGAGTTTGCACGCTGCGCGTCGTCGGCGTGGTGAGCGGCAGGAAGCGCGCGAGGTCCTTGATCGCGGCTGCGCGGGCTGGCGGCGCGCCGGCATACGCGATCGCGTCGTTGCCGCCGACGGCGCCCGTGGCGAGGGCCATCGCGAGCTGCGCGAACCCCCATGGGCCGCGCCGTACGCCGTCGGGTGAGGTCACGAACGAGGGAACCTGCGCGTACTCGCCAGTGACGCGATCGCTCGCGGTCTCCGCGTCGATGCGCCCGGTGGCAACGTCGTCGTCGCTGGCTTCAATCGCTTCGGCCGCGCGCGTCTGATCGGTCTCGCTTTCGTCAGCCGCCGTCGTAACGAGCGCGGACAGCTCACGGGTCGCTGCGTCGCGCGGAGGTGCGAACGGTTCGAGCGCCGCAGAGAACGCAGCGGCGCTGGCGAATCTCCGGTCGGGGTCGCGAGCCAGGGCGCGCAAGAGCACGTCGTAGAGCGCCGGAGGCAACTCGCCCCGATAGCTGACCAGCGGGTCAATGTGCCCGTCGCGAATGGCCAGAAGCACAGCGAGTTTGCTGCCGCCGCCGAAGAGCGGCTCGCCGATGAGCATCTCGGCCAGCACCGATGCGACGCTGAACAGGTCGGCGCGCAGATCGAACGGCTCGTCGTTTACCTGCTCGGGCGCGAGATAAGACGCCTTGCCTCGCAGCTCGGTGCCGCGCTCCGAACCGCTCGGGGCTCGCGCGCAGGCGATGCCGAAATCGCCGAGCTTTACCTGACCGCTCCGCGCCAAATACACGTTCGAGGGCGTGACGTCGCGATGCACGATTCCAAGGTTTTCGCCCGCGGCATCGCGCGCGCTGTGCACGGCGCCGAGCGCCGCCAGCACCTCGCGAACGACGTGAACTGCGAGGGCGTTGGGCAGCGGGCGGCCGTGCAGGCGCAACCGACGCAGCAGGCGGTGAGCGTCGAGTCCCTCCACGTATTCGAGCACAAGAAATGGCTCGCTCTGGGCGCCGACGCCCGAACCGAGCACCGCGACGATGTTGTCGTGCCGAACCGCCGCCTGCAGCGCGGCCTCGCGGCGGAACATGGCGCGCAGGGCTTCGTCGCCAAGAAGCTCCGGCAGCAGTCGCTTGATCACGACCCGTTCGCCCGACGCATGCCGCGCCAAGAACACCTCGGCGGTCCCGCCGACGGCGAGCCTCGCTTCGAGCACGTAAGACGAAATCTGGATGTTTGGGTCGTGAGGGATCATGAGCTCTGGGCGGCCGCGCGCACCGTTCCGGGATAACGGGGCTGGCGGTGCGCGGAAAGAGGCACTATTTCGTAGGTCGATCAACCATGAGACGCTTCAAGGATCGAACGCCGGCGCACGGAACGCAACGAGGTCGTGCGGCTCGGCTGGTCGCCCACGCAGCGCTGCTGCTGGGGCTGGCGTCGGGCGGGGCGCTCGTGGCCTGCGAAGGGTGCAAGTCGTCGCAGCCCCGACCGGCGGCGGAGGCGGCCGCTGCCATCGGGCCGCCAACGCTGAGGCTCTACCTCGTGAGCGACGTCGCTGGCGCGCTCGAGCCGTGCGGGTGCGTCAAAGATCAGCTCGGGGGTCTCGATCACGCAGCAGCCCTGGTTCGCGCGGGGCGGGCCACTGCGCCGAACGCCGCGCTGGTTGCGGCCGGCCCGCTTTTTTTCATGGACCCGACGCTGCGCGATGAGCGGCGCGCACAGGAGATCACGAAAGCGGAGACGCTCGCGGCCGTGCTTGGCGGGCTCGGCTTCGTGGGCTTTGCTCCCGGGCGCAATGACTGGGCGGCGGGTCAGCCTGAGCTCGCGGCGCTCGCTTCGGCGAGCGGCGGCGCGATGCTGGTCGCGAACGCATCGGCCAGCGCGGGCCCTGCGCCGTGGGCGGGCTCGGTCGTGCGTGAGATCGGCGGAGTCAAAGTCGGCTTCGTCGGTGCCTCCGGGCTTGACGATCCCAAGGGCGGGGGCCCGATCTCGGGCGTGATCGTCTCGTCGGCCGTCGAAGCCATCAAGCGCGAGGCGGCGAGCGTGCGTCAACAAGGCGCGCAGATCGTCATCGCGGTGGGCGCCCTCGGGCGCGGAGAAGCCAAGCGCATCGCCGACGCGGTTCCGACGCTCACCGCGGTGCTCGTCGGCTCGAGCAGTCAGAGCGGAGACGTGAACTCCGAGACTCCGCTGCCGGAGCGTGTCGGCGACGTGCTCATCGCAGAGACGGGCAACCACCTTCAGACGATCGCCGAGCTCGACTTGTACGTGCGCGGCGCTGACTTCACGTTCGAGGACGGCGCAGGCCTGGCGCTGTCGGCGAAGCGTCAGGCGCTCATGCGCAGCATCGATGACCTCCGCGCAAGGATCGCGATCTGGGAGCGGGAGGGCAAGGTCGCCGCCAGCGACATCGGGGCACGAAAGGCCGATCTGGCGAGGCTCGAGGCCGAAAAGGTGACGCTCGACGCGCCCGCCCCGCCCGCCGTTGGCAGCTTCTTCCGCTACGCGATCGTTGAAGTTCGCGAGGGCGTCGGCAAAGACGACGCGGTCAACGCGCAGTTGCATGCATATTACAAGAAGGTGAACGCCGCCAACAAGCTCGCGTTCGCCGGCAAGTTGCCGCCCGCGCCCGCTCCCGGGGAGGCTTCGTACGTGGGCATCGACAAGTGCACCGTCTGCCACGAAGAGGCGCGCGCCGTTTGGGACAAGACGGCGCACAAGGGCGCGTACACCACGCTGTCCGCCCAGTCGAAGGAGTTCAACCTCGACTGCGTGAGCTGCCACGTTACCGGCTACGATCGCCCGGGTGGCAGCACGGTCACGCATGTCGACAAGCTCGAGGCCGTGCAGTGCGAAGTTTGCCACGGCCCCGGGTCGAAGCACGCGGCGAACCCGTCCGTCGCGCCTCCTGTCGCGCGGCCCGGCGCAGATTCGTGTCGGTCGTGTCACCATCCTCCGCACGTGCATTCGTTCGACGCGCTCGCAAAGCTCCCCGAAGTGCTCGGGCCGGGTCATGGCAGGCCGAAGCAATAACTGACCCTGCGGTCAGTCATCTCCGGAGGTGCGGTCGCGGACAACGGCGCCGATTGTCGGCCCCAAGGCGTGCTATGGGTAGGCGGTCATCAGAGCGTCACGCGCCGGCTCGCGCGGTCCGCTTCCTTCGTCCGGACTGCTCGCTGTTTCATGGCGGGTGGTCTGTCTCCGCCCGGTGAGGATCTTCATGTCGACTGCCTCCGCGTCCGATCGAAACCCGCAGCTGACGGACCGCCCCGTTGTGACCGTCGGAGACCTCTCGGGCGGCGCACTTTCGAGTCTTCGGACGGTCGTCGAAGAGCTCGGACTCGCCCTGGTCGAGGCTGACGGCGATGAGGTCCCCGAGGTCGGCGCGCGCGCGCCGCTCGCCATCATCGTTCCGCTCGGCGGGCCTTCGGGCAGCAGTCCGTGCGTGAAGGTTCGCCTTCGTCGCGCCTACGCTCACGTGCCGGTCATGGCGCTGACGGCGGAGTCGTCCGATCTCGCGTTCACCGAAATCTTCTCCGCCGGCGGCGATGAGGTCATTCCTTCGGGCGAGCCTGACCGACTTCGCACGCGCCTGCGGGCGCTCGCTCGCGGCCAGCAGGGCGAGCCGCTCGCGGCGGGTCGCAAAGGCCTCGCGATTGTCGCAGGCGCCGACGCTGCGTGGCGCGCGGTCGTCGGTCGCGTGCTGCTCAACGGAGGCTTCGACGTCGACTTCGCGGTCGATGCCGCCGCGGCGCGCAGGCCGGAGGCGAAGCTCGTGGTCTCGGACGAGGAGCTGCTGCGGACCGGTGGACTGGAGGTGCTGGCGGAGCGAGCGGGCGCGGCGCCGCAGCCGTGGGTCGTCGCCGTGGAGCCGAGGCACATCGCCGCCACGCGCGCGGAGCTCGCGGGCAAGCCGCGCGTCGCTGTGACCGACGCGTTCGCGCCGCCGGAGAACGTGATCTTCCTCGCCAACGAGCTCGGCTTCGAGGTCGCCTCGCGCCGTGAGAGCCCGCGCGCGCTCTTCGGTACGACGGTCGCATTTCGTGCCGCGGGTCGTGAGCGCGATGAGCTCGGCTTTACGTACAACGTCAGCGCCGGTGGTCTGTACATCCGCACGCTCGCGCCGCTCGATCCGGGTCAGGAGGCCTGGCTCGAGCTGTGGCCGCCGCGCTCGGATCGCCGCGTGCGGCTCGTTGGCCGCGTGGCGTGGCGCCGTGCCTTCGGTCAAAGCGAGACGGCGACCGTGCCGCCCGGCTTCGGCGTGAAGCTGGAAGGCGGTCTCGGCGACGACTTGAACCGCTACCGCGCTGGCTACGAGTCGCTCGGCCACGCCGCCGAATAAGCTCGCTACTTGGTGAGGCCCGCGGGAGCGAACGGCAATATCGTCTTCAGATCGTCGTCGGTAAAACGCAGCGACAGTCCTACGAAGTAGTCGCGGCGGCTCGGCAAAAACAGGTGATCGACACCGCCGAGCAGCCAGAGGCGATCGATGAACTGGTAGGAGAGATAGACGCGAACGCGCGGCTGGATCTCCTCGCCGAAGCCGAACAGGTCGGTCACGACCTCGAAGCGCTTGTTGAAGAGGTGCAGATCGACGCCCATGCCGCCGGTCGACTCCTTGATGCCGAAGCGTCCGGTGACGGGCCCCAAAGTGCGTGCAAACTGCAATGAAAAGCGGAACGCATCGGTCGTCGTCGTCGTGATCGTGCGGTAGTGCGCGGGGTCGTTTGGATTGGTCGTGTCGACGTCGGTCTGCGTGAAGGTCGTCTTGCCGCGCGGATCGTTGATGAGCTCGATCGTGTAGTATTTGTCCTCCCGCGGCTGCAGGCGAACCTCGACATAGCTCTTGATGGTGTTGGCGAGGAAGTTGTAGTCGCTGCGCAGGCCGACCACCGTCTGCAGGCGCGAGACGGGGCCGACGAGATCGTTTACGCCCTCGGCGACTCCTTGAATTTCGTTGATGAGCGCGTCGTCTTTCGACAGGCGGCCGAGCGTGCCCTCTCCGCGATCGAGGCGATCGGCGACGTGATCGACGTGATCGAGGGCCGACTGCAGACTCTGACTCGCGCGGTTGACGTGTTCGATGCTCTCGCGCAAGTCGGAGCCCGCGCCCGCGCCGGGCTTGCCGGTGGCGGCGGCGGTGATTCCCCTGATGTCTTCGCTGATGGAGCGAATGTTCTTGAGGATGTCGACGAGCTCGGGCTCGCCCTGGCGCGTGATGCGGTCGACGGTGGCGAGGGTGGTCTTGATGACCTCGCGGTTTTCGCGGATCGTGGTGTTGAGCGCCTCGGTCGCGTCGGCGAGATTTTGCAGGATGAGGCGCATGTTCTTGCCCCCCTGATCGCTTCCCACAGAGGCGGCCAGTTGCTGCGCGACGAGCTTGACCAACTTGGCGACGTCGGCGACGTCCCGCTTGATTTCGTCGACTGACCCCTGCTCGGGCAGCACCTGAATCTCGTCGCCCGTCTTGAGGCGGGGCTCGCGCGCGCCCGCGGAAAGGACGATGACGTTTTCGCCGAGCAGGCTCGAGGCCTTCTTGCCCATCGTGGCGTCAGCGAACAGGGCCACGTCGCCCGACACGCGAATGTCGACGCGCGCCTTGCCGCCCTCGAGCTTTATGGAGTCGATGGTGCCCACGGCAATGCCCGCGATGGTCACACGCGAGTGATTGGCGACCCCGCTCGCGTCATCGAGATAGCCGTGGATGAGGTAGCCGCCTCCGCCGCCCACGTTCTTGGAAATGGTGCTGTAGATGACGTAAGCGCCAGCCGCGGACGCGAGGACGAGCGCCCCGACCTTCGCAGCCTGCGTTACCTTCGCCATTGCAGGCCGCTACGCTAGCCGCAAAAATCGCCTCAATGTTGCTGAAAGCGTGATTCGCGCCGCGTCAGCGCTTGAGATTGAGGCCGCCGGGGTACCAGTAGCTCGTGTAGGCGCCGTATCCGTAGACCTCGATGCCGAACGGCGCAGACCCGGAGGCGGAGTGATTGCTCTGAGCGAGCGACAGCGAGGCGTATGCGTAGGAATAACCGGTGAGCCCGATCGCGACCCAGCCGCCCACGTTGACGCCGTCGATCGTGACCGTGGTGTTCGCGGGCGCGATCACCGTGGCCCAGTTCTGAGCGTAGTTGTTGGGCGCGGTGAACGTGTACGCGTCGCGATACTGGTCTTTCGCCACGCACATGCTCATTGCTGGATCTCCCGATCCAGCGTTGCCCGGCACGAAATTGCTCTCGCCTTCCATGTATTCGCCAACCGCGATGGGATTGGAGCTCTTGACCTCGAACGCGGCCGTGGACTGGAAGAGCGCCACTTGCCCCGCGTTCAGCGTCGCCGGCGCGCCGGCTGGCGTGGACGGGGCATAGGTCAGCGTCGTGTTCGCCACCGTACCGACGAGCCGCACGTACTCGCGGGACGTGTTCGGGCTGGCGCCGTTGCGCGGCGGAACTACGACGTAGTTGCTCCGAAGCGTCTCGAGCGGAAACTGCACTTCTTCGGTGTGGTCGCAATACGGAACGTTCGCGGGGATATCGCTACAGGTGGAGCCACCAAAGACCTCGACCGGCTGGTTCGCCTTCACGAGCGCGCCGCTGAGCTCTGTGCCATAGGTGCCGGCGCCGGAGTTCTTCGTCGAGGCGATGACGAGCACATCGCCGCGGTTGAGCGTGACCGTGCTCTTTCCGCTGGCTGCGATGCCGCCGCCAGCGGTGACGGTGCTGCTCGGGGTGAAGTCGACGCTGGTATTGTCGGCGGTAGCCACGATCGAAATGTTGCCGGGATATCCCGACCATGTCGGCATGGTGGCCACGTAGTAATTGCCAGTCATCGCGTTGACCGGAATCAGGATCGACGCGTCGTTGGTGTATGAATACTGGCCGTTGAGAAAGTAGTCGCGGGCGTTAAACTGATAAACAGTCACGGGCTCGGTGCTGCGAATGCGATACGCGCCACCCTTTTCGAGCACGCTGTTCTGCTGCGTGGAGATGTTCACCTCCCACGGCAACTTCACTTCCTGGATGGCGCCCGCCGCCACGTTGTAGGTCTGGTTGAATGCGGCTGGCCCCGTAACGGTGATCTTTGCGGTGCTCGACCCCGTGTTCGCGATGGAGACCGACGCGAAGAAGTTGGCCTGATTGACGAGCGGATTGGGGAGCGTCACGGCGTAGTAGTCGCAGCCGATGTAGCTCTGACCGACGTTGGCGCAGTCTCCGGTGCAAATGCCTTGATTGCAGGTGAGTCCGAGGGCGGGATCGCAGTCGCTCGTGACGTATCCGCTGCCGTCGCTCTTGCAGACGCTGCCGAGGTTTCCGTTGCACGATCCGGAGCCCGGCACGCACGCGACGCAGCCGAACCCGTCG
>CANJCO010000042.1 GCA_947473045.1 Myxococcales bacterium | reverse complement strand
TACGAGATCGGCCCGAAGCTCGGGCGCCGTGAGCGTGGCGTCGCAGACTTCGGCCTCGCCGCCCGCGAGCTCGACTCCCGAGGACGCGAGCAGCGTGCGAAGCAGCGACGGATCGCTGCGGATCAGCTCGATGAGCGCATCGTGTTCGAGACTCGGCATGGCGCTCAGAGACTGAGCAGGGCGCGTGCCATGGGCGATGTGGCTGAATTCAGGCAGATCGCGAGTTGGGAGGGTGGCCGGGCCAGTGTGGGGCCGTCGTGGGGCCGATTCGCGGCGACCGCGGCGACGCGTTGCCGACGCGTTGCCGATTCGGCCCGCGAGCACGTCGTCGACGGAGCGCGTCGTGAGTGCCTGCTCTACCCGGACGCGCCGCCCTGCGAGGCTCTGGCAGGCCGTTGAAGCAGCGGCCTGCCAGTTCGAGTCCGCAGCTTATTGCGCATGGGCTGCTAAGCGCTTGCCATTCCCTCGGGGCGCGCCACGGCCGCCGCCGGAGCCGCGCGCGGAAGGTGTGGCGCAGTGATCGCGCGCGCCCCGAACGTGCTCGCGCCGGGAGGCCTCGTCGTGTACTATGCACGCACATGCAAATCACTGCTTCCGCGCTGATCGCTGCTTGCTTTGCCCTCGCCCTCGGATGCGGTGGGGCCCCCTCGGCCGCTCCTGCTTCGCCGGCTCCCGTTGCGAGCGAGGCCCCTGCGCCCAGCGCCTCCGCGGCCCCTGTCGCGAGCGCCGCGCCTGCGCCGGCTGCCTTGCGCGCGACCTGGGCCGAGGCGCAAGGCACGCCCGAGCAAGTCGCCTACATGAAGGCGAAGGTCATGCCGGCGATGGCCAAGGTCTTTCAGGATCACGAGCCGAAAGAGTTCGCCGACTTCAGCTGCAAGACGTGCCACGGCCCCAACCGCGAGGCGCCTCAGAAGTTTTTGCCCAAGCTGAAAATATCGACCCCCGACGCGTTCGCCAAGCTCGCAAAGGCCAAGCCTGAGGACGTGAAATTCATGCACGAGGTCGTCGAGCCGGCGATGGCGAAGGCCATGGGTGACCAACCCTTCGACATGAAGACGATGAAGGGCTTCGGCTGCAAAGGCTGCCACGCGATCGAGTGAGCCGGGAAGTCACAAAAGCACGGAGGGCGGCGCCATGACAGCGTCGCCCTAGCGCGTTTGGCTGCCGGCTCGCCCCTGCTAACAGGGTGCTCGAAAAACACCCTGTTAGTAATTGGCGAAGCCAATTGCGTGGGGCGGGGACCGGCGAAAAACCGCGTTTTTCGGGGCGGGGAGGTGCATGCCTCCCCGAGATGAAAGGCTAGCAGGCCGCTGCTTCAACGGCCTGCTCAGTCAGCCCTTGCCGCCGGCGTCGACGATCGGCGCGCCCGCGTCACTCGGAATGCAGACCGGGCATTTCGAGCCGGCGCAGAGCACGAGGCCCTGACCAATCGACTGCGCCGAAGTGCCCTGCAAGTTGGTGTAGAGCTGCAGCCCGCACTGCTGAAACTGGGAGGGGTTTTTCTGGGTGCAGTCGACGAAGTCGGCCACGCCCTGCTTGCACACGCAGTCGTCGTTGCACTGGCTCACGTAAGTGGCGCAGCTGGTGTTGATGCAGCTCAGACACGCCGGGAGGTCGATGCCGCCCGAGTCGACTCCGCCCGCGTCGATTTGTAGAAGCGCGGCGACATCGGCGTCGATGGCGCACGGCTTGTTTGCGTCGGCGATGCCGCCGTCGGCGGGCTTGCTGGCGTCGACCGCCGCGCCCGTCTCGGAAGCAACCGAAGTATCGGCGCCGCCACCGCCGCCGGCATCGGACGCGGGCGCGATCTCGCCCCCGCCGCACGCCACGAACGCGGCCAGCCCCGTCACACCCACCACTGCCGCCGCCACCAACGTTCGAACGCGCATCGCAGACCTCCAGAAAGAGGCGCAACGTTACGGAGGCGGCGCTGGCGCGTCCACTCATTCGCGATGCGAAGGCGCGGCCTGCCGTGCTAATTTAAAGTGCATTATGCAATCGGTTCGTCTCGCCTCCGGTTTTGCTGTGCTTGCGCTCATCGCCTCCGGAGCGTGCAGCACGTCTGACACCACCACGCCGGTCGCCGCGTCGCCCACGCTTCGCTTCGTTGGGGCGTCAGCGACTCCCGACTTTCTCCAAGTGCCCTACCCGACCGACGCGTACCTCGCGGGCGGCAAGGTCATCGAGATCCCCGGCGTTTCTGCGGTGGTGAAGCAAAATGCGAAATACCTCACCCACGAGCTGGCCAAACAGGACGGCTTCTCGCGCATCGCGATGGCCCTGTTTTACGTAGACGATCCGAGCAAGCCTCTCGACGACGACAACCAGCCGGTCACGGCCGAGATCGATCCGGCGACGCTGCCGATCACCGAGGCCGACTGCACCGGCGACGCCAGCTCAGTCTACCTGATCGACCTCGAGGCCACAGACGCTGCCAAAGCTCGCGTCGCCTGCCGCGCAGCGTTTCACCACCCGCAAGGCACCAGGACGCGCCCGACCGTGGGCGTCGGTCCCGCCCGCGGCGTGGTGCTCGAGGAAGGCCACCGCTATGCGGCCGTGCTCACCAGTCGCGTCACCGACGACAAGGGCAAACACGTCGTGGCCAGCGCCGACTTCAAGGCGCTGCTGAGCGGCGCCGCCTCGCCGCTGTCGGCCGTCTACGCGCCAGCGATCGCGAAGGTCACCGCCGCACTGGCGACGGCCCTCGCGAGCGACAAGGCCACCGTCGTCGGCATCGCGCCGTTCACGACCAACAAGATGGCCCACGAGCTGTTCGATGCGCGCGACTGGCTCGAAGACCAGCCCGCGCCGACGCTCAAGTGGGACGCCGCCGGCGTGGCCCCGATGGCGGCCGTGAAGTTCGCGCAGGCGCCCGGGGGCGTGGTGCCCGCCGGCTTCATCGACCTCGACGCGTGGCTCGGAAAGGCCACCGTCAAGCTCGCGAGCGGCGCCGACGACACCGATTCCCGACTGGGCGTTCATGGTCACGACAAGATCGCGGCCCTCGGAACTGCCGAGTTCGACGCTGCCAATTTTCTTCAAAACAAAGGCAACTACGACACCTTGGATCACGCGACCTTTGCCCACGACGCGCAAGGCAAGGTCATCGTCGCTCCCGAGAAGCCAACGTCGAAAATCTGGCTCACAGTCGCCATCCCGACTGCCCCCATGCCGCCGAGCGGATATCCCGTCATCATCGTGCAACACGGGCTCAGCGGCTCGCGCGAATACCTCCTCGATCAGGCCAACCGGTGGTGCGACGCCGGCTGGGCTGTCGTCGCGATCGACAGCGTCACGTTCGGCGCCCGGGCGCCCGGCCCCGACTACCAGCACGATCTCGTCAGCAACTTCACGACGAAAGAGACGATCGCTGCCGGTAGCACCTACGCGGGGCCCGACGGGTTCGCCGATCCGGTGAACGGCGCCACCAACGGCAGCAGCGACATCTTCGGCGGACTGCTCAATATCGGCGCGCTTCGCGATCAGCTGCGGCAGGCCCCGCTCGATACCGCGCAGGTGGTCAAGGTGCTGCGGTCGAATCCTGATTTGTCGGCGCTGAAGACAGGCAGTGAGACTCCCAAATTCGACGGCAGCAAGATCGGCTATGTCGGCGACTCGCTCGGCGGCATCGAGGGCGCCCTGTCTGCGGCGATCGAGCCTGGCGTCAGCGGCTGGGTGCTCAACGTGGCGGGCGCCGGAATCGTCATCGACCTCGCCGCGTACTCGCCTGTGATCTCGAAGCAGCTCGCCTTGGCCGGCGGGTTTAACTTCGGCTTTCAAGCCGACGTATTTACTCCTTCCCACCCGATTATCACCCTCGTGCAGTCGATTACCGATTTGGGCGATCCCCTCACGTATGCAGGCGCGCTCGTCACCTCGCCGGCCAAGCTCAAAGGCGTCGCGACCAAGCCGCGAAGCATCATTCAGATCGAAGTCGTCGGCGACGAGATCGTGTCGAACGAGGGCAGCGAGGCCCTCGCGCGCGCAGCGGGGCTTCCCATGGCCACGCCGAACGTCGGCTCGAACGCAGAGCTGAGCGATCTCGCGAAGCCCGACCAGAACCCCCATCGCATCGCGTTTGCGCAGGCCAGCCCCGATGGCGCAGGCAGCATTCACGACGCCCCGGTGATGGGAGCCACTGCCGTGCTCGTGCAGACCGCGGCGGGCACGCATGGCTTCGACTTCGTGCGCTCGCGGGGGGTGCGCAACTTCAAGGCGCCCTTTGCCCAGTTCGATCAGCAGGGCGCGTTTCCCACGGCCGACGCGCCCTACGACGTGAGCTGCGCGTATCGCGAGCTTCAGAGCATGAGCGCCGGTTTCTTTGCAGACGCGTTCGCGGGCAAGGTTCCCGGCGTGAAGGGATTCAAGGCGCCGGTGCGCGATCTCGACGACGACGGAGCGCCCGACGCGACCGACGCCGATCCCAACGATCCGAAAAAGAAGTGACGCCGCGGCAGCCCGCCCGGCGACCCTCTCGGCCCGCGCGATAACGGGCCGCCTTTTGCGCCGCGCGCGCGCCTGCTCGCCCCACCCAGCGCTGTTGTAGACTTCGCCCATGCTCGCGAGCCTGGTCCATGCCGTCCCCGAGCGCGTCTACCGCTCGGTGGGCGTCGCGTTCTACGGGGCGCTCGTCGGCTACAGGGTTTCGCTGCTGTTTCGCATGGGCGCGCATGCGTCCGCGCTCGACGTCGCGCTGTGGGGCGCAGAGACTGCCATTTTTTGCCTTATCGCGATTGGGTACGCGCGGCGCAGCCCGGCGGTCGCGCTGCCTGCGACTGCAGCCGAGATTGTGTTGCCGGCGATCGGCGGACCGCTGCCGCTCGCGATGACGCTCGGCGACGTGACCGTGCGCGGCCTGCCGGGCGAGTGGAACCTGCTGATCGTGATGCTCGTCGGCAATCTGGTCGCCGCCTCCGGTTATCTCTATTTGGGAGGGTCTTACGGCCTCTTCGTAGCCGCCCGCCCGCTGCGGACGAAGGGGCCCTACGCGATGATTCGGCACCCCATCTATCTGGGTCAGATGATCGCTACGCTCGCCGTGGTGGCGCTGCGCTGGTCTCCGCGCAATCTGGCCATATGGGCCCTGTTTGTGGCGGTGCAGGCCACGCGCGCTACGCTCGAGGAGCGCAAGCTCGCTGCGTGCTGGCCGGCCTACGCGGAATACAGGCTAAAAACCTGGAGATTTCTGCCGCTGGTCGTGTGCCCCGCCGAGAGGCGCTCTGCACGCAAGCGCGCGAGCCTGACGACAACCCACTATCAAGATTGGCGGGCAAAAGTGGCGGGAGGCGAGAACCCGTCGCCCCCCGGCGTGTTCTCGCTACCCCCCCCAAGTCGCAAATTGCCACGCATCGCTGTTGCTGACAAGCGGCCATCACACTGTTTGCTTACCATTTCGCTTGTGTTGTTTTGCGCGCACGCATGGGAACCTCCCGCGCGGGCGCTCGCGTGGGGCCCACGCTGGGCCGCCGCGCCTGTCGCGATCGGCGCGCATCACTGAACGCGTGACGGCCTCGTCCGCCGCCACGGCGGCCGCGGCGCGGAGGCCGGTGTGGTAAGCACGGCGGCCCATGTCGCGCCCCTTCTACGTCACGACGCCGATCTACTACGTCAACGACGTGCCGCACCTCGGCACGGCCTACACGACCATCGTCGCCGACGCCCTGCGCCGCTATCACGGCCTGCGGGGCCGCGAGACGTTCATGCTGACCGGCACCGACGAGCACGGCCTGAAGCTCGAACGCGAGGCAGTCTCGCGAGGCCTCTCTCCGAAGGCCTTCGTCGACGACATGAGCGCGCGATTTCGCGCCGCCTGGCCGAAGATGTCCGTGGAGGCCGACCACTTCATTCGCACCACCGATCCCGAGCACGAGCGGCTCGTGCAGGAAGTGTGGAAGCGCGTCGAGCAGAACGGCGACTTGTATCTGGGCAGCTACGAAGACTGGTACTGCGTGGGCTGCGAGTCGTTCAAGACCGAGAAAGAGCTGCTTGCGGGCAACGAATGCCCGCTGCATCCCGGCCGCGGGGCCGAGAAGGTCCGCGAAGAGACCTATTTCTTCAAGCTCGCGAGCTACGCCGATCGGCTGCTCAATTACTACGACGCGCACCCGTCGTTCATCGAGCCCGAGAGCCGCCGCAACGAGGTCATCAGCTTCGTGAAGGGGGGCTTGCACGATCTGTCGGTTTCGCGCGCCAGCTTCTCGTGGGGCATTCCGGTGCCCGGCAACGACAAGCACGTGATGTATGTGTGGTTCGACGCGCTCGCGAACTACTGGACTGCGCTCGGGGGCTTCGGCAGCGACGCAGAGCGCAAGTACTGGGCGCCCAACGCCGAGGTCGTTCACCTCGTGGGCAAAGACATTCTGCGCTTTCACACCGTTTACTGGCCTGCATTTTTGATGAGCGCGGGCATGCCGCTGCCGAGCAAAGTCTTCGCGCACGGCTTTCTGACCATCGACGGCCAGAAAATGAGCAAGTCGCTTCGAAACGCAGTTGATCCCGTACGACTGGCGGAGACGCCCGAGCTCGCCGGCGCCGACGGCCTGCGCTACCAGCTGCTGCGCGCCGTGGCGTTCGGACAGGACGGCGACTTCGATCACGCCGCGATGGTGGAGCGCTACAACGCAGACCTCGGCAAGAACCTGGGCAACCTGCTCTCGCGCACCCTGGGGCTTTGCTCGAAGCTGACTGCGGGAAAGGCGCCGGCGTTCGATCCCGGGGCGCTGCCGGCCGATATCGACCGGGCGTTTCTGCGCGACCGCCTCGAGCTCGCCGGGCAAGTGCCGCAGTACTGGGAGTCGCTCGCCCCGCACCTCGCGCTCGAGCACACGCTTCGGCTCGCCTCCCGCGCCAACAAATACGTCGACGAGGCCGCGCCCTGGGCGGCCGCAAAGGCCGGCAATCAGCCCGCGATCGACGCGGCGCTCGGGCTGCTGCTCGAGGCGCTCAAGACGCTGAGCGAGCTGCTGTGGCCCGCCATGCCGACGAAGGCCAACGAGCTGCGCAAACAGCTCGGACTCGGCCCGCTGTCGGCCACCGTCGGAGCCGACGCGTGGACGATGCATAATACACGCATTGACCCGCTCCCCGGGGGCCACGCGCTCGCGCCGAGCGGCGCGCTGTTTCCGACGATCGACAAGGAGCGCGAGGCGGAGCTGCTTTCGCGCCTCATGCCCGCGTCAACTGCCCCGGCAGCGCTCGCGCCTGCCGCAGGGGGCATTCCCGGGCACCCGAGCGCCATCGCAGACTCCGTCGCGCCCGCCATTTCTTACGACGATTTCGCGAAGGTGGAGCTCAAGGTCGGCGTCGTGAAGACCGCTGAGAAGGTGCCCAAGAAAGACAAGCTGCTGAAGCTGACCGTCGACGTGGGCGAGCCCGAGCCGCGCACCGTCATCGCGGGCCTCGCGCTGACGTTCGCGCCCGACGCGCTGGTGGGTCAGCGGGTCATCGTGGTGGCCAACCTCGCGCCGCGCGACTTCGGCAAAGGCCTCGTGTCGCACGGCATGCTTCTCGCGACTGGCCCGAGCGAAAAGCTGGTGCTCGCGACTGCGCCCGACAGCGCCGAGCCGGGCGCGCGGCTCAAGTAGCGATTCGTCCGAGCACGAGCGATCGCGGCGCGGGGGCCTCGTCGCCGTAGGCAAAGGCCGCGGCGATGCGGGCGTTGATCTCGGGTCGCGCTTCGTGAAGGTGCACGCGCGCGACCACCTGCCCGGCCTCGACGCGGTCGCCCGGCTTCGCGATGACCTCGATGCTGACCGCAGGGTCAACCATGTCTTCAGCGCGCGCGCGCCCTGCCCCCATGCCTACTGCCGCGCGGCCAATTTCGAGCGCGTCGACGCTCGTAACGAAGCCCGATCGCGTGGATGTGATCTCGCTCCGGTGGGGCGCGATCACGAGCCGCGAAGTATCGGCCACCACGCGAGGGTCACCGTGCTGCGCCTCGATCATGCGCTCGAGCGTGCGTGCGGCGTCGCCGCGATCGATCGCCTGCTGAAGGATGCGTCGGGCCTCGGGCTCGCTCGCGGCCTTCTTGCCCAGCACGAGCATCTCCGCCCCGAGCGCCAGCGTCAGCTCGACGAGATCAGCCGGCCCGCGTCCGCACACCACGTCGATGGCCTCGCGGGTCTCAATCGCGTTGCCGACCGCCACGCCGAGGGGCGCGCTCATGTCGGTGAGCAGCGCCGTGACGGCCTTGCCTGCGCCGGCGCCGACGCGCACCAGCGCCGTCGCGAGCGTGCGCGCGCTCGCTTCGTCTTTCATGAAGGCTCCGCGCCCGACCTTCACGTCGAGCACCAGCGCGTCGATGCCTTCGGCCAGCTTCTTCGACAGAATCGAGGCAACGATGAGCGGCACGCACTCAACGGTCGCCGTCACGTCTCGCAGCGCGTAGATGCGCTTGTCAGCGGGAGCGATATCTTTGGTCTGCCCGATCATGCACGTGCCCACGTCGCCGACGATGCGGGCGAAATCGTCGGTCGACAAATCGGTACGAAAGCCGGGGATGGCCTCGAGCTTGTCGAGGGTGCCGCCAGTGTGACCGAGCCCCCGCCCGCTGACCATCGGCACCGGCACGCCACACGCGGCGACGAGCGGCGCGAGGCAGATCGAGACCTTGTCGCCGACGCCGCCCGTGGAGTGCTTGTCGACCTTCACGCCGGGCACGGCCGACAAGTCGAGCACGCGGCCCGAGTGAAGCATCGCGTGGGTGAGCGCGACCGTCTCTTCGTCGGTCATCCCACGAAAAAACACCGCCATGAGCCACGCGGTCATCTGGTAGTCGGCGACGCGGCCCGCGAGGTAGTCCGAGATGAACGCTTGAATTTCGTCGGGGGCGAGGGCCCCGCCGTCGCGCTTGGCGCTGATGAGTTCGACCGTGGATCGCTTCATGGGAGACTTTCCACCTTAGCAAAATCGAACGCCATTTATCCGCGCGCGGATGCGGACCTATATTGAAGGCTCATGCGTGAGCTTTGCGCCGCGGTCGTTTGCCTGTTGCTGGCCTGCAAAAGCGAGCAGCCAGCGCCTGCCGTCGGCACGCCTTCGGAGGCGCCTGCAGCATCGGTTGCTCCGCGCATGGTCGACGCTCAGGCGCAGGCAACGGCCGTTGCTTCGCCGCTCGATGCAGCGGTCGACAACGGCGCAGCTGCCGACGGGGGCGCGTGCGGAAAGAAGCCGCTGCCGGACTGTCCGCTGCAAGCGTGGATGAAGCAGCACATGACCCCGGCGTCGAACGCCCAGGACTTCGACGCCCTCGGCGCGCAGCTTCGCGTGATCGCCGCGAACGCCCCTGCCGAGCCTGGCTATTCGAACTGGGCCTCGATCGCCGGCGACGGAGCGCGCGCGGCCAAAGTCGCCGACATCGACGGCGTGCGCGCCAGCTGCCGAGGCTGCCACGCGCAGTACAAAGCAAAGTACCGTACCGAGCTGCGCCTGCGACCGGCGCCTGCGCCGTGAGCAAGCTACGCATCCCGAAGCGCGCCGCGCAGGCCGGGCGGCCGACGGGTGCGTTCACCCAGTTTCGGCGACTCGAAGGCATGCGCGAGCTGCTCGAGGAGCGCCCCACCGGCGTCACCATCGAAGAGCTCGCGGGAGCCCTGCGCGTCAGCACGCGCTCGGTCCGGCGGTACCTCGAGGAGCTCCGCGAAGAGCTGACGCTCGAGTCAGTGCGCGTGCGCCCGGGCGGCCCGCAAGTCTGGCGCGTGGCTCCCGGCGAAAAGGGGCGCGCCATACCGCTGCGACGCACGCAGGCCTACCTGCTCCACGCCGCGCGCGCGACGTTCGAGCCGATGCGCGGCTCGGCTGTGTTCGACGAGGTGGAGCTCGCGCTGCGCGATCTGCTGCTGCTGGCGGCTCGGCCGCTCAAGTCGAAGCAGGGCATGGACGTGCGCAGCCCCGAGAGTTTCGGCAAACGGCTCGTGTTCACGCAGCCGCCGGCGCGAGGGTACAGCGCTCGGAGCGGCGAGCTCGACGACTTGTTTCGCGCCGTCGCGGAGCTGCGCGAAATCAGCGTGACCTACCGGCCTGCGGGCGCCGATCGCCCCCAAATCAAGACGATTCAGGCACTCGCGATCGTGGTCGATCGCGGGGAGATCCGCGTGCTGGCGCGCGAAGAAGACCCGAGCGCGGCGGGGGTGCGCGTGCTCGAGCTCGAGCGGATCGAGTCGACGACCCTCTTGCGTGCGCGCTTCGCTGTGCCTGACGGCTTCGACGCCGGAGCGCACTTGCACCCGCTGTGCGGCGTGCTCGCGTCTCCCGATCCGCGGCGCGCCATCATCGAAATCGACGCAAGCCTCGCGCCCAGCCTGCGCGCGCGAAAGCTGCATCCCGCCCAGCGGATCGCCAACGCGGCCGACGGTCGCATGCGGCTGTCGCTGCCCGTGGGCGAGCTCGGCGCGATGGCGCGATGGATTCTCTCGATGGGCGGCGCGGCCCGCGCAGTCGAGCCGATCGATCTCGCCGCGATGGTGCGGCGGCTCGCACAGGCGGCCCGCGACCGCCACTGACGCGGTGCGTGCAGAGGGCGACGTTGCAAGGCGCGTCCGCGCGTGGGAAAAGCGGGTCCCATGAGCACCGCGCTGCCACTCCTCCAAGCCGATCCCATCGTCGCCCAGAAGCCGGCCGTCGATCCGTCGACCCTCGAGCACCGCAACTTGCTCGATGGCCCGTTCTGGCAAAAAATTCCGGCCTATCGCGAAGTCGATGAGACGTCGTTTCTCGACCACAACTGGCAGGCGAAGAACACGATCACCAACGTCGCGAAGCTGCTGAAAGCAGTCGAGGGGCTCGTGACGCCGCAGTTCGTCGCCGACGCCGAGGAGGGCTTCAAGCGCGCCCCCATGAGCGTGCGCGTGTCGCCCTATCTGCTGTCGCTCATCGACTGGTCGAACCCCTACGAAGATCCGCTTCGCATTCAGTTCGTGCCGTTGCAGTCGCGGCTGCTGCCCGACCACCCCAAGCTCGATCTCGACTCGCTGCACGAGCAGGCCGACGCGCCGGTGGCCGGCCTGACGCACCGCTACCCCGACAAGGCGCTGTTTCTTCCGCTCGATACCTGCCCCGTTTACTGCCGGTTTTGCACGCGCAGCTATGCGGTGGGCGTCGACACCGAAGAGGTCGAGAAGGTCAACCTCAAGGTCTCTGACGAGCGCTGGAAGCGCGCCTACCAGTACATCGCCTCGCGCCCCGAGCTCGAAGACATCGTGATTTCAGGCGGAGACGCCTATCAGCTGCGCGCCACGCAGCTCGAAGAAATTGGCGAAGCGCTCCTCGCGATGCCGAACGTTCGGCGCATGCGGTTTGCCACCAAGGGCCCCGCGGTCATGCCGATGAAGCTCCTCACCGACGACCCCTGGCTCGACGCGCTGACCCGCGTGGTCGACAAGGGCCGCAAGCTGCACAAAGAAGTTGTACTGCACACGCACTTCAACCACCCCAAAGAGATCACGGCGATCACGCAGCGGGCGCTTGGGCGCGTCTTCGAGCGAGGCATCTTCGTCAGAAATCAGTCGGTGCTTCAGCGGCGCGTCAACGACACGCCCGAGGTGATGGGGCTGCTCGTCAAGCGTCTCGGCCACGTCAACGTGCACCCGTACTACGTCTATGTTCACGACCTCGTGAAGGGCGTCGAGGACCTCCGCACCACGCTCGATACTGCGCTGTACCTCGAGAAATTCGTACGCGGATCGACCGCGGGCTTCAACACCCCGGTGTTCGTCGTCGACGCGCCCGGCGGTGGCGGCAAGCGCGACGCGCACTCGTTCGAGTACTACGACCGCGAGAGCGGCATCAGCGTGTTCACTGCGCCGGCCGTCAAGCGCGGACAGTTCTTTCTCTACTTCGATCCGCTCGACCAGCTCAGCCTCGCCGCGCAGCGCAGGTGGACCGATCCGCTCGAGCAGAAGGTCATGGTCGAGGTCGCCCTGCAGCGCGCCAAAGAGCACGTTCGCTGAGCGGCGAGCGGCGCGGGGTTCAATCCGCGCCGGCGTCGAGCCTGGCCGCCATCTCGGCTTGCTGCCGACGCTGCTCGCCCGCGCCCATGGCCCGTACGCGCCACCACGCGTTGATGGTGATGATCACGACGAACATCGCGATGACGACGCCAATTTCGGTGCGCGTGAGCTTGAAGTCCAAGGGGTCGGGCCGATCAGAAAGCGTAGGCGATCGACAGGCGACCGACCGCGCGCGGTGAGTGTTCAGAAAGGCCCGCCGCGGGACCGCCCGCGAGCATGAGCCGGTGATCGAGCAGGTCTACGGCGAGCGTCGGTCCGAGGAAATGCCGCGCGCCGCCCTCGGCCTCGTCACCGTCGATTTCTTCGAGATCCTGCCCCACGTATTCGACGCCGAGGCGCAGCGGCCCGGCCACGCGAAGGCTCGCGCCCAGCGTGACGAGCAAGTCGACGCCGTCGCGGCCCTTCGCGAAAACGTGCTCGCCGTGCGCGGCGGAGGCGAGCCGCAGGCGCTGATAATCGAAGCTCGCGGCGACCTTCGCGTACGCGCCGTTTTCGGAGCTGCGATCGCGCAGATAGCCTCCCTCGAGCACGAGCCGAAACGATGACGGAGAGCGGGCGAAGGGCGCGAAGCGAAGCCCTCCGACCATGCCGCCCGCGAGGCCGTCGCCGAAGCCCACGATGCCTGCGGCGCCCAGCGAGAGCGTGGGCAGCAGACCGACCTCGCCGCCCACTTCGGCCAGGCCCCCCGGCGCGGCTGCGTTCGATGCGAACGGCCGCGTCACGCTGCGCTCGGCGCCGGACGCGAACGTCACGCGCGAGACGAAAACAGCCCGCAAAGGAGCCGGGATCGTGGCGTCATCGGCGTAGAGCCAAGGCCTGCGCGCCTGGGGCTCGGGCGCCACCGACGCGGGCCTCGCCACGTCGGCACCTGCCTCCACGTCGCTGCCTTCGGCTCTCGCGGAAAGCGCACAAAGCTGAGCGCCAGCGGCGAGGGAGAGTGCGACGACCGTGCGGTTCAAGGTGGGCCTGCGGCGGGCGCTGTCTCGCCCCGAAGGCGGAAGATGCGCGAAGTGAGCCACGTGGTCAATCCAAACAGGGCCACCCCCGCCAGCACGTCGACCACGTAATGATAGCGCAGATACACGCACGCGATCGGGATCGACAGCACCAGCGGCGCGAGCGCCCACGCGAGCTTCGGCGACGAGCGCGCGATCCCGCGAAACAGCACCAGCGACACGCAGGTGTGCAGGCTCGGGAAGCAGTCCCGGGCAACGCGCAGCCTGTCCATCAAGGCGAGCTTCACTTCGCGGAGATAATACAGGTCGAGATCGTGCTCGAAGCGCATCGTAAACAGGGGCCCCTGCGCAGGAACAATCGTGTAGCAGGCGTAGCCCGCCGCCAGCGCGAACGTCGTGGCGAAGGCCAGCTCGCGAAATCGCGCCGGGTCTTTCACGTACGCCACCCCGAGCGCGAGCGGAAAGAGCGGCGCATAAAACACGTAGGCCCCCGCGAGCCACTCCGAGAGCCACGGCCGCGCGATCGCGTCGCACAGCAGGTTCGGGTTGTGGCCGAAAAACAGCGCGCGGTCGATCGCTGCGAGGCGAGCGTCCTGATCGCCGACGAGCGGCCGTTCGAGCACCGGGGCCATCAGCACATAGGCGTAGACCAGCAGCATCGGAGCAAACCACGCGCGACCGGCGCGCAGGGCGTAACGCGCGAGCGCGACAAAGACGCTGCCCGCCTCTCCAAGTGCGCGCCGCTTGTCGTGGAGCCCCGAAAACAGCCAGAAAAACAGCGGAGGTACGCTCGCGAAGGCCAGCGCGTCGGCGTAGTTTCGCCCCCGATCGATCATCGACGCGAGCCGCGCGGCCTCAACGTCGAACTCGGCGAGGTGACGCCGCGCCGCGACGATGACGATCGCCGGCGCGAAGAAGAGCGGCAGCGCGATCCAGTGACGCCGCTGCGCCGCCGCGTCGATCCATGGCTCGCTGCGAAACTCCGCGCCGAGGCGAGCGGTGAGAATCGCCAGCAGCGTGATGGCGACGTCCTGTCGGGGGAAGGCCGCTGCCGTAAAGGCGACGGTGCCGGATCCGAGCATGCGCGCCGCCGCGTAGCAGGTGAACGCGATCAGCACCCACTCGGCGGGCGCAACCCTGCGCGCAAGTCGAAAGGCCATCGCTGTCACGCGCCGGCGACGCTATCACGTGGCCGGGTTGGACGAGCCGGTGAGGGATGTTAGCCTGTCGGTCTATGCGTGTTTCGTTCATGCTCGCGCCTGTATTCGCCGCAGTCAGCGCCGCGGGCTGCAGCTCGATGCAGGCCACGCCGCCGCCGGATTTCAAGTTCGCCGTGACCGTGGAGAGCGATCCGGGCGTGGCGATGTCCGGCGCCGTGATCTCGCGCGGGGGCAAGGAGATCGCGAGGAGCGACGCTGCGGGCAAAGCCCTTTTGGCGTTCAAGGGCGCCGAGGGCGAGACGATCGACCTGTACGTGAAATGTCCCGAGGACTACCTGTCTCCGACGCGCCCGATCAGCGTGCGCCTGAGCAAGCTGGCCGACGACAAGATTCTGGGCGAGACGGTGCGGTGCGCGGCGACCAAGCGCAAAGTCGTCGTGTCCCTTCGCACCGACAACGCCGTCAATGTCCCCGTGATTTATTTCGGTCGCGAAATCGCGCGCACCGATACGTCGGGCGCCGCTTCATTTTATGTCACCGGAAAGCCTGGAGAGACGCTCCAGTTCACGCTCGACACGAGCGACAAATCTTTCGAGCGCCTGCGACCGCAGAGCCCGCAGCTGGCGGTGCTCGTCGGCGATCACGACGAAATTTATCCGCTGATGCAGCGCTTCGAGCTGCAAAAGCAAGTGGTGGTCACGGTGCGCAGGCAGGGCCCGCGTCCGCTCGGTCCGCAGCCGCTGCACTGACGCCGCGCCGCTGTTCCCAAACGCGGCGAAGGCAGATAACGTTGGGCGTGATGGATCGCCGCGCCCTGTTCATTGCCCTTGGAATGTCTCTGCTCGGCGTGCTGATGCTGATGCTTTACCTCAAGCGCTTCGAGCGCGAGGCGTCGGGCGGAGACAAGGTCAAGCTCCTCGTCGCCGTGAAGCCGATGGAGCGCGGCAAGCCGATCGCCGAAGACCAGCTGTCGACGCGCGAAGTGCCTCAGGCCTACCTCGAGCCGCGCGCCGTTCGTGAGGCCGAGCGCCAGAAGGTCATCGGACTGCGCCTCGGCACGACCGTTCAGGCAGGACAAACCCTGATGTGGACCGATCTCGCGACCGCCAACGAAGAGCGTCGCGACCTGTCGACGCTGATCCTTCCCGGCCATCGCGGCGTGTCGATTCGCACGCGGCGCGAGGACTCTTCGGCGGGCATGGTCAAGCCGGGCGACTACGTCGATGTAATCGTCACACTCGGCGAAAAAGATCGCGACCAGGAAATGCGCAGCGCCCTCGTCGTGCTGCAGAAGGTGCTCGTGCTGGCTTCGAACTACGACACCTCGCCCGAGGCCGCCGATCTGGTGGCGAAGGACCGCAAGCTTCAGGAGTCTGTGCTCACGATCAGCCTCACGCTGTCCGAGGCCCAGACGGTCGCCGTCGCCGCCGAAAAAGGCGCGCTGTCGGTGGCCCTTCGCAGCCCCGACGACAACACCCTGCTCAACAACCCGCCGCGGGTCTCGTCGAGCATTTTCAACCCCGACGTGAAGACCACGATTCAAGTCGCGCCGAGCCGTCCTGAAGTGGTCGGAGGTTACCGATGATTTCGACCCGCATGATTCGCCGGCTGTCCCGCACGGTGCTCCTCGTCGCGGTCGCCGCCGCAGCATCGACCGGCACGCTGACTGGCAGTTTGGGCGTCGCGCACGCCGAGACCAAGGCCACCGACGAGCTGGGCCTCGCCATCAACGAGACCAAGAGCATTCCGGGCAAAGGCATCAAGAACTACCTGCCGGGCGACGCGACCATCATCGACGTCCGCTACTCCGACGCGACCGGACAGTTTCTCGTGACCGGACGCAAGGCCGGCTCCACGACGCTCGTGCTGATCAAGGACGACAACTCCCAGTCGACGTGGGTCATCAACGTGAGCACCAAGCCTCCGGAGGTCGTCTACCACGAGCTGCAGCAGCTGCTCGAAGGGGAGACCGGCGTTCGCATTCGGCGGGTCGGCGGGCGGTTCTTTCTCGAAGGCGGAGTCACCACCGAGTCGCAGCTCAAGCGCCTTCAGCAGATCTCGCTGCTCTACCCCGGCCAGGTCGAAAACCTTGTGGGCGTGGGCTCCGGAGCCGGCGATCGCAAGATCCTCGTGCGGGTCGATTTCTTCTTCGTCCAGTACGACAAGAGCTCGAGCTACGCGGTCGGTATCGGCTATCCGGCGGCGCTTGGCGGCGACACTTTCGTGCAGAATGCAATGACCTACGACCTGCTCAGCCGCACGGTCACCACGGCGCAGGCCACCATCCAGAACCAGCCCTTGCCGCGGCTCGATATCGCGGCGCGCAACGGCTGGGCGAAGGTGCTCAAGCAGTCGTCGATCATCACTTCGAACGGCAGCGAAGCGATCTTCAACAGCGGCGGAGAGGTCAACTTCCGGCAGTTTGCGCTCAACTCGACGAGCGGCGTGCAGAAGATCCTGTTCGGCACCAACATCGCAGTGCTTCCCCGCTTCGACTCGCAAACGCGCGAGATCGAAATCAAGCTCTCGGGCGACGTGAGCGATCTCACGCCGCCGCAGACCACCGCGAGCGGCGATCTTCCCGGGCGCGACATCAGTCACCTCGAGACGCTCGTGAACCTCAAGCTCGGGCAGGCGCTCATTCTTTCGGGCATGAAGACGTCGAATCGTCAGCACGACGTAAACGGCCTGCCGCTGCTAAGCCAAATTCCGGTGCTCGGCGTGCTGTTCGGCAGCCACGGCAACAAAGAGACCGAGGTCGAGAACGCGATGTTCATCATCCCGAGCGTCGTCGAGACCGTTCCGAAGTCGTCCCTCGAGATGATCAAGAGCGCGGTGTCGCAGTACAAAGATTTCTCGGGCGAGATCGACAGTCTCAATACCTTCGACCGCACGCCCCCGGCAGCGAAGTAAGAGCCAGCACGTGAACGTTCAGGTCGTCGTTCGATCCGACGATGGGCAGGAGCGGCGGGAGACATTCCAGCCCACCGGACCCATCTCCATCGGGCGGCATCCCAACTGTGTGCTGCGCCTCGACAGCGACATGGTCTCGCGTCAGCACGCTGTCGTGCACGTCGGTCCCAGCTCGCTGCGGGTCGAGGACGTTTCGACCAACGGCACGCTCGCCGGCGAGACGCTCCTGCGACGGGAGTCGCTCGAAGTTCCCTTCGGCACCGCGATCGTCGTTGGGAACTTCACAGTCTACATGATGCCCGCAGAGGTCGCGTCGGCGCCGATCGCGATGGCTCCCTCCCTGGCGACCACCGACAATGCCGCGTGGCGACCCGCCCCCGCTGCCGCGCCTCCGCCCGCCGCGCGCTCGCAGTCCGCGCTGCCTCCCCTCAAGCCCCCGCCGCCGAGGCCCACGGTCGTCGAGCCTACCGGCACCAAGCCCAAGCCGGCGCTGTCGACGGAGCAGCAGGCGAGCGCGGCGCTGGGCGCAGCCGACGTCAAGCGCAAGAACCGGGCACGCGACGTGGCGCTGCGGCGCGAGATTCACAAGTTTCTCCTCGAGCACCTCGATCTGGCGACCATCGACACTGCGAAGCTCGAAGAGGCTTCGATGCGCCCGAAGGTGCTGGGCGCGCTGCGGCGCATCGTTCAGAACCTCGACGGCGTCGGCAAAGTGCCCCCCGAGATCGATCGCGACAAACTCATCGGGGAGCTCGCCGACGAGGCGCTTGGGCTCGGACCACTCGAGCACTTTCTCTCGGACCCGACCATCACCGAAATCATGGTCGTCGATCCCCAGACGATTTACATCGAGCAGCGGGGAAAGCTCACGCTTTCCGAGGTCACCTTCACCGACGACGAGCGCGTGCGCGGCGTCATCGAGCGCATCGTCACCCCCCTCGGTCGCCGCATCGACGAGTCATCGCCGCTCGTCGACGCGCGCCTCAAAGACGGCTCGCGCGTCAACGCCGTTATCCGTCCGATCGCGCTGCGCGGCTCGTGCATCACGATTCGCAAATTCGCGCGGACTCCCCTGCAGCTCGACAACCTCGTGAGCTACGCGGCGCTGACCGAACGCATGGCGCGCTTCCTCGTCCGCAGCGTCATCGCCAAGAAGAACATCGTCATTTCCGGCGGCACTGGCTCCGGAAAGACCACCCTGCTCAACTGCCTCTCCGGAGCCATTCCGGCCGACGAGCGCGTGGTCACCATCGAAGACGCTGCAGAGTTGCAGCTGAAACAGCCGCACGTCGTCTCGCTCGAAACGCGGCCCGCCAACCTCGAGGGCCGCGGCGAGTACACCATCCGCGACCTCGTGAAGAACGCCCTGCGCATGCGCCCGGATCGCATCGTGGTCGGCGAGTGCCGAGGCGGCGAAGCCCTCGACATGCTCCAGGCGATGAACACCGGTCACGACGGGTCGCTCACGACGACGCACGCCAACTCGCCGCTCGAGGCCATCAGCCGACTCGAGACGCTCGTGCTCATGGCGGGCGTCGACTTGCCCGTGCGGGCGATCCGCGAACAGATCGCGTCGAGCGTTCACGTCATCGTGCAGCAGTCGCGCCTGTCGGACGGTTCGCGCAAGGTCACGGCGATCAGCGAAGTTGTCGGCATCGACGAGACGGGCGAGATCGAGCTTCGACCGATTTTCGAGTTCGTCCGCACCGGGACCGGCCCGGGCGGCAAGGTCATCGGCGAGCACCGCGCGACCGGCTACCTCCCATCGTACCTCCTGGATTTCATTGTCATGAATCTCGTCCAGAAAGGAGAGCCGTACCTGTGATCCACCTTATTGGAAGCGGTCTTCGGGGAGCATCATGACCGAGCTCAACCCAGCGCTCGTGTTGCCCCTGCTCAAGTGGGGCGGCATTTTTCTGGTGACCTTCGGGATCTTCATCGCCGTCCGCGACGCCGTGTCCGACGTCGACGGCCTCGCGAACCGCTACTGGGCCAGGTACACCTCGACGCTCGAGCGCAAGCTGCGTCCGATGTTCATCTGGACCCCCGGACGCGTGATCGCCCTCGCGCAGGTCGGCGTGCTCGCGGTGGTCAGCCTCGCGCATTTCGTGCTGCCCGAGGGGCTTCCGCTCTTTCCGGTGTGGCTGGTCGCCGCCGCGGCCGGGCCGATCGTCTACATCGAAAACGAGCGCGTGAAGCGGCGCGCCAAGATCGAAGAGCAGCTCGACAACTTCGTCATGTCGCTGGCCAACGCGCTCAAGGCCATTCCGAGCATCAGCGCCGCGTTCAACTCGGTCGTGCCCATTTTGCAGCCTCCCATTCGCGACGAGGTCGAGCTCGCGACCAAGGAGATGAAGGTCGGGAGCTCACTCGATCAGGCGCTGCTCCACATGGCCGCCCGCATCGGAAGCCGGCAGGTCGACGCTTCGCTCAGCGCGATTCTCATCGGCCGGCAAGTCGGTGGCAACCTCGCCAAGGTGCTCGAGTCGACCGCGACGAGCCTGCGGGAGATGTCGCGCCTCGAGGGCGTCATTCGAAGCAAGACGGCCGAGGGCAAGATGCAGCTTTGGGTCATCGGCGCGCTGCCGCTGCTCATCCTCGTCATGATGAATTATCTCTCGCCCGGCTTCTTCGATCCCATGCAGTCGAGCGTGCTCGGCTACATGCTTTCCGGCGGCGCAGCCGGCTGCTGGGTAGGCGCGCTCATTCTCGCGCGCAAAGTGCTGGCGGTGGACATATGACCATTCGTTATGAAGTTTTTCGCCTGCTGATGCTGGCCGCCGTGGGCATGGCGATTCTCTTCGCGGTCTACGGCGTCGCCAGCGCCCCCACCCGCCTCGCCCCGCGGCTCGGCCTCCGCGGTCTCAAGCGCCAGCGCGCCGTTCAGGCAGGAGACGGCTGGTCGCAGATCGAGCCCTTCGTGCGGTGGCTCGGGGTGCGCGTCAGCGGCATTCTCAGCGAAGAGCACCGAAACGGTCTCGACGAGCAGATCAGCTTCGCCGGTGACTACCTCGGCATGACGAGTGACGAGTTCTTCGCGCTGATGATCGGCTCGGGGGTCGTCGGGTTCATCGTGGGCGCGATCGTCGGTTTCGGCTTCCACACGGGCGGCGCGACGATGCTGATCGTCGGCGGTCCGATCGGCGCGGCCATTCCTTACATGCATATTACAGGCATCGCGCAGGAGCGACTCAAGAGCGTGAGCCGCGGCCTTCCGTACGTGATCGATCTCATGGCGCTGGCCATGGGCGCGGGCCTCGATTTCCCCGGCGCGGTGCGCCAGGTCGTCGAGAAATCGAGCAACCCGAGCGATCCGATTGTTGAGGAGTTTACGCTCATCTTGCAGAGCCTGCAGCTCGGGCGCACGCGCAAAGAGGCCCTGCTCGAGTTCGCGCGCCGCTGCCCGATCGACGTGGTGAAGGAGTTCACCGGCTCGCTCGTGCAAGCGGAAGAGCGCGGCAACCCGGTCAGCGAGGTTCTCCAGATTCAGGCGACCTCCTCGCGCACCCGGAGAAGCGTTCGCGCCGAAGAGCTGGCCGCCAAGGCAGGCGTCGCCATGGTCGGTCCGCTGCTGCTCGTATTCATCACAGTCATGATCCTGATCATGGGGCCAATCCTCATGAAGGTCATGACCTCGCTAAGCTGATGGGAGGCCACTCGTGAGCGTTCTCCGGTTCCAGATTCAGCACGCCAACGGCAAGCAGGAGGTCATCTCGGTCGAAGCCGAGCGGGCCCTCATCGGCAGCGGCGCGCACTGCGAGATTCGTCTGCCGCTCGACCAGGCTGCCGGCGAGCACGTGCTCGTACAGGTAGGCGCGGCCGGCGTATTCGTTCAGGCGCTGCACTTCGAGCGACCGCCCATGATCGGGGGCGTTCCCTTCACGCAGGCGCCGCTGCCTCCCGAGGCCGTGCTCGGCCTTGGTCAGACGCAGATGCTGATCACCATCGCCGAAGACGGCGGCGACAAGGTGACGAAGAAGAAGGCGGAGAAGAGCAACCCCGTGCTCATGGTGGCCATGCTCGCCGGGCTCGGATTTGGCGTCTTCATGATCCTCAACGCCAACGCGGCGCCCGACAACGGCATCCCCGATGAGGTGCCTTCGCTGTGGGCGCAGCCTCTCGACGCGTGCGATCGCTCTGCCGCCGAGGCCGTCATCTATGCCCAGCAGCAGAAGGGCATCGCAGACAGCCGGCGCGAGCGGCGCGCCTTCCACGCGCACGACGGCGTCGAAGCCGTGCCGCTGTATCAAACCGCAGCAGCCTGCTTCAAAAAGGGCGGCGACATGCAGGCCTATCAGCGGGCCAGCGACGACGCGAACAAGCTGCAAAAAGAGATGGAAGACGACTACCGGACGCACGTGCTGCGGCTGCGCCACGCCCTCGAAGTGGGCGACAAACCGTCAACGCACAAAGAGGCGCGCACCCTCATCGAGATGCTCCAGGGCAAGGACGGGAAGTTCGTCGACTTTCTGAACGAGACTGATCGGCAGATGAAGCAGGCGCTCGGGCGCTCGGCGTCGTAGCCTTGCGCGGGACGGCTGCGCTGCTCGGTCTCGTCGCGACGCTGGTCGCGTGCGGACCTCCTACAAGCGATCGCATTAAGAACGCCGAGAAGCTCGGCAAGCAGGAGACGCCGGCGCAGCTCGTGGAGGCGGGCCGCGCTTTTGCGGCGGTTGGCGACACGACGCGTGCCGAGGAATACCTCGCCGCAGCGCTCGAGCGCGGGGGCGACGAAACGAAGATCACGCCGCTGCTGCTGGAGATCTGCGTGCGCGACGGTCGCTATCAGATGGCGATCGAATACGCGCGGCCCTACCTCGGCAAGCATCCCGGCGATCACAGGACGCGCTACGTGCTGGCGACGCTCTACGCCGGCGTCGGCGATCTCGACCGCGCGCAGGCCGAGGCCGAGGGCGTGATCGCTGCGCGACCGGCAGAGCCCGAGCCCCATTTTCTGCTCGCCACCGTGCTTCGTGACGCCGGCGATCGCGTGGGCGCAGACGCCCAGTTTCGCGAGTACCTCGCGCTCGCTCCGCGCGGCGTGCACGCCGATGAGGCGCGCGCGTCGAGATTGCTGGCCGTGCCTCCGCCGGCCGCGGCGACGCCGGCAGACGCGGGCGCGGGCGCGGGCGCGGCGCCAACCCTGATTTTGCCCCCTGCCGCCGACCCCCCTGCGAGCCCGATGCAAACGACGCCACGCCCGGCGCCCGCGGCGCGCTAACATGGAACGCCCGACCCTCGCGACGCGCGGGCGAGGGAGACGAAGAGACCTGCCCCATGACCGCCCAGACGATTCCCAAGGAGGTCTTCGCAGAGACCATCATGCAGTTCCTCGAGCCTGTGCGCAGGTACCTCGAGGATCCCTCGGTGAGCGAGGTGATGATCAACGGCCCCAACCAGATTTACATCGAGCGCAAAGGGCGGCTCGAGCTGGTGCCCGCAAAATTCGAGAGCCGCGAGGCGCTCACGGCCGCTTTGCGCAACATGGCGCAGTACGTCGGCAAACACATCGACGAGCAGAGACCGATTCTCGAAGGCCGCCTTCCCGACGGCTCGCGCATCGAGGCCATCCTCCCGCCTGCTGCGCCTGACGGGCCGCACGTCGCCATCCGGCGCTTCTTTCAGGAGACGCTCACGGTCGAGAAGCTCATCGGCTTTGGCGCGATGCCCGAAGACGCCGCCGTGGCGCTGCACGCCTTCGTTGCGAGCAAGCTCAACATTCTCGTGGCAGGCGGCACCGGCTCCGGCAAGACCTCGATGCTCAACGCCCTGTCGTCGTTCATTCCCGAGGGCGAGCGCGTGGTCGTGCTCGAAGACTCGCGCGAGCTGCAGCTGCAGCGCGATCACGTCGTGCAGCTCGAGGCGCGCCCGCCCGATCCGAAAGGCCGCGGAGCTGTCACCATTCGCGACTTGTTTCGGGCGACCCTGCGCATGCGCCCGGACCGCATCGTGGTCGGCGAGATTCGTGGCGGAGAAGCGCTCGATCTCATCCAGGCCATGACCTCGGGCCACGGCGGATGCCTGTCGACGCTTCACGCGACGTATCCGAAGGACACGCTCGCGCGCCTCGAAACAATGGCAATGATGAGCGACGTGAGCATGCCGCTCTTCGCGCTTCGCATTCAGCTCGCGAGCGCAGTGAATCTCATCGTGCAGACGGGTCGCCTTCAGGACGGCTCACGCAAAATCACGCACATCACCGAGGTCACCGGGTTCGACCCGAAGACCGACACTTACCTCACCCAGGACGTCTTCGTGCGGCGCTACAACGGCTTCGGCCCGGGCGGCGAAGTTCTGTCCGATTTCGTGCCCTCGGGCGTGCTGCCGAAATGCCTCAACGTGCTGCACGAGCACGGCATGGACATCCCCGCGTCGATGTACGATGCTGCGAGCCGTGGGCCAGTTCAAACCCATGGCTGACGGCGCCGTTCAGATCATCGAAGTTCGCACAGGCTCGTCGGCGCGCAGCATGCTCGAGCTGTCGCCGGGAACCCAACTTCAGCCCATGAGCGTGGGCCGATCGGCCGCTTGGTCGATCGACGCGCCGGGCGTGCTGCCCGTGCACGCGTATTTCTACTTCGACGGCCACGGGCTGTTCGTTCAGAGCTCGGACGAGCGCAACCCGGCGAAGAGCAACGGGCGTGCGATCGGTAGCACGTGGCAGCAAATCGAGAGTCCGAGCACGCTCGAAATCGGCGGCGCCCGGCTGGTGTTCCGAACCGTCGAAGACCTCGACCTCGACGAAGCCGAGGAAGAAGACGACGAGCGAACGATCGCCCGCGAGGCGTTGGTCTCCCCGCAGATGCGAGCATCGCTGCAGTCGCAGGCTCGTCCGCAGATGGCCGCGCAGCCGGTGGCAGCGCCGCCGAATCCTGCCGGGCTTGGCGAGCCCGAACCCACCATCGTCGCCCCTCTGCACGCCGACGAAGCGCGACCGGGCCAGGGCCGCCCGCGACCCGCGGCAGGTCTGCCAGCCGCCGCGCCGAATTTCTCGCCCGCGGGCGACAGGGCTCCCGAGTCGCGCACGATCTCCGGACCCGCCCCGCTGCCGCCGCAAGTGCCCGCCTATCAGGCGTTCGGAAGCGTGCAGCTCGCTGCCGCCGACGAAATGCCACAAACGCACCGGCCGATGAATCAGACCTTGCAGCCGTGGGGCGCGCCCGCTCCGGGGGCGCCGCTCGCGACGGCGCCAGCGCCGCACCACTTGCCGCAGCAGACCCAGATGTCGCTTCGCGCCGCCGGTGAGACGTCGCTTCTGGCGCGAATGAAGAAGGACTGGACCGACACTTCGCTGCCCAAAAAGGTCATGTTCTTGCTGATGCCGGTGCTTCTGGCGGTGCTCGTCGCCGGCCAGCACCGCAAAGAGCAGATGGCCGCTGACGAAGCGATCGAAGCGCGCCGCGCACAGGCTGCTGCGAGCGCGAGCGCGGTGGCTGCGAAGCCCGACCCGATCCCCGCCGCCACCGCGGCAGCCACACAGACGGCCCCCGCCTACGTGCCACCCGTCGCGTCCGCTGTCGCCCCGCCGTCCGCCACCGCGGCCACAGCGAAGGGGGCGCCGCCCCCGAAGTCGCTGGAGCGGCAGGCGGCCGACGCCCTCGCCTCCAACGACTACCGCGGCGCCGCGGCCGCGTACGAGCAGCTGGCGGCCACGACGCCTCCGCAAGATCCCCGACACGAGACCTACGCGGAGGCCGCGCGCATTCTAGGCCTCAAGATCGTGCGCCCCTGAGGGGCGCGTGTGGGCGCGATGGACCACCGCGCTGGTTCAACTCTGATCCAGATGCGCCACCGAAAGACGCCGCAAAGGCGACGAAACGCCGCAAATCAGCCAGTATTCACGCTGGCCCCTTAACTGCATTGATGTGTGTGCAAGGAGGCGGGAGATGACGAAGCTGGCAACCATCAAGCTCATCGCGATCGCGACCTTCGCGACGACATCCTCCCTCCTCGCGTGCGGCGACGGCGGTAACAGCTCCCTCGACGGCACGGGCAACGGCGCCGGCTCGTGGGGCAACGGCGGCGGCGGCCCGAGCTACAGCGGCGGCGACGCCGCGGCGACCCCGAGCCAGGCGGAGGCGGCCTACCGCAAGGTGCAGCCCGCCCTCGAGTCGAAGTGCGGAGGCGCTTGCCACGCGACAGGCGCAACCCTCAACGCCCCCAGGTGGCTCGCTGGCCCCGACTCCTATGTGTCTGCGAAGGCCTACCCGGGCATCGTCGTCGCCGACGTCTACGCCAGCAAGCTGGTCAACCGACCCGCCGGTCACCCCGCCGCGACCCTCGTCGACCCGGGCAACGAGCAGCTCAAGGCGGACGTAACGACGTGGCTGACCGCCGAGGCCGCCGTGCTCTCCGCGACGCCGCTGCCCGGAGCAGGTCCCGTAGACCTCTCCCAGGGTGTCATCGATCTGTCGACGATCGCCGCCGGCATGGCCGGCGCAAAGCTCGTGTTCAGCGCGCAGGTCGCCGGTAACTACGCCCGCTTCGACAGCGTGCAGCTCGTCGCCCCGACCGGCACCGGCATTCACGTCGTCGCGCCCGTGTTCGTGATGGTGCCGCAGGACAAGTCGCCCCAGCTTGCCGACAAGAGCTACTCCGCGGTCGACGTAAGCATCGCTGCTGGCCAAACCGTCTCGCTGGCGACTCCGTTCTTCTTCTTCAACTGGATTGCCGGCAGTCAGCTCAAAATCGAATTTGCCAAATTCGACGCGGCGACGGTCGCCTCCCCCGACGCCGGCGCGCAGCCGACCTGCAAAGACCTCGCAGGCTTCCAGACCTCGGCGGCGCCCGAGCTGTCGAAGAGCTGCGTCGGCTGCCACGGCGGCGGCAACGCCAACGCCACCGGCGCGCTCGATCTGTCGAAGCTGAAGCAGAACGACTTCGCCGGGGCCTGTGAACAGGCGCACTTCAAGCTCAATCTCGCGAACAAGGCGCAGAGCAGCCTCCTGCTCGCGCCCCTCGCAGGCAGCGGACTCAATCACGGGGGCGGTAAGCCCTACGGCACCACCGGCGCAGCCGGCTACCAGGCCCTGATGGCCTGGGCAACCAAGGAATGAGCGAGGTAATCGTGACTCACCGTAGCGTATTGAAAGGAAGGTCTCCTATGCGAACCACTCCGCGTCACGCCTCGCTCGTCGCGCTGTCTGCAGCGTTCGGTCTCGTAGCGGCCGTCGCGGCCTGCGGGAATTCGAGCAGCGACTCGCTCGCCGGCGAAACGTTCTCAGGCAATCCCGATCCCGCCACCCAGAACGGCAGCGCTTCGAACCCGGGCTCGGGCGGAACGCCTCCCGGCACGCAGCCCGGAGCGAGCGGCGCCGATCCCCAGGCCGCGTCCAATCCCAATATCGACAAGCGCAAGGTCAATTACGGAGAAGCCCTCCGCACTGCGAGCCTCAAGCTCGTCGGTGAGCTGCCCGCGCTCGCCGACGTCGCGCTGATGGCCGACTCGACGAACGCGGCTACCAAGGCCGCCTACGAGAGCAAGATCGACGCGATGCTGTCGGACCCGCGATTTACAGCGCGCCAGATTCAGTGGTGGAGAGACACCCTCAAAACGGGTCAGCAAGGCGCGCCGAAGAACGGAATGCCGAGCTTCGACACGGCAGCCACGTTCGCCGCCGAGGTCGTCGTCACCGACCGCCCCTATACCGACTTGTTTACCGCGAGCACCAATACCTGCCCGACTTACGCGAATGGCAAGTTCACCGACGCGAGCTGCGGCGGCACCGGCCCGACCGCGGGCCTGCTCACCGACCCGGGCATCATGTCGCAGTACTATGCGAACATGGCATTTCGCCGCGTGCGCTTCGTTCAGGAAACATTTGTCTGCTCGAAGTTTCCGGCCGAGTTCACGTCCACGCCCACGCCCATGGGCGGCGGGGTTTACACGAGCCCGTGGAACTTCAACAGCATCTCCGGCGGAAACGCCCAGACGGTGCGCGTCAATTTCCAGGACACGTCATCGGTCGTATGCGCCAATTGCCATACTTCGATGAACCACGCCGCGCCGCTGTTTGCGAACTTTGATGAAAAAGGCGCCTACCAAAAGGACATTCAGGTCAAGGTTCCCTCGACCGGGACGCCCACGGCCAAGCTCGAAGACTGGCTCCCCGGCGGAGAGAGCTTCGCCTGGCGCAACGGCACCACCGTCACCGACCTCGCCAGCTACGGCAAGGCGATCGCCGCAGATGCCGACGTCGCCCGCTGCATCGTGACCCGAGAGTGGAACTTCGCGATGAGCCGCGCCGACGTCGTCAACGATCTGGCCACCGTGCCGCCGGTCGTCACTGACCCGCTCGTCGCCGATTTCACCGCGAACGGCTTCAAGCTCAAGCGCCTCATTCGCAATATCTTCACCGCCGACGATTTCGTGAAGTTCTAATCGGGAAAGGAATCAAGAAAATGAAGCTCATCGCCCTCTCCCTGATCGGAACCCTCGCCTTCGCGGCGGCGGGTTGCGCGACCGAAAGCAACGACCGCCTGCTCGGCGGCGGCTGGTACGACGACTCGCTCGCCGCCGGCGCCAATACGCAGCACCACTTCCAGGACCCGAACAGCGGTGAAAACGGGATTACCGATCCCTCGCAGGTACGAACGGAAACGGCTGCGGTCGGCTCTCCCGAGGTCATCGCCCGCCTTCACTCGTGCTCGAAGATCACCTACGCCTCGCTGGGCTCAATCCTCGCGACGCGCGGGGTCGACACCGCGAACAAGAAGCAGGGCTCGGCCGGTGCACTCTACACGCAAGGCGCCTCGGCCCTGGGCCTCGCCAACTACGGCGGTCGCGTGCCGGAGGCTGTGATCGCATCGACGGCTGCGCTGTCGAAGCAGTTCGACATCTTCGTGATCGCGGCGCAGGAGATTCAGTCCGGCGCGGCGACCATGGCTGCGTGTCCGCAGACGCAGCTCGTTGACGGAAGCGGCAACTTCACCAAGGACGGCCTCTCGTGCCTGATGGGGAAGCCGGCGAGCGACGACCACGTGACCGTCGCCAACGACGCCGTCACAGTCGCGCAGCAAAAGGGAATGACCGCTGCCCAGGGCCAGCAAATCGCCATCGCCTCGATCCTCGAGGCGGCTCACACCTGCGAATAGGAGTTACGCAAATGGATCAAAGGCTCAAAGAACTCCGCGGCACCGGCAGGCGTGACTTTCTTCGCTGGAGCGCGACCGTGGCGGCCGTGCTCGGTCTCGAGCGAAGCCGCTTCCTCAACGTGCTCGGTGACAGCGCGGGCGTCGCGATGGCCGATCAGGCCGCGTGTCCCACCACCAACCGCAGCGTGCACCTCGTGGCCGGAAACGGCGGATTCGCCTGGTTTCAGCTGCTCTTCCCGCACGTGGGCGTCGCGCTGAAGGGCGATGGCAACGCCGCGTTCCACGCGCTCGGCAAGGCCACGAAGGTGGCAGGCACCAACAAGCCCCTCGTCTACGCGCCCGAGTCACCGTTCCAGACGCTCGGCCCCAAGAGGCAGATCACGGCGATGATGGCCGGGAGCAACGAGACGCACACGTCGACTCCGCAGTCCGCCGCCACGATCGGCACCGGTATGGGCATGATCGCCGCCATCGCTGCGATTCAGCAGGCCAATCCGACGCTGCTTCCGGTGATTGGCGTCAATCCAGTTACGTTTGGCGCCGCCCCCGGCGCGCCGGGCGTCGCCACGGTCGCGAACTCTTCGGGCCTCGTCGATCTCTTCAACAGCGCCGCGTCGCGCACGCTCCTGCAGACGCCCGAAGCCGCGAAGCTCAACGACGCATACTACAACGCCTTCGCCAGCCTCAACGCTGCGTCAGGCCGCAAGACCCTCGACAAACCGATCACCAGCGCCAAGGTCGCCGCCGATCTGCTCGGCAAAAACCTCTCGGCCCAGCTGCAGCCCACCGCTGCCGACGACGTGCGCTACGGCATCGCGGGTGCGCCTACGAACATCGTCGAGATCGGTCGCTCGCTCGCCATCGCGGCCCGTGCGTTCAAGCTCGGACTCACCAGCTCGCTCATCATTCCGGCCATGCGGGACGACCCGCACGGCGCGTTCAACAACATGGCGACGCTTCAGTCCAACGTCGTCGCGCTCGGCAAGATCTTCGACGCGTTCATGGCCGATTGCGCTGCGACGCCCGATCCCTCGGGCTGCGGCAAGACGCTGGCCGACGGCATCGTCATGACCATCCACGGCGACACCCCGAAGGACCCGACCGTCCGAAGCGGCTGGCCCGACGGCACTCCCGGAAATGCCAACTGGATGTACGTATTCGGAAACGGCTATCTCAAGACGGGCTGGTTCGGCGGCATCGACGAAAACCGCAATGTATCGGGCTACGATCCGGCCACCGGCGACACGGCGAACATCTCAAGTCAGGCGAATTCCAACGCAGCCGCAGCGGCAGCCGCGTTCGCAGTCGCGAAGGGTGATATGCGCCGCGTGCAGGATTTCTACCGCGGCGGCTCGATCGCCGGTCTGGTGAACGCACTGCAGATCTAGGAGCAGCCTGCCTGAGGGCAGGCCTCCCGTTTTCCAGACGCGCCCGGGCGACACGCTCCCCGGGCGCTTCGCTTTTGTGGCTCAAAGCCCGGCGACGAAGGCGGCGATCGCGGCGCGGTCTTCGGCGGCGAGGTCGAGACCGAACCGGTGGCCGGGTGCGGGGCCGCCAAGCCTGCCGCGATAGTCGGCGCCGGTCCGGGCGGGATCAAGGAGCTCGGACACCGAAGAGATGCTTGCATCATGCAACAGCAGCCCGCGGCCTGCGACGCCCAGCAGCGAGGGCACGCGGTAGGTGCCGGTGCCCCGCTCGCGCGAACGCCCGACGACCGGATCGGTACCCACCAGGTCGATCGCGACCGGGCGCCCGGTGAACGAGGGCGGCGCGTGACAGCCGGAGCAGTGAGCCATGAAGAGCGACTGGCCCCGCAGCGCGGCATCGGACTGCGGGGGGCGCGCGGCGAGTCCGTCTGCAAGGGATCGCACGTAGATCGCGAGCCCGAGCGCGATGGCGCGCGGCGGCCTGACCGCCTGCCCGTTCGACGTGATGATGAGCGTTTCGAGGCGCACCGCGAGGCTGGTCTCATCGCGCTGCTCGACGCTCGCTGTATGATGCAAGTAACCCAGCGAGCGAACCGGGCGCAGATCGGGGATGCGCACCGGCTCGGATCCATCCAAGGTCGTGACATCCAGGCGGCCCGGCCCCCAGGCGAGCTGCGCGGCTGACGCAGGCCCGGCGCCGCGCCTCGCGTCGACGAGGAGCGCGCCGACGTCGAGCCGGTCGTTGCCCACGCCGACGCTCAGGCAGTCGCCGCGCTGCGCTGCGTGACACGTAGCGCACGAGACTGCGAGATGCGTCACGCCGTCGGTCGTGCGGAGTCGAACGAGGCCACCGACCCCGTGCCCCGCGTCGGTCCAAAGCCCGTACCGTGCCGCGATCGCCTCACTGGTGACCACCTCGGCCGCGTCGAGCAGCTGCGCGGGATACCGAAAGAACGCCGCCTCTCCGAGCGCGCGCAGGGCCGCAATATCGCCGCTGCTCGCCGCGGCATCCACCCCGAGCGGAGCTGCGCCGGCAGCGACGGGCGCGCGCGGCGTGGCGAGCATCGCGGCGTCGAGCGGCTCCGCGGGCGGGTTCCATTCAGGCAGGGCGTCCCAGTCTCCCGATGTGCCGGTGGCATATCGCGCGAGTCGCAACGTCGAATATCCGTTATCGCGATTGACGAGCGACGCCTCGAGCGAGGCCCGGCGCGAGTGGGAGTCGCTGAGATAGCGAACCTGGGCAGAAGGCGCGGCGGCCACGCATGCGCCACCTGCGAGCACGGCGGCAAGGGCGAGCGACGCGCGAACGGTCGCGCCGCGAACGCTCATCCCGCGCAACCCGAATAGCTGCAGCTCCAGTGAGACGCCGCCGGATCGTAGCCGCAGAAGCCCATTCCGCCTTCCGTACAGTCGGTGTCGTCGACGCACGTATCGGCCGCTGTATGGCAATAATAGCCCCGCGTGCCGCCGTAACTGCCGCAGGTGAAATCGAGCGTAGGAGAGCACCCGCGTCCCCCGCACGTCGCGTCCGACAGGCAAGTTCCCGTCCCGCAGTAGTTGCCATTTCCGCTGCACAAACAGGCCGCTCCAGACGAACAATCAGCATCGACGAAACAGGCGTCGTAGGTGCACTGGAGCCCGAAGCGCGTGCCGGAGCAGCGCCCGTTCTTGCCTTTCGTACAATCGCCGTCCCAACGGCACGCGTTGGGGTCGGATATCCCCGCGTCGACCGCGGGCCCGGCGTCGACCGGCAAACCAATGCCGGGGGGACGGGTGGAGGGACAGGCCTCAGCAGCGGCACGATGCGCCTTGGGGAAACGCACCCCCGGCGGCGGCGGCGGAGTCACGGCGACGCTGCCCCCGCAGTGAGCGAGCGCGACCACAGCGGCCGAGGCCGCAACGAATACCGAAGCAAGAAGACGGGCCATCTGCCAAATTTGGACCGAGGCCCACGCGAAAGCAAGCGCCGCGCCCAGCGCGCGATTCGAGCTCGGCAGCCTCGGAAGGGCCAGGCCCCCACGCGGCGGACGATCGCGCACCGAGCGAGGCGACCCGCGCGGCAAGCGACTGGCTGCGGCGCGCTCACGCGCACTTTCGCGCCCGAACAGGGTCCGCTAAAGGCTGCGCGGTCCGATGCTCTTCAACTCGCCCGCGTACGGCGCCTTTCTGCTCGCCACCTTCGCGCTGTTTTGGCTGGTGCACCGCCACCGACTCGCGCGCGTGCTGCTGCTCACCGTAGCCAGCTACGGCTTCTATTTTTTCGGCACCCTCGAGGCCTCGCGTGAGCAGCCCGTGCCGATGGGGCCCATGGCTTGGAGCGCCCTGTGCCTCGGCATCATCTTCGCCGGCTCGACGATCGACTTTTGGGTCGGCCGAAAGCTCGGAAAGACCGAGAGCCCGCGCGCGCGCAAGGCGCTGCTGCTCGTGTCGATCGTCTATTACCTGGGCGTTCTCAGCGTCTTCAAATATTGGAACTTCGCCTTCGACGCGCTCGCGCAGCTCGCCCACGCGGTCGGGCTGCCGCTTTCGCCGCTGCACCTTCGGCTCGTGCTGCCTTTCGGGATCTCGTTCTTCACGTTCGAGACGATGAGCTACACGATCGACGTGTATCGCCGCGAGCTCGAGCCCGCCGAGCGCTATCTCGACTACCTGCTCTTCGTCTGCTTCTTTCCTCACCTCGTGGCCGGCCCGATCGTGCGTCCGCGCGATATGCTGCCGCAGCTGCGCGACGTTCCCGTGTATGATGCACGAAAGCAGGCGGAGGGGCTCTGGCTCATCGCCACCGGTCTGGTGAAGAAGGTCGTCGTGGGCGACACGCTCGCCGTCAGCCACGTCAACCGCGTGTTCGAAAACCCCGAGCGGTTCTCGTCGCTCGAGGTGGTCGTCGGCGTCTACGCCTACGCGGTGCAGATCTATGCCGACTTCTCCGGGTACACCGACGTCGCGCTCGGCAGCGCCAAGCTGTTTGGCTACGAGCTGCCGCAAAACTTCAACGCGCCGTACGTCGCGAAGAACCTGCAGGAGTTCTGGCATCGCTGGCACATCTCGCTGTCGGGGTGGCTGCGCGACTATCTCTATATTCCGCTCGGCGGCTCGCGCGGCTCGAACGTGGCGACCTACCGCAACCTGCTGATAACGATGGTGCTCGGCGGCCTGTGGCACGGGGCGTCGTGGAATTTCGTCATATGGGGCGCCCTGCACGGCGTCGCGCTGGCGGGCACGCGAATGTGGCAGCGGTGGCGCGGGCCGCGTCGCGAATCGTGGATCGGCGCATGGGGCTCGACGTTCCTCACGTTCCAATACGTGTGCTTTGCATGGATTTTCTTTCGCGCGCCTACGTTCGGTCACGCCGTGGTCGTGCTCGAGCGCATCGTGACCGGCGGCTTCGGCGTGAGCAACCTCGCGCCGCGCGTGCTGCTGCTGCTCGCCTGCGCGATGGGCGTTCACTTTCTGCCGCGCCGCGCCACCATGGCGATCGGTGATCGCTTCGCCCGAAGCCCCGCGTTCGTGCAGGGCGCCCTGCTCGCCGCGGTCGCCCTCGCGCTGCATCTGGCGGCCGGCGCGAAGGCCGAGCCCTTCGTCTACGGCCAATTCTGAAAAACGGCCCCGCGCCATGCGGGCGATGGGTTCACGGAAGCGCGTGAAGCGAGTACCGTGCGCGCCAGCGATCGCGCATCGAACGAGGCGCGCGACCAACGGCAAGGCGCGATGATTATCGGAATACCCAGGGAAATTGCCCAGAACGAGCGCCGCGTAGCGGCTACCCCCACGCTCGTAGCCAAGATCATCAAGCTCGGCGCCGAGGTCATCGTCGAGGCCGGCGCGGGCGAAGGCGCGCAGCTGCTCGACGGCGCCTACGCCGAGACAGGAGCCCGCATCGTGGCCGACGCCGCGACCCTCTGGGCCGAAGCCGATGTCGTGCTCAAGGTGCGCGCTCCGATGCTTCGCGCCGACGGCAAGCACGAGGCCGACCTCATCAAAGAGGGAGCGCACCTGATTTCGTTCGTTTGGCCCGCGCAAAACAAAGCGCTGCTCGAACAGCTCGCCGAACGAAAAGTCACGCTGCTCGCGATGGACATGATGCCGCGCATCACGCGCGCCCAGAAAATGGACGCGCTCAGCGCCATGGCCAACGTGGTCGGCTACCGCGCGGTGGTCGAGGCTGCGGCGCAGTTCGGCCGCTTTTTTCCAGGTCAAATCACCGCAGCCGGCAAGGTCAAGCCCGCGCAGGTCATGATCATCGGAGCGGGCGTCGCGGGCCTCGCAGCCATCGCCGCGGCGCGAAGCCTCGGCGCGGTCGTGCGCGCGTTCGACACCCGGCCCGCCGTACGCGAGCAGGTTCAGAGTCTCGGTGCCCGCTTCCTCGAATTTCGTTTCGACGAGTCGGGCGAAGGCGAAGGCGGCTACGCAAAGCAGATGAGCGACGCCTATCTGGCGGCAGAGCAGACCCTGATCGCTGAAAACGCCAAAGAGGTCGACATCATCGTCTCGACCGCGGTCATCCCCGGCGCCGACGCCCCCAAGCTCATCACGAGCGGAGCCGTCGTGAGCATGCGACCGGGCAGCGTCATCATCGACCTCGCGGCCGAGCAAGGCGGCAACTGCGCGCTGACCGAGCGCGACAAGGTGGTCGAGCGCTTCGGCGTAAAGATTGTAGGGTACACCGATCTGGCGAGCCGCATGGCCAACCAGTCCAGCGAGCTGTACGCCACGGTCGTCTACAATCTCCTCGAAGAGATCTGGAGCGCCGACAAGAAGGCGATCGCGCTCGATCTCGGCGACGAGGTGCACCGCCACGTGCTCGTGCTGCACAACGGCGAGCTCACGTGGCCGCCCCCGAAGCCGCGACCGCCATCCCACGCGCCGCGCCCCGAAAAGAAGCCCGTGGTCGTCGCCGCCGCGCCTCCGCCGCCTCGCTCCAACGCCGCGGGTCTCGCGGTCGGCGTCATTTTGGCGACGCTGCTGGCGACCGCGGGCCTGTTCGCGCCGGCTGACTTTCTCGCGCACCTCACCGTCTTTCTTCTCGCGTGCGTCGTCGGATGGCACGTGGTGTGGAACGTCTCCCCCGCCCTGCACACCCCGCTCATGAGCGTCACCAACGCGATCAGCGGCATCATCCTCGTGGGCGGCGTGCTGCTGCTGCGCGTGGGCGGCCTCGGAGCGACGACGATGCTCGCCGGCGCTGCGATTCTGCTCGCGATGATCAACGTCGCCGGCGGCTTTTTGGTCACTTCGCGGATGCTCAAGATGTTCAGACGGGCGCCAGGCGCCAAAGAAGCCGCCCCCGCACACGGAGGGCACAAGTGATGCTCGTCTCGACCCAAAGCCTCGTCTACATCGCCTCTGCGCTACTCTTCATTCTGTCGCTGCGCGGTTTGTCGACCCAGGAGAGCGCGCGGCGCGGCAACACGCTCGGCATCGTCGGCATGGCCCTCGCGCTGCTGGTCACCTGCGTCGCCCTCACGCGCGAAGGCGCCGACCACCCCGCGGCGATGCCTGCGGCCTACGCCATCCTCGCGGCTGCCATCGGCGTCGGCACGCTCGTGGGGGCAGTGCTCGCTGCGCGCGTCGCCATGACGAGCATGCCGGAGCTCGTCGCCGTGCTCCACAGCTTCGTCGGCGCCAGCGCCGTGCTCGTCGGCATGGCGAGCTACCTCGAACCCGGCCAGCCGCGGTCCGTCGTGCACGAGATCGAGGTCTTCGCCGGCGTGTTCATCGGCGCGCTCACTTTCACGGGCTCGATCATCGCGTATTTCAAGCTGCGCGGCAGCCTCGGCGGCAAGCCGCTGCTGCTCCCGGGTCGCCACCTCATCAACGCCGCAATGGTTGCAGCATGCATCTATCTCGGCGTGCTGTTCACGGGGGCCGAGGCCCCGGCCGGACTCACGTATCTGCTCATCATGACCGGCATCTCGGCCGTGCTCGGCGTGCACCTCGTCATGGCGATCGGCGGCGGCGACATGCCCGTCGTCGTGTCGCTGCTCAACAGCTACTCAGGTTGGGCCGCGGCCGCGAGCGGCTTCATGCTGTCGAACGATCTGCTCATCATCACGGGCGCGCTCGTGGGCTCGAGCGGCGCGATCCTCAGCTACATCATGTGCAAGGCGATGAACCGCTCGATCTGGAACGTCGTCTTCGGCGGGTTCGGCGCGGCGCCTTCGGGTGGCTCCAAGGCCGCCAAGACGGAGCCTGCGGGCAAAGTCACCGAGGCCAACGTCGAACAGGTGGCGCAGCTGCTGCTCGGCGCCCGGAGCGTCATCGTGGTGCCCGGCTACGGGATGGCGGTCGCGCAGGCGCAACACCCGACCAAGACGCTCACCGAAGGCCTCGAAGCCCGCGGCATCGAAGTTCGCTACGCCATTCACCCAGTCGCAGGTCGCCTCCCCGGACACATGAACGTGCTGCTCGCCGAGGCCAGCGTCTCGTACGACATCGTCAAAGAGATGGACGAGATCAACGCGGACTTCGAAAAGACCGACGTGGTGCTCATCATCGGCGCCAACGACATCGTCAACCCGAGCGCGCTCACCGACGTCGACAGCCCCATTTACGGCATGCCCGTGCTCGAGGCCTGGAAGGCCGCGCGCGTGGTGATGCTCAAGCGCGGAATGGCGGCAGGCTACGCCGGAGTCGACAACGCCATTTGCTACAACGACAACACGCTCATGCTCTTCGGCGACGCCAAAAAGAGCATTCAGGCCCTCGCCTCCCGGCTCGCCGCAGACGACAAGGCAGGCTGACGTGAGCGATCCGCCCGCGGCGCTCCCAAGGCGCGGCGCGATCGGCTTCGCGATAGCGCACGTCACGACGGCCGCGCTGCTCGTGGTCGGCGTGTTCATGGCGCTTCCGTCGCGGTGGACGCCCGTCGACGCCTCGGCCGCGCTGCTCATCGCGCTGCACGTCGCCGCCGGGGTCGCGCTCTTCGTGCAATCTGCACACGCCGCGGCGATCGCCCGGATCTCGGCATTTCTGTCGCTCGGCGCGGGCCTGCTGCTGATCGCGATCGTCTCCTGGACGGCAGCCTACCTGTCGGGGATCTACGGACCCGTCGGCCGGGGCGGCGCGATCATCATGACCCTCGTCGTCGCCCTCGCCGTGCCGTACCTGGTCGCGATTCCCGCGGGCGAACTGCTGTGGCTCGGCCCGCCGCAGCGCGCGAAAAAGCCCGCCGCGCCTTAGTCGTCCAACGGCGCCGGCGTTACTGCGCGACGTTCATCACGCCGCGCTGCTGGCGCGCGACCAGCACCGCGTTCGACAGCTGATCGAACACGCTTCGATCGCCGGGCATGCCGCGAAGCTGCACGACCGGATCGACCTCGTCGCGCGCGGTCACGATGATGGTGCTGGCGCCGACCATGCGCTCCCACAGGTTCTGGCGAAACTCGACGTCTTTGATGCGCCACAGCTCGAGCGTGTCGATGCGGCGGGAGAGAAAGCCGCGCTCGATCTCGATGCGACGGCTCGAGACCATCCACGCGACCGAGCGCTTCTTGACCTCGAGCACCGCGAGAATCACGAAACCGACCAGCACGATCGACAGCGCCCAACCGAGGATCGTCGCCCCTGCGAACGCTCGCCACGAGGGGCGACCCTCCCAAATGAGATTCTCTCCGTCGAGCAGCGCACGCCTGGATCCAGCCATGTGCGCACGCTACTGCATGCGCAGGCTGCGCGGATGCCGGAAGTGTTTCGGGAGCTTGCCGCTTACTGCGCGCCGCCGCCGCGGGGTGGCTGGGTCGGCAGCGCGGCCGGCAGCGGCGGGACGGCCCTTCATCGGAGGCGCAATTCCAGCGCGCATCCTTTGCGCGCGTCCTGCGTTCCAATGCTGAGCCGCGGAGCGGGGCCGACCTACTGAATTTACGAGTGGCGACTTGACCGTGGCACGCCCCGCGGCTTTGGTGGTCGTCGCGCGTCGATGCGGCACCGGCGACGCTCACCGCTCCCAAGCATGATCGATCCTCCCGACCTCCACGCGCAGTCGCCGCTCAAGGCCGCACGACGCGAAGACAACGCGGCGGGGCTTTGGGAGCTCGACGTGCTCACGGGCGTCACCACGTGGTCGAGGGGGCTCTACCGTTTGCTCGATTACGCCTTCGGTGAGGTCGTTGCGTCATGGGCGGCGTTCGAGGCGCGCGTCCACGGCGATGACCTCGCGCGGGTGCGCCTCGACGCGGCGGCCCCGTCGTCGACCCTCGAATTTCGCCTGGCGCTCCCCGGCGGCGGCGTGCGCTGGGTCCGCAGCAGCAACGAGGTTCTCGAAGACGCCAGCGGGCGCCCCGTCCGCATATGCGGCATCGTCGTCGACATCGGCGACGAGCGCGAGGCCGGTCGGCAGCGCGCGCGACTCGCGGAGGTCGCCCAGCGCACCACCAACGCCGTCGTGATCACCGACCCTGCGGGACGCATCGAATGGGTGAACGAGGGATTTTCGCGACTCACGGAATACACCCTCGACGAGGCGCGTGGCCGCAAGCCGGGCGACCTGCTGCAGGGCGACGACACGTCCGCCGAGACGCGCGCCTTGATGCGCGAAGCGATCGACAACGTCGAGCCCTTCGTGGGCGTGGTGCTCAACTACGCGCGCAGCGGGCGCCAGTACTGGATCCAGCTCGAAACCCGCCCCCTGGTCGACGAGTCGGGACTGCTCACCGGCTTTATTTCGGTTCAGACCGACGTGACCGAGCAGCGCATCGCGGTAGCCCGCGAGAGCCTCGCGGAGCGCGTCGCGGCGATGTTGCTCACGAGCGACTCGCTCGAGGAGGCGGGCATGCGCCTCGTCGCCGAGTTGGTGCGCGAGCTCGACATCCGGACAGCGCAACTTTGGGTCGTCGATCCGCGCCTGCCCACGCTCGTACACCTCGCGAGCGCGAGTTCGGAGCCGCGATTCGATGAGTGGCTGCGCGTCAGCCGGGAGCTGACCTTTCGCAAGGGTACCGACTGGGTGGTCGGAGTGGGCGCTCCTGGAACCGCCTGGGGCACCGGCAAGACCTACTTGCGCACCGACTTCTGGTCGAACGACGCGAACCAGCGACCGTCGCGCCGAGGCGCAGTGGCGCAATCGCTCGGCATACGCACCGTCTGCGCCGTGCCCGTCTTCGGCACCGACGGCGTGCTCGCCGTGCTCGAGGTCGGCGGCTCCGAATCGTTTCCCGGGTTCGAGCGACTCCCGTCACTGCTGGAGCGCGCCGCCGAACAGCTCGCTTCGTTCATTTTGCAAAGCAACAGCCGCAAGGCCTTCGAATCCATTTTTATGCTCAGCCCCGACTGCTTGATTCTGGTCGACGGGGGCGGCACGGTGACGGCCGCCAATGCGCGCGCCGAGGCGATGTTCGGACCGTGCGAGGGGCGGCCCGTCAACACGTTCATCGACGGCGCCAGCGAGCTCGTCGCCGAGGCGCTCGTGGGGGACGCGCGCAGCGGGGCGAGCCTGATTCGGCGCGACGCGCGCGACAAGCGCGGGGCCACCTTCGCCGCCGAGATAACGCTCACCGTGACGCCTTCTTCTTCGACGCAGGCCGCCATCATCGCGGTGCGCGATCTCAGCGAGCGCCTTCGCCTCGAAGCTGCCCTGAAACAGTCGCTGCGCGAGAAAGAAACACTCGTGCAGGAGGTTCACCACCGCGTCAAAAACAACCTGCAGATCATCTCGAGCATGGTCGCCATGCAGGCCGACGAGATCGAGGCGCCGAACGTGCGCGCGGGGCTGGTCGATACGGGCAACCGCGTGCGCACGATGGCGCTCGTACACGAGCAACTGTACGCGCACGACGACCTCGCCCGCATCGTCTTTGGCGACTACGCAAACGCTCTCTGCGCGATGCTGCGGAGCTCGTTCAACCTCGACGTCGCGTTCGACGTTCAGGCCGAGCCGGTCGAAGTCACCATCGATCGCGCGGTTCCGTGCGGGCTCATCCTGAACGAGCTGGTGACCAACGCGCTCAAGCACGGCAAGTCCGCTGACGGCAGGTGCCGCGTGCACGTGCGCGTCGAGGTGCTCCCGAGCGGCTTCGCGTTCGTCGTCGCCGACGAGGGCCAAGGCGCGACTCCGACGGCCGAGCGCTCGTCGTCGATGGGCGGGAAGCTCATCGGCGCGCTGGTGCGCCAGCTGCGCGCCAAGCTAACCACCACGTTTTCCGGCGGCACCCACGTGCGCGTCGAGGTTCCGGCGGAGTGAGCTCGCCGCACCCTTTCGACTCCGGCAGTCGCTCGCGCCTCGGCCACCGCGATCTGCCTCGATTTCCTTCGGATTCGCTGTTCGACCGCATCGCCCGCGTGGTGTGCGCGACCGGATGTCTTCCGCGCAAGGAGCTGTACGAAAACTGGGAGGTCGCAAGGCGCACGCGACGCCGATTTCGGGGAGGTCGCGTGCTCGACCTTGCCTGCGGCCACGGGCTGCTCGCGCATCTGATGCTGCTGCTCGACGACAGCTCACCCGACGCGCTGGCGGTCGACACGCGGCTGCCGCCAAGCGCGCTCATCCTGCAGCAGGCGCTCGTCAATGCCTGGCCGCGACTGAAAGGACGCATCGAGCTGCGCGCCGGTCGCCTCGAAGACGTCGCCGCGCGCGAAGGCGATCTCCTGGTTTCGGCGCATGCCTGCGGAGCGCTCACCGACCAGGTGCTCGCCGCCGCCGTCGCTGCGCGGGCGCGCGTCGCCGTGCTGCCCTGCTGCCACGACGAGGTCACCTGCGACGCGGGAGGACTGCGAGGCTGGCTCGACGTGCCCACGGCCATCGACGCCACGCGGGTGGCCGTGCTGCGCGCGGCAAAATATGCAGTCTACACGCAAACGATTCCTGTCGAAATCACCCCCAAAAACCGCCTTCTGCTCGGTGAGCCTGCGCAGTAGACTTGGCCTTCGCGGCTCCCGTTCCATACGGCGCGCGCCGCTGTTCTTCGCGCCGATCACTGCCCGCGAGTCCTCGTCCCTTGCGGCGGCGCGCAAGGCTCTCTATGCGTTGGGTCCCTATGAAAGCCTCGAAGGTCGATCAAGAGCTCGCGCAGGCGCAGTCGTCCCACGACGACGATCCCGCGCGCGCCACCGTCATCGCGTGCGCCAGACGCTTCAAATCCAGCTGGATCGAGCTCGCCGAGGCGCTCATCGACGTGCGCCGCGACAACTCCTGGAAGGGCTGGGGCTACTCCAGCTTTGACGACTACACGCGGCTCGAGCTTCGCCTCAAGCGCGAGACCGTCGACAAGCTCACGGGGTCCTACGCGTTTTTGCAGCGACGCGCGCCCGCGGTGCTCGACCGCAACGGGCTCGACGAGCCCATTCCAACGTATCAGTCCGTGGATTTTCTGCGTCGTGCCGAGGAGCAGCCGGACGCGCCGGCCGAGCTCGTCGAAGGTATCCGCCAGAAAGTGCTCGAAGACGCGACGCCGCTCCCGAGCCTGTCAAAACAGTTTGGCGCGCAGGTGTTTCCGATCGACGAAGCCGAGAAGAGGCGCGGTGAGGCCGCTGCGATCAAGAACGTAGCCAAGCGGCTCCGCGAGCTGCTTGCCGACTCGCGCGCCGTGCCCAAGCGCCTGTGCAGCGAGCTCACGCCGCTGCTCGACGAGGTCCTCGCCGCCCTCGGCCGCGCGGGCGATCGCGCCGCCTGACGTCGACATGCCCATCTTCATTTCGCTGATCCTCGGCGTCATCGAGGGCCTCACCGAGTACCTCCCGGTTTCGTCGACAGGGCATCTCATCGTGGCCGAGCGCGCCCTTGGCCTTGGCAAGAGCGAAGCGAGCGACGCGTTCGCCATCGTGGTGCAGTTCGGCGCCATCCTCGCGGTGGCGGTTCAGTACCGCGCCTTGCTGCTGGGCCTCGCGCGCGGCCTCGCAGAGCGGCGTCCCGACAGCCTGCGGCTGCTCGGCGCGCTGGCCATCGGCTTCGTACCGGTCGCGGTGATCGGCAAGCTCGCCGGCAAGGCCATCAAGTCGCACCTCTTCGGAACGACGCCCGTCGCGATCGCGCTCATCGCCGGCGGCCTGATCATGATCGTCAGCGAGCGGGTGCGCGCGGCCCGCAAGATCACCGGCCGCGACGGTCTCGAGCACGTCACCGCCAAGCGCGCGCTGATCATCGGTGCCGGGCAGTGCTTCGCCCTCGTTCCGGGCACCTCGCGCTCGATGGCGACCATCCTCGCCGGCCAGCTCGCGGGGCTGTCGACGCGCACGGCCGCGGAATTTTCGTTTCTCCTCGGCCTCCCGACGCTCGGCGCCGCCACGCTCTACGAAGCGTGGAAATCGCGGCACGTGCTGCTTCACGACATCGGCGCCGAGAGCCTCGCGCTGGGCGTAACCGTCTCGTTTCTCGTCGCGTGGGCGGTCATCGCGGCGTTCGTGCGCTACCTGACGCGCCGCGGTCTCGAGCCGTTCGGCGTCTACCGCGTCGCGATGGGCGCGCTCGTGCTCTGGATGACGCTCCGCTGAGGCCCGCAGCCGGGAACTATTGCGCGTGCCGCATGTCGGCAGCTACACGATGCGTCGCCTACGCCAAGCGCCACCGTGGCCCGACGCGCGCGAAGGTGACGCCGATTTCGACTTTGCCCCTCCACCCTTTTTATTGGCAAGCTGGCCCGTAGTGCCGATCGACGAACTCGACTCCAAGCTCGTTGAGCGCCTGCTCGCACGCGACGAGCGCGCGTTCAACACGCTCGTGCGAACCTACGAGCGGCGCGTGTTCGGCCTGGTGTTTCGCATGCTCGGCAATCAGGCAGAGGCCGAAGATCTCTCGCAGGAAGTCTTCGTGCAGGTGTTCAAGGCCATCGCGAGCTTTCGCGGCGACTCGAAGCTCTCGACATGGATTTATCGCATCGCGGTAAACCTCTGCAAAAATCGGGCAAAATACCTGCGCGTGCGCCACGCGAGCAAGCAGGACGAGCTGGAGTCGATCGCAGACCGCCTGCCGCTCGGAGACGCAAGAAGCGCCGCGATCGGCCACATCGAGCGGCCCGACGAGATGGTCGCCGGCCGCCAGATCGAGGCCATCGTCGCGCAGGCCATCACCGAAATCGAAGACACGTTTCGCGAATGCCTCGTGCTCCGTGACGTCGAAGAGCTGTCGTACGAAGAGATCGGCGAAATCACCGGTCTGCCGCCGGGAACCGTCAAGAGCCGCATTTTCAGGGCGCGGGCGCAGCTCAAGGAGCTCGTCGAAAAACGCCTCGGAGAGAAGATCCGATGATGCCTGAAGACCCCACCCGACGCGCGCCCGATCCCGACGAGGAGCTCGATCCGGCGATAGACCTCGACGACGATCCGATGCGCGCGCTGCTCAAGCGTTCGGCGCCGTCGCTGCCGCCGCCGGCCACGAGGCCCATGCTCGCCGAAGTGCAGCGAAGGCTTCGCGTGCGTTCGAAGGGCAAGTTCTACGGTGACGGCTGGTCGACCGCGCAGCAGCGCGTCAGCTACGCCCTCGTCGCCGCGTTCATGATTCTGGTCGTCGCGATCGCCTATTTCGCCCTCGGCCCAACGGGCATGTCGCGCTGATCGACGCTTGCGGCGCGCCGCGCAATTCGCTCTGCTGATCGCGCACCATGCCGCGATCCCAGCTGCCTTATCTCCGCGCGCTTTCGTACCGCTTCGCGTCTCCCGAGGCGGCGCACGCCGAGATCGCCCACCTGCGATCCATCGCGACGCTTCCGCGCGGGACCGTGCACGTGGTGAGCGACGTTCACGGCGAATTTCGCAAGCTCGAGCACATTCTGCGCAACGGCTCGGGCAGCTTGCGCCCGCTGGTCGAGCGAACGCTCGCGGCGGAGACGACCGAGGCCGAACGCGCCGCACTGCTCGCGCTCATCTACTACCCGCGCGAGACCTTCACGCGCGTGACCGCTGGGCTGAAGCCGCCCGAGCGCGACGCGCTCGCGGTCACGTGCCTGCTTCGCCTGGTCGCCCTGATCCGCGCCCAGGCGTGTCGCTACACGCTGAGGCACGCCGATCGCGTCTTTTCTCCGGCGCTGCGCGAGCTGTTCTCCGAGCTGCTCTTCGCCGGGGCGCTCGGGCGCGACGCGGCGTTCGTGCGAGGGCTGATCGACCCATTTTTAGCAGGCGACGGCGCGCTCGAGCTCATTCGCGCCGCGGCGCATGCGCTGCGATCATTCGCCGTCTACGAGCTCATCGTAGCGGGCGATCTCGGCGATCGCGGCCCGCGCCTCGATCGCGTGATCGAGACGCTCCGCAACCAGCGCAACGTCTCGCTCACGTGGGGCAACCACGACGCCGAATGGATGGGAGCCTGCCTCGGGCAGGAAGCCCTGCTCGCGACGGTGCTGCGCATCTCACTGCGC
>CANJCO010000041.1 GCA_947473045.1 Myxococcales bacterium | reverse complement strand
TCTCGGCGAGATCGAGCTGCGATCCTCAGGTGTCGCGCTTCCCGACGTGCTCCGGCGGCTCGCCGCAGCGCGTGCGTTTGCGGGCGACCGCGCCTCGGCGATCGCCACCTGGATCCGGGTGCTCGAGCTGGTGCCCGATGACGATGAAGCCGACCGTGCGCTCGAAGCGCTTCACGCCGAAGGTCGGGCCTTTGCCGAACTCGCGCGGCACCTGCAGCGGCGCGCCGATCGACTGGCGAACCACGCGGAGCATCGCGACACGGTCAGGCTCGTGCGACTGCGGCGCGCGGCGATCCTCGAGCAGCGGCTGGGACTGATCGAGCAGGCGTGCGACGAAGTGGAGCGAATCGCGATCGAGTGGCCGAACAACGAGAGCGTGCTGCGCTACCTGGCCGACCTTTGCGAACGGGCGGACCGGCCGGCGAGGGCGGTGGCGTGTTACCGAAGGCTCGCAGGCGTTGCGGTATCCGACAGCGCGAAGGCTACCTTCTTGCTTCGGGCGGCGCGTGCAGCGCGCGCTGCACGCGATGTCGTCACCGCTCACGGCCTCGCCCAATCGGCGACCCTCGCGCCCGACACGCGGCGCGAGGCCTTCGAGTTGATCGCAGAGATCGCACGTGAGCGGCATGACGACCGCAGCCTCGCGCGCGCGCTGTCGTTCCTCGCCGACGCCGAATCTCTCGAACCCGGGCGCGCCGGAGCGTTGCTCCTCGAGGCCTCGCAAGCGGCGGTGCGCGCGGGAGACGGTGCCTCCGCGCTCAACCACGCGCTTCGGGCAGCGAAGCTGACGCCGTTCGATGCTTCGGCTCAGCTTTTTGCCCGAGGCCTCGAGTATCGCATGCGCGGCTCGGGCACCGTCGCCGACGCGCGCGCGACAATCGCCGAGCTCGCGGGGATCGAAGGGGCGCTCGGTCGCGACGACGCCGCGCTGAAGGCGTTCCTGTGCTCGGAGGCGATCGCGGTCGTTTCCGGGGCGGACGCGGCGATCGAGGCGCTCGCCCTTGCGTCGCGCGACCTCGGTCCGCATGCGCTCCTTGAAGCCGCCGCTGCGGATCATCATGCAAACGCGTCGCGCCTTGAGCAAGCGCGCGACGCGTACGCCGTCGCACTGGACGGCCCGCTGCTCGGGATGAGAGCCCGCAGCGTTGTCGCGCAGTCCGCGGCTGCTATCGCAGTCGAGCAGGGCGATTTCGCGCGAGCGCTTTCGCTGCTCGAAATGGCGGCGGAGGACCCCGCGCTTCGCGAGCGCGCACGTCGGCGGATCGCGGATCTCTGCGAGCGAACAGGGGATGTCAATCGCGCGCGCAGGCTCGTGGGCGAACTCGATCGCGCCGGCGCTTCGGTCGCGTCGCCTCGGCCGCCGCCGATCGCTTCGGTCGTCGCCGAGGTTGCAGCTCCGAATTCGGTTGAAGGCTGGCTCACCCTCAGCCGTCGCGCTCGCGAAAATGGCGACAGCGAGTCGGTCGCGCGGCTATTTGCGAGCTGCGATGCGGGGGCGCGCGTCGAGATTGGCGATGACCTCGCCGCGTTGCTTGGCGGCGATTCGGCCGCAGCCTCGACGCTCCTTGGCATTCGGCAAATTCAAGTCGACGCCCGCCCCGGAGACGTTCGGCTGTTGAAGGAACTCGGCGCCGCGGCCACCGCCGCGGGCGCAACGTCGCGCGCGCGCGCGGCTGAACAAATCGTCGCGGCATGCGATGCGTCGGTGAGCGCGCCTGCTCCGCCGAGCCTTCAATGGCAGGTTGTTCGCGCCGACACTGCCGCGATGTTGGTACGCCCGGGAGTTGATCCCGTCTGCGATGCCCTCGCGCTGGTGTGGGAGGCCGCGAAGCCGGCCTTCGCGCGCATGCTCGCGGGCTCCAGCGAGCCCAATTTGCAGCGCGTCGCCCCTGGAAGCGACACCGCTGTGGCGCGCGCGTATCGCGACGCGCTTCGCCTTCTTGGCGTTGACGTGTTGCTGCTGGCCGCCTCGTCGACGTCGCTCGCTTCGGGCGCCCCGGCGGGCGGAAGTGCGCCACGCTCGGCTCGTGGCGAGCCGCTCCTCGCGCAGCTACCATCGGCGTTGGTTTCGGGGGATCTCGAGAGCGACGGGCCATCGCTTAATTACGCCGTCGGCTACGGGATCGTCGCGGCGCTGCCGCGCAGCGTGCTCATTCTTGGCTCGCACGAGACGGACGCGCGCCTCGCGTGGAATTCGATTTTGGCCGCGTTCGGTCCTGGCGACATGCGGCGGACTCTCGAAGACACCGACACGAGAATGGTCGAAGCCCTGTGGAACGCCGTGCCATCGCGCGCCCAACGGCGCCTGCGCGACGTTCTCGCGAGCGAGGTTACGTCGTTCGCCGCGGTCCGAGAACGCGCTCGGCAGATCGCTCGTCGCGGGGGGTTATTCTTGTCGGGGGACTTTGCACTTTCCCTGCACGCGCTCGCGGCCGACGTCGACCTCGCGGGGGACGACCTCGTCTCCGGACGACTCGACGAATTGTGCGCCCGTAGCCCCGCGGTCGCCGATCTGGTGAGGCTCGCAGCCTCCGAGCCGTACGCGGTTGCGCGCTTTCAAAGCGACCCGAATGAGGGCGGGTAGCGACATGCATCGACGTCTCGTCGCCGCGGTGTGCCTTGGCTCTGCGCTTGCCGCGATGGCCGCGTGCGTGCTCGTTGAGCCGCTGCCCGAGCTGCCCGTGCCGCCGCCGCGGCGCCCGTCCATTGTCGCCGCATCGGTTTCGCCGCCGTCGAGCGTCGTCCTAACAGATCTCGCGGAGTCGACGAGCTTTGTGGTGCCGGTCGAGGCGGAGGCGGATGAGACGCTTCGGTGGCGGGTGTTCGTCGACTACGGCCACGATCAGGCTCTGATCGCGGGCCGTCCCGACACGGATCTCCCTCCGATAGCGGGCACGTCGACGCGACGGTTCGTTGATTTTTCGCTATCGAACACGCTCCTCGGAGATCCGCGTGCGTGCCACACCGTCACGCTGTTCGTAGCCTATGAATTCGAGGTCAATCAGACGCCGAAAGCCAACGACGGCGATGTCGAGACGTGGTTCTACCAGCCGCGCGGCGCCTACGCGGGCTGCCCCGGATTCGAGGGAGGCGCGCCCGACGCCGCCGCATTCATCGATGCCGCGTCTTCGCTCGACGGAGCCATCGAGTGAGGCTCGTCAGGGGCCTGGCCGGCGTCGCAGTAGTTGTGCTCGCCTGCGAAGCGGCGCCCGCTACGGGCGGAATATCGGCGCCTGTCAACGTGTGCGCTGATTCCTGCCCGCTCGCGGAGCCGGGTTCGCTGGCGCCCGCCCGCTGCATTTCGGGAGCGTGCGTCACCGATGTCGCGCCGACCAACTTTTCGCTCGTCGTGCAAATCCCGGTTGGGAACTTCCGCGCGCCGGGGATGATCTTCGCGCTCTCTCCCTCGCAAGTGACGTCGCTGCACAGCAGGGCGCCGGCGTCGTGCGCCGGAACGTGCCTGCCCATGCCTTCGCGGTCGGGTGCCCGCGGAGTTCTGCAGGTGGGCGATGCTGCGGCAACGCAACTTTGGCCACCGTCGGGATTATGCGATCCGGCCAGCTGCGCCGGAGCCACCACGCTTCCGGTGGTCGCTCAGTTCGAACCCCGGTGGCGGGACGCCGTGAGCGATGCCGTGGCGCTGCCAGCGCTGTTTCGGGGCATTCCAATCGCACCGACCGAAGCGACGTCCACCCCTGTTGGCGGGGCGCCGGGGCCGGGCGGCGGCGCGGCGATCGGCTACGAGGTTTTTTTGCAGGGAACGAGCGCGCAGGACGGGCTCGTCGACTACCGGTTTTCGCTGCGACCGCTTGCTCCTTTCGACAGCGCGTTCCCGCCGTTCGTCGCCAGCCCGAGCGTCAGCGGCGCGGCCGAGACCGTCGCCGACTTGCGGCGTCCGCTCCCGGACACTGCGCGGCTCGACACCGCGCTATCCTCCGTCAGCTCCCGAAAGGTCACCTTCGGCGCCAGGCCCGGGGCGCCTTCGCTGGCTGGTTTTCGGGCGCAGGTCGTCTCGTGGCCGGGCGGACATCGCATCTCGAATGTGATGACGCTGGCCGGGGCGAGCGGCGAGACCTTCGCGCCCTATGTTGCCCGCAGCGCGAAGGATCCCGAAGAGACTCAGCTGTCGCTGTTGCTGACGCCGCCCGATGACGCCGTGGCGCTTCCGAGTCTCGTCGTAGGTTACGTCGGAGGCGACGTTCAGGATCCCGTTTATCCGAAGGTGCCCGCGCCCGTTCGCGTGGAGGGTCTGGTCGTCGCGCAGGGCGTACCGACGCCGGCCGCGCTGGTGTTCGACGTCGGTCTCGATGTCGACAGCAACGTAGAAGCCGAAGGCGAAGCCGACCCGTTTGCCAACGACCTGACCTACCGCGTCTTCGCGCAGACCGACGAAGGTGGCGCCTACTCCGTGCTGTTGCCGCCGGGTCGAAACTACACGGTTTGGATTACGCCGCGCGATCCGGCACTCGCGCGAACGCGCAAGGCGACGTCCGTCGCTTCGACCCCCGCGGTGCAGCGTGGTCGCTCGCTCGCCGTCGGCGTTCGTGCGCACGTGCGCGGTCGCGCCGTGACCTTCGACGGCCGGCCTGTTGCGGGGGGGATCGTCGTCGCGACCCCGTCTGCGGATCGCTACGTCGATCTCATCGCTCGCGATGTCGAGACGGCCTCGCTGTCGTGGCCGCGCGAGACCGCATCTGCAATCGACGAGCAGGGGCGCTTCGATCTGGCCGTCGATCCGGGTGAAGTCGACATCACGGTGCGCCCTGCCGAGGGCAGTCGTTTTCCGTGGCAGGTGAGCCTCAAGCATCCCGTCGTACAAACGGACATCGACTTGCCTGACCTGATCGTCGCGCCACCGCTGGCTGTTCCGTGGCGCCTTACGGACGATTCGAACAATCCGATCCCGCGGGCGATCGTCAGCGCGTACATGTTGCCGCGTGACGCCGCGCAAGCGCCCGCCCGCGAGGCTGACGGCGCGCTGCTGGCGTCGCGCCTCGTGGGTCGGGCTCTGACCGACGGCGCGGGCCGATTTCAGCTGTACTTACCGCCCCAGCTTTGCGCGACCGGGTCGAACGCAGGCGGATCGTGCCACTAGCAGGCCGTTGAAGCAGCGGCCTGCTAGCCTTTCAGCTCGGGGAGGTATGCACCTCCCCGCCCCGAAAAACGCGTTTTTTCGCCGGTCCCCACCCCACGCAATTGGCTTCGCCAATTCCTGGCAGGGTGTTTTTCAAACACCCTGATAGCAGGCCGCGATTGTTCGCCAGCAGTCGCCCACCCGTTGTAGCGTTGGGCAATCCAAATGCAGATCAATGACAAGCAGGTCGGGCTCCTCGCGAAGGTCGCGCGGTCGACGCGCGCGGCTCACGCGGGCGAGGCCAATGTGAGCATCCTCACGCTCGCGGCAGCCTCGTACGGGCTGCGTCCTGCTTCCGAGGCGACGGTGCCAACGGGGTTCGATCCGAGCGCGATGGCCTTGTTCGAGGCGATCGTCGAAGGCGCCTACCTCGTGGCGGCCGCCGATGGGGTCGTTGACCCGGCGGAGCGCGCCGTGTTCGAGAAGGTCGTCGTCGAGGCCTGCAGCGGAGTCGTCGCCGGCGGTCAAATCGCAGCGCTCGTCGCCGATCTCGCCGACCAGCTCAGCGAAGATGGCGTCGACGCGCGGGTTTCAGCAGTTGCCTCGATGGCCGGCAAGAAGCCGGAGCACGCGCGCGAGATTGTGCGGATCGCTGCGCTGCTTGCCGAGACGAGCGGCGGAGTCGGGCCCGAGGAACGCGTGGTGCTTGGCAAGATCGCGGCGGCTTCCGGGCTCGCCGATGCCGAAGTCGACGTCGCGATCGCGGCCGTACACGCGGCGCTCGCTGCGGGGTGACTTAGCGCGCCGCTTCGTCGTCCAGAGCGGCGAGGGCGTCGCCGAACAGCTGTGCCTCCAACTCGCGCCCCTCCTCGATGGCGACCTCACGCATGCGGCTGAGCGCGCTGCGTTGAGCCGGGATCAACTTGATCCGGCGCGCGGGGGAGGCTTCTTCCATGCGCGCCGACAACAAGGCGAGGAGCTCGAACCCGCGCCCGAGTCGCGACAGCAGCTCGACGAGTTCGTCGACCACGCGGTCATCATCGGGATTGGCGCGAAGCGCGAGAATGAGCGACTCGGCCCGCGATTCGTCGTCCTGGGGCGGGGCAGGGGGCGGAGGCGTGGTGGCGTGGTGATCGTCGCGCGCCATCGGAGGGGCGAGCTCGGCGCAGATGGCCCGGTAGGCCGTCGCCACGTCGTCGTCATGCGGGCGCAAGCGAAGGGCGACCTGCAAATGGGCCTGCGCCGACGCGAGATCGCCGCGCACGTCGCGCTCGAAGCGAGCCCCTTCGAGCAGCAGCAGCTTGAGCTCTTCAGCGCTCGCCGACGGATCGCCCTCGAGGCGCGACGCGGCCAGATCCCGCGCTGCGGCGAACGCGATTTGTGCGCCGGCGAAATCTCCCAGCGCCGCCCGCCATCGCCCTTCGAGGCCGCGCGCGACCATGGCTTCGGGCTCGTCGTCGGAGATCGACCGCACGCGCGCGATCGCGGCGGGCTTGTCGGCGAGCGCGTCGGCGAGCGCCTTGGCGAGATCGACCACCCAGCGCGCCGCGACGGACGCTCTGTGCCCTCGCGCGCCGGACGCCGACTCAATTGCGTGCGTCAGGAGCGCGACTCCGCGCGCCACTTTTCCCTGGGCGACCAGCGTCGCGCCGAGTCCGGCGCTGGCGTCGGGATCGTCGGGCACGTAGCGCAGTGACCGCTCGAAGAGCGCGCCAGCCTCTGACGCGAGGCCCGCCGCGTGCCATCGCTCGCCGACCGTTCGCCAGACCTCGTGCTTCGCCCGCGCGCCGCGCGCCATGGCCTCAAGCTCTTCGGCGTCGGCCATTGCGTCCTTGGTGCGCCCGGCGGCGAGTCTTCGCGTCAGTCGCGAGAGGCGCATGCGCGGGGAGGCCGGGGCGCGCGCGATGGCGCGGTCGAGCAGCGCGAGCGCGTCGTGGTGTCCGGGAGTCAGCTCCGCGGCGCGAGCGAAGGCGCACGCGGCGAGCTGCGGAATGACCTCGGCCTCGGCCGCGCGTGAGAGCGACGCGATCGCGCGCGCCGCGTCGAGGGCCTCGACGGCGAGCTCGCCCGACAGGAGTCCGCAGTGGGCTTGGCCATGCGCTTCGGCAAGCGTCGCCTGCGCCGCCTCGGCGCGCCCGCCGGCCAGCCGGTCGAGGTCGGCGATGCGGCGGCAAATCTCTGCGTGCCTCGGCGCCTGTTCGAGTGCGCGCAGGTCGAGTGCGCGGGCGCGTTCGAGCTGCCCAAGATGGCGGGCTTCATCGGCGGCAGCGGTGAGTTCGCAAGCCTCCCGAGCGCGAACGGCGTCCGGATTGGCGTCGCCGGGACTGGCCTTGCGCGATGCGTGCAGAATCCATACATCGGTTGCCCCGACGAACGACGCGATCCGGACCTCGCCGGCTTCGGGCGCACGCGCGCCGGCTTCGGGCAGCAGCGTGCGGGCGATGCGTCCCGCGAGCCCTGCGATCACGAGCGCGGAGCCGTTCGCTTCGGCGACGCCTCCGACGAGCGAGCGTGACGCGCGCATCGCGAGGGTCACCGCGGGCTCGTGCAGCGCGAGGCCGCGCGCGTTGACGGCGCACAGGTGCAGGTCGTCTCCGATCGCGAGCGCGAGCAAATCGAACCCCAGCGCGCGGCCCGACGGCTCGTCGTAGACGCCGAACGTGGCGCCGCCGCTGCGTACGCCGATGAATACCTGCGGCGCGGTCGTTCCGAGCAGCCCGCGAAGCTTCGGCGCGGCCCATCGCGCCAGTTGCGCCAGCGTGAGCTCGATCGTCAGCCGCTCGAGAACGCCGCGCGTATGACGAAACCGGCTGACGCCGCCCGAAACGTCGATCGGGAACTTCGCCGATGGCAAGCTCACGGCCAGCTCGGTGATGAGCAGCGGCTCGAGCTCTGCGGCATGCGCCAGCTCGACACCAACGCCCGTTGGCCCGATGGCAAGCTGAAGCTCTACCGGCAGCCGCTCCCGAGGAGGCCGGTCGCTCGGCGCGCGGCGCTTTCTCGCAATCGTCGGCGGCTGGCTCACATCTTGAGGGTAGCAAATGCGCGCGGCCCCGGCCCAATCTTGGGATGCCCCTGCCGCTTGGACCGCAGCAGGCGCTGGGCTAAGGCTGTTTCGGTGGCGCCTCTCTCCGCTCGCGAAGTGCTCGGGCCGGGGTCTCCGCTCGAGCGCGCCCTGTCGGGCTACGAACGCCGGGACGGACAGCTCGAGATGGCGGAGGCGGTCGAGCGCGCCCTCGATCACGACCGCGCGCTCTTTATCGAGGCCGGCACCGGCACCGGCAAGACCCTCGCGTATCTCGTCCCCGCGGTGCTCAGCGGAAAAAAGGTCGTGATCTCGACGGCGACCCGCACGCTTCAAGATCAAATCTTTTCAAAAGATCTTCCGCTCCTTCGCGAAGTGCTCGGCGCCCACGGCGTGACCTTTACGAGCGCGCTCATGAAGGGCCTGTCGAACTACCTGTGCCGGCGGCGGTACGAAGAAGCGCGCCAGAGCGGAGACGCGGGCCTCGGCATCGCGAGCGTCGAGCGGTGGATGCTCGAGACCGAGACGGGCGATCGGGCCGAGCTGTCCGATCTCGCTGAGTCGTCGCCGGTCTGGCAGGCCGTGCAGTCAGGCTCCGACACGCGCGTCGGCGCCACTTGCAGCCACTACGACGCGTGCTTCGTCACCCGCATGAAGCGCGATGCGGAGCGCGCCGACATCATCATCGTCAACCACCATCTGTACTGCGCCGACCTGGCGTTGAAGCGCGGCGACGGCGGTGAGTATGCGAGCGTGATTCCGCCGCACGACGCGGTCATTTTCGACGAAGCTCACAAGCTCGAAGACGTCGCGACCGACTTCTTCGGCGTTCGGTTGTCGTCTTCGCGGGTGCTCGCGATCGCCCGCGACGCGAAGCGGTCGCTTGGGCTTCGCGCTGCGCTCGGCGGCACGTTTTCGGGCGTGCTCGACGCTCTCGCGGCCAGCGAGACGCGGCTGTTCGGAGCGCTCGCTCGCAGCGAACGCCCGGGAACTCGGCGGGTGCTGTCGCGAAGCGATCTCGCGGCCGTGCAGGACGCGGCCGGCGCGCTTGATTCTGCCCTCGCGACGCTCGCGGCGACGGGCGGCGCGCAGGCCGACGACAGCTCGCGGCAAATCGGTCGCCGCGCCGACTCCGTGCGATCCGATCTCGCGTTCGTGACCGGCCTCACCAAGTACGATCCCGAAGACGTCGAGCGTCGCCCGCCGGCCGTGGCGTGGCTCGACGTGAGGGAGCGCAGCGCTTCGATCGGCGCCAGCGCCATCGACCTCGGTCCCGTGTTTCGCGAGTGCCTCTTCGATCGCGTTCCGGCGGCTATTTTCACCAGCGCCACGCTCGCCACGCGCGGATCGGTCGGCTCGAAGTCTACTGCTATCGGCTTTTTTCGCGAGCGGCTCGGGGCGCCCGCCGACGCAGACGAGGCGATCGTCGCGTCGCCGTTCGACTTTGCCGCGCGCTCGGGGCTCTACATTGCCGCCGACCTGCCCGAGCCGAACGCCCCTGAATTTGAGGCCGCTGCAGCGCTTCGAATCGCCGAGCTGGTGGCGCTCTCCGGAGGAGGCGTGCTCGTGCTGTGCACGTCGAACCGTACGAAAGATGCATTGTACACGCGACTTGGGGCGATGAACCTGGGCTTGCCGCTGCTCGTCCAGGGCTCCGAGCCGAAGCAACGCCTGCTCTCGAGGTTTCGCGCCGCGCGCGACGGCGTGCTCGTGGCGACCATGAGCTTGTGGGAGGGCGTCGATGTTCCCGGCGAGGCCCTGCGCATGGTCATCATCGACAAGATCCCCTTTGCGGTGCCGACGGATCCGGTCGTGATGGCGCGCTGCGAGGCGATCGATCGCGCCGGCGGCAGCTCGTTCGCGAAGTATTCGGTGCCCACCGCGGCCATCACGCTCAAGCAGGGGTTCGGGCGCCTGATTCGCGCGCGAAGCGACGCGGGCGTGGTGACGCTGCTCGACAAGCGCGCCGTGACCAAGGGCTACGGCCGGGCCCTTCTCGCGGCGCTTCCCCCGGCGCGCCGCCTCGGCTCGCTCGAAGAAGTGCGCGCGTTCTGGACCGAAGTGGTCGGGCCTCCGCGCGATGCCGCGCCCGCCGCCGCCGCGCCGCCTCCGCCCCCGCCGCGCACGATGTCACTGTTCGGCGACGACTGACGCCGCGCCCGTTTTCGGTTACGCCGCCGCCGTGCTACTTCCACCGCCCAAGGAGCCCCCCACAATGAGTGAAATCGTCGCTGTCCTCGCCCGCGAAATCCTCGATTCGCGCGGTAACCCCACCGTCGAAGTCGAAGTTCAAACCGAGACCGGGAGCGGCCGCGCCTGCGTGCCGAGCGGGGCCTCGACCGGGGAGCATGAGGCCATCGAGCTGCGCGACGGAGACAAGGCCCGCTACGTCGGCAAGGGCGTGCTCAAGGCGGTCTCGAACGTCAACAAGTACCTGGGCTCGTCCGTGATCGGGCTCGACGCCCTCGATCAGGCGGAAGTCGACCGCGTGCTCTGCGAAGCCGACGGCACCCCGAACAAGGGCAAGCTCGGCGCCAACGCGATTCTCGGCGTGTCGATGGCGGTCGCGCGCGCAGCGGCCGACGTACTCAGCCTGCCGCTCTGGCGTTACCTCGGCGGCATTCAGGCGCGCACGCTCCCGACGCCGCTGATGAACATCTTGAACGGCGGCGCCCACGCCGACAACGGCCTCGAGATTCAGGAATTTATGATCGTGCCCGCGGGCGCGCCGAATTTCACCGAGGCCCTGCGTGCCGGCGCCGAGGTGTTTCACGCACTCAAGAGCGGCCTAAAGAAGAAGGGACTGACCACCGCGGTCGGTGACGAAGGCGGCTTCGCCCCGCGCCTCGGCACCAACGAAGAGGCCGTTGGGTTCGTGATGCGCGCGATCGAGGACGCCGGCTACAAGCCCGGCAAGGACATGTTTCTCGCGCTCGACTGCGCCGCCAGCGAGTTCTTTTCAAAAGAGAAGAAGACCTACACCTTCGACAAGAAAGAAGTCTCGGGCGACGAGCTCGTTGGCATCTACGACAAGCTCTCGTCCGACTACCCGATCATCTCGATTGAAGATGGCTGCTCGGAAGACGACTGGAGCACCTGGAAGGCGCTCACCGACAAGATCGGCAGCCGCGTGCAGCTGGTCGGCGACGACTTGTTCGTGACCAACGTCGAGCGCCTCAAGCGCGGCATCGACGGCGGCTACGCCAACGCGATCCTCATCAAGCTGAATCAAATCGGCACGCTCACCGAGACGATGGACGCCATTCGCATGGCCCACGCCGCCAACTACCGCGCGATCATCAGCCACCGCTCAGGCGAGACCGAAGACAGCTTCATCGCCGACCTGGCCGTCGCAACGAACGCGGGGCAAATCAAGACGGGAAGCCTCTCGCGCAGCGACCGGATTGCAAAATACAACCAGCTGCTTCGTATCGACTTTGAGCTTGGCGACGGGGCGGTCTACGCCGGCAAGGGCGCGTTCCGCTGAGGCACAAAACGCGAAGGGCGCGGCAGGCTCGATTGCCCGCAGCGCCCTTCGTTCGCAGCGACCGCCCGCGCTACTTGCGCATGTAGTCGCGGCCGGCTTTGTCGAGGAACTCCTCGTAGGAGCCGCTGAAGTCGTCGACGAGCGAGCACGGCTCGCCGTTCTTCGACGTGCCCTGCTTCAGCTCGACCACGCGCGTGCACAAATCGCCCACGAAGTGACGGTCGTGGCTGACGACCACGATCGTGCCCTTGAACCCCTTGAGGCCGTCGAGCAGGCCCTCGATCGACTCGATGTCGAGGTGGTTGGTCGGCTCGTCGAGCACCAGCACATTGTGCTTTTGCAGCAGCAGCTTGCACATCAGCAGGCGCGCGGCCTCGCCTCCTGAAAGCGCCTCGACGGGCTTGAGCGCGGCCTCTCCGGCGAAGAGCAGGCGACCCATGATGCTGCGGATGTGCTCTTGCGGCGCGTTCTGGTCCCACTGGTAGAGCCACTCGAACGCCGTGACGCCCTTGCTCGCGTGCCCGAGGGCTTCGTGGTGGTCTTGCGCGAAGTACCCGACCGATACGTCGTGGCCCCAGCGAATTTCACCGGCGCCCGGGCTCACGACGTCTTTTTTGGTGTCGGCGTCGAGGTCGCTGTACGCGCCTACCATGAGCTTGAGGAGCGTTGACTTGCCGATGCCGTTCGGTCCGATCACGGCGAGCTTGTCGCCGCGCGCGAGGCTCAGACTGATGCCGTCGAAGATGCGCCGGTCGCCGCCCTTTTCGAGCTCGAACGACTTGTAGACGTCTTCCATGCGGAGCACGTCGCGGCCGCTGGGCTTTTCGAAATCGAAGCGAATGAACGGGCGCACGAGGCTCGAGCGCTTGCCGCCGCGCCCCTGCATCTCGCCCTTGAGCTTGTCGATTTGCTTGAGTCGGCTCTGCGCCTGGCTCGACTTGCTGGCGTGCGCTCCGAAGCGTTGAACGAAGCCCTGCAGCTCGACAATCTTCTTTTTTGCGGCCGCATTTTGAGCTTCAGCGCGCTGCTTGTTTTCGTACTTCTGCTCGATGAAGTCCTGATAATTGCCCGTGTATTCGGTGATCGTCTGGTAGTCGACGTCGGCGACGTGGGTGCACACGGCGTTGAGAAAGTGGCGGTCGTGCGAGATGACCACGAGCGTGCCTTTGTACTCGTCGATGAGGAACTTCTCGAGCCAGCGAATCGAGTCGAGATCGAGATGGTTGGTGGGCTCGTCGAGCAGCAGCACATCGGGCTTTCCGAAGAGCACCTGAGCGATGAGCACCCGCAGCTTGTAGCCCGCCGGCAGGCTGCTCATGGTGTCGGCGTGGGTCGCCGCGAGGATGCCAAGGCCCTCGAGCAGCTCGGCCGCCTCGCTCTCTGCCATGTAGCCGTCTTCTTCAGCGATGACTCCCTCGAGCTCGCCGAGACGCAGGCCGATCTCGTCGGTGATGTCGCCCGCGAGGAGGATTTCCTTCTCGTGCATGGCTTCCCACAGGGCCTTGTTGCCCATGAGCACGGCGTCGAGGATGCGCTCCTTGTCGTACTCGAAGTGGTTTTGCTTGAGCACGCCGAGGCGGCAGGCCTGCGGTATTTCGATCGACCCCGTGTCGGTGTCTTCGGCGCCGCCGAGCATTTTGATCAGCGTAGATTTCCCCGCGCCGTTGGCTCCGACCAGGCCGTAGCGCTTGCCCGGGTCGAACTGCATGAAGACGTTCTCGAAGAGAATCTTCGGACCGAATCGCTTGGTGACGTTGTCGAGGAGGATCACAGCTATTTCCCGCGTTGCGCCCGCCGCGCCCGCCGAGTTTGGCGAAGGCGCTGGAGCGACGCGGCACTTAGCATGGAGAGACTGCCTGCGCCCAATGGATATGCCAGCCCAACCGGCCTATGATGTTCGCAGATGCGCGAGCGCGGTCCTTACGCTGGAGGTCTCATCGAGCTGGCGAACCTCGGCAACGCTGAAGAGCGGCGCGTGGTGTTTCGCCAGGCCATGACGGCGCTTGCGCAGGCCGGCACCGGAGACGGTCCCAATCTGCTCGACGGCCTGAGCCCGACGGCGCTCGCCAAGGGCGTGCGCGCCGCGCTCGACGCGAACCTGGTCGACGCCCTCGACTGGCTCGCACCCGAAGCAGCGGGCGCTGCGCTCTATGAGTTGGCGTCGGCGCTGCCTCCCGGGCTCGAGCAGCGGGAGCTCGGTCGCCGCGTGCTCGGTGCGCTCCTCGCAGCCGATGCCCGTACATTCGTGGTTGTGGCCAAGCGCATGGCGCTCGGCTCCGGTAAGGGACTCGCGACGCCTGCTGTGCGCGCGCGGATCTCGCTCGTGGTCGACTTGCCCCTCGCGCATGGCGTCGCCGACGGCCCGCTCGCGCTCGCGCTCGTGTCGCGCCAGAAGCTCGCCCGCGAGTGGATTGTCCAGCCGGCTTCGGGATCGCTCGTCGATCGACGTATGGCGGCCAAGCTCATCGAACGCGCAGCCCGCGAGGCCGCGCGCCGCGCTCAGCAGGGCGACGATCACGCCGTGCGCGCGTTTGCCGGCGACGCCGTCTCGGGGGCGTTTGAGCGTCTGCTCGCCGATCGGGAGTCGCTCGTCTGGAAGCACGTGGCATCCGCCCGCGGCCTGCTTGCCCCGTGGATTCCGGCCTACGCGAAGGCGATAGCCGCCGGAGCGTCGCCGTCGCTGTCGCCGACCGAGTGGCGTCGCGCGGCGGCCAGCGCCGCGGCGCTCGTGGCCGTCGCTCCGGATGACCGCGGTCGTGCTGCGCGCGCCCTGCTGCGGCTTCGCGAGCGCGACTCGGGCATTCCTGCCGCTGTGCTTTGGGGCCTGCCGCGCGCGGTCGAGGCCGAGCCCGAGGAGGCCGGCGATCTCGCGCAGGACGTCGTCGAGTGGCCCAGCGCGCTGATCGCAGAAGCGATGGCCGAGCTGATCGGCGAGGTAGGCGCGCCGGCGTGCCTGCAGCAGCCGCTCCACAAAGTGCGCGAGTCGCTCTCCCGCCTCGATGCCCCTCGCGATCTCGCGATCGATCTGGACGCGACTCCCGAGGTGCGGCGCGGTCAGGGTCGCGTCGAAAGCGAGGCGGCCCTGCGCGACTCGCCGCTGCGCGTTCAGGTCGCTCGCGCGCTCGACGCGTATGCGACGCACGGGCCCAAGGCCGCCTACGAGACCGCGAAGAACATCTTCGGCACAGCGAAGGCCGTCGCCGAGACGCTCGAGTCGCTCGGTGACGAAGAGGCTTACGACGGCCAGGCGGGCAGGGCCGCGCGCGCCGGAATTCTCGCAGCGCTTCGCGACGTCGATGTGGGGCTGTTCGAAGGTGACGCGCTGGGCGACCTGCTTCGCCTCGGCCCGGGCGCCGAAGCCATCGAGGCGAACGTCACCGAGCTCGCGCGCCTTCGCGATCGGGTCGCCAGTTGGATCGTGGCGCGGGAGTCGTCCCGCGACGAGGGGGCCGATGTAGCGCTCGGCCAGCGGCGCCTTCGCGCGCTGCTGCACCTGGTCGACGGCGCTGCCTCGACCGCCGCGACATTGCAGAGCGCCTCGATGCTGCTTCGTGGGTTTTGTTCACCGCTGCCCGCGGGCCTCGTGCGCGCCAACGCCGCTGCGCTCGCGCGCGCGCTCGAAGCCCTCGTGCGCACCGAATCGATTGAGCCTGTCGATGCGCTGCTCGCGGCGCTTCACGAGGTCACGAGTCCTACGGCGTTCATCGTGCTGGCCGAGGCGTCGATGGACGACGACCTCCGCCACGCGTTCAAGCGCGCTGCAGCGTGGCTCGCCGCGCTCGCCGCGGACGAAGAGTTCGCGCCGCAGCCGCTCGACGCGCTGTCGGAGTGGACCCGGGAAATCGTGCTCGATCCATCGAGCCGCGCAGAGAGCCTGCGCATCGCTCTGCTGCGCGCGCAGCACAGCCTGTCGCTCATCGCGGCCGCGCCTTCGCTGCGTTCGCTGGCGTGTGGCGGCACGCACGGGCCCGAGGCCGTCGTCGACCTGGAAGCGGCGCTCGATCAGATCGCGCAGCTCGCGCACGGCGCGCGGGGCCGCCTCGCTCCCGAACACGCACGCTCGGCATACGAGCCTCGCGCTTCGCAGCTCTCGCTGTCGATGTCGCGTGTGCTTTCGGGAGCCTCCGACGCACTCGAGGCGCCCGCTGCTTCGCTCGTTGGCGCGCTGCTCGCCGAGCTTCCCGCAGCGCTCGCCCAACTCGTGACGGCGGCGCTTGCACCGCTCAACGCGCTGCCGCTCGACCACGAAGACAGCGGTCCCTCGAGCGTGGTGACGCTCGCTGCGCTCCCGGCGTGGCTGCCGGCGCGACGCACGCTCGGCGGCTTCTACGTTCAGCGACCGCTGGGCAGCGGGGGCGCCTCCAGCGTGTTCATCGTCAACCGAGTCGAAGACCGCCGCGATCCACGCGCCGAGCGTTTCGCGCTCAAGGTACCCGACTATTCGGCCAGCACGGCGCGGGCGCTCTCCGAGCTCGAATTTTTGCAGATTTTTCGCGAGGAAGCCTCGGCGCTGATCACGCTCCCGCAGCATCCGAACCTCGCTCGTTTCGTGACGTTCGACACCGCCGCGCGGCCCAAGCCGATTCTGGTCATGGAGCTGGTCGAGGGGCCCAATCTCGAACAAGTCGTCGGCGCGCGCGGTCTTCCTACGGCCCGCTGGTTTTCTGTGCTCGACGACATCCTCGCGGGGCTCGAGGTGATGCACGCCGCCGGTCTCGCGCACCTCGACGTGAAGCCCTCGAACGTGGTGCTTCGCGAGGGGAGCGGGGCGGTGCTCGTCGATTTCGGCCTCGCCGGACGCAAGATCCGCGCAGGCTGCGCGAGCGGACCTTACGGCGCGCCCGAAGTGTGGGGCGTAACGCCTGCGAGCGGCGTCGTCGACGCGACCAAGGCCGACATTTACGCCTTTGCGTGCCTCGCGTTTGAGGTGCTTACGGGGGCCGAGCTCTTTACCGGCACGAGCGAGCTCGAGCTAGTCTCGCGTCACCTCGCGCACGACGGTTTTCCCGACCCGCTGCGTCTGCTCGCAAGGCAGCCCATGCTCGCCCCGCTGTCGGAGATTTTGTTCGCGGCGCTTCGGCGCGATCCGCTCCATCGTCCCGCCGCCGCGCGAGTGCGCGCGGAGCTGCGTCGCGTAGCTCCTCCGCTGATGAAGGCACCGTGGCCGCTGTCCGCCTGAGCGCGCTGCCCGCCATCACCGGCGAGCCCGATCCTGCAGGTGCCGACTGCGTTGGCTGCGGCCGCTGCTGCCACCACGGCCCGAGTACGGTCACGCTCTTCGAGAGCGACGAGGTTCGTATGGGGCCCGATTTGCTTGCGCAATACACGGTTCTCGAGCGCCGGCCGCCGGGATTTCGCTTCGTGAAAAACAACGGGCACGCGTGCGGCGCCCTCGACGTCTCGCGTCCGGATCACTACCCGTGCGCGATCTACGAGGTGCGCCCGCAAGGCTGCCGAACCGTCGAGCCCGGCTCGCCCTGCTGTATGGAAGCCCGAGAAAAAGGCCACCTCGGCGACAGCGTGCTCTTTTTGCGGAGCGATCGCGCGGCGGCTACTTGAACAGCGCTGTCATCGCCGGCTCGCTCGTCACGGTCGCGAGGCGCGGGAGCTTGAGAAGGTCTTCAACGGTGGCGAGATAGCTCTTGTGGCTGAGCGCGTCGCTCGTCTTTGAACCCGGCGCGATCAGGTGCGGCGACAGCACGATCATCGGCACCTGATCTTTCGAGTCGCCGTTGCGACCCTCGGCTTCATCCCACGTAATGAACAGCGCTCCGCCGGCGAGGTAGGTCGCGCTCGCCAAAATTTTGGGTACTTCTTTCGACAGCCAAGCGTCGCTTTGCTTCAGGCCTGTGACCGGATCGTTTGAAGGATCGTGACCGTCGTTGATCAGGTTTGGTGTGATCCACATGTAGCGGTAAGTGCCGGCGGCCAGGTCGGTCGCAAACTGTGAGAAGTCGACGTTTCGGCTCGCGCAGAGGCTCGCGGCGCCGTTTTGGATGTCGTCGAAATACAGAAACGGATCGTGCTTGGTGGCATAGGTGCCGGCCGAAGAAAGCTTGCACGCCGCTCCCATGCTCTCTTGATACGAGCGCCAGCTGATTTTCGCGGTTTCGAGCTGGTTGCCGAGGTTGTCGCTCTTCGATGGAAAGTAGCCGATGAAGTTCGGTCCCACGTCGACGATGCCCGGATATTGCCGGTCGCCGCTGATCAGCGTGAGGTAGTTCGGCAGCGACGGGTGGGTGCCCGAGTCGGAATACCTGGTCGCGAGCACGCCCATCGAAATGAGCTTGTTGATGTAAGGCGCGTCGCCGGAGCCGACGATCTCGGCGTAGTCGTGGTTTTCGAGGACGATCGTGAAAATCGTCGTCCATGGCATCGGGCCGGCATCGACCGGAGCGCTCGCGTCGGGCATCGGGCTCGCATCGGGTGGGGAGGCCGCGTCGACCAGCACGGCGGCATCCGCGCGAACGGCTGCGTCGGCGGGGACTTCCGCGGGCGGGGCGCTCGCGTCCGATCCGCAGGCCGCAACCAAGAGCGCAACGCACGGGCCGAGGAGCAGTCTCATCGCTGCAAAGTTTTCACCGGCGACGGCGCGCGTCGAGACAATTCAGCGGCCGCGCCGCGCGATGACTTCCTGCGCGCGGGCCTCGAGATACGCCACCACGGGCTTTGCGCGTTCGAGCAGGTCGGTGCTCTCGGGTGCCACCACGCGCACGACCACGGGCTTGCCGCCTTCGACGTCGAACGTCATGAGTGCGCGTGCAGCGAACAGGTCGATTGACATCGAGCGAAGCGGCAGCCCGGCTTCGCGCTCAGCAACCCACGACAGCAGCGGCGCTGCGTGCGCGAAGGCCTCGCGCGCAGTCTCGCCGTACAAGTCAACGCCCGGCCCCGCGAACGGCGCGCCGTCCGAGGTGGCATGTGGCAGCGCGCGAACGTGACGTTCATGCAGCCGCAACTTGAAGCTGCGCAGCCTCACGCGCCGCGGAGCTTGCTCGCGAGCTCGCCCGAAACGTCGGCCGTCACGAGCGCTTCGTACCCGCCAATGCATGCCGACCCGACGAACACGATCGGCAGCTCGTCGGCCTCGCAGCCGGCGGTGTGCAGGACGAATTTCATCGTCGCCTCGTCTTCGGCGACGTCGAGCTTTTTGTACGCAATGGCCTTGGCATCGAGCAGCTCCGTCACCCGCGACACCATGCGCGCGTTGCGGACGCCTTCGAAGTAGACGGTCACAGGAGCCAGCACGACCGTCGTCGGTGCGCTTGCCGCGGTTTGCGGGGCGCGCCTGAGCGCGGTGAGCTTCGCCTTGGCTGCGTTGCGCTTCTCGAGCTCTGCGGCGCTGCCAAGCGGCGACCCGAGCGTTCGGTTGATGCGACGGGCTACGTTTTTCGTGGCGCGCACCGGTGTGAGCTTATCGCCTACTGGTGTGGTCATGGCGGCAAAGAGCGCGGAGCGGAGGCGGTCGATCATCTTGGGCACGGAGCTACGCGCCCCTGCTCGCCGTGGCAAGCCCCCCGTCTGCTCGCACCACTCGCGCTCGACTTCGCACAACGCGACTCGGATTGCGGATCGCGGCCGGGTTTGCGCTAGTGTAGATTAGTTCAGAATGCCCGAAGCCTCCACGACGCTGACCAACCTCGAGCCCGGGGTCATGCTCGATCGCTACGAGGTGCTGTGCGCCATCGCGCGCGGCGGCATGGCGAACGTCTGGCTGGGAAGGTTGCGCGGCAAGCACGGCTTCGAACGCCACGTCGCTATCAAAACGATTTTGCCCGAGTACGCGCTCGACACGAACTTTCAGACGATGTTCCTCGAGGAGGCACGCATCGCCAGCGGGATCGATCATCCCAACGTCGCCAAGACGCTCGATCTGGGAGAGCACCACGACGCGCTTTACCTGGTCATGGAATACGTCGACGGAGACTCGCTCGCGCGCGTGCGCAAGCAGCTCGAGCGCATGGGCATGCCGATGCCGCTGCCGCTTTTGCTGCGCATTCTCTCAGACGTTTGCGCCGGGCTTCACGCGGCCCACGAATTGCGCGGCAGCGACGGCGTCCATCTCGGCGTAGTTCACCGTGACGTATCGCCGCCAAACGTGCTGATCGCGACGAATGGTGCCGTGAAGGTCATCGACTTCGGTGTCGCGAAGGCGCGTGACCGGCTCGTTGAAGAGACCGGCGCCGGCCTTGCGAAGGGCAAAGCGCGCTACATGGCGCCCGAGCAGGCGATGGGCAGGGCGATCGACCGTCGCGCCGACGTCTATTCCGTTGGGGCCATCGCCTACGAGATGTTCGAACACGTCGGCCCCTACGATGGCGCCAACGACATGGCTCGCATTCACGCGCTGATCACCGGCGGCGAAATCACGAAGATGGCGAGCTCGCCGCCTCCCGCTGTGCAGGCCTTTATCTTGCGGGCGCTGTCGCGCGATCCCGGCAGCCGGTTTCAGACGTGCGCCGACTTGCGCGACGGCATCGAGGCCGCGATGACGGCCGCGCGCCTTCGTGCGACGAGCGAAGACGTGGCGAAATTTCTCGCCGAAAAGACGGGCTCACGAATCGAGGAGCGCCACAGCCTCGTGAAAATGGCGCTCGACGCCGCCGGCGAACGCGAGCGGTTCAGAAAGCTGCTCGACGGCGTGCCCGCGTATCACCCGCGCGAGCAGAGCTCGAGTGGCATAAAGAGCGCGCCTGCCTTCTCCCCCGAGGAGTCGAGCATCGAGACCATGTCGGCGTCTGCGCTCTCGGTCATTTCCAATGCGATTTCCACTGCCGCCGCGCTGCCGGCGCGTGATGCGTCCGAGTCCGCAGTCGAGCCGGCGCGTGATGCGTCCGATCCCGCAGTCGAGCCGGCGCGTGATGCGTCCGATCCCGCAGTCGAGCCGGCGCGTGATGCGCCTCCCGAGGGCGACGAACCTGCGTCCGAGCGTCCCCCGGCCTCCGATTTTTCGCGCGAGAGCAGCGCTCCTCCGCCCGCGCGTCGGCGGGCCGGCCTCTACGCGATCGGCGGGTTTGCAGCGTTGGCGCTGGTCATCGGGGTCGCGGCCTTCGCGCAGCGCCCGCGCCAGGCGGCGGCCCCCACGCAGGCCCTCGCGCCGCCTTCCGCAACTGCGTCGCTTTCAGTCGGGACCGCTACGGTGACCTCGAGCCTCACTGCGCCGATTTCCCCAGCGCTTGCGTCGCCGGACGTCGCGCCGCCCGTTGCGCCGGTGCAGCCGAGCGTGCCCCTGTCGATCGACGCGTCTGCTCCGATCCGGCCGACGCTGGCCGCCGGCGCTGCCCCGGCCACGTCACCGCGACCTCCGTCCGCGGCGACTTCCGCAGCGAAGCCTCCCGCCTCCGCGGTGCGTCCTCCGATCCGACCCAAGCACGATGACAATGAAATCCAGTAGCCTCGCGTTCGCGCTCGTCTGCGCCGCGCTCCTCGCCCCCGCCGTTGCGTTCGCCGATCCCTCGGTGGCCGACGTCGAGAGCGCCAAGCTCGCGTACCGCGAAGGCAAGGAGCTTCGCGACAAGCAGGACCTTGCCGGTGCGCTCGCGCGGTTCAACGCCGCCTACGCGCTCGTGCCGACCCCCATCACGGCGCTCGAGCTCGCCCGCACGCACCTCGCCATGGGTCACGTGCTTGCGGCGCGGGAGCTTCTGCTTGGTGTCGACCGCATGCCGAAGAAACCAGACGAATCCGAGAAGGCTGGCGAGGCGCGCGCGGAAGCCGTCGACTTGGCCGAGACCGCGAAGTCGAAGCTCGCGTCCATTCGGGTCACGGCTCCTGTCGGCGATTCGGCCACCGTCGCGATCGACGGCGTGGAGCTCGTGCCCGCCGCCGCTTACGCTCCGCGGGTCGTCGACCCCGGACATCACGTGGTGGCGGTGTCGGCGCCGGGACGGGCAGGGCGCGTCGAGGTCGACCTCGCCGCGGGGGAATCCCGCACGCTCGTCGTGCCGCTCGTCGCCGAAGCTGCGCCCCCGTTCGTGAGCGTCAAAGACCGCATCACGGGCAATACACTTACATGGGTCGGCCTCGGCGTCGGCGCGCTGGGGCTCGCGGTTGGAACGGTCACCGGAATCGTTGCGCTGGTGAAATCGGGCTCGGTGAAGAGCGAGTGCCCGCGAGGCCAGTGCCCGCCGTCGGCCCATGCCGATCTCAATCTGACCAACGCGATGAGCACGACGTCCACGATCGCGTTCGCGCTCGGGGTCGTCGGCGCAGGCGTCGGCATCCTCAGTTTCCTGTCCGACAAATCGACGTCGCCCGCTGCTGCGCCGCCCCGGGCCTTGAATCTCAGCGTAGGACCGGGCACGATCAGCCTTCGAGGTGCATGGTGATGAAAGCGCGCGCGGTCTCGATCGTCATCCTGCTTGGCTCCTCGGCGGCGGGTTGTGGCATGTTCACCGGCGTAGACGGCTACGTGAATGTCGAGGCAGACGCAGCGCAAGCGCCCGCAGATGCGAGGGCCGGCGACAGCCAGACGCCGCTCGGCGACGCCGGTCAGACCTGCTCCGGTTGCGGCTCGCAAGCTTCCGCCTGCCGTGACCAGTGCGCCGCCGCGCTCTCCAGCTGCCTGGCCGACTGCGTCAACAACGGCAGTCCGCAGCAGTGCAAGAGTGAGTGCTCGAGCAAGTCGGGAGCTTGCAACGACACGTGCAAAAATTCCTGTCGCCAGTGCATGCCGCAGTCGTGCAGCACTGGGCCCTGCAACGCCAATTGACAGCTTCGCGAGACTGACCGTGATCGCTCCGCCGATCGAGCCCGATGATGTTCGCGACGTCTCGCGGTTGCTGCGCGCTCACTGTCCGCTGCTGTTTGTGATCGAACCCGAGGCCGCACGTGTCGGCGCGCTGCTCGCCAAGGTCGGCGCGGAGCTCGGCATGCCGCTGTTCGAGTGGCGGCTGCACCGGGGACTCGCGCGCTTGCCCGCAGTCGCGGGAGACTCGGCCACCGTGTACAAAACCGATACGGCGGCGCAGGCGTTGGCGTTCGTGGCGTCGGCCAACGCCGAGTCGATCGTCTATCTGCGCGACTTTTCGCGCACGCTCGACGATCCCGAGATCGCCTCGCGCATCGACGAGCTTCATGAGCTGCTCACCGAGCACCGCGGCGCCGTGGTGCTCAGCGGCATAGCGGGCGATTTGCCCGAAAAAATGAGCAATCTGTTTACGTGCGTGCGCTTGCGCGCGCCGAGCGTCGAGTCGGTGCGCGTGTACGTCGCCGAGCTGCTCGCCGATATTCGCAAGACCCGTCCCGTGACCGTGGCGCTCGACCCCGCCGGCGTCGCCGAGCTGCTCGGTCAGCTCCGCGGGCTGCCGTTCTCAGAGGTCCGGCAGCTCATTGCGGAGGCGGTGGTTGACGACGGCCGCCTCGACCGGGACGATCTCGCCGTCATCGCGCGGCAGAAAAAAGGCGTGATCGAGCGCTCCGGCCTCCTCGAATACATTCCCGTCGATGATGGGCCCGTCGCCCTGGCGGGGCTCGCCAACCTGCGCGCATGGCTCGACAAGCGCCGCGTAGCGTTCACTGAGCCTTCGCGCGCCGCGCGCCTGGGCCTGCCTGTTCCCAGGGGGCTGCTGCTCGTGGGCGTGCAGGGATGCGGCAAGAGCCTCTCGGCGCGCGCGACGGCGGCGAGTTTTCAGCTCCCGCTCGTGCGCCTCGACCCGTCGTCGCTTTACCGAAAATACTTCGGAGAGAGCGAGCGCAATTTTCGGCGCGCACTCGCGGTCGCAGAGAGCGTCGCGCCCTGCATTCTGTGGATCGACGAAATCGAAAAGGCCTTCAGCACCGGCGGCGACGAGGAGGGGGGCACGAGTCGGCGCGTGCTCGGTCACTTTCTCACCTGGCTGGCTGAGAAGCGCGAGCTCGTGTTCGTGCTCGCGACTGCCAACGATGTCACGTCGCTGCCGCCCGAGTTGCTTCGCAAGGGGCGCTTCGATGAGCTCTTTTTTGTCGACTTGCCGACGCTGAGCACGCGCCGGGAAATTTTTTCGCTGCACCTCGCGCGTCACCGTCAAAAGCCGGCCGACTTCGACCTCGACGCGCTCGCAGCGAACGCGGAAGGCTTTTCGGGCGCTGAGATCGAGCAGGCCGTGCTCTCGGCGCTCTACGCCGCGGTAAGCGAGCCCGCGCCGCTGTCGACTGCGCATCTCGCGACGGAGCTTTGCTCGACCCAGCCGCTCAGCGTGACCATGCGCGAACGCGTGGAGGCCCTGCGCGAGTGGGCGCAGGGGCGTACGGTTCCGGTCGAGTAGCCGTGACGTCTCGCGCGCTCGCGTCCGGTAAGCGCAGCGGTTTCTAGCTCAATGCCCCCAAAGCTCGAGCTGGGCGCGCCCGCCGCCGGGCAGGTTGCCGTACTTGAAATCGACCTTGCGGATCACGCGCTTGTCGCCGGGGAGGTCGATGACGCGGGACGTTTGGCCGTTGGCGAACACCAGGCGCGTTGTGGGCGAGAAACTCGTGTTGTCGCCGAAGGTGACCACGACGTCGAACAGCTCGAGCGCGCTGTGCTCGACTTTGAGCTGAATCGCGGAAAATCGTCCCTCTGCGCGCCCGACGTGAATCGTGTCGTGGTCCATTTTGCCGTCGACCGTCCGCTCGCCGAGCTTCTCCCACCCGGTGGCGGCTTCGACCTTCTTGTCTCGAGCGTCGTCACGGCGTTCGCCTCCGCGGACGTCTACCGGGCCGCCGATGGGGGCAGGGGCAGCGGCGGCAGGGGCCTGCTGCGCGACGATTGGCTCGCCGTTCGCGGCGGCGGGCGGCCCACCACGCGCGGCTCCGGGAGGCGCGCCATCGTAGACCCGCACGTGCCCTTCTCCGACACATGCGACGAGCGAGTAGCAAGTGAGCGCTGCCATTACCGTTCGCCTGATCATACGTTTCTCCTACAAATCCCGCATTTTTGCAGTTGCCGCGATCAGACCGCAGCGGCCGCGGTCAGTCAAGCCTCTGCGTCCGGGACGGGCGGGCAGCGCGACCGGGAGAAAATGGTGGGCCGAGCGGGACTCGAACCCGCGACCTACGGATTAAAAGTCCGCAGCTCTACCGACTGAGCTATCAGCCCATTTTCGAAGCAATATACCGTACGTAGCTGCCTGCGCCGCGACTTCCAACGCCTGCGAGCCGACTTCCTATCACGGCTCGCGAGCTTCGTGCACCGCCTCTTTTACGAGAAAAGCTACTTGAAGCCGCTGAGGTGCACGACGTACCACTCGCCGCGCCACGAGATGAGCGAGGTGACGTCGAGCGAGAGCGGTTTTGCATCGACCTCATAGCGCAACTTGCTGCCGTAAACGCGGAAGTAGCCGAGCTTGTTGCCCTCCTCGCCCGGCTCGACCCATCGCGCGCGGTCTGTCGGCACATCGAGCGCCTTGAATGTCGCCCGCGTGGCCGAACGGCCGAGCTTGGCGTGCGCCGCGTGAACGTCGCGTTCGAAGTTGGCGACGAGCCTTCGCTTGTGGTCTGCGTACGGGCTCGCGATCGCCTTGACCTGGGCGTAGGCCGCAGCGGGGAAAAAGAAGTCCTCGGCTCTCGCCGGATCGTCGCTCACGATCGCGTCGAACAGCGCTCTCGCGCCGGCCTCGAAGCGTGGGCCCTCGGGCTTGGGGCGATCGTGCGTTTGCGGCAATGCGCCGGCGTCCTCGCGCGCGGGCTCCGCTGCCGCCGCCTCGGCTGAGACGGCCGCGCTTTGCGCGTCGTGATCGGGCAGGGGAATCGGCGAAACCGAGGCGCTGACGCCGGGCGCGCTCCACGTGGGCGGCTCTCCGCGCGCGCACCCTGCGAGCAGAGTCACCAGCAAGATTTGCGTACGGACGTTGACGAAGTGCATCGTGGCCGATAGCTCTAACGTCCAACGTTGCGAGACGAAAGACCGGTCTCGGAGGACTCCCATGAATCGATTCGTTCCTATCTTTGCTGTCGGCTCCATTTTCGTCTTCGCCGCGGCTTGTCGCAAAGACGACCAGGCGCCTACGCCCGCCGCGCCGACCGCGACGACTGCGTACCCGCAGCAGCCTGGCTACCCGCAGCAGCCTGGCTATCCGCAGCAGCCTGGCTATCCGCAGCAGCCTGGCTATCCGCAGGGTTATCCGCAGCCGACCGCGCAGCCCACCGGGCAGCCGATGCCGCAGCCCACCGGGCAACCGATGGCGCAACCGACAGCCCAGCCGCCTGCAGCCCCGATGGGCTCCGCCGGAATTCTGCCCTGCACGAGTGACGCCACGTGCGGCCTCGCGCGCTGCAACACCCAGGTCGGGAAATGCGTCTTTCCCTGCCAAAATGCCGCTGTCGACTGCATTCAGGGCGCCCAGTGCGTGATGGGCGCGTGTCTGCCCTCGATCCCGCAAGGCGCTGCGCAGCACTGAGGCGTCGCCCCGCAGCGCGCGCACAGTCGGCGCGCTAACAGGGTGTTGAAGCAGCCGCCTGCTAGCTTTTCATCTCGGGGAGGTATGCACCTCCCCGCCCCGAAAAACGCGGTTTTTCGCCGGTCCCCACCCCACGCAATTGGCTTCGCCAATTCCTAGCAGGGTGTTTTTCGAACACCCTGCTAAGGGGTCTCCGCGGCCATCATGCGTCCCCACTTCACCCTCGCCGGGATACCGGTCTACGTGCGCGCGTCTTTCTTCGTGGTTACCGTCATGCTCGGTGCCACGAAGGGAGCGACTCCTCAGTCGATCGCGCTCTGGGTAGCCATCGTCTTCGTCTCCGTGCTCGCCCACGAGTTCGGGCATGCGTTCATGGGCAGGGCGTTCGGGCTTCAGCCAACCGTGCAACTGGTAGGTATGGGAGGGCTCACCAGTTGGGAGGGCGGGCGCAACGTCGGCCCGGGGCGCTCGCTGCTGATCAGCCTCGCGGGGCCTGCTGTAGGCATTTCGATCGGGGGCGGAGCGCTCTTGCTGGGCGCCCTCCGCCACTCCGCCTCTCCGCTCGCGGCCGAGGCGGCCTGGGACGTAGTATGGGTGAACCTCGGCTGGGGACTGCTCAACCTCGTACCCATGATGCCCCTCGATGGCGGCAACGCGATGCGCGCGGTGCTCGGCCTCATCAAGCTGGGCGACGCCGAGTTGCTGGCCCGCGGGGTGTCGATCGCGGTCGGCCTTGGAGTCGGCGTGTTCGCGCTTTCGGCGGGAGCGCTGTGGCCGGTGCTGCTCATCGCGATGTACACCATGCAGAACATCAAAGGGATACGCGACCGGCTCGCAACCCGCGGCGATGAGGCGCTGCTCGCGGACCTGCAGACGCGCTATCCCGCATGGCTCGCCTCGGGCGACGGCGCCTCGATGCTGCGCGCTGCGTCGCACGCGCGCGCGGCCGCAAAGACGGCGCGGTTGCAGGCGTTCGCGACGGAGGTGTCCGCGATGGGGCAGGCGCTCGAGGGCGATCCGCGATCGGGCCTCGCCACGCTCGGCGCGATGCCCGAGGGGTACGTGGCCGGTCCGTCGGTGCTCGTGTTCGTGCTCGAAGCGGCGGGCGAATATGCGGCCGCGCGCAAGATCGTCGAAGGTCTCCTCGCGTCGGGACAAGACCCCGCGTTGCGAGCCGAGCTCTCCCGGTTGGAGGCACTCGAGCGACAGCAGGCCGCCCATCGCAACGCGCTCGACGCCTGACGGCTCGGAACGCTTCCGCTCGCCGCGCACGTCCGCGGGTCGATTGTTGCGCGAGCCGCAGTGCTGTCGGTCGGCGATGCTATACGCACCGGCATGCGCTCGAAATTCCTGCTGACTGTTTGCCTCCTGCCGCTGCTTGGGTGCGGTGATTCGACCGACGCCGACCTCTTCGCGGCGCCGCCGTCTGCTGCGCTCGATGCCTCCTCGCCCCGCACCGACGCTGCCGTAGTCGACGCGACGACCGACGCGCGCACGGACGCGGGCGCTGCCAACTGTCCTGGCTCAGGTGGCGCGTGCAAAGCCGGTGACGTTCCGCAGGGGTGGTCGCTCGTGGCCTATGCGCGCAGCGGGCAGCCCGCGTGTCCTGCTGATTTCGGCGCGGCAGAAGACGTGGTCGCCGACGCGACTGTCGGCCAGCAGGCGTGCTCGTGCTCGTGCAACAAGGCGCAGGATCCCGACTGCCAGACGGGGCCGTCGGTGCTCAGCGGGGTCGGGCAGAGCTGCAACGTCAACGCTGGCACCTACAACTTTTCGGCAGGCAAGTGCGCCGCGCTCGGGGGCACAGTCGATGACTTCGACAAAGCCACAACGATCGCCCCGTCGGGCGGCGTGTGCAATATACAAGCAGTCCCCAACGACGCCGCGATCAAGGCCGATGCGGCGCGTTTCTGCGCCGTCAGCGCCACCTGCCAGCCTGCAGCATGCGGCGGATATGCTCCCGCGGGCTTCAAATCGTGCATCGTCAGCGACGGCGATGTGGCCTGCCCGGCGGGCTCGCCTTTCTCGGCTAAGCACACCGCTTCCAAGCAGGCACACGTCGCGTGCGCGGGCTGCGGCCAAGCCTGCACGTTTCAGGGCAAGTGCGACCAGCCGAAGCTCTCTTTCTTCTACGACAGCGCTTGCGCGCAGCTCATCGCCACCATCCCCGCGGACGGCTCGTGCGCGCCCACCGGCAAGGCGAACGCGCAGCTCCACGGCGTGACGTACACGGCGAAGGCGAATTTTTCCGGGTGCACTGCGACTGCAACGCCAACCGCGTCGCTCGACCTTCCGAACGTCCGCACCGTGTGCTGCCGCTGAAGTCTGCCCGCGCGACCGCCTGTTCGCGTAGGCTCCCACCGGGGAGACTTCGATGTACAAGAAACGCTTACTTTCTGCGGCGGTCGGGTTGGTTGCTGCGGCGACAGTGGCTCAGGCGGCCACGGGTTGCGGCGACGACAGTCACGTTGATCCACTCTACGCAGGCGACGCAGCCGACGGCAGCCAGCCGCTCGACGACGCGGGCGACGGCGCCGTTGGCTTTGGTGACGGCGCGACGTGCATCTCCGGCAGCGCGTGCGGCGACGGCGGCGTGTGCACCGGAGGCTCGTGCTGCAGCGCCGCGCTCGCGTGCGCCGACAGCTGCTGCGGAGCCGGACAGCTCTGCTCCTTTCAGAAGTGCGTGACTCCCGGCGGCCCGTGCGTCGACTCGACCGACTGCGCGAAGGGCGACTACTGCGACCAGTCGCTGTCGGGCGGCGACGCGGGCGCGCCCTCGGACGCGAGCTGCAACGGCGGCAAGCCGATCCCTGTTGGGCGGTGCCTGCCGCGACCTCCCATTTGTGCGCCCGACGCCGGAGCGCCCGACGGCGGCGCGATCAGCTGCCTCGAGGCCTGTGAGTACCACCCGCCCGCGTCGGCCTTCGACCCGGTCGTCAAATACGCGTGGGGAGGAGCCTCCCAGTATCCTTTCTCGACGGACGTCATGATGGCGCCGATCGTCGCGCAGCTCGACGACGACAACTGCGACGGAAAAGTGACGGCGGACGACATCCCCGAGATCATCTTCAGCACCTTCACCGCGGGCGGCTACTACAAACAAGGCACCCTTCACGCGATCTCAATTGTGGGAGGTAAGATCGTCGACAAGTGGTCCCTTCCCAATGTGGTGCAGCCCGGCGGCGGCCTCGCCGCGGCGGACCTCGACGGCGACGGCGTCTCTGACATCGTCGGCTGCGCCGATCCCGGCCCGGTGGGCAGCAACTGCTGCAACGCCACCGCGCAAAATACGGGCGTAGTCGCCTTCAAGGCCGACGGATCGGTGCTCTGGACGCAAAACGACACCACGAAAGTTCACTGCGGCTACGAAGCTCCCGCCATCGGCGACCTCGATCAGGACGGCATTCCTGAAGTGCTCGTGGGCCTCACGATTCTCGACGGAAAAACCGGCGCCATTAAGAAGGAGCTCGATCCGCTGACGTCGTGGGGCGCGCGCCTCACCGGGCTCACCGATCTCGACGGCGACGGCAAGCTCGACATCGTCGATGGCGATCGAGCCTTTCGGGGTGACGGCACCCTGCTGTGGGACTTGCGTACCGGCCCCGACGCGATCACGCGCGGCTATCACGCGGTGGGCGACCTCGACAAAGATGGCAAGCCCGAAGTGGTCGTGATCTCGTCCGCAGGCCCGCACAAGGCGTTCGTGCTTCGCTACAACGCAGCCTCCCCGAGCCACGTCGACGTCATTCGGCGCGACATCGACATCAACAACGGCGTATCGACGAAGACGTTCTGCAACGTGGGCAATGAGTACGGCGGCGGACCTCCTACGATCGCCGACTTCAACGGCGACGGCTTTCCCGACGTCGGAGCGGCGGGCGCCGTAGGCTACATGGTGCTCAGCGGGGCGGCGCTCATGAACCCGGCCACGCCCAACGCCGGCACCGTCTTGTGGAGCAAGCCGACCCACGACTGCTCGTCGGCGGTGACCGGAAGCTCGGTGTTCGACTTCAACGGCGACGGTCAGGCCGAGGTCATCTATTCAGATGAGTTTCACCTTTGGATGTACGACGGCAAGACCGGCAATAACCTCATTCCGTCTACTTGCAACACCACGGGCACACTTTGGGAGTACCCGCTCGTGGCCGACGTCGACAACGACGGTCAGGCCGACATCGTCGTGGCATCCAACGGCTACGGCGTGACGTGCCCCGACAACGCGTCGAAGCAGAGCGGCATCCGCATCTTCCAGAGCGCGTCGAAGTCGTGGGTCCGGTCGCGCCGCGTGTGGAACGAGCACACGTATCACGTGACCAACGTGAGCGAAGACGGCAAAGTGCCCGCCGTCGAGACCGCCAACTGGTCGCAGTCGACGCTCAACAACTACAGGCAGAACAAGCAGCCTGGCTCCGAGTTCGCAGCGCCCGACGCCATCATTTCGCTGCAGGTCGACTGCTCGAACGGGTACGCGCTCGTCGCCAGCGTACGCAACGTCGGCGAGGCCACGTTGCCTGCGGGCCAGCTCGTGTCGTTCTTCGAGGGAGCGTCGCCGTCGGGCACTCCGCTGGGGCAGGCGACCACCTCGATTGCGCTCGGTCCGGCGCAGGCTGAGTCGATCAAGCTACCGCTCGCGAATCCCCCCGCCGATATCCAGACGAGCAAAGTCTACGCGACGGTCACGGTGGCGCTGCCGACCAATCAATGCCGCGTCGATAACGACGTTTCTCCTCAGGTTTCAGGGATCTGCCAGGTGGTGAACTGAGCGCGCAGGGCGAGCCGGCTCTTCACCTTCACGGGTCGCTGCGACGCGAACGGCGGCACAGCGTTGTCGCCTAGCCGTTTACGGTCAGCGCAATTCGTGCTGCTAATGATTGGCAGTCATGAAATCGAACGCGCGGAGACGGGTCGGGCAACTGGTTGCGGCCGCTGCAGTCGCTACGGTGCTTGTGGCTGCGGCGTGCGGCGGCGACTCGCAGGTCGCGGCCTGCGCGGCGAGCCAAACGAGCTGCAACGGCGTGTGTGTCAATGCCTTGAGCGATCCGCGCAATTGCGGCGCCTGCGCCGCCGTATGCGCGCCAGCGAGCTTGTGCTCGCACGGCGCATGCGTCTCGGTGTGCGCGTCGGTCGACGAGGCGTGCGCGGTCGACGGCGGCGGCTTTTGCACCAACACGAAGAGCGACAATCTCAACTGCGGGGCCTGCGGCGTTGCGTGCAAGCCGCTTGAGTCCTGCGTTCAAGGCCAGTGCAGCGCCGGCTGTTCGGCAGGGCAGACTGGCTGCCAGCCCGACGGCGGCGGCCCCTATTGCGCGAACACCGGGAGCGACAACCTCAACTGCGGGGCGTGCTTCAACGCGTGCGGCGCGCAAAAAGTTTGCGTCTCCGGCGCTTGCGTCGGCTCCTGCGTGCCGGGACAAATCGTATGTGCCGGGGACGCGGGCGCTCCTTACTGCGCGAAGACCGACACCGACAACGCCAACTGCGGCGGGTGCGGCAACGTCTGCAAAGCGCTCGAGATCTGCGCTGCCGGAAAGTGCGGCACTGCGTGCCTGTCGACGCAGACCCAGTGCGCCGCGCCTGACGGCGGAGTGACGCTCGATGGCGGGCAAGCGCCGGCGTATTGCGCCGACACGAAGACCGATGCGACCAACTGCGGGAGCTGCGGCGTCGTTTGCAGCGGCGCCAAACCGATATGCGCCAACGGCACTTGCGTCAGCCCAGGATGATCCCCATGCGAACCTCCTCGATTTCAGCCCGCGTCGCGGCCCTGTCGTTTTCGGTGCTGGCGACTGCCGCGGTCGCCGCAAGCTGCGCGACTGCCGCCGAACAGCCCCCTCCGCTCAACTGCCAGTCGAACGAAATCGAGTGCGTCGGCGTTTGCGCGAACGTGCAAACCGACAGCGAAAATTGCGGTAAGTGCGGCAGCGTCTGCCCTTCGGGGCAGGCGTGCGTCAAAGGCGCATGCGGCGTTGAGTGTCCTTCGGGCGACGCGCTGTGCACCACCGGCGACGGCGGCCGCGTCGGTAAATGCGTCAACACCAAGACCGACAACACCAACTGCGGCGCCTGCGGAAAGACCTGCAAACAGGGCGAAATCTGCTTCGGTGGCGGCTGCACGGGCACCTGCGGAGGCGCGCAGCAAGGTCAGACCACGTGCGTCGCCGACGGCGGCAGTCCCTACTGCGCGAACTTGAAGAACGACAACGCCAACTGCGGCGCGTGCGGAAAGACGTGCGCGGCTGATCTGCTCTGCGTCAGCGGCGCCTGCAAGGCTTCGTGCACACCCGATCAGACGAAGTGCGGCGGCGACGGAGGCGCGCCCTACTGCGCCAACCTCACCACCGACAACGCCAACTGTGGCGGCTGCGGCGCCACCTGCGGCGTGCTCGAGGCCTGCGAGGCCGGAGTGTGTACCTCCCAGTGCAGCGAGTCGCAGTCGCTGTGCGTGACCGACGGCGGCGCTCCGTTCTGCGCTGCGTTGCTGAGCGACACCGCGAACTGCGGCGCATGCGGCAAAGTCTGCCCGCCGGGCTATCCCTGCTCGTCAGGCCAGTGTTCGCTGTCGAATCCCAGCTGCTTCGCCATCAAGCAGGCCAACCCGAACGCGCCGAACGGGCTTTACGTCATCGACCCCGACGGCGGCGGCCCGCTGCCCTCCGCGCAGGTGTACTGCGACATGGCCGCGGGGGGGCACACCGTTTACCGGGTGGTCCACAACTGGGGCGAGTGGGGCGCCAACATGAACATCGTCGTGCGCGACGCCTTGTCGCCCACGGTCGGCACCACGACCGACTGGGACAACTCGTGCGCGCTCTTCGGTAAGACCAAATATGTTGGCTCGTGGAAAAATACGGGCCAGACGTATTCGCTGAGTCAATACAAGGTCTACGCGGACTCGAAAGACTACTGGGATAACTACCTGCACAAGGTATTTCCCAATACGGCTTATACCGAAGTGCTGATTCAGCAGGATTCGCAGTCGTCGGGCTGCTGGGCCTGGTACGCCGAAGCGGGCTCGCTTCAGTCGCTCGGCTCTCCCGCAGGCTCCGGCTATGCCTTCTGCCGCGGCGGTGACACGGCGTCGCTTCGCTATCACATCTACCTCTGCCTGCCGTAACGACGCCGGCCCGCAGGGAGAACGCACTTCGCGTTGCGGAGCCTTGCTCTACGCGTCGTCGACGGGAAGCATCGCGCTGTGCCGCGGCACCCCGTTGAAGGCGTGGTCGAGTCCGAGGCGGCCCCACATGCCGGCCACGACGCGCCCGAGGATTTCAACGTCGCCGCGCGCATCGTGTCGCCGCACGCCCGCCGTATCGACGCCCAGTCGCGACACCAGATGATCGAGTGAGTGACCCGTTCCGCGCACGCGCCCGAAGAGCATTTTTGAGATGTGAATCGAGTCGATGCCCTGGGCCTCGCGCGCCGCGAGCCCGTGCCGGCGGCACGTGGCCGTAAGAAACTTGCTGTCGAACCGCAGGCCGTTGTGCGCGATCAAGGTGGCGCTGCCCGACCACCGCGCAAAGGCGCGAAGAGCTTCTTCTGGTCTCGGCGCTCCCGCCACGTGCTGATTGCCAATGCCGGTATACTGCTCGATGAAGGCCGATATCGGCCGACGCGGTCTGGCAAAGCTCGAAAACGTCTCGGCGCTCCGGAGCGCGCCCCCGGTAAATCGCATAGCGGCAATTTGAATGATCTCTTCGACCGCAGGGTCGAGTCCGGTGGTCTCGAGATCGTAAATCACGAAGGCCTGCGCGGCGTGGTGCACGTCCGACCAGAAGAACGCGTGCGCGCAGTCGGGGCACGCGATCCGCGTTCCGAGCCTCGATTTCGGCCCTGAGATGGGGCGCTGGCAGGCCGGGCAGGTGACGAGCATCGCGGCAGCCTACCACTGAGCCTCCCGCGCGGGGCGGGCGCCGCCACGTTCCGGTAGACATCGCCGGGCGGAAGGCGGAGCATGAAAGCTGATCTGTAACCGACAACCACGAGGGTGATCTCTATGGGCGACAAATCTCCGAAGGCCAAAGACAAGGCCAAGAAGCAGGACACCGCGGGCAAGGATCAGAAGAAAGCGGCCGCGACCGTAAAGGCCAATCAAAGCTCCGCAGGGGCCGCGAAAAAAGGCAAATAGGTTTTTTCGCGTCTAGCGCCAACAAGGTAGTACCGACTCACCGTGACGGGGGCCGCACACCTGCAGGCTGCCGTCCGGTGACGCTGCTCACGCCCCGGCGGTCACGACGATGGAGCGGGACAGGTCGGGGATGGACGCGCCCGCCTCATAGTCGAACGAGACGGTCACTACTTGCCCGGCGCGCAGCGCGACTGGGGCCGGCACGGGCATGACGAGTTCGGACATGACCCAGTCAGCCGTTCGCTGCTCCTCGAGCACGACGGTCAGGATGTTCTTGGTGATGAAGCGAAGCGCCGTCAGCTCGCCGTCTTCAGTCGCCGTGAATGAGCCGGACCAGGCGAAGCGCATCGGGTAGGGCTCGGCGTACTCGAAGTGGGCATAGAGTTGGGGCGGTGCGAGCTCGCGGACCTCGTTGCCCGGCAGCGGGGGCGAAGTCCGGTCGACGAACAGCGGCACGGGGGCCTCGAACCCGTAGAAGTTGAACTGCTGCTCCAGCGGCTGCACTGCGAGGAAGATGGCCTCGGGTACGAAAAGCGGAAGCGGCGGGCCGAACCGTTCCAGGTAGCGCGTCTTGAAGTCGGCGATGACGGCGGCTTGCTGCTCACGCAAAAGGCACGCGTGGAGCAGCTCGCAGATGACCACGTCGACCCGCGTCGGTGGGAGGTAGTCGCGCGCGTCGGCGTGGATGACCGTGACCCTGTCCGCGACGCCGTTTCGCGCGAGCAGGGCGCGCGCTGCCGCCGCGTTGTCAGCGAGGCGCTCGACGGCGTAGACCCTCGACGCGCGTTGGGCTGCGAAGAAGGAGAGCACCCCCGTGCCGGCGCCGAGCTCGAGCACCACGCCGCCCGCAGGAACCGCGTGCGCGATCGCGTCGCGAAAACCCAGCATTCGCGCGGGGCTCGCGAGCATTTGCCCGTGATAGTGCAGCGGGATGAACTGACCGAGCTCGCGCTCCGGATCGTCGTCGCCTCGCTCGCTGTCAGGGTTCATCGAAGCCTCCGCGCCGGGCCCGTGGAGTGCCACGTCTTCGCGCAGGTTCCACTGGAGCACGCGACCGGTGGTTTAGAAACTGGAAATCCCCAGCGGCGCAAACGTCGTGCCGCGGGGCGCTGCGCGAGCGCCATGTCGCCGATCGAAAATGGGGTAAAGGCCGCCTTCCATCGCCGCGCTTCGGAGTGTGTGAAGTTGCCATTCATGCTGCCGCGCCTTGCCCGCTCCCGCGCAGACGCGACGTCATGACGCCCGCGCCTCATCCGCGGAAGTGGCGCGCCGCGCGCGTGGCAGCCTGCGCGATCGCCGCGCCTGTCCGGCAGAGCGGCGCTTGTTCGCGCGCTTGCGGCGCGGCCCCGTCGAGCGCACGCTGCGGGATCATGAAGTTCGCAGCATCGCTTGGGTTACGCTTCGCGGCCGCTGGCGTTGGTGCCATATTCATCGCGGGGTGCAGCGTGGGAAAAATTCAGCAGCCGCAGTACGTCACGCAGGTTCGCGAAGGCGACTTTGAAGTCCGCCAATATGGGGCCCGGATCGTGGCCGAGACTACCATCAGCGGCGAATGGACCGACGCGGGCAGCGAAGGCTTCCGCAGGCTCGCCGGCTACATCTTCGGCAAAAACCGTCGCAGGGCAAAGCTCGCGATGACCGCGCCGGTGGCCCAGACGCCGCAGAACGCAGGCGAGAGCGTCAAGCTCGCGATGACCGCGCCCGTCGCGCAGTACCGGGAAAATGACGCATGGACCGTCGCCTTCGCGATGCCCGAAGGCGAGACGCTCGCCACGCTCCCCGAGCCTGACGATGCGCGGGTGGTTCTTCGCGAGCGCGCCGCTTCGCGCGTAGCCGTCGTGCGCTTCAGCGGCCGGTGGACAGACGCCAACATGAAAGCCCGCGAGGCCGAGCTGCGCCGCTGGACGAGCGACCGGCACCTCACTGTCGTCGGCGAGGCCGAGGTCAACCGTTACGATCCCCCGTTCAAACCGTGGTTCCTCCGCCACAACGAAGTGTGGTTGTCGCTCGGCGATGACGACGCCCAGGCCGCACCCGGGCCATAACCTGCGAGCGAGACGCGTTTGCGCGAGCCGAGCTGCCGCGACGGCACGCGACCTCACTGAGGCGACGACAAGTTGCGTATGCTACGCAGCGCGAACTCCAATCATGATGGCCGCAACACAAACTGCCTACTTCGTTATTGCCGATATCTCGGGCTACACGCGCTTCTTGTCGCGCGTCGAGCTCGACCACGCGCACGACATCATCGGCGATCTGATGACCACGCTCGTGAGCGCGATGCGCCCTCCGCTGCGCCTCGCGAAGTTCGAGGGAGACGCAGCTTTTCTCTACGCCGTGGCCGAAAAGATCGACGGCGCCGTGTTGCAGGACGCGATCGAATCCGCTTACTTCGCGTTTCGCAGGCGCTTGCGCGACATCGCTTTGGCGACCACGTGCGAATGCGAGGCGTGCAAGCATATGACCGCCCTCGACGTGAAGTTCGTGTGTCACCACGGCGTGGTCGTCGAGCACGTAATGGCGGGTCGCAAAGAGCTCGCGGGCACGGATGTGATCGTCGTGCACCGCTTGCTCAAGAACGACGTGAGCGAGCGCCTGGGCCGTCGGGCGTACGCCCTGTACTCGAACGCGTGCGCCGTCGCGATGAGCCTCGATTACGCAGCGCAGGGGCTGCTTGCGCACACCGAAAAGGTCGACATCGTCGGCGAAGTGACGTGCTGGGTTTCGGACCTGCACGAGGCGTGGCGGGCCGAGACTGAGTCGAAGCGCACTTGCGTCGCGCGCGACGATGCTGCGCTCCTCGTGGAGTGTGATCTCCCTGCGCCGCGCGGAGCCATATGGGAGTACCTCACAGTTCCCGGACTGCGCCCGCGTTTTCAGCACACAGATGGAGTCATCGAAGCTCCCGCCAGCGGCAGGCGCGGCGCCGGCACGACCAACCACTGCATGCACGGCAAGGAAGCCGTCATCGAAGAAGTGATCGACTGGCGCCCCGTCGACTACGTGACGCTCACGACGCTGCTGCCAATCGCCGGCGCGGTGAAAATTCTGATGACGTTCTGCCTGACCGATCTCCCAAACGGCGCCACCCACCTCGAGCTGCGGGTCGCGAGGGCGAAGCCCAAAGACGCTGCTTTCCTCGCAAAAGTAATCCCAAATGCGCAGAAGAAGTTCACCGAGGAGTTCGAGTCGCTGCGCGCGCTCGCGGAGCAGCCTTCGTGGACGCAACCGCTCGTGCCGGAGCCTGAGCTGCCGCCGGCGCGCGCGTGACGCGGGGCTGACGCGGGGCTGACGCGGAGAGTTCACCGTACTGGGGCGGCCCTGGAAAGCTCGGGCGCTAGGGTCGCCCGCATGCAGTCCATGACTATTCGGTTCGGCATCGTCGGAGACGGCCCGCGCGCCGCTGAGGCGCTCGTCGAGCTCGCCGCGGGCCTCCTGCGTGCGCGCGGCCCCATCATCGATCCCGTGTTTTTCTCGACCTATGCGGGCCTGCTGGCAGGTTGCAGCGCGGGGTTGTGCGACGCCGTGTGGGCGCCGCCACTCGTCGCACAGGAGCTGCGCTTCACGGACATGCGAACGCCAGTCGCGGTCGTGGCACGCGAGGGCGGCGCGTTTTATTACTCGGCGCTCGTCGTCGGCGCTGACAGCCGCGGACGCGCTCCAGGGCTGCACGAGCTGCGCGGCAAGCGGGTTGCGTGGGTTTCTCCGCGGAGCGCTGCGGGGTATGTCGTGCCCTGTCTCCAGCTTCGCGCGCTGGGCTACGAGCCTGATACGTACTTCGGCAGTCAGCAGTTTTACTTCACGCATGAGCGCGCGCTCCGGGCCCTCGAGCTCGGCGATGCCGACGTCGCCGCTACGTACGCCCACATCGGTCGCCACGGGTTGGTTCGCCTCACGCACGCACGCGAGGCGCGCATAGTCATGACGGCGGGACCCATTCCGGGCGACCTGGTGCTCGCGCGCGAGAGCGTAGAACCGGCGCTTGGCCGCGCGCTCATCGGCTCCGTTTTCGACGAAGGCGGCCCCTTGGCGAGAGTCACGGGCGCGCGAAGCTTTCAGCGCGTCCCCGAGCGCCACTTCCGCGCGATCGAGCGCTGGAGTGGGCTCGCGAACGCGATCGGCGTACTGCCACCTCCGCGCGCCGTCGCGCACGACGTGATGGTCGCAGGGTGACATCGGTGAAGCCTGATCGCGCTCCGCTGACGCGCTCGCCCTGGCTCCGCGCGGCGCTTGGCGCCTTCGGACTCACGATGATGGCGCTGACATTCCGGGGGATCAGCCTCGAGCGCGGACTCGGGCGAATCGACTTCGGGATGGCGCTGCTCGCGGTCCCCGTGCTGCAGGGGATCGGCTTCTGCCTCGAGGCCTTCGGGTGGCGCGGCATCCTCGCATCGCTCGGAGCGCGCGTGAGCTTCCGCGCTGTGCTGCGGGTGCGCATCGTGAGCGAGGCGCTGTCGCAGTCGATTCCACTCGGCGTGCTCTTCGCCGAGGGATCGAAGCCGCTGCTGCTCCGCACGCGGACGGGTGTCGCCATTCCGACCGGCGCGGCGAGTGTAGCGGCGCGCAAGTATTCGCTCGTCGTGACGCAGGCGTTGCTCCTCGCGGCGATCGCGCTGTTCGGCGGGCCCGCCATCGACCGCCTGGGAGCGCGGCTTCCCGGCGGACCTGCGACGCTGCGCGTGATCGTTGCGGCCGGCGCCATCGTCCTCGCGCTCAGCGCCAGCGCCTCGCGACGCGCGCTGGGGGGCGGGGCCATCGCAGAGCGCGTGCGCGGCCTGCTCGCGCGACTGCCGCTCGTGGGCTCGTTCGCCGCACGCCACCATGAGGAGTTCACCGAGGCCGACGTCGCGGCCGCGCGCTACTTCCGACGGTCGCTCGGCGAGCGCTGCCGAAGCGCGGCGCCATTTCTGCTCGCGTGGTGCGCCGAGTCGCTCGAGACCTGGTTTCTGCTCCGTCTCGTGGGGGTCGACCTCGGCCTCGGCGCCGCCTTCTGCCTCGAGGTTCCTTTGGGGCTGCTGCGAAGCGTTGCCTTCTTCACTCCGGCGGGCCTCGGCATCCAGGACCTCGGCTACGCGACGGCGCTTGCGTCGCTCGGCGTGCCCGACGCGACCGCGGCTGCCCTCGGCTTCGTGCTCCTCAAACGGTGCAAGGAGACGCTCTGGGTGGCGGTGGGTTATGCGCTGCTCGTGAGCGGGCGGCCCGCGCGAGAACCTGCAGAGTGCAAGTTTGCGCAACCGTCCCATTCCCGTGGCCACCGCGAGGAAAGCGAGGCGCACGCTGTTGTGCATGCGCATCGCTCATCTGTCGGATCTGCACGTCCTCGACCCGCGTAGTGACCAAGGCCTCGGCGTACGCTTTGTGAGCCTCGGCCGACCCATCGACGCGGGCGAGCGGCGAAAGAAAGTGCTTCGCGCGTTCGAGCGCGCCAAGGCCGCAAGCGTGAGCCACTTCGTCGTGAGCGGCGATCTCACCGAGACAGGCACGGAGGCGCAGTATGAGGTCTTTGCCGACATCCTCGCCGAGGCGCGGATCGATCCGGATCGCATCACGCTCGTGCCGGGCAACCACGACCTGTACGCGCGCGAAAACGCCTGGCGCGAAGCGCTCGACGGCCCGCTTCGCAGCTATCGCCGCGGCGCCGCGGAGGGGCCGGGCAAGATCGTCGATCTGGGTGCGGTCCGCATCGCGCCGATGGACGTGACGGTGCATCAGAAGGTCACGCGCTCGATCGGCGCAGTGTCGACCGAAGTCGCCGATGGGCTGGCTCGCCGCCTCGCCGATCCGGGGCTCGCGAAGACGCCGCTGCTCTTGGTGCAGCATCACCCGCCGTACGCGCACAGCAACGCCGTTCACCAGTGGTTCGACGGGCTGCGCGACTCGGCGCGGGTGTTTCGGCTCCTGCTTCTGCACGCCCACGCGTTCTTGATGCATGGGCACTTGCACTCTGCCGGCGATCGGGCGCTGCGCACCGAACAGGACGTTCGCATCTTCGGCGCGCCTGCCGTCGTCGACGACACTGACGGTCCGCGCGTGAGGCTCTATGAGGTGCGGTGCGGCGTCGTTGAGGCGGCAGGATTCGCGTGAATCGAACCGGCGACGCCTCCTGACGGTTTCGGCGCGTGCAGAAGCAAAATTCGGAGATCCGAATTTTGGCGCAACGAAGAGTCACCGAACCCGCTCACCGCGTCTTTTTCGTCGGCGCGGCCGCGGCCTGCTTCCTCGAGCAAGCGTACGGATCGGGGCGCGGCCACGTCTACGGTTCTGCGCCGACACCCCTGCGGCACGCGCTCTTTGGTGCGAATGCACTGTCGTGTCACGGCGTGGACTTTCTCGCGGTCTACAACCATCGTCAGACGTTCGGGGCGGGTCCTCGGGCGTCGCATTCACTCCATGCGAAACACCACGCTGGCCGCCCTCGCGTTGACTTCTTCGGTCGCCCTGATCAGCGCTCCCGCGGGCGCGGACCCGCGCTTCGGACGCTGGGATGCGACGAGCGCGTTCTTCATCCGCAAAAGCGAAAACCGCAACGAGGTGCACTACGCCGCCCGAATGGATGCGCAGTGCGCGTTCGTCGGCGCGCACCCCGTCTTCGCGTACTGGCAGATGAAGGAGTCGAAGCTCCCGCGAGCGGAGGACTTGTTGCCGCGCGAGGAGCGGGCGTACGGCATCGCCGCGCAGATCGTGTCGAACGGCACGGTGCAGATGACGCTGCAAGCGTTGCCCGATCGCGTGATCGTCCTGTCGGCGGGCAAGGGAGAAGGTGTGTGCACGGCGTCGGCGACGGTGACTGTCGGGGCCGGCTCCGTGCGCCTCGATCACGTGTTCGTGCAGCTCGCATGGCCGTTCGGTGTGAGCTTCCTCGAACTGGTGGGTCCCAGGGGCGTGTGGACGGAGAAGGTGAGGCCGTAGGCCTCCTGTGTGGCGGCGCGGGCAGTGATCGGGTCGACGTCTCGCCGTGTCCCCGAGACAAGTGACATGGGCGGCGCTCACGCATGGCATCGATCGCCGCGAGTGTGCGGCTCAAATCAAAAGAGCCGCCATCGGGCGAGGCAGCCCGCGGGCCACAGGGCGGTCAATCGCTCCGCTCGCGCAAATGGGTTATCGCCAACGTGTTCGGCGGCTGCTGGTCGCTGCGGGGCGACCGCGATTAGGCGTTGTCGAGGCCTCCCAATTCAGTCCACGAGCACGTCGTCGACCGAAGTCGCGGTGACCGCGCGCGCGACCCACTCCCGGAGCACCGCGACGTCGCCGCACGCGTCGATGCGCGCCTCGTTATCGGCACTCGGCGTGAGGCCACGCGTGCGAAGAATCACCCGAAGTGCATCGCGTTCGCCTTCGCCGCGGCCGGCTTCGCGGCCCTTCTCGAGTCCACGCTCCAACCCCTCCTCGCGGCCCTGAATGACGCCTTTTTCGAGCGCCCAGTGGTAAAATGGGTTGGTCGGGACGTAATTTTCGAAGTTCACTTCAGCCTCCAAAACGAGACGCGCCGCAGCGTCGAGAGCAGACCAGATCACGTCAAGATATACCACGTCGCGGTCATCTGGCAGGGCGGCGAGCACCTGAAGCGCAGCCCGAGCGATCGCGAGTCCGTCGGGCCCTTTCGCATGCACGCGCGCTGACAACACGGCGAGGTGCGGACGCGCCAGCGCCTCGGCCACATTCGTTACGCGCGGCACCTCCGAGGGCCCTATCACGAGCGGCCTCCACTCGTTATACGGGTCAAGCACCACGGGGGTGCGCGCCCACGCTGCCACGGCGTCGTCGACGGCGATGACCACGACGATGGCGGGACACCGATACCGACTGCGCGCCGACATCGCGTAAAACGGCATCGAATAGCGTTTGTCGGCGTCTTCGCGGAGCTGAATCTCGGCAATCAGCACCACGTCGGGAGACTGCTGATCGCCAAAGGCGACCACGAGATCGGCGCGAAGCTCGGGCGCGGTCAGCGTGGAATCGCAGACCTCCGCGTCTCCGCTGGCAATCTCGACTCCGAGCGGCGCAAGCAAGCTGCGAAGCAGCGACGGATCGCTGCGGAGCAGCTCGATGAGCACTTCGTGGTCGAGACTCGGCATGGCGCTCGGAGCCTGAGCAGCTCACGTGCCATCTGCGATCGGTCTGATTTCAGGGAGACCGCGATTGGGGAGGGTGTCCCGGCCAGCGCGGGGCCGTCGGAGGGCCAATTCGCGGCGGCGCGACGACGCGGGGCCGTCGCCCTGCCGCTTCAGTGCGCGAGCACGTCGTCGACCGGGGCCGACGCGGCGGCGCGCGAACCTGCCGCGCGTCACAGCCTCGGCTTCAGGAAAGCGGATACCCACGAGTTCGGCCGAGGCCCCGTCCAAGCTGGCTTAGAACCCTACGGACACGCCCGCAATCGCCCCTGCGGGACCGAGCGTGGAACGCTCAGTGGGCGCTGAAAGCGGCGCGAGCCAGGGAACGACGGCGAACTGCCGCCGCTGCGACGGCAGAGCGTCGGCCGATCGCCTCACGACCATCTTTGGCCCCGACAGGTCGATGATGCCGGTCACCGTCACGACGCTGCCCAGGATAACGGCGCCCAATCCCACTACGAACAGCCCCACAAACAAGTCGAAATCAAGGTTCGATATGGAAGGTCGATAAATCCCGGCGAAGCCGCCACCGACTGCCATCGCGAGCCCGCCCACGCAGAGAAAGGCAATACCTTTACCGATTTCGCCGAGGCCGCTGGGCCTGAAGTCGACTTGGAGCGCAGCGTCAGCAACGCGCACAGACGGCATTGGCTTGCCGTCAAGTGTGACGACGTAGGTGCCGGGAGCGAGCATCAACTTGCATGGCGTCCCGCACTGCTTATCTCCCACCTTGGCGACACCGCTACGTCCCTCAAGCTCAACGAGTGTGACTTCCGGCGCTCGCGCAGCCGGCGCCGGTTTCGCGCCAGGAGAGACGCACTTTCCCTGTGTACAGATGCGATCGCGCTTGCAGTCGGTGTCCTTGGAGCAGTCGGCGCGCGCCGCGCTCGCCGACAAAAGGACCATCACTCCCAGTCCGAACGATGTCCCTAGCTTCATCGCGTGAGAATACCAATTTCCGTCAAATCAGTGAAGGCATCGTTCTTCTTTTACTTGGGACTAAGCGCGCGGACTCGATGTGTAGCCCCTCGTTGTCGGCCACACACGCCGCAAGGCGAGACCAGCTCGGAGATCCGAATTTTGGCGCCGCGCCTCAAATTCGGCGGTCGCCCTCATCGCCCCAGCCCCAACAGAACTGTTGCATGTTCAGCCGCTCATCGACCCTGCGAGCGCGGCGCTCGTCGCCGCAGGCAAGAACGCTTCGGACTCGCAGGCGGGCTGGAGCGGCTCGGATCTCGCGGAAATCGTCGTTCCCGCGGCCGCGAACGAAGCCATCACGGTGACCGTGGTAGTGCCCACGGTCGCGGCGGGATATCTGAAGTGGTATGATCCCCAGGGCACGTTGCTCGGGGGCCAACAGGTGACCCACAAAACATGCACGAAGCCTTGCGTCTTTGTCTTCAACTCGGCCGCAGCGGGGCTCTACCGGCTCGAGGTGGCCACGGCGACGGTCGTGGTCACGTTGAATCGGCCGGCGGGCGTCGACGTTCGCACGAGCGACTTCACGCGCGGCGGCAGCTACTACTTCGCAGTGCAGCACCCCAGCCCGCTCGTCGTTGCGTGGAGCGGCGACGCGCCAGGCGGAGCCGTCACGGTGACAGACCCGAATGGCGTGCCCTCAACGCTCCTGACCGAGACTGACGTCAGCTTCGCCGCGCCGGCGGTCGGGCTGTGGAAGGTTACGATTCCGCCGGGTAGCGCGTCGAACCGCTCGCTTGGCATCTTCGGCTCCGCGCCGCTCGTCTGGTACAATGGCGCGAACGTGCTGACGACGCCCTGAGCGACCGCTTCGCCCATCAGCCGGCGCGAGCGCTTTCGCGACCTTCGAGGCGAGCCCCACAAAACGCCAGCGGCGGCGTGACCCTTGAGTTACGCAGCCGCGAGGCAGGGTCGATCAAGCGAGCGTTCTGGCGCCAGAACGCGCTTGCCCGACCTGGCAGGGATGCTGTACGGAGGCCTCGCGCAGTACAGCAACGCCAGATGACGTCTCGATGGCTGACGAGCCGCGTTGCGGCGAGCGTTCAGCAGAGG
>CANJCO010000040.1 GCA_947473045.1 Myxococcales bacterium | reverse complement strand
CGCTCATCATGTGGATCTCGTGAACCCACGCAACTGAGCGTTACCGAGAAACGGTGGCCTCGCGATGCGTCGCAAGTGCGCCGATGTCAGCCATTCGCCGGCGCGACGCGCCGCGCGGGCGTTACGGCGCGAGCGCGTCGGTGGCGGGGGAGCAACAGAGCGGCGGGGCCCGAAAAAAAGACGCGCGGCATTGGCGCGGCGTTGTCCGGTCGTCTCCGCCGATAGTAGCGAGCATCACGAACGCCTCCAAGCGGAGGGGGGGGCCGTGAGCACGCAAAACGCGCTCCGTAGCATCACAGCCAAAACGCCCCCAGCGCCGAAATTCGGACCTCCGAATTGGGCGAGCGGTGCCGCGGCGCGGCGCTGCGACGGCCGCAAAACGACGTCCGACTCGATAGATCTTGCAGGGAAACGAGCGGCCTGACGGAACCGTCGGCCGCAACGGGTCACGACGCCTCGACGCAGACAGATCCAGAACCCAACAATGCTCAGTCGCTTTCTACCAGACCGAAATTCTCGAGTTTGGCCAACGCCGTGAGAAACATCTTCGCTTGCTTGGGCCTCGGCCGCTCGAGCCATCCATTCTGCGCCAGCGCGTCCAACTTCCTGATTACGCCGATGTGATACTCGCTCAAGGCATCCCTGTTTGCTTCTGCAGCAGCGTGAACGGCCGCAAAGCGCTCGGGGGCGTACGACATCACCTCCGAAATATTGTTCTGGTCCTCAGGGTCTGGGGGCTCCTCTCCACCGTTAAGCCTCCCCTTCGCCTCGACCGGCTCGGGGATCTCCCCGGGAAGCGGCAGGTCCGACAGCTCGCGCCACATCTCCTCGAAAAGCCCTTCCTTCTTGCACACTTCCGAGCCAAGGCGTCCGGCGCCAACCTTGTCGACGTACTTCGATACGCTCCGCGCGAACCACTTCAGAACCGACTGCATCTCACCCGACAACTCCTGGTTTCTCCATATCGTTTTCCAGTCCAGTTCGCCACCGACCCGGCGCGACAGGTACGCCACAGTATAAGTTGCGATGTTAATCTGGTTGGAAGTGAAGGCCTCCTTGTCGCCTTTCACGATCTTGTGAGCAGTTCTGTAGACGATGACTTTTCCGATGGTCTCCTTGTATCGATCCGACGTCACTTCCTTTTCCGCTGCCGCGTCAGTCTTGATCGGCTTTACGTGGTAACTCTGCGCGAAGGCGTTGAAACACTTCTGGTTGCCACGGGCCACGGTCGCAGCCTGCCTGTCCCAAGCCATCATGTATTTCGCGAGGTCCGTCTTCGTGATCACTCGCTCTTTCGGGTGCCTGTCTTGCCATCGACGCCGCGACGCCGACGAATCTTCGAGCATGAGCTTCACAGCGTAGGCGTTGCGCATGCGCTCGTAGAACCAGAACGCCCCGTCACGCGGGTCGACTTCCAGTTCAGCGAGCTGCTCGAGTCTTCGATGGAAAGCCTCATTCGCCCCAAGATCAGCCATCTCAACCTTGTTCTGCGAGTTTGAGTAGAGCGAGATCGATTTGACAATTTCAGCCTCGTCGCCTCGTCGGTTCAGACGGATGATCTTGGCCTGTATGAAGACGTTCTCGAGCGGGTCATCCTTCTTCAAATCGCGTCGCGCTTTGAACAGCGAAGCGGTCGTCTGACCACCGTTCACGATCTGGACTCCCTTTAGCCACTTGATCTCGGTGGCGCCGTTCCCGAGTTCCTCCGTTTCGAGTTCGTCAACCACCATGACGATCCCGTTGTTGTAGGGCAGGAAAAAACGTCGCCGTTCCGGACTCTTCAGGGTCTCTTGGATGCCTTTGTTGACCCCTCCTTTTGCACTGAGGAACGAGCGTACATTCAGTTCCAACAGCCGGTTATCATACGCCTCGTAGAGGTCCGCGAGAAAACGGCCTGGAAGTACCGCCAGAAACGTCGTCACGTCGTCAGTCGTACTGGGCGTCCGTAGCGCGATGAGGCGCTCCGGCCCCATCATCTCCTTCACGTTGACCTCGATCTCCGAGCGGCTCGCGGTACCGCGCGACCAGCGGAATAGACGCTCGAGATCGACAACCTCAGTGAATACCTTGCCGTCGGCGGTTTTTTCCTGTCGGCCACGCTCGCGCTTGATCTGGTTAGTTACGATAAAGTACTTGATTGCGCGGCACTTATCCGAATTCACAAAATCACGCAGCGTTTGGAGGTGCGGCACGGCAAGGTCGTCGGCCAGGCTTGACAGGTCGAAAACGGGGTCGCGAAGAAGGTCGACGAGGCCGGAGAGGCGCGTTCGCTCTCTTTCGATGATTCGTTGCTCAAGGATGACCGGGTCGACCGCCGTGGAATCATAATGAAATCCGAACAAATGCAGAGCTCCCTCCTCGACGAGCAGCGAATAGACCGGCAATGCGACCTCTCGGAGCGGGCGCCCGATCTTGCGCCTGAAGAACACTGACTGAGGCTCCTCAGTCCATCCTTCGGACTCGAGTATCTCGAGCGCGTACTGAGCAAATCCGAGCAGTTCTGCGCTGCCCTCGCGCGTCTGGTCCTCCGCCACGAGTTGGGCTGCCCGTTCGGGAATCGAGACGCCACACAGCACCTTGTAAAAGTCGTCGCGCGTCTTCAGTTCCGTCATTGTGCGTTCTCCTGGTTTGTGATGGCGTTCGACAAAACGCCTCGGTCGATTTTGTGCAGCTTGCAGGCTGAAAAACTCACCTGGTAGCGAAGCGAGCTGACGCCCCCAGGCATCGTTTTGCGTAGCAGGAGCGGAAACCCGTCACGGACCTCGAACTGTTCGACGGCCACCACGCGGTATTGCTGCACCGCTTCGCCACCCGTGGTGCGCACCATAGCCCCCCGTCGGATGAATGCGTTGCGGAGCGCTTCGGTGAGGTCGTCCGTCGCTCCGGGCCGCGAAAGCATCTGTTCGACGATCCCACTCAGGCTTGTGCCCTCGCTGGCTGGTTCGAGCTCCACAGCGGCGAGGAACATTCGATTGGTTGCCGCCGGCTCAAGTTGCCCTTCAGCACTGACGTGAAAATGCGTTGCCGGAGTGATCGCCGTCTTGACCTCAAGCTCCCAGGTTGCGCCGACAAAATCATGAATATGGTCATCATCTGGCGCCCTCCATGCTTCGATGAGAGCGGCGGTGCCCAGTTCCGGCTCGATGACGTCACGCGCCACGATCAGCTCACCGAGGATTCCGCGCACTTCCGCGGCGGTCATTCCGCCTGCTTGCCGGCTCAGCGCGGCCTGCCATGACGAGAACCGTTCTAGAGTCGCGCGTGCTGCCGTCTCGATCGCAGCACCGTCCCCGGCAACCAGTACGTCCAGCATGACGGCGGGGAAAACAGCCCGTGGCACGCCTGCTTCCTCGCGAAGGAAGAAGGTAATCCTACCGCCCCCCTGCTCGACGTTCTCAACGAGGATCCCCTTGCTGCTCCGAGGAAAACGCGCGGCCAGCAATTTTCTTCGGCCCGAGTCGAGCCGGATAGCAACAAACCGTCGCCCGCCGATCTGGTCGACTCCCGCGTAGGCTTCTATGGGCGCAACGGAAAGAAGCCGACGCCCTTCGTAGGCCTTGCGCGTGGGCGACGCCAGTTCTGCTTCCCAGTGAGATTGGAGCTCACACTCGATTACACCTGTAATTTCAGTCGTCACTTGTGAACTGTGCCTCGAATTCATCAATCTTGACCGAGTTCACCACGTAGCTCACCGACGGCATATTCGGGTTTTCCGGCAGAGCTATTGCTATGCCGATCGGCAGCTGAGAGCCAGGTGCCAGCTCCACATTTTTAGGTTTCTCGTCGCTTGGTTCGCCATCGACGTGTAGCGTCGTCGTCGGCTGGACCACGTAGATTACCAGAAGGCAGTGGTTCGGGTCTCGAGCCTTGCAGGCACGACTGCGCGCCGCGTACTCACCTGCTGTTGGGTCGACCTTGACGCGCCCCTTGGGCAGCCCGCTCAAGCGGCTCACCTCGTGTTCCTGTAGGTCCGCAACGAGATCGCTCGGGGAGGCAAGCACTCCGAGCACAATTGCGTCATCGCGTCGGCCCTCAGACCAGTCCTTCTCTGCGGCTGGCTTCGTCGCTCGCGAGACCGGGATCACCGATACGCCTGGAGCCAACGCCACCGTCGCTCGTCCGGCGTCGTCCGGACGCCCTCCCGACGCAACAACAACGCTCCAGGCCGTCTCCATACCGCTCGTGATCAGTCGATCAAGAAACTCGATTAGCGGTGCGGCGCCAACCGTGTTCGCGTCGGGGTGAAACCTGAACCTTCGGAGGAAGTTTCTCACGTCGAGTACAGGCACGTTCGTGTAGAGATAGCCAGATAGCGGCTGTCTACCCGCTGGTGCTCCGCTGACAGGATCCCGCCGCACCAGTCCGTGGACTGTCTCTGCGTACGGCACGATCCGTTGGAGAAAAGCTTCTGTTTCCTGAGCGTTCTGCCTAAGCGCCTCCGGATCTCGGAAAAAGTGAATCGTCTGAGATACACGGCCGCCAAAATCCAGCGAGAGCTCCTGAGATGCCGCCATCTTCGCCGGCGCAGTGACCATCAGAGACGGATGACTGCGCACGCGAAGGCCGTAGTCAGAAGGCTTGCGTCGCTCCGCTTCCAAGTTCAAGAACTCACCCCGCAGCTCCTCGTCGGCGCGCACAACATGTTGATACCAGCGCGACAGTTCCTCCGTCAGATACAGCCGACACAGGTCCTTGTAGCCGGGTCGATAGCCAAACCAACGACCCATCTGCATGAGCGTGTCGTACATTTTCGTGGCGCGGAGGAAGTAGCTTACCGTAAGCCCTTCTAGAGTCAGCCCGCGTGACAGCTTGTCTCCGCCAACACAGATAACCGTAAGACCATTCGGGTACTGTTCATAGTCGAGCGCGGTATCCGCTTCAGAATTGACCGTCCACACTTTCGTTGAGTCAAGAACGTTCTGAACCTCAATCTTTATCTCGGGAAACGCGAAAATGCTTCCCCGCTCAGCCTCAGCAATAATGCCCGTGGTCCGTAGGAAGTCCGCGTCGTACAGCTGACGAAACCGCCTGCTCAACTCTGGATCGCTATCTTCGTCAGCCAACGCGCCCTTGAGCTTGTAAACGAACACGCCCAGCAGCTCGCGCACCTGTTTCTGCACCAGCTTGAAGCGCGAGACGTGAACGAGCATCGAATTGTGGGCTCGTCCCCAGCCGCGGAGGCGTCGCACCGCCGTGGCAATAGCGAACGAGATAACCGCATTCTCAAGGGACAGCGGAATGCCCGCGACCCCCTTGACGTTGGGAACATGATTCTTCTTGTGCCCCTTGGGCATCCAATCAGCAGAGTCGGCTGTTCCGCAGTCCTTCACATGACGAAGCAGGGGCGGCGCAGACGGCGAACCGCCGGCCTCAACTCCGAGCGACGACCCGCCGAAGAATGTCGTCGGGCCAACGTAGTTGGATGGCGCAGGAAGCATGACGATAAAGTCTTCAGGAAACAGATCCGGGCCGTACTCACTGGTTTCGTTATCCTTATGAATGAGTATATTAGCATATGGCGTAGCTGTGTATCCAACGTACGCGCGTTTCTGGAACTGCATCAAAATACGTCTGATAGACCGGTTGATTGTGGTCGGGTCGTGATCAAAATCGTTCGGATCAGGTTTATTGGTGTCGATCGATGCGTTATCGGCTTCGTCGTCGATAATCAGAAGCGAGCGCCCCTTCAGCTCCATTCGCCCAGTTGTCTCGTGCTCGTACACACTGCTCTGAAAGTGGCGTAGTAGCTCATTGAGTATCCGAGCATTCTTCTTGACAACGAACATGTGCGTGCCCGCGACCGAGCTCGCAAAGTGACTGGCATCCGCTGAAAAATCGCCGCCAATGGCTCTGGTCGTAAAAAGATGAGGAGGAGACGCGATGTGCTGAATCTCTGCGATGCGCAGAGGAGTCCCCTTGCCGGGACCGCCGGGCCTCCCCGTCTCCGTCGCAAGGCCGCGCACTGTCTCTTCGAGCCGTTTCTGCGTCTGAACTCGGAGGTTCTCATGAACCCCGGTCAGGATAACAATTACTTGGTATCCCGAATCGATCGCCTTGTTGATTACTGCGGCGTAACTCGTCGTCTTTCCTGACTGGACCTGACCGACCACGAGACCACGCCTGTCGAACGTACCGCGCGATTCAGGGTCACCGAGCTGTTCAACAATCTGATCGCTGGATCGGTCGATACTTGCGATTGTATTAGCGTCAAAGCCCAACTCGTCTGCCAAAAGTCGCTTGTACCGGTCCCAGAGCGGCCGAAGCTTCTTGCGCTCACCGCCATACCAGTCCACCCGGGGTCCATCGACGAGCATGTTCGGGTCGGCGATCTCGACTCGCCGGCTGGCCTGTACGCGTCGGGATGCCTCTTCCGAATAGACCTTCCGCTCTTCGGGTGAACTGTCTTCGAGCAGCTGCCTTACCGCCTTGAGAACCGCCTCATCAATTACATGAAGCGGCACTAGCTGCGACGGCGCAGACGTTCTCATTTCGATGAAGTATTCCGCTGTTCGGACCACATTGGCAAACGTGTCGTCTTTGATCGCGATCGTCACCGAGTCTCCAGTCTTGCTCGCAGGCGCTCAAGCAGGTCGGGGTTGTTTCCGTAACGGGGGTCCTCAGAAGCAATCGCGAGAACGCTTGCCAGCGACCTGCCAGACCGGAGTAAGAAACGCGCAAGGTCCAGCGCTTCCCCGAAGTCGGCGTCATCGAGGACCTCGGGCGGCGGAGGGTTCGCACCACCGTCGCGTGCGCCTTGCTCCGACACGAACGCTACCAGGGCTGGGCTGCTTTCGAGCTGACGCAGGAGAGATCGCACTGCGACCAGGACCGCCTTCGGAATCCCATCGGTCGAACCGACAATGGAGGAAACGAGCGGATGCTCTCGATTAATCTGAAGGCGGCCCTGTTCCATCGTCCAGAGAGACTCTGACCGTGGGTCCGGACCCTCGTTACGTGCGCTGCCACTCCTGCCAAAGATCCGGGACCTCGAACGCGCTCGCGCCTCCGCGCCGATTTCAATTAAGGCAGGACGCACTCGCTCCGGAGGAGTCACTCTCGACTTTCTCACGTCCAACGACCACTCCTCGTCGTCCGCGTTTGTCAAATCCACAGCGATCCGAGCCAGTTGCGTTGACGAGTCCTTGTTCCAGCGACCGCTCCCGTAGCCTGGTAAGCCAAGCCAGTTCGCAAAGCAGACGAGACGGTTTCCCCGGTAAACGTAGAAACCCTGCATATCCGTGAGGCGCCGCCCTTCCAAGGTTGCTTGATCCCGCTCCTCGGCGTGCATCTGGACCTCCGGCGGAAGTACCGCGTATTCCACCCGGATGCCGTGCGCCATTCGCACCTCACCAAACTGGACCAACTCCGGACGATCAACGAACGGAAGAAGCGGGTTCCACCCGGCGATGGCACGACCGTTGATGGAGATACTTGTCCGCGGAATTGCTGTCCCGTCTGCGTCAAGGCCATCCAGGAATCGATGGTATGTCATACCGAGATGTCTTCGGAGACGCTCTTCGAGTCGAGCGACGCCGACCGCCCGACTGCCTCCGGGCGTCTGCTGAAGGCGGTCGACACGAGACCATCGAACAACCGTCCCAGCTGACCGATCGGACAGGCGGGAAGAGAGTTCCGCGCTCTCCAGTTCGCTCAAGGGCGATAGTCGCCAGCGGCCTGTTCGTGCAACGGTAGCGAGGTCCCACGCGGCACCGCAAGCCACGCCATCCTTCATTGCGTACACGCTGAGGCGCTGTGCGACGGAGAAACTTGCGGTCTTCAACCCCAGCCCAAACCTGCCGAGGTCATGATCGCGTCGAGTAAGGTCGGGATCCCTCTCCCGAGCTCCGAGGGTGAGAGCGATCATGAGTTCTTCACGAGTCAAGCCCTCGCCGTCGTCGCCCATATCGACGACGAGATCGTGTTCGAGACTGTGCAGCCAGATGTCGACGTTCTGGGCCCTCGCGGCGATGCTGTTGTCGACGATGTCGGCAACCGCGTCCTCGACTGAATAGCCAATACCCCGAAGGCTTCGTAGCAAAACGGCAGGATCGGGCGGAAGCTCCCGGTCGAGATAGTGCGGCTTGTCTTCGGGCAAAAGCTTCTCCAAGTGTGGGGGAGTGGGTACCGCGGACGCCCCGGTCTGAGCGCGAGACACTGTCTGATGGTCACACGCCCGTGTGCACAGGTGCAACCGTGATCGCGCAGCTGGCCGCTTGATGCACGTTTATCAGTAATTGGGCGACGCGCGCCCACACACGTGCGGTGCAATAATGTCCCGTAAGTGGAGTGTTGAGATGTCCAAAAAAACATCTACGCATTCGTCTTCTGGACTCTAAGCGGGCTCGTCACTTCTTGCACTTTCGGAAGACGGCGGCATGCGCTCTCTCGCCGTCGCGCGGCAGACCCAAGAACGTCGCGTGACGCACAGCGCAAGTATCCCACTACCCTCCCGTGCAATCCCAACCTCCGTCACGGATCGATCACCCGCTCTTCGCGGAAGTCGTAATAGAGCGACGCGAGATCCTTGAAGGCGACGCGGAACTGATTTCGCTTCTTGTACTTACCGTCTTCAAACTTCACCGCAGGGTCGAGGTAAACTTTTCCTTTGCTAACCGCCTGCAGAAAGCGCGTGAAGTCCGTGCCGCGCGCCAGCGCGACGCGCGCATCGTAGCGATATCGCCTGGGCTGATCGCGGTGCTCTTCGACGGGCACGAACGCAGCGAGGGCGTGTTTGCGGCTCCACTTTTCGAGCAGGCCTGCGAAGCCCCAGGAGGCAGCGACGCGACCGCTCGAGTCGACGAGGCTCAAGGCGCCGCCAGCGTTGAACGTCTGTTTTGCCGCGTTGTAGTCGCCGAGTGTGAGCGTCAAGTCAGTCGTGGCGTTCGGCCTCGCCCCGCACTTGTAGATGCCCCCGAAGTTGCGTCGGCCCTCCCGCCCCTCTTTCTTCGATTTGTCGGGATAGCTGTAGCGTGACCAGAACTGGGCGAAGTCGTCGTAGTACAAAGCGCCCGTGGGCTCGGGGGTCATCAGGGTGATGGCGTTTCCTTTTAGCAGTGCCGCTTCAGTCGATTTTACCTTGAAGCTCTTGATCTCCCAGCCCAGAAAATCAGGCTCAGAGCGCGCATTTTTTGCGATGCCCAACTCGGCCTCAAGCGTATAGCCGCCACATTGCACGCTCTCGCACGGATTGCGTTCACCAAATGGGCCGAGGCTCCATGAGCGAATCCATCCCTTGGTGTGGATGCCGTGGAGTTTTCTTAAAAGCGGCGAGGCGTCGTAGAGCGAAATGCTTGTTGGCAATGGGAGCTCAGCGAGAACCCCCCACGTCTTGAAGGTGGCGGCCTTTGCGATGAATTCGACCGCCGCGGCGGCCTCTGATTCGAGGGCGATCGCGACGATCGTGCGCTCGGCAGTGACGCCGATGAGCAGCACGCGACCCGGCTCCCGTGAGGCCATGACGGTGTTCGGGGCGCGGGTGCATCCGCGAAGAAAGCCCGACAACCTCACTTCCGGGTAATCTGGATACAGGATTAGTTGTGCATGAGGCGCTGGGTCCAGCCCTGTAGGCGTCAGCCACGAGAACGATACGGGCGCCTTGAGGCGTTTTGGAGACTCAGCGTCCGCGATGATTTCGCGAACGGGCAGAAGGTTCACCGCTGCGAGGGAACCGCCGAGATAAACCTGATTCTTGGAGTTGTCGTTGGGCGCGAGCGCTTTTCCGTAGACCGTTTGAGCGCCCGCGCGCGCGAGCTGCTTCAAGACATCGTCGAGAGCCATGACGAGACGGTACCGGAGCCGTAGCGCGCTGCAAGCCGCTCTCTCCGCGCGCTGAATCACGCAACGCGGGGCGCGTGGAAAAGCCTGAGTTGCTCGGATCCGTTTCGTTGCACAGGCGCGCGTCGCGTATCGAAGGCCCCGAGAACCTGCTGGCACACGGCAGTCACCACGGGAACAGCCACCGAGTTGCCGAACTGCTTGTACGCCCGCGTGTCGCTGCAGACGATGTTCATTTCGGCGGGGTATCCCATGAGTCGGGCGCACTCGCGAGGACTGAGGCGCCGCGGGTTCTTTGGCGCACGCTGAGGTATCAGCACTTCGGAACCGTCTTTGTAGTAGCGGGCGCTCAGTGTGCGGGAAACGCCATCGAGATTGGTGAGACCAAAGCCAAAACCGTTACCTGCCGCCTTGTGCTTCGCGGCATAGGCCTGGAGGTACGCCCAAAGGCCATCGGTCAGGGTGTATTTTGGGTCGACCTTCTTTTCGAGAATCGAGCGGAACACGGGCCCCTTCTCGGGCGCAACGGGCCAATCGAAGCGCGCAAAATCGTTTTCGTCACGGAACCCGGCGATGAAGATTCGCTCGCGGTGCTGCGGCACCCAGTGCCGAGCATCGATGACCTTGGAATCAAAGTAATACCCAAGTTCTCGCAGAGTCTCGGTAATCACCGTAAACGTGCGACCTTTGTCGTGCGACTTGAGGTTTTTGACGTTTTCGAGAATGAACGCGCGCGGACGCCTTGCTTCGATGATTTTTGCGACGTTGAAGAACAGCGTGCCCTGGGTCGCGTGCGCAAATCCGTGTTGTCGACCGAGCGCGTTGGCTTTCGACACACCCGCGATCGAAAAAGGCTGACAGGGAAATCCTGCGGTCAAAATATCGTGCGCGGGTATGTCGACAGGATCGATGGCCGTGATATCGCCGTCGGGACGATGGCCGAAATTGGCCTCATACGTGTCTTGAGCGAACTTGTCCCACTCGGACGCAAACACGCACGTCGCGCCCAGGGCGCGCTCGAGCGCCCAGCGAAAACCGCCAATTCCCGCGAACAAGTCGATGAAAGTCGGACTGTTGCGCTTACGACGTGCCATCGGTGCTGTTTCTATCATGCAGTTTCCCCCTGACATGCGATCCTGTTGTTTGGTCATCCCGCAGCGACCCGATCCGGCCGACTTTTCGGGTGCTGCGTTCACGGACGAGCGTCTCTTTGCGCGCGGAATCGCGAAGATCCTCGAAGGACCACGTCTCGGTGTTGCTTTGCTCATCCAGGGGAGCGACGAACACCACGCGGCGATTTGACTTAGCCGAAGGTTCCCCGTGCAAGCAGGCGATCACCGCGCGTACGACGCGATGGAGATCCTCGCTGAGTTCGTGCTCCCACACACGAAAACAGCACCAACCGCGCTCTTCGAGCGCCAGCGTTTGACGACGGTCACGATCGACGTTCTGGCGAAGGCGGGCGTTCCAGAACGCTGCGTTGGTTCTTGGACGCACGTAATGCTCGGGACATCCGTGCCAAAAACATCCGTCAACGAAGAGGGCGAACTTGCGGGTGGAGATCGCGAGGTCGGCCCTGCCACCCGGCGTCGGAAACTGGAGACGGTAACGCACGCCTGCTGCATGAATCGCCCTTCGGAGGAGCAGCTCGGGCTTCGTGTTCGCCGACCGAATGCGAGCCATGTTCTCGGAGCGGGACAGGGCCACGGCATCCGGAGCAATACCCCGAACTAAACAAACGTCAAGTGCCCGGACGCCACTTCGATTTCGCGCGGCAACGGACGGAAATTCCTTGTGGCCGCCACCCCCCGCAGCGCGGTCGAGCCGCGGCGCGACGATCGCCCGAATTCGGAGATCCGAATTCCCGTCGCCGCCGGCTCTCGCTGCCCAAATGACGCCCGATTTCGGGGCTTTCGCGCCGCGCGCGACGATGGGCACGCGCGCGAGCCGCCTTCGGGGCGCGGCGGGCAAATGCGCGCCGGCGGTTGGCGGGGTGGACCCGGGGCGCTCCCGCGGGCTATCGTCCCGCCGTTTATGACTGTTGAAGCTTTGGAGCCGTACTCGATCCTCGATTGGGACGTGGTTGCGACGGCGCGTGTGCAGGGCGGCGCGGGCGAATTTGTTCTCGGGCGCTTCGCCGACGACTGGGTGATTCGCGTCGGCGAACGTATTTTGATGTCGAATCGGGTGCACAACTCCGAAGAGGTCATGGCCGAGCGCGCGTTCGAGCGCTTCCCCGACCCGAGCACCGTGCTCGTGGGCGGGCTGGGCCTCGGATATACGCTGCGCGCCGTGCTCGATTTGGCGAGCGAAGACGCCCAGGTCACTGTCGCCGAGCTCGTTCCCGAGCTTGTGGGCTGGAACCGCGAATACCTCGGTCACTTCAACGATCATCCGATGGACGATCCGCGCTGCAACGTCGTCGTGGGCGACGTGTTCGAGACGTTGAAGCGGTCCCCGGGGGCCTTCGACATCATTTTGCTCGACGTCGACAACGGCCCGCAGGCCCTCGCCGAAGCGAAGAACCAGCGCCTGTACGGCGACATCGGCGTGCGCACGTGCCGGGCAGCGCTTCGTCCGGGCGGCATTCTGGCCGTCTGGTCGTGCGGTCCGAGCGCGCGCTATGTGCGAAAGCTCGAAAGTCACGGCTTCGAAGTCGAAGTGCTGCGCGTCGCGAGCCGGGTTGGCGGGCGCATTCAGCACGTTATCTTTATGGCGCGATAGGGCCGGAGTCTCGGCGCGGAAGCCTTCCGCGTGGCAGGCGAAGCGGAGCGCGGCGGGCCGCGGGTCCCCTCCCCGCTACGCCCGCGCCCGGTGCACCGACAGCACGCTCTCCTCCGACGGCACGCCGATCCGCAGCGGGAACCCGTAGTGCCCCGTGCCGCGGTGCACGTACATGCGGTCACGGCCGCGCGCCCAAAAGCCGTGGTCGGGAATGGTGATCCCGAAGAGGCGCAAAAACGTCCACGACAGCCCGAGGCTCAGGAGCCCGACCTGTCCGCCGTGCGTGTGTCCCGACAGCACGAGATCGGCCTCGCCTTCGGGCAGGTGTTTGAAGGCGCCGGGATCGTGGAGCATCACGATGCGTGTGGTGTCTGGGAGGCGCGGATGGGAGTCACACACACGCTTCATCTTCTCGGCGCGATCGCGCCATGAGAAGTCCATACCCACCACGTGCACCCTCCCAGCGCCTGTCTCGACCACGGTTGCGTCGTCGACGAGCAGCGCGATGCCGTTCGCCTCGAGCGCAGTTCGCACAGTCTCGGGGGCCTCGTGATCGTGATTGCCGTGGCAGGCGAGCACGCGGCCCTTCATCGCGGCGAGCGGCTCGAAGGCGACGCGCAGCAGCTCGGGATCGCTCTGCGACTCCATGGTGAGAAAGTCACCGGTGAGCAGCACGAGGTCCGGTTTGCTCGCCACGGCGTTGTGCGCGATTTGCCTGAGCCTGCGCACCGACATGAACGGGCCCAGGTGCGGATCGGAGATCTGCACGATGCGCAGCGGCCGCGCCTCTCGCTGCTCGCCGCGTGGATGCGGCAGCGGAAGCGGCGCGCTTGCGGGATGATCCCCCACGACCAGATCGATCTCCTCCGCGCCGGCGCGCAGCGACTGAACGAAGCCAACTGCGGCGAGCGCGTACGGAAGGGCGATGAACCACCCGGGCTCGATACCGACCACGCGCGCGATCGCCAGCGGCAGCGCGAGCAGCGTGCCCGCCCAGAAGAACGCGCCCGGCCAGCTGATCAGCAGGCGAAACGGCAGCGGTCGCATGCGGGGCCGCGTGAGCATGAGAAAGTTCACGTAGACGGCGACGTGCAGCGCGACAAACAGCGGCGCTACGCGCGCGAACACCGGCGCGAGCTCGAGCGCGATGAGCGAGTGAATTCCGACGATCACGCCGGCGAAGGTCGCAAACTGCCGCGCGCGTGCGAGCGACGCGCCGGTCACCACGAGCAAAAAGCAGCAGAGCGTCAAGTAGCGAAACCACCAGGGCATGCGCCTACGATGCAGCAGACGCGCCCGCCGGTGTGATCTTCTTGCGGGGCCAATCGCCCTCGCCGACCGGCCCGCTCGCCGGCCATGGTATCGTCGCGGTCCTCTTAAGCCCGGAGGCTCCCATGCGCATGTTCAAGCTCGCGACCGCTACTTTTGTGATGACCGCAGCCGCCTGTGGCAGCGCGACTCCCGTGCCGTTCGGCGGCACCACGGGCGACGGCGGCACCACGAGCGACGGCGGCACCACGAGCGACGGCGGCACCACGAGCGACGCTGGCTCGGGCAACGGCGACGCCAGCGCGGGCGCACCCTCGCGCGGCGGCGGCGTATACCTCACGAGCTACGACTATACTGTGCAGAATACACCCATTCAGGGCATGAGCGCGTCTGCGGGGTTTTACAGCGCGTACGGCGCTTCGGGTGGCGCGTGCACGACCAGCACGACGGGCGCGTGCACCACGATTCAGTGTCCGCTGGCGAGCGGAGGCGATGCCGGAGCGCCGAAGCCTGCCAGCGGAGGCACGATCAACATCACAGGAGGCTCCCGCCCGGTGCAGGTCATTGCCTCCGGCGCGGACTACGTGCCGGTGAGCGCGCAGCAGAAGCTGTGGCTCGGTGGCGAGATGATCGAGGCAAAATCGGTCGGCGGCGACGTGCCCGCGTTCGACCTCAAGGCGGCCGCGCCGAACTACGTCACGGTGACCAGCCCGTTGTTTCCGGCAGCGGGCGGCAAGCTCACGCTCAGCCGCACGCAGCCGCTCGCGATCGCATGGACCGGCGGCGGGGCCGGGCAAGTCACGGCGACTATCAGCGGCGTCACAGCGACGACCTCGACCTCGATTGCATGCATCTTCCCTGCATCAGCAGGGAGCGGATCGGTGCCCGCGAGCGTCATGGGTGGCCTGCCGTCGCAGTCGACGTCGGCGTCGATCGCGATCACCGCGTCGAACGCGGCCGAAGCCGTCGTCAGCGGATGGGCCGTTCGGCTGAACCTGCTCACGCTGTCGAAGACCGCGACCGGCACCGCCAGCGCCGCGGCGACGCTTCAGTAGCCAACCGCGCAAGAAGCTGAGCGCGCCCGCACGAGTCAGGATACATTGTAAACGCGACTTTCTGTCGCGGAGCCCGCCATGCCTAACTTGATTTCCCGACGTGTCGCGACCTGGTCCGTGCTTGCTGCCTCACTCGTCTCCGCTGCGCTGCTGGTGCAGGCGTGCGCCGACGAAGGGCTTCCGGCCGCGGCTTTCCCGCCCGAACCCGACGCTTCCGACGCGTATACTTACGAACCGGACGCGGCGTTTAACGGCGACGGCGGCATCGCGCAAGGCGACATCGCGATCTTCCCGGCGAACCCCACCGTCGACGTAGCCATCGACGACGGCGTCATCACGACGGGGCCGATCACGTTTACGGCGCAAAACGCCAACAACGTCGGCATCGCGGCCAGCTTTACGCTCGACCGCGGCGAGCTCGGCAATCTGGTGGCCGCCAGCGGCGTGTTTACTGCGAGCGGCGCATCGAGCGGCAAGGGCACCGTAACGGCGAGCTTCGGCGGCAAGACAGCCTCAACCACGCTCACCGTTCGCGTCGCCATCACGCAAAATGGCCCGCCCAAGAACTACAACGGCGGCAACGGCGCGGGCGGCTACGGCGGCGTCGGCGGCGCAGGCCCCGGCAAGGCTGTATCGGCCACCACGAAGAACAAGCTGCTCGGCGCGGCAACGCCTCCGGCGAACGCGCAGCAGCTCGGCTTTTTGTATCCGTACGATAAAACGGTGTGGCCGCGCGGCGTGCTGCCGCCGCTGCTCCAATGGCAAACTTCGCTCGCCATCACGGCAGTGCGCGTGCACGTCGAACAGGCCAATTTCAAGTTCGATGGCTTCTACGGAGGCACCGCGCTCGTCAACCAGCCCGTCGATCCGTACGCGTGGTCAAAGGCCCTTTACGGCAACGGCGGCGATCCGATGAAGGTCGACGTGTATGCCTACGACGGCTCGAAGCTGGTGGGCCCGATTTCAGAGAGCTACGGCGTCGCTCCCGGCACGCTCAAGGGCACTGTCTATTACAACTCGTACAACTCGAAGCTCAACGCCAACGGCGCCACCACCGGCGCAGTGCTGGCGATCAAGCCGGGCGCCTTCTCGCCGACGCTCGCGCTGCCGTCGCAACAGGGCAAATGCCATGTTTGCCACGAAGTTTCGGCGAACGGATCAACGCTATTTACGCAGATATCGTCGTCGCTCGTCGACAATGCCATCTACTACGCTCCCAACGCATCGTTTGATATGACCAAGGGCGGCAAGCAAATCGCCGACTACGCGGGCACTGCGCCCGACGGTTCGAGCAACGACCGCAAGTTCCTGTGGTCGGGAGTCTATCCCGACGGCACCTTCGCGCTCGTCAACTCGAAGCACGCCCGCGAAAACAACAAGCTCGCAGCGGCGCTTTACGGGCGCCCCGACGGCAGCAAAATCAGCTCAACCGGCATCGAAGGCGTCGTCACGGCCGCCGTCACGCCGACCTTTTCGACGAGCGGCAAAGCGGTCGCGTTCAACTTCTGGGAGGGCCCCGGCGCCGGCAACGTAACGGCGGGCGCGGGTCACTCGCTCGCGATGATGGACTTCGACTGCGGCCAGGGTAACGGCATCACCTGCGGCGCGCCCCCCTACCACTTCTCCAAGCTGCGCGAGCTCTACCGCGACTCGGCGCGTTTTCCCGCATGGCCGACGTTTACGCCCGACGCCAAGGGCCTCGTGTTCCACAACACGGTCACGCCGGGCTCGTGCAAAGTAGACTGCGAAATCTCGACCTGGTTCGGGGCGCAAGCAGAGCTCTGGTACACCGGCACGACCGCACCGAACACCCCCGTGCGCATGAACGCGCTCAACGGGCTGACCTCGGGCAACGTCCCTTACGTTCCGTCGAACGTCGACCACCCGAGCGACGCCAAGCTCAACTACGAGCCCACCGTCAACCCGGTGGCCTCGGGCGGCTACTACTGGGTCGTTTTCACCGCCCGGCGCATGTACGGCAACATCGCGACCGGGGCGCCCTACGACAACGGCGACGGCACCTATCCCATCGCCAAGAAGCTCTGGGTCGCGGCCATCGACGTGAATCCCAAGCCTGGGCAGGATCCCTCCCATCCCGCCTTCTACCTTCCCGGGCAGGAGCTCGACGCAGGCAACATGCGCGGCTTCTGGGTAGTCGACCCCTGCCAGCCCAACGGCAACAGCTGCCAAACCGGCGACGAGTGCTGCAACGGCTTCTGCAGGCAGGCCGGCGACGGCGGCGGGCTCGTATGCACCGACCAGCCGCCGGGCTGCGCAGAAGAGTTCGAGAACTGCACGACCGACGCCGACTGCTGCGGCTCGGGCGCAGGCATCGCCTGCATCGGCGGTCGGTGTTCGCGCATGTCGCCGAACTGAGCGGCGCCCGGCCTAGCGCTGATACGGATACTGAGCTTGCTGCGCGGCGAGCTCCGACGGCAGCGCTACGGCGGGCTTCAAGGCGATCGGGTCGCCGCCGCGCGCGAGGTACTTTTGGTAAATCTGGTGGCGAATGTGCACCATCGCGACACCCAGAATAATGGCCACTGGAAAGACACCGAAGTAGCAGCACATCAGCCCGGCGATTGAGCCGACCATACCAATCAGGCTCATCGCGAAGGTGGCGCCGAAGATGGTCAGCCACATGCGCTTCACGTAGGCGAGCAGCGGCCGGAAAGAGAGCGACTCGCCGATGTTTTCGGTCATTTCGGCGCGGGTCACGGCCGCGCTGACGATGATGCCGAGCAGCGGCGCGACGAGCAGTGTGACCAACCCCACGACGCCGAATACGGCGAGCATCACCATCGCTTGCTCATCTGGGGAGGCGGAGGCGCCCGCAGAGATGATCGCGCCGACGGCGCCGCCAATCCCGAACAACACGCCAACAAAGATCGATATCGGAAGCGACGCAATCAGCTGCACAGCAAACGCGGCGAGGCCTCGAGACAGGTAATGCATCAGGTCAGAAAAGTTGAAGTCGGGTATCGGCCTGGGGTGCTTGCGCTCGAGGCGCTGCATGATTTCGGAGTGCCAGCCGTACATGACGAACTGCCCGATGACCGGAATCAAGAGCGTCACGGTGGCGAGCAAAATCGTGTTCCACGGGCGCTCGAGGGTGAAGACGAACTTCACGGCGCCCATGAAATCGATATCGCGCTCGGGTTGCGGTCCGGTTGCGGGTGGGGTTTGGTTTTGTGCGAAGGCCTGCATGCCCGCGAGCCTAGCGGCTTTTGTGGTGGGCGACCGCCTGCGCGTGCTTGCCGGTGGGGCAGCTGCGTTTGCGCCCTGAAAAGCCGCGCCGAATCCCGTAGACTGCTGCTGCGATCGGAGTGCCCGCGCTGGGCTACGAGCGCGCGCGGCGCGCCGCAAACCTCTCTACCCACCACAACACCTTCGGAGGCATGCATGACCCGAAGCTCGCCTTTGCCGCGTCCCACAGGAGCACACCCTTGATCGACCTTCGCAGCGACACCGTGACCCGTCCCACCCCGGCCATGCGCGAAGCGATGGCGCGCGCCGAGGTCGGCGATGACGTCTTCGGTGAAGATCCCACGGTGCGCGCGCTCGAAGCCGAGATCGCGCGACTGGCGGGCAAGCAGGCCGCGCTGTTCGTGTCGAGCGGTACCATGGGCAACCAGCTCGCGATCGCGCTGCACACGCGTCCGGGCGACGAGATCATCGTCGGCGACGGTGCGCACCCCGCGTTCTACGAGTCGGGCGCCGCGCCGGTGCTGTCAGGGGTTCAATTCGCGTTCGCAGGTGCTGGCGGGCTGTTCGACGCCGACGCGATGGAGGCTGCGATCAAGCCCCGCGCCTACTGGTGCCCCCGAACCTCGCTCGTATGCGTGGAAAATACACATAATCGCGCAGGCGGACGCGTCTTCCCCCAGAGCGCGATCATCGCGATCGCAGACCGCGCGCGCACCCACGGGCTCGGCGTGCACCTCGACGGCGCCAGACTCTGGAACGCGAGCGCTGCGACCGGGGTGCCCATCGACCAGCTCTGCGCTCCGTTCGACACTGTCAGCCTGTGCTTCTCAAAGGGGCTCGGCGCGCCGGTTGGCAGCGCGCTCGTTGCCTCGCACGAGCACATCGAGCGCGCGCGACGCTTGCGAAAAATGTGGGGCGGAGGCATGCGGCAGGTCGGCATTCTTGCGGCCGCCGCGCTGCATGCGCTCGAGCATCACCGAGCGCGGCTTCAAGACGATCACGACCACGCGCGCGAGCTGGCGCAGCGCGTGGCCGGCGCGCCTGGGCTGCACGTCGACCTGGCCGGCGTCGAGACGAACATCGTCAACATCGACACCGACGCGCCCGCGGAGCAGATCGCCGCGCGCGCGAGGCAGGCTGGGGTGCTCGTCAACGCGACGGGGCCGCGACGAGTTCGCGCGGTGCTTCACCTCGACGTCTCGGCGGCGGAGGCCAGGGCCGCTGCCGAGCAGCTCGCGCAAGCTGCTGCGCAGCCATGAAGCGCGCTGCACTTGCTGCCCTGATCGCAGCGGGCGTCGGATGCGGCGCCGGGGCGCCATCGGCATTCTCGGTCGCGTATGCTGAAGGCCAGCGCGTCGATCGCGCCGGGCGGCACGAAGAGGCGGCTGCGGCGTTTTCCCGCGCGGCGCTCGCCGCCACCGGCGACGACGAGCGCGCGCAGGCGCAATTTCGCGCGGCGACCGCTCAAATCGAAGCGGGAAACGTCGCAGAGGGCGCCAAAGGTCTTGAGCTTGTCGCGCGCGGCAAGGGAGACCTCGCGGCGCAAGCATCGTTCACCCACGCGCGGCTGCTTCTGCCAACCAACGCCGCCGAGGCGGCCGCTGAGCTCGACGCCTTCATCGCGCGTTTTCCCTCCAACGGCCTCGCCCCGCGAGCGCTCAAAGCCCGACTCGAAATCGAAGACGCGCGCGGCGTGGAGGCTGCGCTCGCCTATCTGAAATCGGCCGAGGTCCCGACCGCCGGCAGCGAGCTCGCCGCCAACGTCTTTTACGAGCGCGCTGCGCGCCTCGAAGCAACCGGCGCGCACGACGAAGCGCACGCGACCTACCTGAGTGTCGCAGACCGATGGCCCTACCCGCACGGAACGCTCTTCGACGACGCGCTGTGGCACGCCAGCGAAGTCGCGTCGCGGCAAGGCAAGCACGCGGTCGCGGCCGCCGATCTGGAGCGCATGCTCGAGGTGCGCGAGACGTCTTATTTCAACGGCAGCTATGATCGCCCGCGTTTCCCCGAGTCGATGCTCCGGCTCGCAGAAATTTACGACAAGTCGCTGCGCGATCCCGCGCGCGCGGCAGACACGTACAGGCGCTTCGTCGATACGTTCACACGCTCGCCCAAAGTCGACGCCGCGCTGTTTCGCAGGTCCGAAATTTTGCGACAGGCCGGCGACGTTGCGGCCTCGTGCGCCGCCCTGAGCGAGCTGCTCACGCGTGCGCCCGACTCACGCTACGTGCCGTGCGCGGTGGCGCGCTGCCCCTCGCTCTCGCGCCCGGCCGGCAGCCACGCCCCACCGGCGTGCCGCGACTACATCGAGCGCGAGCAAGCTCCTCAGGGAGCTTCTTCTTCCTCTTCTTCTTCCTCTTCGTCGTCGTCGTCGAGGTCGTCGTCGTCCTCGTCTTCGTCGTCTTCCTCGTAGTCGTCGTCTTTGTCGTCTTCGTCGTCGGCCGACGCAGCGGACTTCTTGTCGTACTTCACGTCAACGCCGACGTCGCCGAGCTGCGTTTCGACCAGCTCGAAGAGCTCGTCGACATCATCGCCGCCCCACTCGTCGAGCATGTCCGTGAGGAACTCGAAGAAGTCGCCGCTGTCGAGGCGACGCTCAATTTCTTCGACCTGCTCCTCCGAAAAAGCTTCGAGGATATCTTCACGCAACGTGTCGGTTTCGCCTTCTTCAATGGCGTCTGTCGCCGAGAGGCGAATCTGTCGAACCGCACGCTTATCGAGTACAATCTCCATGGCACGTCTCCGCTACCGAGGCTTCGTCTTTGCAGCGCCTCGCGCCGAAGTCGAGCCGAATAAGCGATGCGCGCACGCAATGTCAATGGTTCGACATGAATCATCGTTACGATCTGCGCGGAGGGTGCCAGCAGAAGTGCTCCGCGCGCATGAAGTGCGACCCGTGAGCGCCAGCCTTCGGCTACAGTTCAAGCCATGAATCGGAGCCTCATTTGCGCGGTCGCGATCGCAGCAATGGCGGCTCGCGAGGCGCGCGCGAGCGAACCGCAGGCGGCTGCGATCGTCCCACGACGCTTCGTGCAGGGCGGCGTTGCGTTCAGCGCCGACTTCGTCGCGGCCCCGGGCGGCATCTGTTCCACCGTGGCCGCAGCGTGCATTTTCGGCAGCGGCGGAGGCATCTCCGCGCGCACGGGGATCCGCACGTCAGGCCCGTTTTACTTCGGACTTGCCTACGGATTTTCCAAGCTCGATCCGAGTCAGCTCTATCGCCTCGCCATTTTCCAGCAGCTCCGCGCCGAAGCGCGCTTCTACTTTCTGGGCGCACACCTCGACGCCGACCCGTACGTGATCGGTGCCCTCGGCGTCGCGGCCTACGGCAACGAATGGAAGGTCGACACGGGCGGCCCGTCGGTGAGCCTCGGCCTTGGAACCGAGGCTCAGATTTCGACGACGACGCTCGTCGGAGTGTCGCTGACGTATCGCGCGATCTACTCCGCGAGGTTCACCGACGGCGCCGGTTCCACGCGCGCAGACGGCATCGCGCAGCTCGTCTCGCTCGAGGTACTTCTCGAAGGGCGCGATCCTTTCTCGCGCTGAGCGGGCGAGTCTGCTTGACGGCGGGGCGACCTTGGGGCTTCCCTTCTCGGTGTGATCTGCGGCACCTGCGGCAAACTGAACGGCGACCAACTCGTGTTCTGCGAAGACTGCGGAGCGCGTCTGCACGGCCGTAGCATCGCCCCACCCGGCGGGCGCGCGAGCCTCGCACCGCGGGCGCCGATCGAGGGCGCAGGGTGCACCGCCTGCGGCACGGTGAACCCGTTCGGCATGCGGTTTTGCATGAGCTGCGGGCGCTCGCTCGACGCGCGCCCAAGCATGTCGCCGCGGCCACCTCAGGTCGCCCAGCCGGTCATCATCCCGATGGCGACCCCCGCGCCCCCGGTTGCCGAGTCGACGCGGCCTTGCGGTCGCTGCGCGAACGCGATCGCGGTGGGGTCGCTGTTTTGTCGCTTCTGCGGGGCTCCGGCCGCCGAGGCCCCCGTCGCAGCGGCCCCCCCCGAGGCTTCTGCGATCGCTGCGCAGCCGATCGCGCCCATTGAGATCATCAGCGTTTCGCCGACCCCGCGCGTCGCTCCCATGGCGCAGGCGGCGGTCGACGATGCGGCAGGCAACGCAGCTTCACCGGCGGCGCCCGAGGTCGTCGTGCCCCGGCTCAATGCGATGAGCACGCTCGTCATGCAGGCGCTCGAAGCGGCGCCAGACGTCGACCCTCTCCTCGCTGCGACCTCGTTCTCTGCCGCTCCGACCGACGAGGAGCCGGCGCCCCAAACGGCAGCCGAGGGCGCTCACGACAGCGCCGCCAGGGCAGAATCCGACACGGCAGCGATCGGACAGCAAGTCGTCACACTGCAATCCACAGTCGCCCAACCGGCGCCCTCGGACGACGCGCCTGCTGCGCGCGCACCCGCCACCGATCCCGCAGCGGTCGCACCTTTCACCGAAACTCCCGCGGACCTCGCGGCGGCGTTCACGCTCGTCGCAGTCGCACGCGACGGTACCGAGGCCGGGCGCTACCGCATCGCCGAAGTATTCGATGTGGGCCGCTCCGAAGCAGACCTGTGCGTGCCGGACGATCGCTACCTCGCGCCGCGGCACGTGCGCTTCAGCGTCGCCGGCGATGAGCTCCGCGCCGTCGACCTGGGCACAGCGAACGGCGTCTACCTGCGCCTCCGCGGTGAGGCCGAGTCCGCAGTTCGCGACCAAGAGTTGATCCTGCTCGGACAACAGGTGCTAAGGTTGGAGATCGTGACCAGCTCGGACGAGAGCTTCGGGGCGGCAACGCAGCACGGTACCCTGCTGTTTGGCACGCCCGCCCTCCCGGTGTTTGCGCGCCTTTCTCAGCGCACGACCGAGGCGGTGACGCGCGACGTGTTTCACGTTCGCAGCGAGGAAACCGTGCTCGGGCGCGAGTCCGGCGACATCGTTTTTACAGCCGACGCTTTCATGTCACGCCGCCACGCGGCACTGCGAAAGCGCGATGGCGAATTTTTTATTGCCGATCTTGGCTCGTCGAACGGTACATTCCTTCAGATTCGAGGACAGGTGAGCTTGCAACCCGGAGACGAACTGCGCGTGGGACAGCAGCTGTATCGCATCGACGGTGCAGCTCGCCGCGAGGGTGGCTCCGGTGAGTGAGGGCGCACAGCTCTCTCAAGCCGAAGAGTCGAACTCGCCGGTGAGCGACGGAGAACAGGTCGAGTCGCGCCCCGCGGTTCGCATCAAGCTCTTCGCGCGCACCGATGTGGGTCAGGTTCGCGAACACAACGAGGATAACTTTCTCGTCGCCGATCTCACGCGCGGCATCGCCGGGCTTCAAGAAGACGCGAGAGACATCACGCTCGGCATCGCCGGAGAGCTGTTCGCCGTGTGCGACGGCATGGGCGGCGCCGCCGCCGGCGAAGTCGCCAGCCAGATGGCCGTCGACACCATCTACAAGCAAATGTCCGAGGGAGCCTCGGCAGCCCGCCCGACCAAGCGCAACGAAATCGCTCGGCGGCTCGTTCGTTCGGTCGAAATGGCCGGACAAGGCATCTTCCAGGAAGCCAAGGCCGACAGGGCACGTCGCGGAATGGGCACCACAGCGACGGCCGCTGCGCTCGTCGACGATCACCTGTTCCTCGCGCAAGTAGGCGACTCGCGCGCCTACCTGTTGCGAAACGGCACGCTCGTGCAGGTCACGCGCGATCAGTCGCTCGTCAACCAGCTCATCGAGGCCGGACAGCTCACCGAAGAAGAAGCCGAGACCTTCGAACACAACAACATCATTTTGCAGGCGCTCGGCACGGCCGACACCGTGCAGGTCGACCTCACGTACGTCCATCTCATGCGCGGCGACGTGCTCATGTTGTGCTCGGACGGACTGTCCGGAATGGTTCGCAACGACGAAATTCGCGAAGTTCTCAAGGCGCTCGGCGATCCGATGGATGCCTGCAAGGCGCTCACGGAGCGAGCCAACCTCGCGGGCGGACACGACAACATTACGGTGATCGTGGCGCGCTTCGACGGCGACGGCCTGCGTGCGCTCAACCCGGACGAGCCCCTCGCCTACCGCAAGTATCCGCTCCCTCAGGACGAGCCGACCGAGCCCGGACGCCGGGTGTTGTCGTCACCTTCGGCCGCGATGCGAAACGGCGGCACGCGCGACAGCGACGAAGGCGATCCGTCGTCCACGTCTGCCGAGCGCGCGCGGCGCGACGCCGATGATGGCGAAGAAGATCGCGTTGAAATTCCCGGCACGCACGTGCCTACGGGAGTCGTCGTGGCGCTCATCGTAGGCGTCATCGCGCTGCTCGGCGCGACCGCGTTTTTGCTGCTGCGCTGAAGACAGGCGCTACTCGCCTGTCGCGAGATGCGCGCCCAGCGCAGCGGCTACGGGATCCGCCGGATCAACGTCGAGGGCTCTGCGCAGCGCAGCCCGCGCGCCGATGTCGTCGTTACGTCCGGCGCGAGCGAAGCCCGTCCACGCCCAGGCCTGCGCTTGATCGCGACCCGCTACGCACGTGAGGCGCACGAGAAGCTGCTCGGCGTACGCAAACTCGCTTTTTCTCAGGGCAAGGCGCGCCGCGATGAGCTGCAACCCGTCGGCGGTCCCGAGGGCAGCGCGGGCGCGCAACAAGGACGCTTCGGCGTCGCTCTCGCGGCCGAGCCGCAGAAGGGCCTCACACAGCCCGATCCACGACTCGGTACGGTCCGGCGCGATCTCGACGAGCCGCGCGAACTGCTCGCGAGCCTCGCCGTAGCGCGCCTCCTCGAACAAGCGCCGACCCAGGTTTTCGCGCGCGGCAACGAACGACGGATCAACCGCGAGCGCCGCTCGGTAGTGCCCGATGGCGGCCGCCCAGTCGTGCCGACGCTCGGCGAGCAGACCGAGCGCGTGGTGCGGAGCCGGCAAGTCCGGGTTGAGACGAACAGCCTTGCGGAGCGCTCGCTCGGCGCGCGCGAAATCACCGCGCACAGTCGCCAAAACGCCGACGTTCACCCAGGCTTCGGTGAACCGGTCATTGTACTCGAGCGCCAACGCGAGGCGCGCCTCGGCGACGTCGAGATCACCGGCGGCGAGCGCGACCGCCCCCTGATCGCCAAGGGCGATGGCTCTCGCGGGGAGCGGACCTCGGCCCGCACAGGCCGCGTTTAGCGCAAGCGACAACAGCAGCGCGACCGACGAGCGAAAACGCATGCGTGCATGTCGGCTGCAGATCGAAACAGTTGCTCACGGCGAGGGAACGGGATCGGGAGCGGGCCGGGGCCGGAGATCGCCGCGTCCTTGACGCACGCGCACGAAAGATGCCGCTCCGAGCAGCTCACCGACGAACCCGCTCGCGCGACCGACCACGCCGCGCGTATCCACACGCGGACGCACGACATAAAGGCCTGGCGCGTCGAAGACGTCGGGGCAGAGCGCTGACGCATTGACGGATCGCGAAGCCCGCCCGCCAGGAGAAATCACGGTCGCGGCCTCGGCAATCGCAGTAAGCCGCGAGCCGTTGCCACCGCAGCGCAGCGTCACCCCATCCGGCCGCTCGACGAGCAGACCGAGCGTCGCGGAGCGCAACAGAAGTGAGCTGGGACGCGGACCCGCATTGTCGACGGAGAAGGCGATTTCCGTATCGCCCGCAGCGCTGGCGTCGATGCGCGCCGGCATCGACACGCTCAGCGCCGCAGGCACTGCATCGGAAACCGGAGCAGACGCGGGAGGCGACGCGACGACGGGAGACGCGGCACCGACCGTCACCGGCGCAGACACGAGCTCCGTAGCATGCAACTCCGGCCGCAGCGGAGCGGCGAGCGCAGCGACGAACGGTGGCGACGGTGAATCAGCGCCGAAGCCGACGCGACCTACGACCGCCGCCCCTGCGACGAGCGCGACCCGCTCGCGCTCAGCAAAGCAGTACAGCCGCGGATCGAAGCTCTCGGAATAGGAGCGCCCCGCGACGAGCACGATCGTGCGCCCGGTGTCGGTGACTGGGCGCATTTCGGCGGGCAACACGCATCGAGCCACGGGACCACCGCCCGGCGGCGTGATCTCGAGCGACAGCAGGCGCGCGTCAGCGACTACGCGCACGGCCTCAAGGCCGGTGTTCGTGAGCCGCATCGACCAACCGGTCGCCGGCTCGGAAGCGACGATCTCGACCGTGACGCTGGGCGGCGTCGGCGCAGGGGCCGGCAACGCCGGCTGCTTCTTCTTCCCAACCGCGAAAGCCGGGGAAGCAGCAAACCACACGGTGAGAGCGAAGAGAACGCGCGTGCGCATGCCGGTGATCATACTCCGGCCGCGCGCCCTCTGCATGGCGCCTGTGTCATCGTACGCCACGCCGCGAACGCGAGATGAGCGCCGCGAGCGGAACGATGCCGATCACGTTGCGAAATGACTGCGCCGCCGCGCTCGGAACCTCGGCGGAAACAACGACGCGAGCGCGATCGCCCTCGCGCTGAATGCGCACCGTTCCCGAGACGACCCGTGCGCGCCGAACGACGTCGCGCAGGTCGCCGAGCACCGAAGGCGGCAACGCCCCGCGCATGATGTACATGCGCTGGGAGTCGATCTTGAGTACGCACAGCGTGACGGCGCGGCGCGCTGAGAAGTAGACGAGCGCGAGGGCGACGAGCGTAATCGCTAACGTCGCCCCCAGCGCCATCACGTGCTCAGCCGCGGAGCATCTCGAGGAGCTCGAAGTCGGGCACGGCTACAGCGATGCGCGTGCGCAGCACTGCAACGTCGTGGTCTTCGAGGAGCTTGCAGAAGGCCATGCCGTCGAAGAGCGCGATCGGGGCGGCGCCAGGCGCTGCGGCCTCTTCACGTGCGCCCGAGAGCACCTGCCCGGTGGTCACGAGCCAGCCGGCGGTCGCGCTGCCGTAATGGTGAAGCGCTCCGCGAAGATCGCTGACGCGCTCGCGACCGAGCTCACGTCCGTCTTTGCGCACAACGATGGCCGTACGGATTTCGTCGGTGCCCGTTTTGTGGACGGCCGAGAAATGGCCTTCGCCTCCGGCTGCGCCCGCGCGCCGCACGGCCTTGAGGCTGGTCATGCCGACGCGCTCGAGCGCGAGGAGCGCGAGCTCGGTGAACGCATGACCTGGCAGCTCCTGAACGCGACGCAGGAACGCGCGGCGGGTCGCCTCGCGGTAGCGATCGGCGGCCGCGTTGAGCTCCTGCTCGAGCCGCGCGACGTCGGGACCAAGGGCCCACTCGGTCGGAGCCACGCGCTGGGCTTGTGCGAAGCGAAAGCGCGCGCGCTGCCCCTGGGCCTGACGGCGAAGGTTGTCCGCGCGGAGCGAAGCAGAGAGCTGCGTCGCGGCTGCGTTCGGGTCTCCGACAAGTCGACCGCGACGCATGAGCGCCTCGACGACCGTGCGAATCGCGATCGGTCCGCCGTTGCGATCGAAGCCGGTAAACACAACCAGGGCTGCGTCGGCGAGCTCTTTGCCCGCGAGCTCTTCTCCGTCGGTGAGCGCGACCTCGATGCCGGTCGGCATACCGCCGCCCATGATTTGCTGACGATCGCGGATCTGCGGGCGCGGCGGAGGCGCGAGCGGATCACGCGGAGCCTCGACCGACTCGCCCTCGAACTGCAGCTGCGCAGGCGACGCCTGCGGGGGTGCGCCATCGCGCCCGGCGACCGGCGCGAACTCGCCTTCGCGACCGCCTCGGCCACGACGACGACGGCGGCGACGGCGACGACCGTTCGCATCGAGGGCGCCCTCGGCTCCGGGAGCGGCCGCTGCTGCGCCTGGCATGGCGAGGATCGGCTGATCGTCGTCTTCTTCGTCATCGAACAGATCGGCGCCGCTCGCGTGAAGGTCAGCGCGCAACGCATCTTCGCCGCTGACGATCGGCTGATCGTCGGCGTCGTCGCCTTCGCCAAGGTTCGCCCCGGACGGCGCCGCCCTGGCGGGCTCGGGAGCCTCGAGCTCCAACGCGTTAACCTCGGCGGACTCGCTCTCGACGCTCGTGTCCTCCGCGGCGGCCTTGCCGCGACGGCCCTTCTTCTCGCTCCACTCGCGCAGCGCGAACACGCCCGGCTTGACGCGCACGAGGGGGATGGTCTTGTCATCCTTCTTGAGGAGCGCAGCGAGGCGCGCGCCCATCGTGACTTCGGGGCTCTTGCCCACGTGAGACAGGAGGTTCTTCTCGATCGCCAGCTCGGTGATCTCTTTGTAGTGCAGAGGCTTGCCGGCGAGACGGAGGACCTCAGCAGCGGCTTCGGTGAAGGTCATTTTCGGATTTCCCCGCCCCCTGATGGGGCGCTTGGCGCGCAGGGAGGCGGCCCCAATGGCCTGCCAGCTGCGCGACGACGTTGGCGGGCGGGGCTCATCCCGGCGATCATCGCAGCGCGACGAAGCCGAGGGGTCCCTTGACCGCTGCATGACTCATATCCCGCCGGGGCCGCGGCGTCAAACGGTCACGTTGTAAGGCAGCCGTTGCATGCCGCAACGCATGGGTGATAGCTCGCAACCGATGCACAAGCCCCGCAAGATCGCCCTGCTTTTGGCCGTCACCGCCGCGATGGCGGGCGCGCTCACCATGGCGTTCCGCGGCGCGGCCGAAGGATCCGTCGCGCTGTTCGGGTGGGCGATCGGCCCGTGCGTCGCGCTCGCGGCGCTGGCGCTTGTGCGGGCCCGGCGCGAGGGAACGCTCCGGGACTGGGCGCGGCCCGAGTGGGGCGACATCACGCGCGGCGTCGTCGGCGGCGCTGCGCTGTTCGCCTCCGCGTTCGCTTTTGTGAAAGTCGTCATCCCCGCCGGCTCCCCGCGCGAAGCGTGGATGGCCCGCATCTACTTGCAGATCGGCGACCCCGCGATGCTTCGCGCGCACATCGGCCTCGTCGCGGTCGGCGTCGTGATCGCCGCAGCCGCGGAAGAGATCGTCTGGCGAGGGCTGGTGCAGGACATCGTGGGCGAGGTGTTCGGCCCCCGCGCAGCATGGATCGGCTCAGCGGCGCTCTACGCGCTCGCCCACACCGGCACCGCCGTCGTCATGCGCGACGGCGTCGCCGGCTATAACCCGATGCTCGTGTTCGCTGCGCTCGGCGCCGGCCTCGTGTGGGGCGCGATGCGAAAGACCTTCGATCGCCTGCTGCCCGGCATTTTCGCCCACGCGCTGTTCGACTGGGCAGTCGTCATGATGTTCCGGCTCTGGGGACCCAGCATCTAGCGGGCAACCCACAAAACGCGAAAGGCCGCGCTCGTGGCGCGACCTTCCTGAACGCAAACAGACGCCTGCGATCTCAGTGAACCTGTGCGGCCACCACAATACCGATGTAGGCCACCCAGAAAAGCAGCGCGACGCCCGCAGCGATGCCACTGATGATCAACGACGTCTTCGCTTTTTTGGCCGCGGTCGCCATGTCGCCGGCGCTCTTCGCGTTGCCTGCCTGAACGGCGAAAATAATCGCCGGGACGCCGCCGGGAAGGCAGCCGCAGAGCACGATCAACAAGATGCCGAAAACGAGGGGCAACGTGGTGTTCACGTCGCCGCCGCCACCCGGCATCATGGGACCACCCGGAGCGCCGAACCCGCCGCCCGGAGGAGGACCGCCGTAGCCGCCTCCCGGAGGAGGACCGCCGAACCCGCCAGGAGGCGCGCCGGGAGGAGGACCGCCGAACCCGCCAGGAGGAGGTCCACCGTAGCCGCCAGGAGGAGCTCCAGGAGGAGGACCGCCGTAGCCGCCGCCCGGGGGTGGATAGCCGCCGCCCGGAGGACCGTAGCCGCCCGCTGTTTGCTGAATTTCGGTTGCGCCCAACGCCTTGTCCATCATCATGGTCTCCCTGCTGCCCTTGCCAGCTCCGCCCCCCAGCCGCTTCGCGGCGAACATCGGGCCATCATCGCACACAACCCACACGATGCAGACCGCAAAGCCGCAACCCTCGCGTCACGCCACGGAAAAGCCGTTTTTCTGGGGCAGAGCGGGAGCTGCGGCGCTGCTGCTCTCCAGCATCGCAGCGCTGCTGCTCGCCGGCGCTGTCGACTGCGGATTCGCGCGCCTCACGGGCCTTCCCTGCCCCGGATGCGGGTCGACGCGCGCCGCGCGCGCGCTGCTGTCGCTCGACGTTCCGACTGCGCTTCGCATGAATCCCGTAGCTCCGTTCATGGTGATCGTCCTCGGCGTCCTCGCGGCCCGCGGCGTTTGGCTGGTCGGGCGCGACGGCAACGCGAACGAGCTGGGGCAGGGCCGAATCGGCGCGTGGCTGCTGCGCGGGCTCGCGTGGTCGCTGGGGGCCCAAATCGTGGTATGGGCGCTGCGGTTCTTCGGCCTGTTTGGCGGCCCGGTCCCTGTGTGAGATGAGCGGCCGAGGACAGCATTGAAAGTTTGTTCGAAATGCTCAGCGCGCTACGATGACGATGCCGGCTTCTGCCCCGCCGACGGCACGCCGCTCGCGGCCGTGACCGATCCGTTCGTCGGGCGCACGATCGCCGGGCGATACCGCATCCTGCGCAAGCTCGGCCAGGGCGGCATGAGCGTCGTGTACCTCGCGGAGCACGTGGTCATCGAGCGGCTCAGCGCGATCAAGATTCTGCGGCGCGACCTCACCCGCGATCCCCAACACAGAGAGCGCTTTCTCCGGGAGGCGCGGGCGGTCAACCGCATTCACCACCCGGGCATCGTCGAGATCTCCGATCTCGGCGAGGTGGACGGCACGGCGTATCTCGTCATGGAGTACGCCGACGGCGAATCGTTGCATGATACACTAAAACGCGGCGTGCTGCCGTGGCGCCGCGCGGTTCGAATCGCCGCGCAGGTCGCCGCAGCGCTCGCGCGAGCGCACGCGGCCGGGGTGATTCATCGCGATCTCAAGCCCGAAAACGTGCTGATCCTGCGGAGCGACGAAGCAGACAAGCGCCGCGGCGAAGACGGCGATCGCGTGAAGCTGACCGACTTCGGAATCGCCAAGCTCCTCGACGCGCCCGCGCTCACGCTGTCGGAGCAGACGTTCGGCACGCCGGGTTACATTCCGCCCGAAGTCATCGGGGGCGCAAAGATCGACGCGCGCGGCGATCTCTACGGGCTCGGCGTGCTCATGTACGAGTCGCTCAGCGGAACGCTTCCGTTCGACGCCGCGTCGCAGCTCGAGCTGCTCATGAGCCCGCTCACGAAGTCGCCGATCCCGCTGAGCGCCCGCAACGTGACGGTGCCCGCAGAAGTCGAAGCGTTGATCATGCAGCTGCTTGCGCGGGCGCCCGACGATCGACCCGCCGACGCGTTTGCCGTGGAAGATGCCCTGAGCGCGCTCCTTCAGCGAGCGCCGTCCGCCGACGACGTCCCCGTGGCGCCCCTGATCGGCCGCGACAAGGTCATGCACACGTCGGTTGAAGCGACTCCGCAACAGGCTCCGCGAGCGACAGAAAACGTCGGCTGGCTGCTGACGAGCGCGTCGTCGTCGCGCTGGGGCGCGCTGCTCATCGGTGCGCGAAAACACATCGACGCAAGAGCGCGCGCATCGGGATTTGCACCAGACGGACTCGAGGTCGCCGAGGCCCTCTACGCGCACGCCGCGGAGCTGATTACGCAGCTCGATCGAACAACAAATTCGGTCGCAGGAGCGCAGACGCGCCTCGACGCACTCGAGGCTCATGCACGCGCGTTCCGGCAGAGCCTCGGAGGCGCCATCGACCAACTCGGCCGCGATCGCTCGCGCCTGCGCGCACACTACTCGGAGCTGCTCGTAAAAGAGGCGCGCCTCGACGGTGCCGACATGCCAGCCGATCCGGGCGACGCCGACGCGCAACTTTGGGAGCGCGCCGCGGTGAGCGCCGGAAAAGATCGCGCGCGGTCCGACGAGCAGGATCTGACGTTCCAGATGGTTCGACTTCAACTCAAGCTCGAGGCCGAGCACGAGCAGCACGAACGCCTGCACGCGGCGACCACGGCGGAGCTCGAGGGCGCGATCGCGACGACGCACGCCTTGCACGCCGACCTCACCCAAACGATCGACGCGCTCCATCAGCAGAAGTGACCGAAGGCGACTGACGATCCCGGAGCGCGATCGCGCCGACTGCTTGCGAGCTCGAAAATTCGTTCAGGCGCGAAGTAATGCGCGGCGCTCGGCGCCGTTAGCCCCGGCGGGCGGGCGCCAGCAGACCCCCGAGCTTGCTCGACCGCTGCAATCGCGCGGTGCGGCGCAAGTGGAAGAGATTGACGGCGTTGATCAGCGTGTGCGCGATGATCGGGCCAATCAGCTGTCCCGTCATTCGGTACAGCGTCGCCATCCAAGCGCCCAGAGCGATCGCGCTCACGATCCAACCGATGCGCCCCGCTCCCTTCACCTGGTGCGGCAACCCGAACGCGAGCGACGAGATGGCCACGCCCGCGACCTGCGCGAGCCAGCCTCGAAAAAACACTTCCTCGCAGACGCCCGCGGCGACCGCCATCGCTGCCAACGCCGCGGCGGATTGATGCCTCACGAGCGGCCGAAGCTTGTCGCCGAGCGCGCGCGCCCACGTGGCGTTTTTTTCGAGCGAGCGCGAAGCGATCACCACGAGCGCGCCGGATGCCGCGCCGAGGATGACCGACACGACGACCGCCTCGAGCCCGAACGTGGGGAGCCAGGGCTGCTGACTCCACGGACTGCGCCCGGTCGCGTAACAGGCGCCCGCTCCGATGACGCCCATGCCCAGATAGGCGGCGCCGAGCCACGGCAACCACGGCCGCTCAACGGGCGCGTCGGAGGGCGCGGAGGGCAACACGCCGAGGCTCACGCGATCGGCGTAGACGAGGCGGGGAGCAGCCACGACGCTTGGAGTGTCACGACCACGCCGCGGGCGCAACGCACGCGCACCGGCAACGCAGCGGGCGCGCGCGAAAATTCCGGCCGCCCGCGATGTGGCATCCTCTGCTACAATTCTGCGCGAATGGAATCGGCGTCCGCTGGCCTCGACCGCCCCCGCGTCCTGATCGTCGACGACGAGCAGTTCATCCGCGACATCCTTGCCGATTTCCTCGGCATGGAGGGCTTCGCCGTACGGACCGCCGCAGACGGTACCGCCGCGCTGACAGAGCTCAAGGCGAGCCGCTACGACATCGTGATCAGCGACTTGAAAATGCCCCGCATGGGCGGAATCGAGCTGCTCGATCATATCGCGATCGCCGCCCCCAACGCGCTCACCGTGCTCATGACCGGCTTCGGCACCGTCGAGACTGCAATCGACGCCATGAAGCGCGGGGCGTACGACTACATTCTCAAGCCGTTCAAGGTCGACGAGGTCATTCACGTCGTGCAGCGCGGCCTCGAAAAGCAGCGCATGGCGGCCGAGAATCTCAGGCTCCGCGAGGCGCTGTCGCTCTACAAAGTAAGCGAGGCGATTCAGGCGAGCCTGTCGCTCGAAGAGGTGATGCAGGCGCTCGGCGACGCCGCGCTGACCGAAATCGGCAGCGACCTCGTCTCGACGTGGCTCGACTCGGGAGAGGGCACGCTCGTCGAACGACAGCGCCTCGTCGCATCTCCCGAGCGCTCGTTGGCGCCGCCCGGTGCCGATCTCGGCGAGCTCGATCCGCGCGCGTTCATGGCTCATTTTCAGGCCGATCCGCTTCTGCTCGAGCACAGCGGCAACCTCGAACGGTTCTTCGCGAAGCAGCCCGGTTCGCCCGCGGTTTCGCTCGTCGCGGTGCCCCTCAAGATGCAGTCGCGCACGCTCGGCTTCATCGCGGGCGTCTCGTTCGGGCCCTCGCGACGCTTCGACGAAGGTCAGCGAAAAATGTTGTCGATCGTCGCCTCGCGCGCCGCCGCGGCGATCGAAAACGCCAAGCTCTACGAAGACCTGCAGGCCACGTTCCAGCAGACTATCGAAGGGCTCGCGAAGGCCATCGACAAAATGGATCGCTACACCGCAGGCCACTCGGGCCGGGTGGCGATCTACGCCAGCTACCTCGGCAAGCGGCTCGGTATGGGCGAGCGCGAGCTCGAAATTGTTCGTCAGAGCGCGCTCATGCACGACATCGGCAAAATCGGCTGCGTCATGAATCTCAACAAGCCGGGCAAGCTGACGCAGGATGAATACGAGATCTTCAAGCGGCACCCCGGGTTCGGTCGCGACATCCTCGACCCGATTAAATTCCTCCACCCGCTGGTGCCGGGCGTGCACCTCCACCACGAGCGCTGGGACGGCCGCGGCTACCCGCTCGGCTTGAAGGGCAACGACGTCCCGATCATGGCGCGCATCATCGCCGTCGCCGACACCTACGACGCCATGACCAGCGATCGCGCCTATCGCCGCGCCCTGCCCCACGACGTCGCGATCGGCGAGATCGAGCGCTGCTCGGGCTCACAGTTCGATCCCGACGTTTCAGGCGTCTTCATCGAGTGGCTCGACGAATTCCGCGAAGAGCTCGCCGCGATGGGTCACAAAATCCCCGAGTGATCGCTCCCTTCGCGCGTCGTGCGTTCGTGGCTCGGCAACGGGGGCGATTCTGGGCTAGATAGGCCCATGGCTCTCGACGACAAGCTGCAGGAATGCCTGACCTTCGACGACGTGTTGCTCGTGCCCGCGTACAGCGAGGTGCTGCCGAAAGACGTCGATGTGCGATCTCGGCTCACGCGCAAAATCGAGCTGAACATCCCGCTCGTGTCGGCGGCGATGGACTCGGTCACCGAGGCGCGCACCGCGATCACGATGGCGCGCGAGGGTGGCATCGGCATCATCCACAAGAACCTGCCACCGGAAGATCAGGCGCGCGAGGTCGAGAAAGTGAAGCGCGCCGAGAGCGGAATGGTGCTCTCACCCGTGACCGTGCGACCGTCACAATCGCTGCGCGAAGCCCTCGCCATCATGCGCGAGCACGACATCAGCGGAGTGCCCGTCACCGAAGGCGAGCGACCGGTGGGCATCCTCACGGCCCGCGACATTCGGTTCGAGCGCAACCTCGACCAACCTGTCAGCGCGCTCATGACCAAAGAGCTCGTCACCGTGAAATCGGGCGTTCCCGCAGAAGAAGCCAAGCAGCTGCTGCACGCACACCGCATCGAGAAGCTGCTCGTCGTCGAAGGCGGCAAGCTGCTCGGGCTGATCACCATCAAAGATTTGCTCCAGGCCGACCGCAACCCTTCCGCTGTCAAGGACTCCAACGGAAGGCTGCGCGTCGGCGCTGCGATCGGTCCGGGCCCTGACCGCGAACACCGCACCGAATGCCTCGTCGCCGCGGGCGTCGACGTCATCGTGATCGACACCGCGCACGGTCACTCCAAGGGCGTCCTCGACGCCGTGCGCGCCACCAAGAAGGCCTATCCCGACCTCGAGATCATCGCCGGGAACATCGCTACGGCCGACGCCACGCGCGCGCTCATCGACGCCGGCGCCGACGCCGTGAAGGTCGGGATCGGCCCCGGGAGCATCTGCACGACGCGCGTGGTCGCGGGCGTGGGCGTGCCTCAAATTACGGCAGTCGCCGAATGCGCGAAGGTGGCAGACGCGCACGACATCCCCATCATCGCCGACGGCGGCGTGAAATACTCGGGCGATCTCGTCAAGGCCCTCGCCGCCGGCGCGAGCATCATCATGATCGGCTCGCTGTTCGCAGGCACCGACGAATCTCCTGGCGATCTCGTTCTGCTGCAGGGCCGCAGCTACAAGGTCTATCGCGGCATGGGCTCGCTCGGCGCGATGAAGAAGGGCAGCAAGGACCGCTACGGGCAGGCCGGCGCCGCGGACGAAAAGCTCGTGCCCGAGGGCATCGAGGGGCGCGTTCCGCACCGCGGCTCGCTCGCGTCGATCGTCTACCAGCTCATCGGCGGCCTCCGCGCCGGCATGGGTTACACCGGTTCGGCCGACATCGCCCACCTTCGCAAGCACGGAAAGTTCGTGCGCATCACCTCGCAGGGGCTGCGCGAGAGCCACGTGCACGACGTCATCATCACGCAAGAAGCTCCCAACTACCGCAGCTAGCGCAGGCCGCAAAAAGTGAGAACCATCACTGCGCGCTTTCTCGGCCGCATCGAATACGGTGAGGCCCTCGCGCTGCAGGAGCGCCTCGTGCGCGAGCGCATCGACGGCGCGATTGGCGACACGCTGCTACTGCTCGAGCACGACGCGGTCATCACCCTCGGGCGCGGCGCGCAAGCTGGCAACGTGGTGGCGTCGCCCGAAGAGCGCGAAGAGCTCGGCATCGGCCTGTATGAAACGGGCCGCGGCGGAGACGTGACCTTCCACGGACCCGGGCAGCTCGTCGCCTATCCCATCTTCGATCTCAAGCCCGAGCGCTGCGACGTCCGCCGCTACGTGCGCGATCTCGCCGAGTCGATGATTGCAGTCTGCAGGCATTACGGGGTAAGCGCCGGCACCGTCCCGGACGATCCGAAATACGTGGGAGTTTGGGTCGACCGCGACCACGTCGGCGACTGGCCCGAAATGGCCAGCGCGGCCGAGCTGAGCCCCTTTCGTCGGATCGCGAAGGTGGGAGCGATCGGGGTGCGCCTCTCGCGCTGGGTCACGATGCACGGCTTCGCGCTCAACGTTTCGACCGAATTGTCGATGTTCGAACGAATCGTGCCGTGCGGAATACGCGAGCTGGGGGTCACATCGCTGCTCGAGCTCGGAGCCCCTGTGCCGACGCTCCGCGAGGCAGCCGAAGTTGCGGCCCAGTGCGTAGCGGACCGCTTCGAGGCGAGCCTCGCGTGGGACTCGACGTAGCGTTCCAACGCCTACCGGTTCGCGAGACGCAAATCAAAGACGCCCCACGCCTCGCCGCGAGCTCTTCGCGCTTCGAGCGCGCTCGCGCCGACCCGGTCGATTCCAACCGCCTGGCAGCTCGGCGAATCAGCCAGCTTCGAGAACACCTCCCCGCTGTCCGAATCGGGCCAGCTGCGCGAATTGGGCTGAAGCTGCACGAGCAGGTGACGATATCGACCAAGGGCGAGTCGCTCGCAGTAAATGCGGGCCCCTGCGGCGCTCGACAGATAGCCGGTATGGCTGAACGGAATCGAGTTTTCGACTCCCGACCGCAGCGAGATGAGATTGCCGTCATTGGCGAACAAACCCGCATTCGGCGGCAGCGTCCGAACGAGATCGGGCGGAAGTTCGACCACGGGAATCACGCTGCCGCGGGGCATCAAGACGCGGGGCTGAAAGAAGAGCGCGGCCAGCAGCACGGTGACGGGCAGCGCCCTGCACAGGCCCACCGCGACCCGCCCGACGCGCCACGGAGCGCTCGGCGCGGCAATCGGCGAGTTCGGCGACCACACAACCGAGTTGTAGCCCGCGAGCAGCAGCGCGACCGGAATCGCAGAGCCGCCAGTCAGCGTCGAGACGAGCGAGCGTCCCGTGTAGTATGCAAGCGTTCCTGTGCAAAAAATGCCGAGATACATGATTGCGCCCCACTCGGAAGTGCGAGCGTCGTCGCGCAGCGAGCCCGCCGCCAGCCAGGTGGCGTAAGCGGCGACGAAGGCGACCAGCGAGTGCAGGCCGAGGGGCTGCATCGAGACGTTCATGAGGCCGCGCTCACCAAAGAGACGCACGAACAGCGTTAGCTCTTCGTAGTGGGCAGCGTGACCGTAGACTGCCCTGTAGACGAGCAGATGGAGCGCGAGAAAGGCGACAATTCCGAAAAGCAGCCAAAGCGCCTCAACGCGACGGTGCGCACTCGATGCGACGCGAAGCCGAGCAGCAAACACAGCAGCCGCCGCGAGGGCCGCCACCAAGCCAAAATCGATATTCGCGAGCAGGCCGAACGCGAGAACAAACCCAAGCAGAAATGGACGCGCCCGAACGCCGAGCGGATTGGCGAGCCAATGTGCGAGCGCGACATAGCCCATCGCAGGCCCAAAAAGCCGGATTGGAAATACCGCGTGATAACTCGACAGCGTGCGATCGGCGAGCGGCCCCTCGTGCGTGCAGAGCAGCGCCGCCACCGATACGGCCGCGACGTGACCCCATCGGAGCTTCGGACCGAACGCGCGGAGCTGCGCCCACACGAGCCCGCCGAGCGTGGCCCATTTGAGCGCGACGATCGAAAACAGGGCTGCGCGAAGGGGCGGCACGCCGAGCAGTCGGATCAGCGCAGCCGGCGCGAGTCCGAGGAGCGAAGTATATTGAGGTATATAATCGACGAGCGGCACGCGCCCGGCCGAAAAGCTGAGCAACTCGTCTACCGTAAATTGGCTGTGATAGACATCGACCGTCCGTTGGTCGGATTCAAATACAAACGCAGCCGTGCGCGCCAGCAGCGCCCACGCGCCCACCTCGAGCAGCGCGTTTAGCCAGCGACTGCTTCGATATCGAATCCAAAGCCCCGCGACGACCAGCGAAAACAGGGTGGGCCCGAGCCCGAAGCCGTTCCACGAGAGGCTGATTTCGCCGGGAACCACCAGCAGGTAGAGCGCGAGCGGCGCGAAGAGGGCGTGCGGCACCCAGGCGAGCCGGGTGAGCTCAGCACCCAGCCTGCGAATGCCCGGTAAACCGCAGATTGCCACAAGCGCGGGTGGCAGAAGCAGCCACAGCGCGAGCCACACACGGTCCCGAATCTCTACTTGGCTGTCACCGGGCTGGAAGGTGCTTTGTATTCGCGGATCCGGCCCGTAAGCGACCGCGGCAGCGCTCGCTGCGAGCGTGATGCAGCAGGCCAAAAACACGGGCTGCGGCGGGCGACTCGCCGCGAGCGTCATTTGCCGCTGAGGGCGATGGTGCGGTCCGGCGAGATGATGACGGCTCCCTGCTTGAGCAAGCGCCCAACGGCCCGCTTGAAGGCTTTTTTGCTGAGGCCGTAGGCGCGACTGATCGCCTCGGGGCTCGAGTGGTCGCCGAGGGTTGGTGTGCCCGGCCGCGCGAGCACCGCGAGAATTTTCGCCGCGTCGTTGTCGAGCTCTTCGTGGGCCCGGCCGCGCAACGACAGCTCGATTTTTCCGTCCTCGAGAATGTTCGATACGCGAAATCGGGCAGACTGACCGCGCGAAAGCGTATGCCGCTCACTGCGCGGTACGAGGGCGACGAACGTACGCTCGACGATGACGAACAGGCCAATGTCGGGATCGTTGCGCCAGGCCTCGCCCATCACCCACTCGTCCTGCTCGAACTCACCGCGAGCGCGTAGCCGCTCGGTCACGCGCATGGTTCCCGCGAGCCGGCCGCTCGGGTCGAGATACAGCGCGACCGCGTAGGTGGCGCCGACGTTCATGTCTGCGGTCTGCTCGGCGAACGGCACGAGCAGCTGTTTGGGCAGGCCCCAGTCGACGAAGCATCCGAAGTCAGTGCGCGCGGTGACCTCGAGAAACGCGACCTCGTCGAGCTCCAATTTGGGCCGCGATATCGTCGCAAGCGGGCGGCCTTCCGAGTCCTTGTAGACGAACACCAGCAGCTCATCGCCCTCGGTCGCGCCCACGGGGATCTCCGCTCCGAGGAGCAGAATCGTCGGCTCTCCGTCTTTGTATTCGCCTTGTTTCAGCGCGAGAAATGCCCCGGGGCTACCGAAACGAACGATGGGGAGCGTGGCCGTGCGGCCGAGCAGCGCTGCGAAAGGCATGGGCCCCGCAATGTGACACAGGCGCGCAAGCCGGGACGGCCCGATTTGCGAATGACGCCCCGAGCGGGGGGCACGTGACGCGAACCGCCTCCAGAAGAGCTTCGGGAAGCGCTCAGGTTTGCGCGGCGCCGCCGAGTCGCGCGAGCGCCCGCACGGTCGCCCCCACTTCCCGTAGCTGCGTCACGTGAAATCCGAGCCGCTCGAGCAGGCTACGCAGCGAGCCGCCATCGAAGAAATTCAGGTGCTCATGAACGTTGGTAACGCCCAGAGGCGGAACGACGTTCAAGGCGACGCGGGACGCCGTCGAGTAGAACTGAACGGCCCTCAACGCGCGCGGCCTGCGCAGCAGCGCACCGACCCATGCGCCTCCGAGGCGGCCGCGCAGCGTCCCCACGAATCGCGGCCGCTCCAAGGGAACCTCAATATAGATTAGTGCGTCTTTCGCAAAAGATTCGTTCCCGAGCGTGCGAAGAAACCCGGCGGGGTCTGACACGTGCTCGAGGACGTGTGCGACAAGTACGAGGTCAAACCGCTGCCCATTCAGCGCGCTGAGGTCGGTGACGCCGCGAACCGACTCAACCGCTTCGACGCCCGAGAACTCATAGACCACGCGCTCCCGGCCGAGCCCTTCCGGAATGAACTGACCTCTGTCCCCGCCGTAATCGAGCACCCGATCGACCGTGGACAAGTCGATCGACGCCGCCAAAAAGCTCGTGAGCGCCGATCGTCGCTGCGAGGCTATCCCGGCGTCGGAGCCAATCCGATCGTTCGTCCGTCGCGAGTACCACCACTCGTGCGCGTGGCGCTGCCGGAAATAGGCGTCGCCGCGATATCCGTCATACAGGCGGGCGATTTCAGCGTCCTCGAGACGAACATCGAAGAAGCGAAAGTGGCAATGACGACACTCGAGGAGCCGCGCGGATGAAGGAGCAGAGCGGAGCGCACGATCCGCGAGGAATGGCGAGACCATCGCGGGCCAGCCCGCGGTAACTCGAGCGTCGCAGCAGGGGCACGTATCGATCAGGTACACGGATTGAAGCTACCGAACGCGGAGGCGGCCGACAACCACGACCCGGCGCTCACCGGGTCGCGAGCAGCGCCACGTTCGCGAACGGTGTTGCGCCCCAGCTCGGCTCGACGCGCACCGAAAACCCCGCATGATGCAAGCTCTCCACGACCGGCGCGATCGGGCGGATCAGCAGTCGGGCGCCCACGTTGTAGCGGGCGAACGTGGTCACCGCCTCTTGTGCGCGCGTCACGGCGCTCCGCCAGCCGCGATCGGGGTCGAGCTCGCGGATGACGATCGCCCTTCGCGCCGCGCGCGCAGCCCGCTCGACCAAACCGATTTGCTCGTCTGCCGTGAGGTAGTGAAGCACGTCGAGCAGCAGCACTGCGTCGCTCTCGGGGAGCGCCTCGCTGCGGGTGTCTCCCGTCCAAAAGCGCGCCTGCCCATGCTGCAAGGTGCTGGCCGCCGATCGCGCCTCCTCGATTTTTTCAGCGTCCCAATCGAAGCCTGCCACTTGCCCTGCGAGCCCGAGTTCCAGGAGCGCGAGCCCCATCTGACCTCGCCCGCAGCCGACGTCGAGCACGGACGCGAAGCCTCCTGCCGCCCGCGCGAGCGCCTCGACCTGAGCGCACACTGGATCGCCCGACAGCTTCCCGCGCACGTAAAATCGCGTTCCCACCCGCGCGTAACGAGCCTGCACGCGTGCGATCGTCCCTGCCTCCATCTCGCGTCCGGGCTACTACGCTTTCGCCCCGCGCGGGCGCCTGAGTCGCTGCGCGAGCGCCGCTGCGCCGTAGGTCGCCGCGCCTCCGACGAGCGCAAGCGCCGGCGCGAACGCGAGCGTCCCCACCACCACATCGGCCAGATAGGGCGCAGGTCCGCTCTGCCGCACAGCCTCCGCGGACAGGTCGCGCCACACGCCAGCTCGCGCCATCGCTCCGGTCTCAATTTCGGCCAGCAGCAGAAACGGCGCGACGAACGGGTTCGAGATGTTCGCTGCGAGGTACGCGAGCGGCACGTCGAGCTTCAGCGGCAGGCACACGCCCATCACGAGCACGAGGTGCAGGCCGTAGAGCGGCGTCGCTCCGATCAACAGGCCCACGGCGACGCTCGCGGCCGCGCGCGCAGGCGTCAGCTCGCCGCCCCGCAGTCGCCTCCATGCACTTCGCAGTCGCGCCCGGAGGTTCGGCGCATGGCGCTTCAGCTCTCCTGCGTCTTCGCGCGCTCCGCCGTCAGCATGCGCAGGTACATCTTCGCCTGCGTGTTGTCCGGTTCGAGTTCGAGGACTTTCTTCCACTGCTCCTCCGCGCTCGCGGTGTCGCCCAGCGCGAGGAGCGTCACGCCGAGCTGTACGCGGGCCGGCACGAACTGAGGGCGCGCTGCGATCGCCGCTTCGTAGTGGGCGCGCGCGCGCGCGAAGTCACGAGCCTCGCGCAGCAGGCCGCCGAGCCTCGTCTGGAGATCTGCAAATTGAGGGCACAGCCCCACAGCCTTTTCGAGCTCGCCGATGGCCTCGCGAAGCAGCCCGCTTTCGATGTAGGCCTGCGCGAGATCGGCGTGCATGTTGGCGAGTTTGCCGCGCGCGAACGGATCGAGCGACTCCGCGGTGCCCGATGGGCCGCCTTGAATTCGCGTGTATACTGCACGCGCGGCCTCGTACTTGCCGCGGTCGTTGTAAGTCACGGCCAGGTTGAGCGCGGCCTCGGTGTACGCCGGGTTGATCTCGAGCGCGCGCTCGAAATGGCGCTCGGCTTGCGGGAACGAACCCCGGGCGTGCGCGATGACCCCGAGCATGTCGTGCACGTCGGCAAAACGGTCGTCGGCCTCGAGAACCTGACGCAGCAGCGGCTCAGCTCTGTCGAACTCGCGCTTGCCGTAGTGCTCACGCCCGACGGTGAGTAGCTGCTTGACGCGGTCATCCATGGGAAGCCCTGTGACGCTACCGAAAACGCGGTATCGTTGCGAGTCCGAAAGTGTTTCCGCCCGAAGAAGTCGCAGACGACAACCTCGCCACCCGCGGCGAGGCGATCGAAATGGAGCCGCGCTCGACGCCTGCCAGCGCGCCGAGCGCCGAGTCGGCTGAAGCGACGGCCGCGGCGCCCGACGACGCGCGCCCCGACGATCGAGGTGCGGATGCCGAGCCCGCGACTACGGAGCCGGCCTCCGACACCGACGCCGCACCGGCTCCCGGGCCGACCGCGTTGCGATGGATCGATCGCGCCTCACCGAAGGCCCGGTCCGCGGTCGGACTGGCCGTGGGTGCCGCCGTCATATTGGGCCTGACGCTGCCCTTTGCGTGGCACGCCCGCCGCCCGATCCCGACGCCGATCCCCGCCCCCGTCGTCGTTGCTCCGTCGACGACCGACGTGGTGGCCGCCTCCGATCCGCCGGACGCCGCCGCGGCCCCGCCGGCCCCGCGCGCCCACATCTGGCGCATCGCGGACGACGCCGGCGACCCGCTGGCGAAGACGCTGACCGGTGCGCCCGGCAAGCGCGGGATGATCGCCTCGCTGGTGTCCGCGGGCCTCACCGACAAGGAGGCGCGCCGCATCATCGCCGCATTTTCGCGGGTGCGGAGCCTCGACCATACCAGCCCGCGAGACACGTTCATCGCCGAGCGGCGCGCTGGCGAAGGCGACGCGGGCGCGAGCCTCACCGCGTTCGAATACGCCACTTCGCCCTTCGATGTATGGCAAGCCCGGATCGGCGAGGACGGGGAGCTCACCGCTCGCCGGCTCGACCTCGTGGCCGAACACGCCAGGGTGGGCGCGGCCTTCATCGTCGGCGATGACCTGCGAGCCGACCTCGAGAGCGCCGGGCTTCGCGGGGAGCTCGCCGCGCTGATCGACGACGCGCTCGACGGCCACGCCGAGCTGTCCGACCTTCGGCCCGGCGCCAAGCTCAAGCTGGTCGCCACCGAAGACCGGCTCGAGGGCGACTTCATCCGCTACGGATCGCTCGATGCCGTCGAGTGGACGGCGGCGGGCAGGCCTGCGGTGCGCGTCTACTTTTACCCGAAGGGCTACAGCGAACCTCCAGGCAAAGACAGAAAAGACCGCGCCCCGCGAGGCGGATACTACGACGCAAAGGGGAGGCAGCCCTATCATGGCGGCTGGCGATCGCCGATCCCGATGGCGCGCATCTCGTCGCGCTTCAATCCAAACCGCGTGCATCCGGTTTTGCACGTGGTGATGCCCCATAACGGCGTCGACTTCGCGGCGTCGACCGGAACTCCCATTTATGCCGCCGGCGCGGGCGTCCTGCGCAGCGTTGGCGACAGCGGCCCCTGCGGCAACATGGTGCAGATCGACCACCCCAGCGGACTCACAACTGCGTACTGTCACCTGTCGCGCTTCGCCCCGGGACTCCACAGCGGAGAACATGTGGAGTCCCGACAACTTCTGGGATACGTCGGCCAGACCGGCCGCGTGACCGGTCCACATCTGCACTTCGCCCTCAAGCGCGGCAACGTGTTCCTCGACCCTCTCGTACTCAAGCTCGACGGCGTGCGTGTGCTGCCTGCGGCCGACCGCGACGAGTTCGACGCGCTCCGCGAGAAGGCAGACTCGGCGCTGGGCGCCCTCTCGTGGCCCGAGCCGCCGCCCACGATCAGCGATGCCGGCAGCGCGCCGCAGCGGGACTCGGGACTCGACGCGCCCGCCTCCGATGCGCAGGCCGCCCCCGAGACGCCCGACTTTTACGACGAACCACAGTAGCTGTTCGGCGCGCGGTCGCGGCTTGCACCCGCCCGGGCGATGGTGCGACTATCGAGAGGTACGGCGCGGTTTTCGCCCGCCCCGTGAAAGGTGCTTTCCATGCGCAGCGCGATCTCACTGGCTTGCCTCGTCTGCGTCGGCTCTCTCATGTTCGCGTGCGGCAGCGACGGCGGCAATCCGGGCGTCGATCCGCAGCCCACGCCCGACGCTTCCACCGGGGGCGTGGACACCGGCGTCATCAACTGGGGCACCGACGGCGGTCAGCCTGGCGCCGACGCGACCGTCGTCGATCCGACCATCGACGCCTCGCTCGACGTGCAGTTCCCCGACGCCTTCTTCGCCCCCGACAGCGCACAGAGCGTCGACGCCTCGCAGTCGGTCGACGCAGGT